>NZ_JBIVUM010000022.1:0-136738 GCF_044757205.1 Kitasatospora sp. NPDC091335 | reverse complement strand
GATGGTACTGCAGGGGGGACCCTGTGGGAGAGTAGGACGCCGCCGAACAATTCTTCTGAAGAACCCCCATCCGGGAATCCCGGATGGGGGTTCTTTGCATTTCCGGGCCATGAGGCCCGCCACGGGAAGAGTGCCCGGAGCTACGCTCCCAGTAGCCGGCCTGGGCCAGGACGAGCGCGACGAGAGAGACGAGCCCCCCACGTGCCAACCGCACCCGTGATCCGCAGCGACGTCCCCGGGTCCTTCGCCTGGGGCGTGTTCCACGAGCGCCACCCGAAGCTGGTCCGGCAGGTGCTCGACGCGCTGCCGTACGGTCCTGCGGAGCGGGCGGCGGTGGAGCGGCTGCTTGTGGAGAGCACCACCGGCGTCCTCGAACCGCTGCCGGAGAGCTCCCACGACCAGGCCCAGTGGCTGGAGTGGGGAGAGGGCCTGTGGGGGCGCCCCTGGGGCGAGGCACCGTTCCTGTGGGCGGAGAGCTACTTCTACCGCCGACTGCTGGACGCCATCGGGTATTTCCGGCCCGGGGCCTGGCAGGGGATCGACCCCTTCGCACCGTTCAAGAGCGCGGAACTGGCCGGGTCGGCGGTGGACGACGAGTTGGCCGCTCTGGGCAAGCTCGACGGCCTGCCGGTCGGTCGGCGAGCGGAGGCGCTGCTGTCGTCGGCCCTCTGGGGTAACCGTGCGGACCTCAGCTTCCAGATCACCGCGGAGGCTGACGGGTCGACGGCGTCCGATCTGGTCGCTGACGAGAGCGCGCTGTTCTGGGCCGAGCTGGAACGGAGCAAGGGTGGGCGGGTCTGCGTCGTCGCGGACAACGCCGGCCGGGAGCTGTTGCCGGACCTGGTGCTGATCGACCACCTCCTGAGCGGCGCCCTGGCGGCGCAGGTGGTCCTGTACGTGAAGCCTCAGCCGTACTTCGTTTCAGACGCGACGATGGCGGATGTCCTGGCTTCGGTCGAGCGCCTCCGCCGTGCGACCTCGGCGGCTGCCGCGGCGGTGGGCGGTCGGCTGTGGCAGGCGATGAACGGGGGCGCGCTCGTGGTCCGGACGCACCCGTTCTTCTGCGCGCCACTGCCGTATGAGGACATGCCTGCCGACCTGCGGGCCGAGTTCACGGGTGCCGCGATGACGGTGCTCAAGGGAGACCTCAACTACCGCCGCCTGCTGGGCGACCGGCTCTGGCCGCCGACGACTCTCTTCGCCGAGAGCGTCAGTTGCTTCCCTACGCCTGTTGTGGCTCTGCGGATGCTGAGGTCGGATGTGATCGTCGGTGTGGATGAGGCCGCCGTCGCCCGGTTTGACGGCTCGGGGACGGTGTGGCGGATCAGCGGCGGGCATGCCGTTGTGCAGGTCGGGCTTCGTTGGTCGCCTGCTCGTTGGGGTCCAACGAGCGGGCGGTGAGTCAGGTGAGGTGGTCGAACTCGCCCGCCTTGGCGCCGAGGAGGAAGGCGCGGAGCCTGGTGGCCGAGGTGGTGAGGATGACGGAGGGGTCATCGGATTCGCGAAGGTGACGGAGAGCCCCGTTGCCTCGTGCGAGTTCGAGGCAGTTGTCGGCGCCTTCCGCATCGCTGTACGACGCCTTCTGCCAGAAGGTGTTGGACATCATGTGCCTTTCACGACTGAAGCAGATAGAGACGATGATGCAGGAGTCCCCACGAGTCGCAGTTAGGGAGTCCACGCAACGCCGTTTCCCAGTCTGCAACCGGCAGGGCATGTTCGCCACTGTCGTATGAGGACATGCCTGTCGACCTGCGGGCCGAGTTCACGGGTGCCGGGATGACGGTACTCGAGGGAAACCTCAACTACCGTTGCCTGGTGGGTGATCGGCTCTGGCCGCCGATGATTCCCTTCGGCGGGATGGTCAGTTGCTTCCCTACGCCTGTTGTGGCTCTGCGGACGTTGAGGTCGGATGTGATCGTCGGTGTGGATGCGGTCACCGTCGCCTGGCTCGACGGCTCGGGCGCGGTGTGGCGGATCAGCGGCGGGCATGCCGTTGTGCAGGTCGGGCTTCGTTGGTCGCCCGCTCGTTGGGGTCCAACGAGCGGGCGGTGAGTCAGGTGAGGTGGTCGAACTCGCCCGCCTTGGCGCCGAGGAGGAAGGCGCGGAGCCTGGTGGCCGAGGTGGTGAGGACGACGGGCGGGTCGTCGGATTCGCGAAGGTGACGGACGTCCGCAGCTCCAGCTGCGAGTTCAACGCAGCTACCGCCCGCGTTCGAGCCGCTGAATGATGACTTTTGCCAATGGAGTTCGGACATCGGATGCCTTTCAAGCTTGTACCGTCGGCGGGATGGTCGGCTACCTCTCGTCGCCTGTTGTGGCTCTGCGGACGTTGAAGTCGGATGTGATCGCCGGTGTGGATGCGGTCACCGTCGCCCGGTTTGACGGCTCGGGGACGGCTTGGCGGATCAGCGGCCGGCACGCCGTTGTGCAGGTCCGACTTCGTTGGTCGCCCGCTCGTTGGGGTCCAACGAGCGGGCGGTGAGTCAGGTGAGGTGGTCGAACTCGCCCGCCTTGGCGCCGAGGAGGAAGGCGCGGAGCCTGGTGGCCGAGGTGGTGAGGACGGTCTCGGGGGCATCAGATTCGCGGAGGTGGCGGAGGCCATCGATGCCAGTTGCCAGCTCAAGGCAGTTATTGGCTCCTTCGGCGTTGCTGTACGACGACTTCTGCCAGGTGTTGGACATCATGTGCCTTTCACGACTGAAGCAGATAGAGAAGATGATGTAGGAGCCCCACGGGTCGTGGTTGGGGAGTCCGCGCAACGCTGTTTCCCGGTCTGCAACCGAAGGGGCATGTTCGTTGACGCTGTCTGACGAGATGCCCGTCGACCTGCGGGCCGAGTTCATGGGTGCCGGGATGACGGTACTCAAGGGAGATCTCAACTACCGTCGCCTGGTGGGTGACCGGTTCTGGCCGCCGACGACTCTCTTCGCCGAGAGGGTCAGTTGCTTCCCTACCCTGTTGTGGCTCTGCGGACGTTGAAGTCGGATGTGATCGTCGGTGTGGATGAGGCCGCCGTCGCCCGGTTTGACGGCTCGGGGACGGCTTGGCGGATCAGCGGCGGGCATGCCGTTGTGCAGGTTGGACTTTGTTGGTCGCCCGCTCGTTGGGGTCCAACGAGCGGGCGGTGAGTCAGGTGAGGTGGTCGAACTCGCCCGCCTTGGCGCCGAGGAGGAAGGCGCGGAGCCTGGTGGCCGAGGTGGTGAGGATGACGGAGGGGTCATCGGATTCGCGAACGTGGCGAAGATCCCCCTCACCGAGGGCTAGTTCTACACAGTGGCTGCCATCGTCCGTGTCGCTGAACGACGACTTCTGCCAGCGGAGTTCGGACATCGTGCGCCTTTCACTCTTGCAGTAGGTACAGAAGGTGCTGGATCAACCCCCAGGAGTCTCGTGAGACATCCTGCATCGACCTATCGCTGGTGATGGCGGGTAGGGCGATCTCACTCAGCTGCTCGAAGCGATCGAGGTAGCTGGCGATTGAGGTCTGGTCGACAAGGTACTCGGCGCGAGTTGGTCCATCCAGGATGACGGTCGAGAGTGCAGCTGAGCGAGGGGCGCACACCAGGAATGAGTTCGCGCGTGGCGGCTTCTTCGGGACCGTGAATGGCAGAACTTGGATGGTGACGTTGGGAAGATCCGAAACGGCCAGCAGATACTTCAACTGGGCCCGCATCACGGCTTTCCCGGGAAATTGCATAAGCAGGGCGGCTTCGTGGATGACAAATCGGAACCGCCGCGAGCGTTCGTCGGTCAGGATTCGCTGTCGCTCGTTGCGGAACTGAACCACGGCTTGGGTCGCCTGGCTCGGCTCTGGATAAGCATCTTCGAACATCGCCTCGGTGTATGCGGGCAGCTGTAGATAGCCGGGGATGTAGAAGGTTTCATAGTTGTCCAGGGCGACTGCCATGGCCTCTGTCTCAGCCAGATCGAGGGCCCTGGGGGTGATCTGCCCCTTGAACGCGGTCCACCAGCCCTTCCCGTCGCTCGCACCGAGATCATGCAACTCGGTCATGTACGTCTCGTCAGTGCAACCGTAGTGGTCCAGCAAGTTGGTGAGGCGGACCGGGTCCAACCCGGTTCGGCTGGCCTCGATATGGCTGAGCTGCGGTGCACCCATGTCGATGAGGGCGCCAGCATCTTTGACGGTGAGGCCGGCTTCCTCGCGCAGGCGCCTCAGCTCGGCGCCGAAGCGACGCTGTCGCTCGCTGATCTCGGTCCTGAGTGCCAAGAATCGCCCCTTCCGTGTCGTGCGCAGTCTCTCTCCCCGAGACTGCGAGGCACCACCCGTGAGAGTGATGCTCGGCGAATATGTTGCAGGCTTGAAACTGCTGCCCTACTCTCAGTGTTGCATCGATCACATGACGGAGTGTCTGCTTCGTCGATTCCCCTCCTCTTCCCCTGGGGTCTCTCATGCGTGCCTGCAACCCTCCCGACTGGTCCGCCGCTCGTGCCGAGCTCTCCGACCTCCTCACCTCCGCGGGGTGGCGCCCCTCCGCCATCTCCGACGCCGAACTTGCCCTGCACGAAGTCTTTGTCAACGCCTGGAGGCACGGGGACACCCTTGCGCCCCTGGTCGTCGTCGCCCTCGCCGGCCGCCGTCTCCGGGTCTCGGTCGCTGACAACAGCCCTGTCCTCCCCGACGTCGGCCTCCCGGCGGACCTGCTCGCCGTCTCCGGCCGGGGCCTCTACCTCGTCCGCGCCCTCACCCACCGCCTCGGCGCCGAGCCCCGGAAGCAGGGCAAGGTCGTCTGGTTCGAACTGATGAAGGAAGCCGCCGCGTGAAGCGTCAGCCGATGAAGCCCTCCGACCCGCGGATCCGCTCCTACACCGAGATGGACGTCCTCGCCCTCGTCGGTGAACTCCACGAGCGCGGCCGAAAGTTCGGGCTCCTCTTCCCCTACGCCTGCACGGACAGGACCCGCGACGGCCGCGTCCTCGTCCGCTTCGCCAACGCGCCGGTCTCCACCCTCCTGAACCTCCTCACCCTCCTCCTCGACGCCGACCGCGAGCGCTCGTGCGGTTCCTGATCGCCGCCGCCTTCCTCACCCTCCTCGCCCTCGCGTTCGCCACCGTCGCCCTGGGCGTCATCGCCACCCTCAACCTTGCAAAGCCCGACACGGAGGAGTCCTGACGTGAGCGTCCCCGTCCCGGCCGCCGCCCCGGCCACCGACCCCGACGTCATCAACGCCCTTGCCGCGGCCAACTACGCGGTCGCCGCCGCCTTCAACGCCCTCTCCGGGGTCTCCGTCGCCCCGGCCGTCCCCGACGACTTCGACTGGCCCGGGCTGGAGACCTTCGTCCACCGCCTGGGCTTCGCCGCCGACGACTCCGACACCGCCCTCAACCTCTACCGCCTGCTCTTCGCGGTCCAGCGCATCGCGTACCGCGAGGGCGCCGGCCGCAACTCCCCGTGGCTCGCCACCCGGCTCAACTCCCGACCCCAGCCGTAGCCCGGCCTCCACCCTTCCGCTGCCGGGTACTTGGCAATCCGAAGGGGAGGTCTACACCCGTCTGCCCGGTGCCCGGGAGTGGTGGCACGCAGCCCCGGCCGGAGCCCGGAAGCTCGGGCCCGTCGCCGGAATCACCCCGCCGCGACCGGTGGGCACGGTCGAACTCCCCTCCGCTGTCGACGCGGTGGGGGAGAAGAGGGGAGAGCCGGCTGCGAGGTCATCCTGCCGGACCAGGGCCAGGGCCCAACAGGACGACCTCCGCCGGTTCGGCAAAGAACCGGATCCCTTCCGCATCCCGTTCGGCAAAGACGTCGGAACGTCAGGCACACCCGCCTTACGGTGAGGCCGTGAGCAATGATCCGGACGTTCCCGTTCTGCCCGTCGAGGCCTTCGAGCCCCCCTACTACGCGGCCGTCTTCACCACCGTGCGCACCCAGGAGCAGAGCGGCTACAGCGAGACCAACGAGCGCATGGAAGACCTGGTGAGGGACATCCCGGGCTATCTGGGGATGGACCACGCGCAGACACCCGGCGGGCTGTCCATCACCGTCGGGTACTTCCGTGACGCCGACGCCCTCACCGAGTGGCGGACCAACGCGGAGCACCGCGCGGCCCAGAAGCGCGGGCGGGCCGAGTGGTACGAGCGCTACACGCTGCACGTGGCGAAGGTGGAGCGGAGTCACGGGTTCGTACGGGAGTAGCCCCTCGCGGAGCCCCGCCGGCGCGAGAAGTCGGCCCGGCCGACTTCTCGCGCTCCGGCACTGCTCAGGCCTCCGACGCGAGCGGGGTCAGCGGCAGCGCGACCCGGCTTTCCCAAGCCTGTTCCAACGCCTGGGTGAACGTCTCCGCGGGCTGAGCGCCCGAGACGCCCAGCCGCCGGTCCAGGACGAAGAACGGCACGCCCGTCGCCCCCATGGCGCTCGCCGTGGTCTCGTCCTCGCGCACCGCCTCCGCGTACGCCTCCGGGTCGGCCAGGACGGCCGCGGCCGCCTCGCCGTCCAGCCCGGCCCCGACCGCCAGCTCGACCAGGCGGCCCGCCTCGAAGGCCGACCGCTCCTCGGCGAAGTTCGCCCGGTACAGCGCGTCCAGCAGCTGTCCCTGCCGGCCGTGCTCCTTGGCGAAGTGCAGCAGGCGGTGCATGTCGAAGGAGTTCGCCGCGTCGCGGCCCTCGCGCAGGTACGGCAGGCCCTCGGCGCGGGCGTTCTCGGAGATCCGGGCCTCCGCCGCCTCGGCCTGCTCCAGGCTCATCCCGTACTTGGCGGCGAGCAGCGGCACGACCGGACGGGCCTCGTGCGGCGCCCGCGGGTCCAGCTCGAAGGAGCGGTGGACGACCTCCACCTCCTCGCGGTGCGGGAACGCCGCCAGGGCCTGCTCGAACCGGGCCTTGCCGATGTAGCACCACGGACAGTTGATGTCGCTCCAGACCTCCACGCGCACGGCGCCGCACTCCTTCCAGGCTCACGCGGACCTCCCGCGCGGACGCCTACCGGAACGCCGGCGCCGACCTGGATATTTCTCACCCTGAAACATCCAGGAGAGCAGCGTCCTGCCTCAGCGTCGCTTCCGCGCCTCGCGCTGGGCGGACACCGTGGGGATGGCGGCGACTGCCTCGGCGTAGCGGCCGTACCTGCTCAGGATCACGGCAATCTCCTGGTGGGCCCCGTGCTCGGTGGACGACCGGAGCAGGTCGAGGGCCTCGTCCGTCCGGCCGTCCAGATCCAGCAGCCAGGCCAGCGTGGTGTCCCACTGGCCGGGCTCCCGCACGCTCAGGGCCCGCACCTCCGTGACGCCCTCGGCGGAGCGCCCGGCCTTCGCGAGCAGGCGCAGCCGGGTGTGGCGCAGCGCATCGGCATGCGCGTCGGCGTACGCGGCGCCGAGGCCGTTCAGGAGCTCCAGCGCCCGTTCCGGGCGGCCCGCCTTGATCAGCAGGTCGATCGCCTCGTGGAGGAGGTTCTCTCCGGCGTCCTCGTACGCGGGCCGTCCGGCCTCGACGGCCTCGTCGAGGCGTCCCTGGCGGGCCAGGAAGGCCATGAGGCGCCGACGGGCGGACCGGTCGCCCGCTTCGAGGGACGCGTGCAGGACGGCTTCGGCCTCCCGGACCCGCCCCTGCTCCTCCAGCACCTCCGCGCACCGGTCGCGGGCGACGTCCGCGTGCTCGCCGGCGGCCAGCTCGCGCAGCTGGTCGATCCGGCCCTGGCCGGCGAGGAGATCCGCGTACAGCCGGGCGATGCTCGGGACGACGGGCAGGACCGGGCCCAGCAGGCGGATCGCCTCGTCCGCCCGGCCCATGCGCTCCAGGACCCGGCCGTACAGCATCAGCACCGCCGACGGCTGGTGCAGGCACTCGCGCTGACCCCCGGCCGCGGAGCACCGGCAGTCTGCTGTGCCGCCCCGGGCGCGTTCGGCGCACGGGGTGAGCAACTCCAGGACGCGCGCGTCACGGTGCTGCCCCCCGGTCAGATCGAGCAGTGACTCCAGGATCCAGGGCTCCCCGAGATGCGGCGTGAGCACCTCGATGGCCTCGTCCACCCGCCCGGCCTCCACCAGTGCCTCGGCGAACCAGCGGCAGTCGTGCGCCGACTCCAGCCCGGCCGCGTCCGGACGCACCAGGGCCAGCCCCTCCTCGATCCGGCCCTGTCGGATCATGATCGTGGCGGACTCCCGCACGGCGATCGGCCAGCCGACCGCGACGAACGGCTCCAGGACCGTCAGGGCCCGTTCGAACTCGCCTGCCGCGCACAGCTCACTGACCGCCACCTCGGCGCAGAACCACTCACCGCGGTCCCGGGCGGTCTCGATCAGAAGCTCCAACTGCCCCTGTCGGGCCAGGTTTTCCGCCATGAAGCCGTCTATTCCGCCGTCGAACTGCCGCTGCCAGGCGACATCGTCAAGATTCACCGGGGCAGGCTATGCGACGGTGCTGACGGCCTGCCCGGAGATTTCCGGCGGATATCCGAACCTCCGTGCCGGACGCCAACCCTGGAGCCCCCGTTCGAGTAGCCCGCCCCGAGCCCGCGAGTCCCCGAACATCCGAGCTCGTGAGCCCGCGAGCGCCCCATGCGCCGGGCCGATGGCAGCGCCAGGCATGGTGCCGGGCAGGTCACGCCCCGGGTGACCGGTCTTCCGCCGTCGGGTCCCAGAGCCCGGCGGCCTCGCCGCGCGCCAGGTGGTCGGCGTAGACCGAGGCCTTCCAGGCGATGAGCGAGCGGCACTCCTCCAACTCCCGGATCCGCTCGTCGACGCGCCGCTGGTGGGCGTCCAGCAGCCGCAGCCTCTCGGCCTCGTTGCCCGGCCCCTGCCGGACCAGGCCGGCGAAGCGGCGCAGGTCGGCGAGCGGCATGCCGGACTCGCGCAGCCTGACGCAGATCTCCAGCCACCGCACGTCGAGCACGGCGTACCGCCGGCGTCCGCCCGCCGTGCGCCGCACCGGGCCGACCAGCAGCCCCTCGCGCTCGTAGAAGCGCAGGGCGTGCACGCTGAGCCCGGTGCGCCCGGCCACCTCGCCGATGGTGAGTTCCGTCGTGCCGTCCGTGCCGTCCGTGCCGTCCGTGCTGTCCGTGCTGTCCGTGCTGTCCATGCCGCCCATGGCGTCAGAGCATAGGAGCGGGACTTGATCTAGACCGCGCTCTACTTCCTACCGTCCTCGTCATGACCACCAACACCACCACCGGCACAGTCGGTTCGCCCTTCTCGGCCGTCAGCGCCGCCGGGGACGTCCTGGCGGGCCTCGACCTCTCCGGCCGCACCGCCGTCGTGACCGGCGGCTACTCCGGCCTCGGACTGGAGACCACCCGGGCACTGACCGCCGCCGGGGCCCGGGTGATCGTCCCGGCCCGCCGCCCGGACGTCGCCCGCAGCGCACTCGGCGGCACCGGCAGCCGGGTCGTCCCGATGGACCTCACCGACCCCGCGAGCGTCCGCGCCGCCGCCGGGCTGATCCGTGAGGCCACGGGCCGGCTGGACCTGCTGCTGGCCGTCGCCGGCGTCATGGCCACCCCCGAGCGGCGCGTCGGGCCGGGCTGGGAGGGGCAGTTCGCCGCCAACCACCTCGGGCACTTCCTCCTCGTCTGCGAGCTGTACCCGCTGCTGGCCGCCGCCCCCGACGGCGCGCGTGTCGTCGTCAACAGCTCGGCCGGGCACGCCCTGACCGACATCCGCCGGCACGATCCGCACTTCCGTACCGGCTACGACAAGTGGCTGGCGTACGGCCAGTCCAAGACCGCCAACGCCCTGTTCGCCGTGCACCTCGACGCGCTCGGAAAGGGCGACGGCGTACGGGCGTTCGCGCTCCACCCGGGAAAGATCATCACCGGGCTCCAGCGCGAGATGACCCGGCAGGAGCAGATCGAACGCGGCTGGGTGGACGCCGAGGGCACGGTGATCGGCGCCGGCTTCAAGACCCCCTCCCAGGGCGCGGCCACCGGCCTGTGGGCGGCGACCTCGCCGCTGCTCGACGGCCGCGGCGGCCTGTACCTGGAGGACTGCGAGGTCGCCCGGGTCTGCGGCCCGGACACCCCGATGGACGACGGTGGCGTCCGCCCGTACGCCGTCGACCCCGATGCGGCCGCCCGGCTCTGGGAGCTCTCCCTCGCGGCGACCGGTGCCCCGCCGATCACCCGCTGAGGCGCCGCTGAGCCGCCGCTACAGGCAGATCCAGCAGTACAGCTGCTCCCCGGCCGCCCGGGCCCGCCGGGCGAGGGCGATCAACTCCTCGGCGAGCGGCAGCAGATCGGACGGGTCGGCGCCGTCCCACTCCTCCGCCTCGGCCCAGCGTCCGACCGCCTCCGGCACCCGCTCGTCGGGTATCGCGGCGAGCGCGTCCCGGGCGGCGCCGCCCAGCTCGGTGACCCACGGGCCCGTCGCCCACGGGTCGTCCTCGTCCGCGGGCCCGGCCGGGCCGGGCGCCGGCGTGGCGGGCCAGACCGCCGTCTCCGTCACCAGGCCGGTCCGCCACGGCTCGCCGAGGGCGACGGCCACCAGCTGGCCGAGCACGACGTCCGGATCGACGCCCTTGGCCTCCACCCCGTCGAAGGAGCCCTCGCCGCCGAGCGGCGGCAGCCCGCCCTCCGTGAGCTCCAGCGCCCGTACGACCGTTGCCGCGTCGGCCGCCCGGAAGTAGTCGGTCAGCACACCCATGGCAGCCACCCTTCGTCCATGCGCGACGTCGAGCGCCAGTGAAGCACCCGGCACTGACAGTGGAGCGGGAAGCCGGCCCGGCCGACCTCCCGCTCCACGCCGCCGACCTCCCGGTCAGCAGGAGATGTTGCCGCCGCCGACGTTCGTCTGGAGGACGCCGACGAACTTCCTGAACAGGTTGATCCGGTCGTCGCGCTGGCCCGGGTTCCTGCCGTCGCACTCCAGCGCGCCGTTGATGCTGCGGATGGTCTCGCCGAAGCCCTTGTTGTTGACGATGGCGTCGTGGGAGGTCATCCGCCCGGCGCCGGTCTGGCTGTTCCAGAACCAGAGGCCGGTCTTCCAGGAGACCGCCGGGTCCTTCTCGGCCTTGTACGGGTCGTGCAGCAGGTCGATGTGCAGGGCGTCGCCCGCCGCCTTGTAGTTGAAGTTCCAGCTCAGCTGGAGCGGGCCGCGCCCGTAGTACGCGGCCTGCCCGGCCGGACAGCCGTACGGCTGCGAAGTGTCGCAGTAGTGCGGGTAGTTGGCGGTGTTCTGCTCGACGACGTACCGCAGGCCGCCGGTCTCGTGGCTGACGTTGGCGAGGAAGGCCGCCGCCTCGCGCCTGCGGGTGGCGTCGTCGCCGGTGGTGGTGAACTCCGGGTAGGCGCTCAGGGCGTCGACCAGGCCCTTGTACGTGTAGAAGCCGTTCCGGCTCGGGAACATCTGGTTGAACTGGGCCTCGCTGACCACGAAGGAGCCGGCGGCCGAGGCCGGGGCGGTCGGGCCGGCGATGGCGAGGGTGCTCAGAACGGCGGCGGAGGCCGCCAGGGACAGGGTGCGCGGGAGCTTCATCGATGTCCTCGATTCCGTTGGCGGGATGGGCACTTCGCTCGCGAAGCGGCTCGGCAATAGTGGTGGGCGCCGGCTGCCGAGCTGAAGCCCTCGGAGGTCCAAACCACTCGTACGGGTCGTATCCGATCCAAGCGTTGGACGAGCCGCCGGGTTGATCAACATGCTGCCGGTGGCACCGGATAACCTCGTGCGGAACGGGGACGAGGCGGCGCGGGGCCACCGGGGGAGCAGGGACGATGAGCGGTCACACCGAAGACGAGGGCGACGAGCGGCTGGCGGCCGAGGGCGAGGTCGCGCTCGCCCGGCTGGCGATCGACTCCGGCGATCTGACGCACGCCGCCGACCACCTCGGCGACGCGATACTCGCCGACCCCCAGCTGCCCGAACTGCACGAGGCGCTGGCCGAGTTGTGCGCGGCCGCGGGCGGCCCGGCGGCGGCCCGCGAGCTGTTCCCGCTGGACGGCCAGGTGTACCTCGGCACGGCGGTCTGCCGGGCCCACGTGGAGGCCGCCGCCGGGGACTGGGACGCCGCCGTCGGGCTGCTCGCCTCCGCCATCCAGTACGAGCCGGCCCGCCCCTGGGCGCACGCCGCCTGGCTCGCCCGCGAGGACCTGCCCGGCCTGGTCGACCCGGACGCCGTCGCCCAGGCGGTGGCCAGGGCCACCGGTGCGCTGCCCGACCCGCTCCCGGCCGAACCGGCCGAAGCCGTACGGCCGTTCCACGACTTCGTGCAGGCCGTGCTGGCCCGCCACGGCGACCACGTGCTGCTGCTCGCGATGACCTCCGGCCTGACCCGCCGGCTCGGCGACACCGCCCGCGCCGTCGAACTCGCCCAGCGGGCCCACCGGTCGGCCCCCGGCTACCTGCCCGCCGTGATGCTCGGCAACGCCCTGCGCGCGGACGGCCGGCCGGAACAGGCGCTCGCCGTCTGGGAGGCCGAGCTGGCGCGGGTCGCACCGGACGGGGACGACCCCAGCAGCTACCTCGCGGTGGACGTCGCCGAGCTGTACGGCACCCTCGGCCGCCCCCTCGAAGGCCTGGCCTGGCTGGACCGGGTGCTCGCCGCCGAACCCGGCCACCCCAAGGCGGGCCCGGCCAGGTACGGGCTGCTGCACGCCCTCGACGGCGACCCGGCCCACCTGCTCGGCCTGGCCGACCACCACCGCGCCCACCCCGAGCACGAGTACGCCCAGGAGCTGCTGGAGCGGCTGAGCAGCCGGGAGCCCTGGCTCGGCCTGGTCTCCGGCGCCACCGAGGCGACCGTCAACGTGCTGCACCAGGTGCTCGCCGCCTCCGACACCACCCGAGACACCGAGGTCGAGTGCACGGCCTCCACCCTGGAGCCGCCCAGCTCGGTGCTGGCCGTCCGGCTCGCGCTGCCGCGTTCCACCGTCGGCTACCAGGCCGTCGGCGAGCCCGACCCCCGGCTGCCGCTGACCGGACCCACCACCCGGATCTGGGTCTGGGACGGCACCAGCCCGCGCCCGGCGGTCGCCCCGCCCTCGCCGCGGAGCGCCGAACTCGTCCGCTCCACCGCCGAGATCTTCTGGCCGACCGTCCCCGCCGCCTACGACCACGCCGTCCGGCTCGCCGGACTGCCGCTGGACGACCTGCTCGGCGTCCTCGTCCACCCGCCGATGCCGCGCGAGGACGAACTCGGCCGGGCCCTGCTGGCCCACCAGCCCGAACTGTGGGTGCGCGCCGTCCAGGTCTTCGCCTGCCTCGGCATCGCCCACCACCGCACCGACCAGCCCTGGGAGGGCTCCGAGCGCTGGCGGGTGCTGCGCGACCTGCTGCTCGGACCGGAGGACTGGGTGGTCGAGGCGGCCGGCTTCGCGCTGGTCGCGATCGGCTGGACGCAGCCGCAGACCCGGGCCGACGTCGCCGCCCTGCTCCAGCAGCGGCTGCACCACGCCGCCAGGGCCCGGCGCACCCGGGTGGTGACGATCCTCCGCTCACTGGCCGCGCTGGTGCTCGTCGCGCCATGGACGTCCGACGAGGACCGCGAACTCGCCCGGCACCTGACGGCCAGGGAGGACGCCGCCGACGCGGAGGCGGCGTCCCAGGAGGGCCAGGGACCGGAGCGGGACCAGGAGCAGCCGGAGGCGGACGAGCCGGACGCCCCGGAGCCGGAGGAGCCCCGCCCCGGCCGGCTGCGCCGCCTCTTCGGCAGGGGCTGAGGCACTGCGGGCCGGGGCGCCGCGGGCAGAGACGCCGAGGCCGTTCCTACCCCACCCCGGGCAGCGGCTCCTGGTCGACGTCGAAGCGCGCGACCCGCTCCGCCGGGTCCCGGCACTCGGGACCCAGCCGCAGCATCCGGGACTCCGGGTCGTGCAGCGGCCGGTGGCAGCGGCGGCAGGTCACCCGGGAGCGGATGGTCTGCGCGGTGTCCGTGCCGGGGAGCGGTTCGGGGCCGGCCGGGTCGGTCGAGCCGGTCGGGTTGGTCGGACTGGTCATGGGGAGACGGTAGCCGCCTGAGCCGTCGAGGCCTCGCCGGTGCGCGGAACGACGGCCCCGCGGCCACCGGCCGGCCGGGACCACGCCGTCGGCCGGGCCCGGGGCCCGGACGGGCCCGACGCCCTCGTCGCCCGGCGGCAGCGTGGCTCCCTCGTCGCCCGGCCGCGCCCCGGCTCACCGCAAGGCGGCGGTGGCGGTGGCTCGCCCGTCGTACTCCTCCCGCGCCGCCTCGACCTCCGGCACCCGTCGCTCCGACCAGTGCGCCAGCGCCGCCACCAGGTCCGCCGCCTCCCGCCCCAGCGGGGTGAGGCTGTAGTCGACCCGCGGCGGGATCACCGGGTGCGCCTCGCGGAGGACGAAGCCGTCCCGCTCCAGCGTCTGGAGGGTCTGGGCGAGCATCTTCTCGCTGACCCCGGTGACCTTGCGGCGCAGCTCGCTGAACCGGTAGCCGCGCTCGTTCAGCGCGCCCAGCACCAGCACGCCCCAGCGGCTGGTGACGTGCTCCAGCACGCCCCGGGACGGACACATCCGGTCGAAGACGTCGGCGGGCGGCAGTCCGCCCTTGTCCAGCTCGCTTACCTTCATGTCAGTACCCTACTTTGAAGTGCGTACTTTCGAAAGGTTAGTGCTGTCCCTAAAGTGAGTTGCGAGGCCAGAACCCCGTAGCAGTCACGTAGCAACCCGAGGAGCTCCACCATGTACGTCGTCACCGGTGCCACCGGCCAGCTCGGCCGTCTCGTCGTCGAGGGCCTGCTGGCCCGGGTCCCCGCGAGCGAGGTGGCCGTCGCCGTCCGCTCCGCCGAGAAGGCCGCCGACCTGGCCGCGCGCGGCGTGGCCGTCCGGGTGGTCGACTACGACAAGCCGGAGACCCTGGCGGGCGCCTTCGCCGCGGGCGACCGGGTGCTGCTGATCTCGGGCAGCGAGGTCGGCCGCCGGATCCCGCAGCACCGGGCCGTGGTGGACGCCGCCAAGGCGGCCGGGGTCGCCCTGCTCGCCTACACCAGCGCGCCCGGCGCGGCCACCTTCCGGCTGGCCGACGAGCACAAGGCGACCGAGGAGCTGATCCTCGCCTCCGGCCTGCCGTACTCGTTCCTGCGCAACGGCTGGTACACCGAGAACTACCTGGGCGACGCGGCCGGCACGGTGGCGCGCGGCGTGGTGCTCGGCAGCGCCGGGGAGGGCCGGGTCGCCACCGCCCCGCGCCGGGACTACGCGGACGCGGCGGTCGCCGTCCTGACCGGCGAGGGCCACGAGGGCACGGTGTACGAGCTGAGCGGCGACGCCGCCTGGAGCCTGCCCGAGCTGGCCGCCGAGCTGGCGGAGGCCTCCGGCAAGCCGGTCGGGCACCGGAACGTCACCCCGGCCGAGCACCTGGACGTGCTGGTCGGCGCGGGCCTGCCGCAGGGCTTCGCCGAGGTCCTGGTGGACGTGGACGCGGGCATCGCCCGCGGTGAGCTGGCAGGCACCCCGGGCGACCTGTCCCGGCTGATCGGCCGCCCGACCGTCCCGCTGGCCGAGTCCGTCCGCGAGGCCCTGGGCGCCTGAGCCCGCCGCGGCTCCGCGCGGCCCTGAACGCCTGAGCCCGCCGCGGCTCCGCGCCCCGGTGCCGCCGGAACGTCCGGCATGCAAACACTGTCATGACCAAAATCCGGAAACGGAGATGACAGTCGCCCCTCCCGCCCGCTACCGTCGCCTCGACACACGCGCGCGGGAGGGCACTCGGCCATGGCGGAGACAGACCAGCAGGACAACGGCCGGGGCCTCTGGTACGGCGCCGCCGCGTACGGCATCTGGGGCCTGTTCCCCCTGTTCTGGCCGTTGCTGGAGCCCAGCCCCGCCGACGACATCCTGGCCAACCGGATGGTCTGGTCGCTGGTCGCGGTGCTCCTGATGCTGATAGCCCAGCGGCACTGGGGCTGGATACGCCCGCTGCTGCGCCAGCCCCGCCGGCTCGCCATGCTGGCCGGGGCGGCCACCGTGATCTCGGTCAACTGGGCCGTCTACATCTGGGCCGTCAACGCCGGGCACGTGGTCGAGACCAGCCTCGGCTACTTCATCAACCCCCTGGTCACCATCGCCTTCGGCGTCCTGGTGCTCAAGGAACGGCTGCGCCGGGTGCAGTGGACGGCGGTCGGCATCGGTGCCGCCGCCGTCGCGGTGCTCACCGTCGCGTACGGGCAGCCGCCCTGGATCGCCCTCACCCTGGCGCTCTCCTTCGCCACCTACGGCCTGCTGAAGAAGCAGGTCGGGCTGAGCGGACTGGAGAGCCTGGCGGCCGAGAGCGCCTTCATGTTCCCGTTCGCCCTCGGCTACCTGGTCTACCTCCAGGTCGGCGGGCGCGGCACCTTCGGGCACACGGTGGCCGGCTCGTACGGCTGGGGGCACTCCGGGCTGCTGATGCTCAGCGGCGTGATCACCGCGATCCCGCTGCTGTTCTTCGGCGCGGCCGCCGTCCGGGTGCCGCTGACCGTGCTCGGGCTGCTCCAGTACCTGGCGCCGGTGTTCCAGTTCCTGATCGGCGTCGCGGTGTTCCACGAGTCCATGCCGCCCGCCCGCTGGGCCGGCTTCGGCCTGGTCTGGGTCGCGCTCGCGCTGCTCACCTGGGACGCGCTGCGCCAGGTCAGGGCCGACCGCGCGGCCCGGGCCGCGGCCGCGCCGGAGCCCGAACCCGCGCAGCCGGCCGTCACGCGCTGATGTCCCGGCCGGCGAAGCGCGCCCAGGCCGCCGAGCCGAACACGGCGACGTAGGCGGCCTGGAGGCCGAGGTCCTTCAGCACGCCGTCCCAGTACATCGGCGCCCGTAGCAGGTCCGCGAAGCTCAGCCAGTAGTGGGAGAACAGGAACGGCCTGACCGCGTCCAGTTGTGGGAACACGTCCAGGATCTGGACGGTGACCACCAGGACGACGGTGGCGGCCATCGCCGCGATGCCGCTGCCGGTGAGCGTCGAGACGAACAGTCCGATCGCCACCAGCCCGGCCAGCGAGACCGCGACCACCAGGGCGACCAGCAGCGCGCGCAGCAGCGCGTCGCCGAGACCGATGGTGTCCCCGGAGAGCAGCGTCACCTCGCCGAGCGGGAAGAGCGCGGCGCCCGCGGCCAGCGCCGACACCGCGACCGCCGCCGTGGCGGCCAGGCAGAACACCAGCCCGGCGGTGAACTTGGCGGCCAGCAGCCTGGTCCGCCCGGCCGGGGCGACCAGCAGGTAGCGCAGCGTCCCGGTGGCTGCCTCGCCCGCCACCGAGTCCCCGGCGACCACGCCGACCGTCATCGGCAGGAAGACCGGCAGGGTCACCGCCAGGGACGTGAAGACCAGGAAGAGCCCGTTCTGCGTGGTCTGCGCGATGAAGCTCGGACCGCCGCCCTCGTGCGGGCTGTCCGTGTTGAGCTTGACCACCACCCCGATCAGGACCGGCAGCACCGCCAGGATGCCCAGCAGCACCATGGTGCGCATCCGCCGGAAGGTCAGGTGCAGCTCGTTCCTGAACAGCGCCAGGAACCCGGCCACCGTCTGCGGCCGCCGCCCGGTGCGGATCGGCAGCGCCTCAGCCCGCGACATCGAAGCCCTCCCCGGTCAGCGCCACGAAGGCGTCCTCCAACGTGCCCCGCTCCAGCCCGAAGCCGTGCACCCGCACCCCGGCCCCGACCAGCGCCGCGCACAGCCTGGGCAGCGCCTCCTCGTCGAGCACACCGGGCTCGCCGTCCACCCGGTCCTCGCCGGGCACCAGGGCGGTGACCCGGTGGGCCGCCAGCACCTCGGCGGCCCGCGCCACGTCCGGGGTGCGGACCACCAGCCGGCCCTGCGCCCGGGCGGCCAGCTCGGCGACGGTGCCCTGCACCACCAGCCGGCCCCGGGACATCACCGCGGCGTGGGTGCAGACGTGCTCGATCTCGTCCAGCAGGTGCGAGGAGAGGAACACCGTGGTGCCCTCCGCCGCGACCTCCCTGACCAGCGCCCGGATCTCCCGCATGCCCTGCGGGTCCAGCCCGTTGGTCGGCTCGTCCAGCACCAGCAGCTCGCGCGGCTGGAGCAGCGCGGAGGCCAGGCCCAGGCGCTGCTTCATGCCCAGCGAGTACGCGCGGGCCTTCTTGTCCGCCGCCGCGCCCAGGCCGACCCGCTCCAGCGCGGCGCCGACCCGCTGCCGGCGGGTGCGCGGGTCGGCGGTCGGGTCGGCGGCGTCGAAGCGCACCAGGTTGTCCCGCCCGGAGAGGAAGCCGTACAGAGCCGGGCCCTCGATCAGCGCGCCCACCCGGGGCAGCACGGTGGCGACGGACTGCGGCATCGACTCGCCGAGGACGGTGGCCACGCCCGAGGTGGGGGCGATCAGGCCCATCAGCATCCGGATGGTGGTGGTCTTGCCGGAGCCGTTGGGGCCCAGGAAGCCGAAGACGGAGCCGCGCGGCACGGCCAGGTCCAGGCCGTCCACGGCGAGCTGGCCGCCGCGGAAGCGCTTGGTCAGGCCGCGGGTCCGGATGACGTCGTCGGCGCGGGAGCCGGACGGGCCGGCGGTACCGGCGGCAGCGGCGGCACCAGTGGCACCGGCAGTACCGGCCGCACCGGTTGTCGCAGAAGAGGAGGAAGAGGAGGAAGCGGAGGAGAGGGAGGCGGATGGAACGGGAACGGGGGCCGGGCGCGGCTCGGCGCCCGTACCCCCGGCCGACTCCGTAACGTCCCCCGTTACGGGAGCCTTGGCCATCCGTCAGTTCACCCCGGCGGCGTGCTGGAGGACCGGCAGGGTCACCGCGCCGGCGAAGACCCGGCCGTCGTCGGTGAGCAGGACGTTGAGCACCTTGGTGCTGACCAGCGTGCCGCCGTCGACCGGCTTGCCGAACGACTTCGCCATCGCCTGCGGGTTCAGCGACCGTGCCGCACCGTCCCCGCCGTGGCCGCCGCCGTCGCCCTGCGGCGCGCTGCCGGCCGTGCCGGGCGGCTGGGTGGCGACGATCGCCGTCCAGCCCTCACCGATCACGTTCACGCCCTCGTGCCCCTGGGCGCCCCGGTGCTCCCCGGCTCCGTCCGGCGCGCCCTGGGGCGCCCCGTCCGTCTTCTCCTCCGTCACCTTGGCGCCCTTGGGGACGGTGAAGTCGAAGGTCTTGGCGTCCGGCCTGGCGAAGGACACCTTGGTGAAGCGGACGTTCAGCACGGTGCTGCCGTCCACCGACTTCACCGCCACCGCCAGCGGCACCCCGTTGGCGGCGGCCACCGAGATCCTGACCTCGGCCAGGGTCGAACCGGACTGGGTGGGCTTCACGCTCAGCTGGTAGGCGTCCTGCCCGGCCACCTTGGCCGTCCCGGCGACGGTGACCGAGGTGGTACCGGCGCTCCCGGTCAGGAACTGCCTGGCGGCCTCCTGCGGGCTGGTCGGCAGCTCGGACAGCGGCGCCCCCGCGGGCCGCTCGCCGGCGGCCAGGCCGGCCGTGTGCACCGCGGTGTTGGACGAGCTCTCCCAGGCCCAGGCCTGGTCGCCGTTGTGGACCAGGGTGTAGCCGGACATGTCCTCCAGGACGTCCACCCGCTGGCGCTCCGGACCGTCCACCGCGATCCGCACCGTCTGGTCCCCGCCGAGCAGACCGAGCAGCTTGGACTTCGGGTCCGCGGAGGAGCCCTGGCCGCCGTGGCCGCCGGCCGCCCCGCCGAGGCCGCCGGCCGCGCCCAGCAGCTGGGTGGGCAGGCCGAGGTCGGTGCTGATCGAGACCGTCCCTGACAGTGCCTGGGTCTCGGAGCCGAGCACCTTGGCGACCACCTGCTCCGCGGTCAGCGCCGGAAGGTCGGGCGGGCCGTCCGCGGCCAGCGCCGGCACCAGTCCCACTCCCGCGGCGATCGCCGCGGCCACCGCCACCGGCACCCCGGCGCGCACCAGGACGCGTCGCCGGGAGCCGTACGGCAGGCCGCCGTCCAGATCGTCCCCCGCCGCCTTTTCGTTGGTCATGGCGTCCTCAACTCCTCTGGGTACCCGTCAGATTGGCCCTGCCCTTCCATTAGAAGCCGCCGCGCCGACGCCGTCATCGCCCTGTGGGGGCAGATCGGGGTGGCCTTCTTGGGTACGCCGACCCTGAGACGGCATCAGGGTTGCTCCGACCCGGGTACCACCCCTGGCGTATCGTCGCGCCATGGACGGAACCGCCGTGGACGCCAGCACCCCGCCGACCGCGAACGCGATGCGCCGCGCCCTGCGCCGCGCCCGGGACGGCGTCGCCCTCGACGTCACCGAGGCAGCCGTGCTGCTCCAGGCCAGAGGCGAGGACCTGCTGGACCTCTGTGCGGGCGCCGCCCGGGTCCGGGACGCCGGCCTCGAAGCGGCCGGCCGCCCCGGGGTCATCACCTACTCCAAGAGCGTCTTCGTCCCGCTCACCCGGCTCTGCCGCGACAAGTGCCACTACTGCACCTTCGCCACCGTCCCCGGCAGGCTGCGCCGGGAGGGCCACGGGATGTACATGTCCCCGGACGAGGTGCTGGAAGTGGCCAGGCGCGGGGCCGAACTCGGCTGCAAGGAAGCCCTGATCACACTCGGCGACAAGCCCGAGGACCGCTGGCCCGAGGCCCGCGAGTGGCTGGACGCGCACGGCTACGACGACACCATCGCCTACGTGCGCGCCATGTCGATCCGCATCCTGGAGGAGACCGGCCTGCTGCCGCACCTCAACCCCGGGGTGCTGAGCTGGACCGACTTCCAGCGGCTCAAGCCCGTCTCCGCCTCGATGGGCATGATGCTGGAGACCACCGCCACCCGGCTGTGGAGCGAGCCCGGCGGCCCGCACTTCGGCTCCCCGGACAAGGAGCCGGCCGTCCGGCTGCGGGTGCTGGAGGACGCCGGGCGCAGCTCCGTCCCCTTCACCAGCGGCCTGCTGATCGGCATCGGCGAGACGTACCGGGAGCGCGCCGAGTCGCTGTTCGCGCTGCGCCGGGTCTCCCGTGCCTACCACGGCATCCAGGAGCTGATCCTGCAGAACTTCCGGGCCAAGCCGGACACCGCGATGGGCGGCATGCCGGACGCCGAGCTGGACGAGCTGGTCGCCACCGTCGCGGTGGCCCGGCACCTGATGGGCCCGGCCGCCTGCCTCCAGGCGCCGCCGAACCTGGTCGACGGCGAGTACGAGCGGCTGATCGCGGCCGGCGTCGACGACTGGGGCGGGGTCTCCCCGCTCACCCCCGACCACGTCAACCCCGAGCGCCCCTGGCCGCAGATCGAGCGGCTGGCCGAGCGCTCGGCGGCGGCCGGCTTCGAGCTGCGCGAGCGCCTCGCCGTCTACCCCGAGTACGTGCGCCGCGGCGAGCCCTGGCTGGACCCGCGGGTGCTGCCGCACGTGCGCGCCCTGGCCGACCCGGCCACCGGACTGGCGGACCCGGACGCGCCGGTCCGCGGCCTGCCCTGGCAGGAGCCCGAGGACCTGCCGGAGTCGTACGGGCGCACCGACCTGCACGCCACCATCGACACCGCGGGCCGCACCGGCGACCGCAGGGCCGACTTCGAGGACGTGTACGGCGACTGGGAGGTGCTGCGCGAGCAGGTGCTCGCCGAGGGCGCCCCCGAGCGCCTCACCGGGGACCTCAGGGAGGCCCTCGCGGTGGCCGCGGACGACCCGGTGAAGCTGACCGACGACCAGGCGCTGGCCCTGTTCCACGCCGACGGCCCGGCCCTGGACGCCCTCTGCCGGATCGCCGACGACGTGCGCAGGGACGCCGTCGGCGACGACGTCACCTACTGCGTCACCAGGAACATCAACTTCACCAACGTCTGCTACACCGGCTGCCGCTTCTGCGCCTTCGCCCAGCGCCGCACCGACGCGGACGCCTACACCCTCTCCCTGGACCAGGTCGCCGACCGGGCCGCCCAGGCCTGGGAGGTGGGCGCCACCGAGGTCTGCATGCAGGGCGGCATCCACCCGGACCTGCCCGGCGCCGCCTACTTCGACATCGCCCGCGCGGTGAAGGAGCGGGTGCCCGGCATCCACGTGCACGCCTTCTCGCCGATGGAGGTGGTCAACGGCGCGACCCGCACCGGGCTCTCGATCAGGGACTGGCTCCAGCGGGCCAAGGAGTCAGGC
Organism: Kitasatospora sp. NPDC091335; assembly: GCF_044757205.1. Lineage (NCBI taxonomy): Bacteria > Bacillati > Actinomycetota > Actinomycetes > Kitasatosporales > Streptomycetaceae > Kitasatospora > Kitasatospora sp. NPDC091335. The sequence continues at coordinate 114,822 of NZ_JBIVUM010000022.1, read as the reverse complement.
CTGGACACCATCCCCGGCACCGCCGCCGAGATCCTGGACGACGAGGTCCGCTGGGTGCTCACCAAGGGCAAGCTGCCGGCCGCCACCTGGGTCGAGGTGGTCACCACCGCGCACGAGCTGGGCATCCGTTCCTCGTCCACGATGATGTACGGGCACGTGGACACCCCGAAGCACTGGCTGGGCCACCTGCGGCTGCTCGCCGGGATCCAGCAACGGACGGGCGGCTTCACCGAGTTCGTGACCCTGCCGTTCATCCACACCAACGCGCCGGTCTACCTGGCCGGCATCGCCCGTCCCGGACCGAGCGCCAGGGACAACCGCGCCGTGATCGCGATGGCCCGGCTGCTGCTGCACCCGCACATCCCCAACATCCAGACCAGCTGGGTCAAGCTGGGCGCCGAGGGCGCGGCCGAGATGCTCCGCTCCGGCGCCAACGACCTGGGCGGCACGCTGATGGAGGAGACCATCTCCCGGATGGCCGGCTCGGCGTACGGGAGTTACAAGTCGGTGCGCGACCTCCAGGCCATCGCCGAGGCGGCGGGCCGTCCGCACCGTCAGCGCACCACCACCTACGGCGAGGTGCCGGCCGAGCGGCGGGCCGCGGCACTGGCCTCGGACGGGCACCTGCCGGAGCTGCTGCCGGTGCTGGACTGACCGCGCCGGACCGACCGTGCGGACCGGCTGTGCCGGACCGGCCGGGCCGGGCCTGGCCGCCGCCCGCGCGGCGGCCGGGCCGGGGGCACCGGAGTTCGAGGGATGCCGTCGATCCGCAAGGGGCGTCGAAGTACAGTGCGAGGGCGCGCGGCCGGCCGAGCGTCGCGCGGCCCCCACACCCGACGAAAGGCGCCCCGTCGTGATGCCACTGTGGTCACGCGCCCAGCAGCAGGACTACCGCAGCCGGGTGCGGGGCTGTCTGCTCGGCGGTGCCATCGGCGACGCGCTCGGTGCGGGCGTCGAGTTCGAGTCGCTGGAGAAGATCCGGGACCGGCACGGCCCGCAGGGCGTCACCGGCTACGTCCCCGCGTACGGGCGCGCCGGCGCCGTCACCGACGACACCCAGCTCAGCCTCTTCACCGTCGACGGACTGATCCGCGCCCACATCCGGCGCGACACCGGCAGCTGGCACCCGCCCACCGACCTGCACCTGGCCTACCTCCGCTGGGCCGCCACCCAGCGCGACTGGGGCCCGGACGAGCGCCGCCCCGACCTCGGCTGGCTCGGCCGTGAGGAGTGGCTGTACGCCCAGCGCGCCCCCGGCCAGGGCTGCCTGTCCGGCCTCACCGGGGCCGACGCCGAGCGGCTCGGCACCCTGGAGCTGCCGAAGAACCCGCACTCCAAGGGCTGCGGCACGGTGGTGCGGGCGGCGCCCTTCGGGCTGCTCACCACCTGGGAGCCGAGCCTGGTGTTCCAGCTCGCGGTGGAGTGCTCGGTGCTCACCCACGGCCACCCCACCGGCTACCTGGCGGCGGGCGCGTTCGCGGTGATCGTCCAGTCCGTGGCCCGCGGCGGCACCCTGGAGGAGGGCGTCCACCTCGCGCTCGCCCTGCTCTCCGAGCGCCCCGCGCACGAGGAGACCACCGCCGCGCTGCGGGCCGCCCTGGACGCGGTGCGGGCCGGCGAGCCCTCCGCGGAGCGGGTCGAGGCGCTGGGGGAGGGCTGGGTGGCCGAGGAGGCGCTGGCGATCGCGGTCTACTGCGCCCTGGTCGCGCACGACGTGCGCTCGGGCCTGCTGCTCGCGGTCAACCACTCGGGGGACAGCGACGCCACCGGCGCGATCTGCGGCAACCTGCTCGGGGTGCTGCACGGGGACACCGCCCTGCCGCCCGGTCTGCTGGCCGGGCTCGAAGGGCGCGGGGCGATCCTCGAACTCGCCGACGACTTCGTGATGGAGCTGGTGCACGGGGCCGAACTGCACGACCGGCAGACCCCGGAGGGCGTCAACTGGACCGCCCGCTACCCGGTGGCGGGCTGAGACCCGCCCCCGACACGGAAGTTGCCCGGAGCACCGCCCGCCGCCTGAAGGCGACGGACACCGCTACGGGCAACTGGTCCGAGTACGGAACCGCGTGGGCCGGTCAGCCCGGGAGGCCGCCGAAGGCGCCGCCCGCCGCCGACGAGGCGAAGGCGTTCCAGGCCTCGGCGGAGAAGCGCAGCTGCGGGCCCCGGGGGTCCTTGGAGTCCCGGACCGCCACCTCCCCCGAGCCGGGGACGGCGATCTCCACGCAGGCGCCCTGGCCTCCGCTGTGACTGCTCTTGCGCCAGGGGGTTCCGTACTCGGACGGGGTGATCATTCGTGGAATTCCTTCTCGATGTCGGCTATCAGCGACCGGCTCTCCGCGACGCCGAGGGCGGCCGCTCTCAGGTAGTCGTACAGACCGGTATAGCGGCGCACGTCCGTCTCCTTCTCCAGGTAGAGATCGCTCGTCACACCTTCGAAGTAGACAACCGTGGAATCGGCTGACTCGGGGAACTCCAGCAGCGAGAATGTCCCGGTCATGCCGGGGTGGGCGCCGTGCGAGAACGGGATCACCTGGATGGTGATGTTCGAACGCTGGCTGAGGTCCAGCATCTGCCGCAGCTGCGCCGCCATCACCGCCTTGCTGCCGACCTCACGGCGCAGCACCGCCTCGTCTATGACGGTCCACAGGCTGCCCAGCTGGTTCTCGCCGTGGATGCGCTCCTGGCGCTTCATCCGGACCTGCACCCGGCGCTGCACGGCGACCGCGTCGGTGTCCGGCTGGGTGCCCTCGACCACGGCCTCGGCGTAGTGCTCGGTCTGCAGCAGACCGGGGACGAAGGAGGACTCGTACGCGCGGATCGAGGAGGCCTCGGCCTCCAGTCCGATGTAGACGCTGTACGGGGTCGGCATGTCGTTGAAGTCGTGCCACCAGCCGCGCTGGCGTGACTCCTTGGCCATCTCCATCAGGCTGGCGCGCAACTGGTCGTCGGGCACGTTGTACACGTCGCAGAGGTCCCGCACGTCGCGCTGGCTGATGCTGCGGCGGCCGTTCTCCAGCCGGCTGATCTTCGACTGGGAGACCATCAGGCGGCCGGCGACCTCCTCCGCCGTCATGCCCAGGCCCTCGCGGAGCTTGCGCAGCTCCGAACCGAGGCGCCGGCGGCGAACGGTGGGATTGACGTTGGCGGACACTTCGACCTCCGGCCGGACCTCTGGTGCTCGTTGGAACGGCGACCCTCGGAACACTTCGGACATAGGGACCAACCCCCCTGACTTGGAGCAGCATGTCACCTTGGGCCAGGTCGGCGTCGGGGAATCACGGCAGCGCGATAGGACAGATCATCGGAATAGCACTTCCGCGAGACAGCGAAAGCCCCCAGGTGGTAATGCGGCTCGGCGACTCGGACAGGTGCTGCGGTGGGTGCCCCCGGACCGGCTCGTACGCGCCCCCGGCACGTACGGGGGAGGGTCGCTGCCGGGGGTCCGCCGTCAGCGTCCGGGGACGGCTGAGGGGCGGTCGCCGGGCGACTCGCGTCGCGGGGCGACCGCCCCTCGGTGCTGCTGGTGGCGCCGGTTGCTTCCGGTGCCGCGGGTGGTGCCGGTAGTGCGTCCGGTGCGTCCGGTGCCCGTCGTGCTCCTGGCGCCGGTGGCACCGGTCGTACGCCGGGCCGCTCAGCGCCGTCGGACGGCGTGAACGGGGCGGCGGGCGCCGTCGGGTGCGCGGCCGGTGGCGTCGGGCGCCGTGGCGGCTGCCCGCCGGGCCCCGCGGACCGCTCCGGTCAGCGGGCGCCGACCCGGGAGGCGGAGACCCGCCCGCCCGAACCCCGGCCCGCCGTACGGGCGCCGGGACGGCCGGCGGCGGCCCCGGAACCTTGGGAAGAACGGTTCTGCTGCGCGGGCAGGCCGTTCTGCACGTCCATCACGGCGTGCGCGACCATCCCGCCCAGCGGGTCGTACCGGATCAGGTCGCGCAGCCGCGACCGCGAGGACCGGCCCTCGTTGCCCGGGTACAGGTGCTTGCCCAGTCCGACCGAGTGGGCGAGCGCCGCCAGCGCCGCCGTCCGCGGGTCCGGCGGGACACCGGTGCGGATCGCGGTGTCCAGACGCTGCTTGATCGCGGCGTTGGTGCAGTCGTCGGACGCCTGGTACCGGATCGTCGGCAGCACCCCGCACACCTGGCCCGGCACGGCCGTGACCATGCCGCAGCGCTCCAGGTGCGCCAGATAGGTCTGCCGCAGCCCCAGCCGGGGCCCGCCGATCCAGTGCGCCGCGCGGACCGGACTGCCGCGTCGGCGCAGCAGTTCCAGTGCGTGGTCGAGGGTCGGGTCGCCGGTCGGCCGTGCGAGCACGACGGCGATCCGGTCTCCCTCCGGTACGATCCGTCCGGCCAGGGACAGCTCGACGAGCTGGGCCCCGGCGAGTCCGAGGTCGAGGGTCTGCGGCTGCGCCGTGGTACCCGTGGTCGGGTCCAAAGCGAGCAGCAAGAGTTCCTCGGGAACAGTTCTGCGGCTCTTGCCCATCCAAGCCTCCCCGCGTGGATGAGAGACAGGGTGACGCCTCTCACACGGGCTTGTCGAGTACGCCTCCGAATCGTGACCTTGCGGTGAAGGCGCGGAACCGGCGGCGCGGGGCCCTGCGTCTGACCGGTGGACAGACCGTGGAGCGGCCGGGCGACGACAATACGCGCCGGTCGGGCGGGGTGTGCGCGGCCGGATCGGCCGCCGGTGGCGGAGACTGTACAGGTACACGGGCGGGGCGTCGGCTTCCCGAAATCGGGTTCGCCGGTGCCCCGCGGGGCGTTGAGGAGGCTGGGATACGTGGGCGAGTCCCCCGACAGGGTGCTGAGGGACGGCGACGAGCGGCAGCGGGACCGCGAGCGCGAACGGAGCGGTGCGGCGGCCGGTGCCGCCGGTCCCGCCGAGGGCGGTTCCGGCCCGGATGCTGACGGTGCGTCAGTCGCGGCCGACGCCGGGGCGAGCGCCGGGACCTCCTCGGACACCGCTTCGGACAGCCCTGCGGAGGCCTCCGGCGAGACGCCCGCGGAGGCGTCCGCCGACACCCCCGCGGCGGGGGCCAAGGGCGGCTCGACCGTACAGCTCCGCGTCCGGGATGTGGACAGCAGGACGACGATGCTGCGGCTGCCGGTGGACAACAGGACCACCGCGCTGCGGCTGCCCGAGGAGCTGGTGAAGGCTGCCGGCAAGGGGAGTTCCGAAGGCGGGGACGAGCAGGCGGGGGCCGCGGCGGAAGCCGAGGAGGTGAAGGAGCCCGCCGGGCGTCCGGTCGGCGCCGACCCGCGTCTCGCCATCCGGACGGCCGTCGCGGTGGCGGACAAGGCGGCGGACCAGGTGGTGGAGAAGGTCGCGGAGAACGCGGCCGAGCCGTCCGAGGAGACCGACGCCGAGGGCACCTCCGGGCCCGGAGCCGAGCCGGCCGAGAAGGCGGCCGACGAGACCGGTGAGACCGGGAAGGCCGAGGACGCCGAGCGCTCCGAGGACTCCGAGGAATCCGAGGACGCTCCCGCGACCGGCGCCTTGACCCTCGCGCTGACCAAGACCGGGCAGCCTGGTCAGCCGTCGGGTCAGGCCGAGAAGCTGGAGAAGCCCGCGCCGCCGCGCGCCTCCGCCGCCCCCGCGGCCGGCACCGTCCCCCCGGCCGGCACCGTGCCCGAGCCGAAGCCCGAGCCACGTCCGGATCCCAGGCCCGTCCCCGAGCCCGAGCCCACCCCGGGCCCGGCGCCGCTGCCGAGGCCGACCCCCGAGCCCGCTCCCGTGCCGGCCCCGAAGCCGCTGCCGGAGCCCGATCCGCGCCCGGTGCCGCCGGTCCCGCCGCTGCCGGCGCCCGAGCCGATGCCGTCGCCGGAGAACACCGCCGAGGCGATGGAGGTCCTGGCCTCCCTCAATGCCCGCCCGGTTTCGCCGCTGCGGCGCGCCCTCAAGCGGGTGACCATCTGGACGGTCTTCCTCGCCGTGGTGCTCGGCGCGCTCGCGGTGGCCCAGCTGCTGCGCCCGCTGCCGGATCCCAAGCTGAAGACGACCACCGCGGGCAGCTACAGCTTCTCCGGCGACCAGCTCGACCTCGCCTGGCCGGCCAAGGGCCAGTCCGCCGCCGAGGTGGTCGGCGTCGGCAGCCTCGGCAGCTCGGGCCCGGAGACGCCGGCCTCGATCGCCAGCGTCACCAAGGTGATGAACGCCTACCTGATCCTCCAGAAGTACCCCCTGAAGAAGGGGGAGAGCGGCCCGAAGATCACCGTCGACAAGCAGGCCGCGCAGGAGTCCGGCAACGTCGACGAGTCCAAGGTGACGCTCACCGAGGGCCAGGTGCTCACCGAGTACCAGGCACTGGAACTGCTGATGCTGCCCTCGGCCAACAACGTGGCCCGGCTGCTCGCCCGCTTCCACTCCGGCTCCGAGGCCGAGTTCGTCAAGGCGATGAACGACACCGCGACCAAGTTCGGCATGAGCAACACCATCTACGCCGACCCGGCGGGCTTCAACGCGGACACCAAGTCCACCGCCAAGGACCAGCTGAAGCTGGCCGAGCAGGTCATGCAGGACGAGATCTTCCGGCAGATCGTCTCCACCCCGGAGACCAACTTCAACAACGCGAAGATCCCCAACACCAACAACCTGATCAACCCGAAGACCGGCGTCATCGGCGTCAAGACCGGCTCCAGCACTCCGGCCGGCGGCTGCCTGATGTGGGCCGCGTACAAGGAGATCGGCGGCGTGCGGCGGCTGATCCTCGGCGTCACCCTGGGCCAGCAGGCCACCTCGCCCAACCCGGGCGACGGCATCCTGCCGACCGTGCTGAAGGTCAGCGGCAAGCAGATCCAGGCCGCGCAGAACGGCCTGACCGGCCAGACCGTGGTGAAGAAGGGCGACGTCGTCGGCTCGGTGGAGGACGGGCTCGGCGGCAAGGTCGCGCTCGTCGCGACCAAGGACCTGGTGGTGGCGGGCTTCCCCGGCATCTCCGGCACCGTCACCCTGGACGCCTCGAAGATCGGCCACACCGAGCAGGCCGGCAAGGAGGTCGGCGTGCTGCGGGTGGGCGCGGGCGAGGACCGGGTGGAGGTGCCGGTGGCACTCCAGTCCGGCCTGACCCCGCCGTCCATCCAGTCCCGGCTGCTGCGCACGCTGTGAGGCGCTGAGCCGGGGCGCCGAGGCGACGTACAGAGCGGAAAGGAGAAGGGGAGCCGGTCCCGTACCGGCTCCCCTTCTCCGTGCCCCCGAGGCGCTGTGTCCCCGGGTAGCTGTGTTACCGGGTTGCCGTGTCCCCGGGCCGCTGTGCCCCCGCGTTCCCCGCGTTCCCCGCGTTCCCCGCGTTCCCCGCGTTCCCCGCGTTCCCCGCGTTCCCCGCGTTCCCCGGGTTCTCCGTGCCCCCGGGGCCTACGTGTCCCGGTCGAGCAGGGCGAGGGTGAGCCCGCCGAGCGGCGTCACCCGGTCCGGGGCGCCGTACCGGGTGCGGAGCACCTGCGCCTGGTCCGTCGGCATCTCGCCCAGCGGGTCCGTGGTGTCGCCGAGGACCAGCAGCCAGATCCGGGACACCTCGCCCAGGCAGTCCGCCGGCTGCGGGCAGGGCTCCGGCGAGAGGTCCTCGGCGTCGTCGGCGCTCCGCGCGACGAAGACCGGGTACGGCCGGACGTCCGGCGGCAGGTAGTAGCTGACGCCCGGCCAGGCCATCGCCCAGGACTGGTCGCCCAGCGGGGCCGCCATCCCGTCCCCGGAGCGGTAGTCGGCGGAGATCTCCAGGGCCGCCGCCCTGAACGGCTCCTCCGAGCCGTTGTGCGAGCCCGTGTACCGCACCGCGGGCTGCTTCGGCAGGGCCTCCACGGCCGGCAGGGCGAGCAGGGCGACGGTCAGCAGCCCGGCCACCGCGACGCTCCGCCGGGGTGCCCGGTCCGGTCGGGCCAGGGCCTTCACCGCGCCGTACAGCGCCCCGGCCCCGCCGCCCGCCAGCACCGCCCAGGCGGGCACCGTGAACAGCAGGTACCGTCCGAGGAAGTACGAGGTGTCGCCCAGCCGCGACACCAGCCAGACGCCCACCACCGGCAGCTCCGCGAGCAGCAGCAGCTGCCAGGCCTGGAGCCGCCGGCCGGGCAGCGCCAGCGCCAGCAGCGCCAGCAGGGCGAACGCGTAGAAGACCGGACCCGAGCCGAACAGGCGCTCGCCGAAGTAGCCGAGGCCGCGCAGGGAGGGGGTCGGTATCCAGCCCAGCTGCCGGTCCGACTGCCGGCTGCCCAGCAGCACCACGGGCAGCACCGGCAGCGCCGACACCGCGACCGCCACCGGGAACCGCCACAGCAGCCGCCGGTCGGCCTCGGGACGGGTGCGCCACAGGTGCAGTCCCAGCAGCGCCGCCTGCCCGGCGACCGTGCTGAAGGAGACCAGGTGCCCCGCCCCGGCCAGTGCCATCGCCACGCAGTACGGCGCCCAGCGCCGCCAGGTCGGCCGCTCCAGCGCCCGCAGCAGGAAGTACGAGGCCGCCGCGATCGCGCACGTCACCAGCGCGTAGGAGCGCGCCTCCTGGGCGTACCTGGAGATCTCCGGGGGCACCGCGAGCAGCAGCCCGGCCCCGACCGCCGCCACCCGGCTGCCGAACAGCCGCTGGGCGGTGAGCGCCACGAACGCCGCGGCCCCCGCCATCGCCAGCACGGAGGGTATTCGCAGGGCGACCGTCGAGTCGCCGAACACCGTCGTCCAGGCGTGCATCAGCAGGTAGTACACGCCGTTGCTGGCGTCGATGTGCTGGAGCAGCCGCAGCAGGTCACCCAGCGAGCGGGTGGCCACCGTCCAGGTCGCGATCTCGTCCCGCCACAGGTCCGGCGTCCCCAGCCGGTACCCGCCCACCACCGTCATGACGACCGCGGGCCACACCCACACCTGCCCCAACAGCCGGCCCACCGGGCGCACAGCAGGTCTCATCGGGTCCTTCGTCTCCTTGAACGCGGTGTGCCGGGGGCGGATCCCACCCTGCCCGGCAGGCTACTTGACCCGCCCTGACACCTCGTCGGCCACCCGCTTCCCATCCGTCCCCCGAGCCCCACCCCCGATCCGGTACGCTGTGAGCGGCCTGGTGCACCCCGGGCCGCGCCTCAGTAGCTCAGGGGATAGAGCACGGCTCTCCTAAAGCCGGTGTCGCAGGTTCGAATCCTGCCTGGGGCACAACGAAGACACAGGTCACAGGCCTCCTGCCGATACCGGCGGGAGGCCTGAGGCGCTTCCCGGCCCCGCCCGTCCGGCCGGCCCCGGGTGTTCTCTCCGGCGTTCGCGGGCCGATGCCGGGAGGTGGCCGGATATTCCGTGGGGTGCGAACCGTCCGGGGGGTAGGCTCCGGGCAAGGGTTTTTGAACGAGTTCAGGAATTGGGGGGCCGGTGTACCGTCACCGTGTCATGATCTCCGCCGCCGTCGTCGCGGCAGTCGTCGGCTTCGTACCCGCCACGGCGCAGGCGGCGGGCCCGTCGGCCGGTCCCGGCCGGGCCGCGAGCGCCACCGCGCCGGCCGCCGGGGCTGCCGGAGCCGCCGCAGGGAAGGCCGCCGCCGAGCAGGACGCCGCTGCGAAGGCCGCTGCCGAGAAGGCCGCGAAGGACGCCGCGGCGAAGGACATCGCGGCCAAGGACGCGAAGAACGCCGAGGCCGCCAGGGCCAGGGTCGGAGCGAAGGCCGCGGCGGCGGCGCCGGGTGCGACGGCCGGGTCCGGCGCACCGGCGGCCGCGCAGCCGTACTTCGAGGTCTCGACCGGCATGTCCAACTCGAACGCGCACGGCGTCGGGATGGCGGCCGGCGTCAGCACCGACGTGACCCAGGGCGTCATCAGCTACGACGTCGACTGGGGCGACGGCACCACCTCCACGGAGATCGGCCTCCTCAAGGAGGTCGTGTTCTTCGACCACACGTACGCCGAGGTCGGCTCCCACAAGATCACGGTCACCGCGACGGAGCTGCTCAACAAGCTGACCGCCAACACCGTCCGCGACGTGGTCGTGGACGGCTCCGAGTTCACCCCGCACTCGCCCACCCGGCTGCTGGACACCCGGGACGGCACCGGGGCCGCGGCCGCCGGGGCCGTCGCCCCGTACGCCACGACCCGGGTGAGGATCGCGGGCAACGGCGACATCCCGGCGGGGGTGACGGCGGTGGCCCTGAACATCACCGCCACCAACACCACGGTGGACGGGCACGTCATCGCGTTCGCCTCCGGCACGAAGCAGCCGACCACCTCGAACGTGAACTTCGTGGCCGGGCAGACCGTGCCGACCCTGGCGATCGTGCCGGTCGGCGAGGACGGGTACGTCGAGCTGGCCAACCGCAGCGGCGGCCCGGTGGACCTGATCGCCGACGTGACGGGCTACTTCACCAAGTCCGCGGCGAGCGGGTACACCTCGGTGAAGCCGTCCCGGATCGCCGACACCCGTGACGGCCTGGGCGCGCCGAAGGGGCAGGCCGCCGGCCAGACCACCTTCGGCGTGCAGGTCGCCGGCCGGGGCGGGCTGCCGGCCCAGGGCGTCACGGCCGTGGCGCTCAACGTCACGGTCACCGACCCGAAGGGCCCCGGCCACCTGACCGTGTTCCCGAGCGGCGAGCTGCCGTCGGCCACGTCCAACCTGAACTTCGCCACGGGGCAGACGGTCGCCAACGCGGTGATCGTGCCGGTCGGCCCCGACGGCCGGATCACCCTCCGCAACGGCGCCTGGGCCGGAACCGACGTGATCGTGGACGTCACCGGCTACTACGGCGCCGACGGCAAGGCCGCCTACCTGCCGGAGGAGCCCCGGCGGATGTACGACTCCCGGCCCTGGTCGCCGCTCTCCGGCCAGAACTACCACCGCGCGACGGTGTGGACGTCCGGCCGGGCGCTCGAAGCCCTCGTCCTGAACACGACGGTGACCAACCCGCAGGGCAGCGGCCACCTCGCGGTCGCTCCGGAGCCGGTCAACCTGAGCGGCGCCAAGCCGACCCCGCCTGACTCCTCCGTCCTGAACTGGACGAAGGGCGCCACCGTCTCCAACCTGGTCCAGGCCGACATCAAGAACGTGGAGGCCGTCGACATCTGGAACCGGGGCTGGGAGCCGACCGACCTGATCGTCGACCTGGTCGGCGTGTACGACAGGTACTGACGCCGCGTCGGCACCGCGCGCCGGCCGTCCGTCCCTCCGGGGGCGGGCGGCCGGCGCCGTTCCCGGGCACGTCCGCCGCCTCCCCCGCGACCGGCGTCGGGGCCGGCCTACCTCTCCGGGAGGAGACGGCGGTGAGCGGCCCTCCGCCTGCGGAATGATCATGAAGCAGACCGTGAGCTGATGTCCCGTGGCCACCCCGGCTTCTAGGCTCGACGAGACCCCGCCGGAGCATCGTGCCTGGTCAGGGTGGACGAGCCGGGGAACCATGACGACGTACCGATACACCGTGGCCGAGCTGCGCGGCCAGCTGCGCCAGCTGCTCCTGAGCGGCGCCGCGATCGCGCTGGGAGTGGCCTTCCTGATCGCCTCCGTCAGCGGCAGCGGGGCGCTGGTGGACTCCTACAGCCAGACCGCGGCCGCCGAGGTCGGCCCCGGCGACATCCAGGTGACCGGGTCCGCCGGGGCGGGCGGGCTGGACGCGGCCACCGCGGAGCGGGTGCGGCGGACCGCCGGGGTGGCCGCGGTGGCCCCCAGGCTGACCGGCAAGGGCGGCGTGCTGACCGCCGACGGGCGGCCGCTCGACCGGACCGCCGCGGTCAGCGCCGTCGCCGAGGACCCGGCGCTGCGCTGGCAGCTGCTCAAGGACGGCCGCTGGCCCGCCGGCCCCGGCGAGGTGCTGCTCGACACCGGAACCGCGCAGCGGCTCGACGCCGCCGTGGGCGCCGAGGTGCACCTGACCAGGGCCGACGGCACCGCCGCCACCGCCCGGCTGGTCGGCACCCTGGACGAACGGGGCGCCCCGAGCCTCGCCGGAGTCCCGATCGTCGGCGTCCCGGCGAACGCGGTCGCCGGGTACGCGACCGGTGTGACCGTCGACCGGCTCGACGTCAGGGCCGCCCCGGGCGCCTCCGGAGCACGGACCGTCGACGCCCTGCGGGACGCCCTCGGCACCGGCGTCGAGGTGCACACCCGCGAGGCCTCCGTCCGCGAGGCGACCCGGCAGAGCGGCACCATGTACGGCGTGGTGCTGATCGCCGCCCTCTCCTTCGTGCTGATCGCGCTCGCGGTGGCGCGGATGGTGGTCGGCAACACCTTCACGGTGGTGCTGGCCCAGCGGACCCGTCAGCTCGCCCTGCTGCGCTGCGTCGGCGCCGACCGGCAGCAGCTGCGCCGGCTGATCCGCCGCCAGGGCCTGCTGCTCGGCCTGGGCGCCTCCACGGCCGGTGTGCTGCTCGGGGTCGCGCTCTGCGCGCTCGGCACCGCCGTGGTCGGCGCGCTCGACCTCGGTCCCGTGCACCTGTCGCTGCTGCCCGCCCCGCTGACCTGTCTGCTGTCCGGGCTGTTCGGCGTGCTGCTCACCCTGCTGGCCGTCCGCGGCCCGGCGAAGGCCGCCGCGGCCGTGCCGCCGGTCGCCGCGCTCGGCGGTGCGCCCGCACCGGCCGACGGGGCGGCCAGGGTACGGGCCGCCGTGTGGACCTCCGTGCTGCTGGTCGGGGGGACGGCACTGCTGGTGGCCGGGGCGCTGGCCCCGCCGCCGCTGTCGCTGCTCGGCGTCACCGTCGGTGCCATCGCGAGCTTCTTCGGGGTGCTGCGGCTCTCCCACCGGGTGCTGCCCGCGGTCGTCGCCGTGCTCGGCCGGCCCGCCCGGCGGCTCGGCGGCACGGCAGGACGGCTCGCCACCCAGCAGCTGCGGCTCAACCCCGGTCGCACCGGGGCCACCGGCTCGGCGCTGCTGCTCGGCGTGACCGTGATGGTCGGCGCCGTCACCGCGCTGGACGTCACCTCGCAGTCGCTGGTCCCCGCGATGTCCGGGCGCCAGCCCGGGGTCTTCTCGGCAACCACCACCGGCGGCACCGCCCTGCCCGCCGGGGCTTTCGGCGCGCTCGCCGCCGAGCACGGGCTGACCGTCACCCCGGTCCGCTCGGCCACCGTCGACCTCGACGGCCGGTCCACCGTGGTCGCCGCCGCCGACCCCGCCCTGCTCAACTCCTCGGTGGACGACGTGGACCGGGCCCGCTCGCTGGCCGACGGCGCCGCACTCAGCGGGCTCGGCGAGACCGGGACGCGCCGGGCCGGCGGTGTCGAGTTGCGACTCCAACCCGGCCGCAGCAGCCTGCCGTTCACCCTCCAGGGCGGGGCCACCCTGCTGGTCACGCCCGCGACCCTGGACCGGCTCGCCCCCGGCGCGCCCGTCACCACGGCCTGGATCAGCCCGGCCGCGGGCGGGGACCGGCCGACCGCCCGCCGCGCCCTGGACCGCGCCCTCGCCGACCACCCGCAGGTGACCGTCACCGACACGGCCGCCCAGGCGGACACCCTGGGGTCCCTGCTGGACCGGCTGAAGACCGTCAGCATGGCCCTGCTGTCCTTCTCCGTCGCCATCGCCGGCCTCGGCGTCGCGGCCACCCTGATGCTCAGCATCAGCGAGCGCTCCCGCGAGATCGGCATGCTGCGGGCGATCGGGATGTCGCGCGAGCAGCTGCGCCGGATGCTCACCCTGGAGGCGCTGCTGCTCTCGCTGGCCGGTGGCCTGGTCGGCACCGGACTGGGCATCGGCTACGGCTGGGCGGCCGCCCGTTCGGTCACCTCGGTGGTGGGGACGGTCGGCGGCCCGCCGGTGCTGCCGGTGCTGGGTGCCCTGGTCCTGACCGTCCTGGTCGGCCTCGCCGCCGCGGTCCTCCCGGCCCGCCGGGTCGGGAGGATGACCGCGGTGGCCGCGATGCGGGCCTCCTGACCCGGATGCCCACCGGCGGGCATCCGGGAGTCGGGAGCCGGCGGCGGGGTGCCGGGTGCCGGGCGCTCAGGCCACGGTGAACCGCGCCCGGGGCGCGGCCGGCCGCCCACGAGGGCGAGGTCGGCGAGGAGGGTCTCGCGCTCGCGGGTGCCGCGCAGGAAGACCGGGTCGAGGCCGACGACGACGAGCTCGCGCCGGTCCTCGCCCGTCTCGGCGATCAGCCGGCCGTCCGGGCCCCAGACCGCGCTGCCGCCGCAGGTGTGCCGACCGCCGGTGCGGCCGATGTGGTTGGCGAGCACCGTGGGGAGGGTGCTGTCGAGAGCGCGGGCCGGGAACCAGGTGCGGGACTCGTGGTGGCCGTGCCCCACGCTGAACAGGGCACCGACCAGGTAGGCGTGGCAGCCGTCGAGTGCGGCGGCCCTGGCGTGCTCGGGAAAGCCGGAGTCGTAGCAGACGCCGAGACCGAGCCGCCAGCCGTCCGGCTCCAGGGTGCAGCCGGCCGACCCGGGGCCGAAGCGGTCGCGCTCGGACCTGAACAGGTGCTGCTTGTCGTAGCGGGTGACGAAGCCGCCGTCCGGGCCCAGGACCAGGGCGGAGATGCGCAGGTCGCAGCGGACGCTCGGGGTAGCCGGTGGGCACGGTGGAGGAGGTGGAGGTCTCGGGCATGGCGGTCACGCCGGCGCGGGGGCCTGCCGGGGTCGGCGTGGTGACTCGGCGTCAGCGGACGGGCTCGTCCGGCCGGTCGGCGGGACCGCCCAGCAGGTCCTCGGCCCCGGCGCCGCCCGGTGCGTCCTCCGCGAGCGGTGCGGCGGTGCGCGCGGACCGGCCGCCCGACACGAGGACCCGCTGTACCCGGGGCCTGGTGCGCCAGTTGACCCGCCGTACGTCCCGGGCCAGGGCGCCGGGGCGCCACAGCTGGATCACGGCGGTCACGGCACCCAGCACGATCCCGGCGGCCAGCCAGCCGGCCAGCACGTCGCTGGGCCAGTGCACCCCGAGCGCGACCCGGGTCCAGCCGATGGTCAGCACCGTGGCCGCCGCCACCACGCAGGCGGCGGTCCGGCCGCGCCGGTGGACCCGGTACCAGAGCAGGCCGACCAGGACGGCGCAGGTGATCGCGGAGGCCATGGCGTGCCCGGAGGGGAAGGCCGGGCCGCCGGCGTGCGAGACCGGATCGGAGAAGGAGGGGCGGCCGCGGTCGAAGGACAGCTTCAGGGCCCACAGGGCGCCCCAGCCGACCAGGGTCTGGGCGGCCACCCAGCCGGCCAGCACCCGTGCGCCGATCAGCCAGAGCCACCCGGCCGCGATCCCGAGGAGCGCACGCATCGTGACGGTTCCGCCGATGTCCGAGAGCGTCTGCACCGAGGCGGTCCAGATCCGGTGGTCCCGGGCGTAGATGTGCAGTTCGCCGATCCACTCCTGGTCGAAGCGCTCCAGCGGGCGCCACTGGCCCGTGACCAGAGCCGCCAGGAGGCCGAACAGCGCGGCACAGCCCAGCGCGAGCGCGGCGTCCCGAAGGAGACTGCGATGACGCGCAGTGACGGAGGTCGTGCTGTTGGTCAGGTGCATGGCTGACACCTTCCCAGTGTCCCGTGCCGAGCAAGAGCCGGAGTGATAGCGATTCGGCATCGTTTGTGCGGAGGACCTGCGTGCGTCGGGGTGTGGGCGTGGACGGAGGCGGGGCGTGAGCGTGAACGGAAGGGGGCGCGCCCGGGGAACGTGTGCGACCGTTCGCGGGTTCAACGGATGGGCGGCGGGCGCGTGTGGGTCGAGTGGAGAAATCACTCCCGGAACGGCCCCCGGCGATACCGAGCGTGTCCGATCGGTCACCCAGTGTCCAAAGGCGGGGAGAAAATCGGCAGCATACTGCATCGCCGGGAAGAATCTGAGCGACTTGGGAATGTTGTCCGGAATCTGTTCGTTGGATCGTTACGTGTGAGGCCCCAGGGGCCCGCACATCTTGCCCTCACGAGGCAGGCAGGCAGACCTCGGCAATACCAGCAAAGGGAGCAAGCATGGCCACCCGTGCCGTCGTTCGCGACAGGGCCGACCGGAGTCGCGCGGCCCGCCCGACCAACCTTGAGGCCGACCGCGACCTGGTCGGCATGTACCTCGACGAGATCGCCAGGACGCCCCTGCTCGATGCCGCCGAGGAGGTCGAGCTCTCGCTGCGGATCGAGGCCGGGGTGTACGCCCAGCACCTGCTGGAGGAGGACGAACTCCCCGCCGGGATCAGGCGCGAGGAGCTGGAGGCGATAGCCGCCGACGCGGAGCGCGCCAAGGACGTCTTCATCCGTTCCAACCTCCGGCTCGTGGTCGCCGTCGCCCGGCGCTACCCGCGCAGCGGCCTCCCCCTGCTGGACCTCATCCAGGAGGGCAACGCGGGCCTGGTGCGCGCGGTCGAGAAGTTCGACTACGCCAAGGGCTTCAAGTTCTCCACGTACGCGACGTGGTGGATCCGGCAGGCGATCACCCGGTCCATCGCCGACCAGTCCCGCACCATCCGGCTGCCCGTTCACCTGGTGGAGGAGCTGGGGCGGATCCGGCGGGTGCAGCGGGAGAAGTCCAAGGAGCTGGGCCGCGAGGCCGAGCCGGCCGAGATCGCGGCCGAGCTGGACACCACCGAGGCCCGGATCAAGGACGTGCTGGACTGGGCGCGCGACCCGGTCAGCCTCAACATGTCGGTGGACGACGAGGGCGAGACCCAGTTCGGCGACCTCGTCGAGGACACCGGGGCCACGTCCCCCGAGGACGCCGTGATGGTCATGCTCCGCCGCGAGGAACTGGACGACCTGATCGGCCGGCTGGACGACCGCACGGCCTCGATCATCCGCTCCCGCTACGGGATGGAGGACGGCCGCGAGCGCACCCTCACCGAGGTGGGCAAGCAGCACGGCCTCACCCGTGAGCGGATCCGCCAGATCGAGAAGCACGCCCTGGCCGAGCTGAAGAAGATCGCCGACCACGCGGGCTTCGAAGCCGCCTGACGGACCTGTCGGCCGCCCGACAGACCTGCCGGCCTGACGGCCGAGCCCTCACCGGGCCCTGGCGCGGAGTTCCGCACCGGGGCCCGAGGCGTGCCGCGGGGCTCTTAGGCTGGAGGGGAGGGACGGACAAACGGAGTGGACAGCGTGAGCGAGCAGGGGCAGGAAGAGCACCGGGGCCAGGGCCAGGGCCAGGACCGGGACGAGGACCAGGTGCGGGAGCACGGCCGGGAGCCGCGGGAGACCGCCGCCGCCAAGGCCCGGCTGGTCTTCCGGGACCCGTTGGACCAGCAGTCCGCGGACGACACCGACGCCGGCTGGGGCGACCGCCCCGGGGCCGGGGAGAGCGGTGGGCGGGGGCTGGACTGGTACCTGAGCCAGCGCCCGCCGCACCACGGCGGGTGAGGGATCGGGGACAGGGGGATCGGTGCCGGGGGAACCGGTGACGGGGGCGAGCGGAGCCTGCCGGTCAGCGCAGCGGTGACGCCAGCGCGTCGCGGATCTCGGTCAGCAGTTGGACCTCCTTGGCCTCGGCCTCCAACGCCTTCTCGGCATCGGACTTGCGGTGGGCCGCCAGCCTGTTCATGGGCACGATCAGGACGAAGTAGACGACGGCCGCGACGATCAGGAACTGGAGCGCGGCGCTGAGCACCGAGCCCCACAGGATGAGGATTCCGGACGTGACCTCACCGGTCGTGCTCACCTCGCAGGGCCCCTTGAGGCAGGAACTGTAGGACGCGAGGTCCTTGGACCCGAACACGCCGACGATCGGATTGATCACGCCCTTGACGAAGGCGTTGACGATGGTGGTGAAGGCCGCGCCGATGACCACGGCCACGGCGAGTTCGACGACGTTTCCACGCAGCAGGAATTCCTTGAAGCCCTTCATGCCGCCTCGAACGACGAAGTCGATTCCTGGTCACGGGTGATCTTCCGCAGGGCCGGACTGACAACCCGTCCGGCCCAGCGCGCCGCCCGGCGGCGGCAGCCCGGCCCGCGCCGGCCCCAGCGCCAGCGCCGCCGCCACCGCGAGCAGCACCAGCACGGGCACCCCGGCCCGTCGGCGCGCCGCGCTGCGCCAGCGGTGCCACCCGCCGCACCCGCGCCGGATCGGCGGGAAGCTCGGCAGCTCCTGCCGGGGTGGCACCGTCGGCGCGGGCAGGGGGAGGGAGAAGCTCACGGTCGTCATCGACGCACCTCCGGAGTGTCGGCGAACCGGCCCCTCGCGGACCGGACGATCCACACGATGGGCGTTCCCGGCGAACTCCGTGAGCTCTTTCCCCAGGCCTGTGGAAAACCCCGCCCCTGTGGATAACTTCGTACACCCGCACGAGTGGGTCGGGCCTGTCCGAGTTGACGAGCCACCCACGGGCATGCGGAAAGGCCCGCCGTCCCCGCGTGGGAGCGGGGTCGACGGGCCTTCCGGGGTGCTGCGGGGCGTCCGGGCCGAGGAGGCCCGGTGCCGGTGTCAGCCCGCGGCCGGAGCCGGGCTGGACGAGGCCGAGGAGCCGGAGCCCGACGACGACGACGAGGGAGTGGACGGGGTGGACGACGCCGAGGGGGTCGACGACGACCCGGCACCCACCGTGCTGCTGGAGGAGGAGCGGCTGTCGGTCCGGTAGAAACCCGAACCCTTGAACACGACGCCCACGGCCGAGAAGACCTTGCGGAGCCGTCCCTGGCAGTCGGGGCACGTGGTCAGTGCCTCGTCGGTGAACTTCTGCACCGCCTCCAGGCCGTTGCCGCACTCGGTGCACTGGTACTGGTACGTGGGCACTTGTCTTCCTCCTGGCACTCTCGCCTGATGAGTGCTAACGATGGTCAATGATGCGGCATTCCGCGGGATCAGTCCAGCGACTCCGGTGTGAGATGGGCCGGGACCGGCCACGGGACCGCCGCCGGCTCAGCGCTCGGCCGCGCCCACCAGCCGTGCGGCACCGCCGTGCTCCGCCGTGGCGGCGACCCGGTCGGCAGCGGCGCCGACGGCAGTACCGGCAGCGGTGCCGGTCCCGGAGGCTCCGGTCCCGGAGGCCCCGGTCCCGGAGGCCCCGGTCCCGGAGGCCCCGGTCCCCGGCGCCACCAGCAGGTGCCGTAGCGAGGCCAGCGCGATCAGCCCCAGCCCGGCCCCGGTCACCGGCACCAGGAACCCGGTCGAGGGCCCGTGCCCGTCGATCAGCTGCCCCGCAGCCATCGAGCCGACCGCGAGCCCCAGCCCGATGGCGCCGGTCAGCCAGGTGAAGGCCTCGGTCTTGGCCCCGTCCGCGACCAGCGTCTCGACCAGGGTGTAGCCGCTGATCAGGGTCGGTGCGATGGCCAGCCCGCAGACCAGCCCGGCGACGGTCAGCGAGACCAGGTCGGGCATCGCCCACAGCGCCGAGCAGCCCAGCACCAGCAGCGCGTAGCTGATCAGCATCCGTTGCTGCACCGGCCGCCGCCAGGCGATCACGCCGTACAGCACGCCGGCCAGCATCGAGCCGCCGGCGAAGATCCCGTACACCGTGCCGCCAGCGTCGTGCCGGCCGACCGAGTCGGCGAAGGCGTTCACCGAGACCTGCATGCCGCCGAACACCGCGCCGACGCCGAGGAAGGCCCCGGCCAGCAGCCGGACGCCGGGGGAGGCGAGCGCCGAGGCGCGCCTGACGCCGGGCCGCGGCACGATCCGGGCCGGGGCGGTGCGCCGCTGGGCGGCGAAGGCCAGGCCGCCCACCAGGGTCAGCGAGGCCTCGGTGACCAGGGCGGTGGCCGGGTTGGCGACGGCGGCGATGCCGGAGGCCAGGATCGGGCCGATCACGAAGGTGAACTCGTCCGTCACGGACTCGAAGGCGAAGGCGGTGCTCACCCGGGCCGCCGAGGCGTCGGAGGCGCCGTCCGCGGCGAACCCGGCGACCCAGCGGGCCCGGACCATCGCGCCGATCTGCGGCACGCTCGCACCGGCCGGGACGGCGGCCAGGAACAGGCTCCAGGCCGGCGCGTGGCCGAGCGCGAGCGCGATCAGCGCGCCGACCGAGACCGCGTGCACCAGGACGGTCGGGACGAGCACCGAGGCCTGGCCGTACCGGTCGGCCAGCCGCCCGGTCTGCGGCCCGACCAGGGCCTGGGCGACGGCGGCGACCGCGGTGACCGTACCGGCGGTGCCGTACGAACCGTGGGTCTGGGTGACGAGCAGCAGGATGCCCATGCTGAGCATCGCGTAAGGCAGTCGCGCGACGAGGGCGGGGGACAGGAACGTCCAGGCCCCGGGGGTGCGCAGCAGCTCGCCGTACCCGACACGGGCGGGGGCGGGAGCTGCGGTGGTGGCCGCGGGATCCGCGGCGGTGTCGACCGTTCGGCGCGCCGTCACGGTCGGTCCTTCCTGCTGCCTGGTAGCGCGGCAGGGCATGGTGTGGCCCCGACGGCGCCGAGAGTCGTCCTCTCGCGCGTCGACCGGGGTAGATGCCGGGTCGGCCCGGCGTGGTGGCCGGGGGCCGGACCGCGGCCGCCGAGCGGTCGCGCCAACTCTGCGTCAGGCAGATGCTGGGTGTGGTCTAGCGGTAGTCATACGGCGTGTTCGAACCAGCATACAGTTACGCGCGTAGACGGCGCCAGGCGCAACCTGGCCCGGCACCGCCCGGCAGGGCTGTGCCGGGCCGTGCCGGTTTCACCGCCCGTTCAGCCACCCCGCGAGCTTGCCGCCCTTGTCCACGGCCCGCAGCCGCCGCTCCGCCGCCTCGCCGACCTCGTCCGTGGTGACCACCAGCAGCTCGTCCCCGCCGCGCAGCACCGTCGCCTTGTCCGGCACGAAGGAGTTCCCCTCCCGCACGACCAGGGTGACCGCCGCCCCCTTGGGCAGCCGCAGCTCGCTGACCTCCACCCCGGACATCTTCGAGGCGGGGGAGAGCGCGACCGACAGCAGGTGCCCGTGCAGCTTCTCCAGCGGGGCGGACTCGATGCCCAGGTCCTGGCCCATGTCGCCCTCGTCGATCCGCAGCCGCTTGGCCACCCAGGGCAGGGTCGGCCCCTGGAGCAGGGTGAAGACGACGACCAGGATGAAGACGATGTTGAAGACGTCCTCGGCCCGGTGCGCGCCCGACACCACCGGGATGGTGGCCAGCACGATGGGCACCGCCCCGCGCAGCCCGGCCCAGCTCAGCAGCGCCTGTTCGCGGGCCGGCACCTTGAACGGCGTCAGCGAGACCATCACCGACAGCGGCCTGGCCAGGAACACCAGCACCCCGCCGATCACCAGCGCGGGCACCACGGCGTCGCCCATGGTCTCGGGCGTGACGAGCAGTCCGAGCAGCACGAACATGCCGATCTGCCCGATCCACGCCAGCCCGTCGGCGAAGCCCCGGACGGCCGGGCCGTGCGGCAGCTTGGAGTTCCCGAGAATCACCGCGCTGATGTAGACGGCGAGGAAGCCGGAGCCGTGCAGCAGCGCGCCGCCGGCGTACGCGAGCACGGTGAGCGCCATCACGGCGATCGGGTAGAGGCCCGAGGAGGGCAGCGCGACGTGCTTGAGCCCGTAGGCGCCTATCTTGCCGACGGCCAGGCCTATCACCGCGCCGATCGCCAGCTCGGCGGCGATGGTGCCGAGCAGGACGTACCAGGAGTCCAGCTCCCCGGTGGTGGCGAAGGCGACGACCAGGATGACCACGGGCGCGTCGTTGAAGCCGGACTCGGCCTCCAGCAGGCCGGTGAGCCGGTGCGGCAGCGGGACCATCCGCAGCACCGAGAAGACGGCGGCCGCGTCGGTCGAGGAGACGATGGCGCCGAGCAGCAGCGAGGTCCGCCAGTCCAGGCCGACCAGCCAGTGCGCGCCGGCCGCGGTGGCGAACACGCTGACGCCGACGCCGACGGTGGCGAGCACGGTCGCCGACGGCATCACCGGCTTGATCTCGCGCCAGCTGGTCTTGAGGCCGCCCTCGGCCAGGATCACGACGAGCGCCGCGTAGCCGAGCACCTGGGTGAGCTCGGCGTTGTTGAAGGTGACACCGATCCCGTTCTGGCCCAGTGCCACACCGATCCCCAGATAGATCAGCAGGCTGGGCAGCCCTGATCGGGTGGAGAGGCGTACGGCGCCCACCGCGAACAGCAGGATCACGGAGGACTCAAGCAGGAGCTGGTTCAGATGGGAGATGTTCACGCAGGGGCACCTCGGGCAGGCAAGGGCGGACGGGGTGTCTGGTGGTGCTGTGGGGGTGACCCGTTAAGAAGTCGTCAATGCTCCTCTTGCGGATCGTTACGCAGTCTAACATTTTGCCATATCTTTAGCTTGGTCCCCCGTTCACGGTGCTCGGCCGACTCGGCCTAATGTGGTGCCCTGTCCCGGCCGCAGGCCCCGGACACGCCCCGCCCGCCCCGAAGTCAGGACCGCAAGGACCCAGATGCCCCGCTCGAAGAAGTTCCGGCGCGCCCGTCTGATCGTGATCGTGCTGGTCGTGCTGCTGGTGGCCGGCGCCGGCTACGGCGGCTACCGCGGGGTCTCCGCGGTCCGTGCCTCCTTCCCCGAGGTCGACGGCAGCGTCAAGGTGGCGGGCCTGAGCGCGCCCGTCGACGTCAAGCGGGACGCCAACGGCATCCCGCAGCTGTACGCCGACACCGCCGATGATCTGTTCCGCGCCCAGGGCTACGTCCAGGCGCAGGACCGTTTCTGGGAGATGGACGTCCGCCGGCACGTCACCGCCGGCCGGCTCTCCGAGATGTTCGGCGACGGCCAGGTCGACACCGACGCCTTCATCCGCACCATGGGCTGGCGGCAGGTGGCGCAGAAGGAGTTCGACACCAAGCTGTCGCCGGAGACCAAGAAGTACCTCCAGGCCTACTCGGACGGCGTGAACGCCTGGCTCGCCGAGCACCCCGGCGGTTCGAAGGCCTCGCTGGAGTACTCGCTGCTCGGCGTCGTCAACGGCGGCTACCAGCCCGAGCAGTGGACCCCGGTCGACTCGGTGGCCTGGCTCAAGGCGATGGCCTGGAACCTCTCCGGGAACCTCCAGGAGGAGATCGACCGCTCGCTGCTGGCCCAGGACTTCGGCCCGGACAAGATCGCCGAGCTGTACCCGGACTACCCGTACGCCCGCAACGGCACCATCGTGAAGACCGGCACCGTGGCCGGCGACAACTACCGCCCCGCCGACGGCTCCCCGCAGTCCGGCGCGGCCGCCGTCGCCGCCACCGCCCAGGGCGCGGCCACCACCAAGGCGCTGCTGCAGGGCCTGACCGACCGGATCGACGCGATGCCGCAGCTGCTGGGCCGCCCCGGCCAGGGCATCGGTTCCAACTCCTGGGTGGTCGCCGGCACGCACACCACCACCGGCAAGCCGCTGCTGGCCAACGACCCGCACCTGGGCCCGGGCCTGCCCTCGGTCTGGTACCAGATGGGCCTGCACTGCCGGACCAGCTCCCCGGCCTGCCAGTTCGACGTCTCCGGCTTCACCTTCGCGGGCATGCCCGGCGTGGTCATCGGCCACAACAAGGACATCGCCTGGGGCTTCACCAACCTCGGCGCGGACGTCACCGACCTCGTGCTGGAGAAGGTCACCGGACCGGAGACCTACCAGTACGACGGCAAGGACGTGAAGTTCGACCTCCGCAAGGAGACCATCAAGGTGGCCGGCGGCGAGGACCGCACCATCACCGTCCGCACCACCCAGACCGGCGCCCCGCTGATCTCCGACCAGCGCAGCGAGCAGCAGAACGTCGGCAAGTACGCCCCCAACGGCACCTCCGCCCCCGACCGCGGCACCAGCGGCTACGGCGTCGCCCTCCAGTGGACGGCGCTCAGCCCGGGCAAGACCATGGACGCCGTCTTCGAGCTGGACAAGGCGAAGAACTGGGAGGAGTTCCGCGCCGCGGCCAAGGACTTCACCGTCCCCGCGCAGAACCTGATCTACGCCGACGCCAAGAACATCGGCTACCAGGCCCCGGGCAACATCCCGGTCCGCGGCAAGGGCGACGGCACCTACCCGGCGCTGGGCTGGGACCCGGCCTACCAGTGGAAGGACCCGATCCCCTTCTCCGCGCTGCCCTGGAGCCTCAACCCCTCGGCCGGCTACATCGTCACGGCCAACCAGGCCGTGGTGGACCCGAGCTACAAGTACAACCTGACCAAGGACTGGGAGTACGGCACCCGCGCCAAGGAGATCACCGACCAGATCGAGGGCCTGCTCAAGAACAACGGCAAGATCTCGCCGGACGACATGCAGACCCTCCAGCTGGACAACACCAGCGTGATGGCCAAGACGCTGGTCCCGCTGCTGCTCAAGCAGCCGGTCAGCGACCCGTACGTGCGCGAGGCCCAGGACCTGCTGAAGGACTGGAACTTCCACCAGGACGCCGACTCGGCCGCCGCCGCCTACTACAACGGCGTCTGGCGCCAGCTGCTGATCCTGGCCTTCGGCCAGAAGTTCCCGGCCGACCTGCGGGCCAAGGACAACTGCCTGCTGGTCCGCCAGCAGGACGACCCGACCAAGCCGGACAGTGCCACCAAGATCGTCACCGAGTGCGGCACCCGGGACCCGGGCAAGGCCCAGCCGGACGGCGGCGACCGCTGGACCGAGGTGGTGCGCCAGCAGCTGGAGAAGCCCGACAGCTCGTGGTGGACGTACATCGACGACCAGCACAAGGAGCAGAAGGGCCTGGACAACCTGCTCCAGGAGGCGATGAAGAACGCCCGCCAGGAGCTGACCTCGCTGCTCAGCAAGGACGTCTCCACCTGGAGCTGGGGCCGCCTGCACAAGCTGGAGCTGCGCGAGCAGACCCTCGGCACCGACGACTCCTCGATCGCCTCCGGCGCGGTCCACAAGCTGCTCAACCGCGGCCCGTACCGGCTCTCCGGCGGCTCGGCGGCGGTCGACGCGGCCGGCTGGAACGCGGCGGCCGGGTACGAGGTGGACTGGATCCCGTCGATGCGCATGGTGGTCGACCTGAACGACCTCGACTCCTCGCGCTGGGTCAACGTCGGCGGCGCCTCCGGCCACGCCTTCCACGACAACTACAACGACCAGACCGACCTCTGGCTCAAGGGCAAGCTGCTGACCTGGGCCTACACGCCGGACGCGGTCGAGAAGGCCACCAAGCACAAGCTGGTGCTCACCACCGGCTGACGCCCGTCCGGCCCGTACGGCGGCCCCGTTCCCCCGAGGGAGCGGGGCCGCCGCCGTTCCCACCCCTCAGCCGAGCGCGCGGACCCCGGAGGGCAGCACCACCAGGTCCACCGGCCGGTCGTGCGGCTCGGCCGGCACCCGCTCCAGCAGCTCGTGCTCGTACAGCAGCACCGCCAGCACCGGCCGCACGCCCGCCCGCGCCAGCCGGGCCAGCACCCGGTCGTAGCTGCCGCCGCCCCGGCCCAGCCGGAGCCCCGCGCGGTCCACCGCCAGGCCGGGCAGCAGCACCACCGCGGCCTCCGTCACCGCCTGCGGCCCGAGCCGCGGGCCGACCGGCTCCAGCAGCCCGCGCCCGGCCGGGGCCAGTGCTTCCGGCCCCGCGTACTCGGCCCAGTCCAGGTCGTTGTCCGGCAGCAGCACCGGCAGCAGCACCCGCACCCCGCGCTCCCGCAGGGCGTCCAGCAGCGGCCGCGTCCCCGGCTCGGAGCCCACCGAGACGTACGCGGCCACCGTGGCACCGGGACCGGCCAGCTCCCCGGCGTGCCCGGCCAGCGCGTCGGCCGCCGCGGCGCGCTCCCCGGCGGCCAGCTCGCGCCGTCGCGTCAACAGCCGTGTCCTCAGGCCGCTCTTCTCGTTGTGCATCCGATCCTCCTGGTCTCCGCACCGTCGACGCGCAGAGCCTGACACGCGAAAGGGCGCCCCCATTGACCACCCCGCTGCTGGTCCAGGCCCTGGCCGGGCTGAGCGCCCCCGCACTGGCCGGTGCCGCCGTCCTCGGAGTGCGCGGCCGGCGGGAGCGGGCCGGGGCCGCCGCCGGGGCGGAGCGGCTGCGCGGCCGGATCGCCGAGCTGGAGGACCGCTGCGCCGAACTGGAGCGCACCGCCTCCTGCGACCCGCTCACCGGCGTGTGGAACTACCGCCACCTCCAGCTCACCCTCGACCGGGAGATCGAACGGGCCCGCCGCGCCGAGCACACCGAGCAGGCCGAGGGGCCGCGCCCGCTCGCCGTGCTGATGCTGGCCATCACCGGCTTCGACGCGGTCGTCGCCGAGCACGGCAGGGCCAGGTCGGGCGCGGTGCTGCGCGACCTCGCCCAGCGGCTCGCGATGGAGATCCGCCGGGCCGACACCCTCGGCCGGTACGGCGGCGAGGAGTTCCTGGTGGTGCTGCCGGACACCGGCGCCGAGGGCGCCGCGCAGGTCGCCGAACGGCTGGTCTGGTCGGTCCGCCGGCACCTGCTGCTGGACTGGTCCTCCGGTCCGCGCGAGTCCCGCCCCGCCGACGGCAACGGCCTGACCGCCGCCGCGGGCATCGCCGTCCTGCCCGAGGACGGCACCCACGCGGCCGTCCTGCTGCGCGCCGCCGACCGGGCGCTGGCCGCCGCCCGGGACGCCGGCGGCGACTGCTGGCGGCTCTCGGCACCCGCCACGGACGCCGAGCCGCGTCGCGCCGACCGCCCCGAACCGGCCGACCGCACCCCCGATCACGGGCCGGACACCGAACCCGACCGTCCGGGCGCATCGCCCGCCACCGTGGCCGGGCCCCGCGACGTGCTCTCCTAGCGGTCCGTCCGTCCGACTGCGCCCGGCCGGGCGAAAACGTGCCTGAGTAAGGTGTACGCATGACGACGACGAACTCCCGAGTTCCGGTTACCAAGGCCGTGGTACCCGCGGCCGGACTGGGCACCCGCTTCCTCCCGGCGACCAAGGCCACCCCGAAGGAGATGCTCCCGGTCGTTGACAAGCCGGCGATCCAGTACGTCGTCGAGGAGGCCTCCGCCGCGGGCCTGTCCGACATACTGATGGTCACCGGCCGCAACAAGCGCGCCCTGGAGGACCACTTCGACCGCGCCTACGAGCTGGAGGAGCTGCTGGTCCGCAAGGGCGACGAGCAGCGCCTGGCCAGGGTCCGCGAGTCCGTCGAGCTCGCCAACATGCACTACGTCCGCCAGGGCGACCCGAAGGGCCTGGGCCACGCCGTCTCGGTCGCCGAGCAGCACGTCGCCGGCCAGCCCTTCGCCGTCCTGCTCGGCGACGACCTGATCGACCCGCGTGACCCGCTGCTCGCCCGGATGATCGAGGTGCAGCAGGAGCTCGGCGGCTCGGTCGTCGCCCTGATGGAGGTCGACCCCGCCCAGATCCACCTCTACGGCTGCGCCGCCGTCAAGGCGAACGGCTTCGGCGAGGACGTCTTCCAGGTGACCGACCTGGTCGAGAAGCCCGAGCCCGGCGAGGCCCCGTCGAACTACGCGGTGATCGGCCGCTACGTCCTCGACCCGCTGGTCTTCGACGTGCTGCGGGAGACCCCGCCCGGCCGCGGCGGCGAGATCCAGCTCACCGACGCCCTGCGCGAGCTGGCCACCCGCGAGCCGGCGGACGGCGGCCAGGTGCACGGCGTGCTCTTCAAGGGCCGCCGCTACGACACCGGCGACCGCGCCGACTACCTGCGCGCCATCGTCCGCCTCGCCGCCGAACGCGACGACCTGGGCCCGGAGTTCCGCACCTGGCTGCGGGAGTACGTCGGTACCGAGATGCAGGACTGACGCAGCACCGACCACGACAGAGAGCGAGCCGCCGATGACCGGGTCCACCGAGCACAGCACCACGCCCAGCGCCTGCTGCGACGCCGGAGCGGACCCGGCCCCGGCGGCTCGCCTCTGGACGGTGGACGAGCACCTCGCCGACGTGCTGGCCTCGGTCGGCCCGCTGCCCGCGATCGAGCTCCAACTGCTCGACGCCCAGGGCTGCCGGCTCGACGAGGACGTGGTCGCCGACGGCGACCTGCCGCCCTTCGACAACAGCTCGATGGACGGCTACGCGGTCCGCACCGCGGACACCGAGGGCGCCACCGACACCTACCCGTCGGTGCTCTCGGTGGTCGGCGACATCGCCGCCGGCGCCGAGGAGCTGCCCAGGGTCGGTCCCGGCCAGGCCGCCCGGATCATGACCGGCGCCCCGCTGCCGCCCGGCGCCAGAGCCGTCGCCCCGGTCGAGTGGACCGACGGCGGCACCGGCACCGGGGTCGCCGCCGCCGCGATGACCGCACCGGTCCCCGACGAGGAGGTCCGGGTCCTGCGCCCGGTCGCCGAGGGCGCGCACATCCGCCGCCGCGGCAGCGACGTCACGGCCGGCGACCGGGTGCTGGACGCCGGCACCCGGCTCGGCCCCGCCCAGCTCGGCCTGCTCGCCGCGATCGGCCGGGCCACCGTGAAGGTCCGCCCGCGCCCCCGGGTCGTGGTGCTCTCCACCGGCAGCGAGCTGGTCCAGCCCGGCGAGCCGGTCGGCCCGGGACGGATCACCGACTCCAACAGCTTCACCCTCACCGCGGCCGCCCAGGAGGCCGGCGCCATCGCCTACCGGGTCGGCGCCGTCCCGGACGAGGCCGACCGGCTGCGCGCCGTCCTGGAGGACCAGCTCGGCCGGGCCGACCTGATCGTCACCAGCGGCGGGGTCAGCGTCGGCGCGTACGACGTGGTCAAGGAGGTCTTCGAGTCCTACGGGGGCGTGGACTTCCGCAGGCTGCGGATGCAGCCCGGCAAGCCGCAGGGCTTCGGCCGGATCGGCGGCGCGGCCGGGGTGCCGCTGCTCGCCCTGCCCGGCAACCCGGTGAGCGCCTACATCTCCTTCGAGCTCTTCGTCCGCCCGGTCATCCGCACCATGCTCGGCGCCGCCGAGGTGCACCGCCCGGTGGTCCGCGCGCTCTGCCCGGCGGCACTGCGCTCCCCGGCGGGGCGCCGGCAGTTCCTGCGCGGCCGGTACTCGGCGGCGGACGGCACGGTCGAGCCCGTGGGCGGCGCCGGATCGCACCTGGTCGGCGCGCTGGCCCGGGCGGACTGCCTGATCACCGTCCCCGAGGACGTCACCGCGCTGCCCGCGGGCAGCGAGGTCGACGTGGTGTTGCTGGACTCCTGATCGGGTCTCAGGACCGGGGAACGGTACGGTAGCGCGGTATTCGACCTGCGCGCCTCTGGAGTTACCCGTGACGACACCTCCCCCCGGCGACCGCCTCACCCACGTCGACGACCAGGGCGCGGCCCGCATGGTCGACGTCTCCGAGAAGGCCACCACCGCGCGCACCGCCGTGGCGGCCGGCCGGGTGCGGGTCTCCCCGCAGGTGGTCGAGCTGCTGCGCGGCGAGGGCGTGCCCAAGGGCGACGCCCTCGCGGTGGCCCGGATCGCCGGGATCATGGGCGCCAAGAAGACCCCGGACCTGATCCCGCTCTGCCACCCGATCGCCGTCTCCGGGGTCAAGGTCGACCTCGCGGTCGCGGACGACGCGGTCGAGATCACCGCCACCGTGAAGACCGCCGACCGCACCGGCGTCGAGATGGAGGCGCTGACCGCCGTCGCGGTGGCCGCGCTGACCGTGGTCGACATGGTCAAGGCGGTGGACAAGGGTGCCACGATCGAGTCCGTCCGGGTGCTGAGCAAGACCGGCGGCAAGAGCGGCGACTGGTTCGCCCCCGAGGTGGGCGCATGAGAGCGCTCGCCGTCACCGTCTCCAACCGGGCCTCGGCCGGGGTCTACCAGGACAGGGGCGGCCCGCTGCTGGTGGCCGGCCTGACCGCGATGGGCTTCACCGCCGACGGCCCCCGGGTCGTCCCGGACGGCGAGCCGGTGGAGGCCGTGCTGCGCGAGGCCGTCGCGGCCGGCTACGACGTGGTGCTGACCACCGGCGGTACCGGCATCTCGCCGATGGACCTCACCCCCGAGATGACCGCCCGGGTGATCGACCGCGAGGTCCCCGGGATCGCCGAGGCCATCCGTGCGTACGGTCGCGAGAAGGTGCCGACCTCGGCGCTCTCCCGCGGGCTCGCCGGGCTCGCCGGACGTACCCTGATCGTCAACCTGCCGGGCTCGACCGGCGGCGTCAAGGACGGCCTGGCCGTCCTGGAGCCGCTGCTCGCCCACGCCGTCGACCAGCTCGGCGGCGGGGACCACCCCCGGCCCGACGACCCAGCAACCGGGAGCGCGCACTGAACGCCGGCTGGCCGGTAGAACTCCGCGAGGGGGAGGTCGTGCTGCGCCCCATCAGGGCCCGCGACCAGCGCGAGTGGCAGGAGGTGAGCCGCCGCAACCGGGACTGGCTGCGCCGCTGGGAGGCCACCGTGCCGCCCGGCCCGGCCGGCCGGGCGGCGGGCCCGAGGCCGACGTACCGGCAGATGGTCCGCTTCCTGCGCGGCGAGGCCTCGGCGGGCCGGATGCTGCCCTTCGTCGTGCTCCACAAGGGGCAGCTGGTCGGCCAGCTGACCGTCGGCGGGATCACCTGGGGATCGATGTGCTCGGCGAACATCGGGTACTGGGTGGACGAGGGGGTGGCCGGCCGGGGCATCATCCCGACCGCCGTGGCGCTCTCGGTGAACCACTGCTTCCGTACGCTCGGACTGCACCGGATCGAGGTCTGCATCCGTCCGGAGAACCGCCCGAGCCGGCGGGTGGTGGAAAAGCTCGGCTTCCGTTCGGAGGGAATCCGTCCGCGCTATCTGCACATCGACGGCGACTGGCGCGACCACCTCGTCTACGCGTTGACCGACGAGGAGGTCCCGGAGGGGATGCTGGAGCGCTGGCGGGCGCTCAGTTCCGGGTGCGAGCCACGTAATTGAATATATGTTCGAAAGAAATATCGATATGGCATCGGCAGGGCACCGGACCCCCACAAATAGCGGCAAAATAGTCGGAGAATCAGCTTGATCACACGACACGCCGCACCAAATTGCTGCCAGGCCTTCCCGTGCGCCCGTACGGTGTGAATCGTGAGCAGTAGCGGCCTTATCTACGCCGTCATCGTAGGGGCCTGGGCCGCCTATCTGGTGCCGATGTGGCTCCGCAGGCAGGACGAACTCAACGAGGCGCGCCCGACGGAACGCTTCAGCACCGCCATCCGCCTGCTGGCCGGGCGTTCGGGGCTGGAGCGGCGGGCAGCCCGGGCCCTGGGCGACGAACCGCGTGACGACGAGCAGAACGACGACGGTCCTCCCGAACGGGACGGGGCCGCCTCAGGCGACCCCGCGCGGGAGCCCGAACCCCCGGCACAGCGCCCGGCCGAGCGGCCGGCCCCCGCCCCGAGGGCCGGCATCGACCGCCGGGCGAGACTGCTGGCCCGGCGGCGCCGGATGGTCACCGCCCTCTTCTTCTCCTTCGCGCTCGGCGCGGTGGTCGCCGCGGTGGCCGGGCTGACCTTCCTCTGGGTCCCGGCGGTCCCCGCGGTCCTCCTCACCTTCTACATCGGCCACCTGCGCAAGCTGGAGCGCCAGCGGTACGAGGTGAAGCTCGACCGGGTCCGGGCGGCGCAGGCGGCCGAGCGGCTGCGCAAGCGCGAGCAGCAGCGGGCCGAAGCTCCGGCGCCCGACGGCGCCCCCGCCGAGGCCCCTGCCGCCGCCGCGGAGCCCGTCCGGGCCGCGCCCGCCGGGAAGCGGTCCGCGCGCCGTCCGCACCTGCGGCTGGCCGCCGACCCCGAGCAGGTCACCGTCTCGGTGTCCTCGGTGTCCTCGGTGTCCTCGGCGTCCGCGGTGGCCGAGGCGACCGAGCACGAGGAGTGGGTCGACGGCATGCGTGAACGCGGTGCGGCCGGCCCGGACTCCTGGGAGCCGGTGCCCGTCCCGCTGCCGACCTACGTGACCGCTCCGGTCGCCCCCCGGGTCTCCCGCGGCCTCGACCTGTCGGCTCCCGGCACCTGGACCGCGGGCCGCCCCGCCGAGTCCCGCAAGACCCCGCTGTTCGACCAGTACGCCGAGCCGCAGGCTCCCGAGTCGCGCCCGCGCGCGGCCAACGAATGAGGGCCGGCCACCCCCCGACCAGCAGTGCGGTCGGGGGGTGGTCACGGACCACCTTCGAAAGGTGCTAGAGTTTCTTCTCGTTGGGGCTGTGGCGCAGTCCGGTAGCGCACCTCGTTCGCATCGAGGGGGTCAGGGGTTCGAATCCCCTCAGCTCCACCCAACAGGCCGGCTCAGCCGGTCGACGAAATCCCCCCGGGAGGCAACTCCCGGGGGGATTTCGCGTTTTGGGATCCGGGCCGGGCGGCTGGGGCGATTCCGGGGTGGTCGCGGGTGGCCGCGGCCGGCTGTGGGGGAGATCACACCACCCTTCCGGGTTCGATTCTGACGCCGTTTGGGCTCCAGGGGCGCCGGTCGCGGCGGGCGGGCCCGGAGGCTGGCGAGGAGACGATCCGGTCCATCTCGACGGGGTGCCAGCGCGGTGCGCGAGTTCGGTCTGAAGCGGTGGGCCCGGCGGTCGGGCCCGGAGGGGTCCGGCGGCGCCGCGGGAGCCGGCGGGCCGGGTTCCCGGATCCTCCCCGCCGTCTGCGTGGCGGCCGTGTCACTGGCGGTGTTCGCCTGGTTCCGGCACACCCTCGGGGCCACCATGGTCGACATGCTGGTCTACCGGGCCGAGGGCGGGGCCGTCGTCCGCGGCGAGGACCTGTACGCGATGCGGCTGCCCGGCTGGGACCTGCCGGCCACCTACCCGCCGTTCGCCGCGCTGCTCTTCGTGCCGAGCACCTGGTTCGACGTGAGCACCCTGCGCGTCCTGGTGATGCTCCTGAACTACGCGCTGCTCGCGACGGCCGTCCACCTGTCGCTCGAACTGGCCGGCCGGCCGGGGCGGCACCGCGCGGCCGTGGTGGTCCTGGCGACCGGCCTCGGCATCTGGCTGGAGCCGGTCTTCACCACCTTCCGGTACGGCCAGGTCAACCTCGGCATCCTCTGCCTGGTCCTGTGGGACCTGACCCGCCCGGACCGCGACCGCCGCAAGGGCCTGGGCATCGGCCTGGCCGCCGCCGTCAAGATCACCCCCGGCCTGTTCGCCGTCTACCTGCTCCTGACCGGCCGGGTCCGGGCCGCCCTGGTCTCGGCCGGCGCCTTCCTGGCGGCCGGCCTGACCGGCTGGGCCGTGCTGCCGGACGCCTCGTACGGGTTCTGGACCGGCTACCTCTGGGACCCGGGCCGGGTCGGCTCGCCCGTCCTGGTGGACAACCAGTCGCTGCGCGGAGCCGTCTGCCGGCTGCTCGACGCCGGTGACCCCGGGCTGGTCGGGCTCGTCGCCCCGGCGCTGGCCGGGACGCTCGGGCTCGGGGTGGCGGTGACGGCCGGGCGTTCGGCGCGGGTGCTGTGCAGGGCCGACGCCTGGGGGGCGGTCTGCGCCGCGCTCACCGCGCTGCTGGTCTCGCCGATCAGCTGGACCCACCACTGGGTCTGGTGCGTCCCGCTCATCGCCCTGCTGGCGTCGGAGGCCGGGAGCAGGGTCCGCCAGGTGCTGTTCGGCCTGACCGTGCTGGTGTTCCTCTCCCACGCCATGTGGAGGGTGCCGTTCTCCATGCGGTGGGGCCGCGGGGTCGCCTGGTACTGGCAGCTGCCCGGCGCGGTCTACCCGTCGATCGCGATCGCCGTCCTGGCCGTCCTGGGCGTGCGGCTGTACCGGGCCCGGCGGCAGGCCGTGGACGGCACCGGCACCGGCGGCGGGGCCGGGGCGCCGGTGGCCGCCGGGCCGGAGCCGGGTGGGTCCGGACATGCGGGAGGGCCGGCCGGAACGACGTCCGGCCGGCCCTCCCGGGTGCCTCAGGGGCGGTCCGAGCCCGTGTAGCTGCCGCTCTGGTGGGCGCCCTGGGCCGGGACGGCGCCGTAGCGGCCCGGCCGCTGCCCGCGCGGGTGGCGGGTCAGGTTGTAGCCGAGGACGCCGGCCAGCGCGGCCAGGAAGCCGCCGCCGATCGTCCAGTACCAGCGGCTGTTCCAGCCGGAGAACCAGCCGGTGTACCAGTGCTCCTCCGGCGCCACCGGGGCGGCCGCCTTGGCGGTGCTCGCCCCGCCGCCGGCCGGCGGGACCAGCGGGGCCTTCAGCTCCCCGCCCTCGGGCTGGGCGTTGTCGGCGTCGCCCTTGGCCGTGACGTGCAGCCGGACCGAGGAGGCCAGACCGAGGTCGGGCTGCGGGACGTCGTTGACCGACAGCCGCACGTAGTAGGTGCCGGGCAGCGGGTCGCCGGACCACGGCTCGGCCCAGGTGCGGACCTCGCGCAGGGTGCAGTTCAGCGCCAGGGTGCCGGCGCTCTGGTCGGCGGTGGCGTTCTGGGTGCCCGCCGTGCACGACTGGCGGCGGCGCAGCCCGTCGAAGACCTCGACGGACCAGGTCTGCGGGCCGTGCCGGTCGGCGGCCGGGGCCAGGTTGACGGTCAGGCCGACCGTCGGGGTCTGGCCCTCGGAGGCGCCGAACGCCCAGTACAGGTAGTCACCGGTGGAGACGGAGACGTTGGCGTCCTGGCCGGGGGACAGGTTGACCGCGGTCAGGAAGGAGGTGCCGGCCTTGGTCGCCGGGGCCGGGGTGCCGCTCGTGCCGGCCGTGGGGGACGGCGAGGCGGCCGAGGCGGCCGGCGTGCCCAGGGCGAGCGCGGGCAGCAGGGCGAGGGCGGCGAGGGCGCCGCGAAGCGTCGTACGCATGGTCAGTTCTCCCGCCAGACGCTGATCCGCCAGCGTGCGATCCAGCCGAAGAGCAGGCCGAAGGCCAGACCGGCCAGGGTGAGGGTGAGCAGCAGGATCCAGCCGCGGCCCAGGCCCATCGCGGCGCCCTCGGGCGCGGGCGAGGCGGAGGCCAGGTCGACGGTCAGCTCCAGCGGCAGGCCGGGGTCGGCCTGGACGCCGGCCTGCGGGGCCAGCGAGTTGCTGACGACCAGGCAGACGGTGGTCTCCGGCTTCTCCTTGGAGTCCTTCGAGGCGGTGGGGCTCGCGGTGACGTAGCCCTTGGAGTCGTCGGTGGACCAGCGCAGGCCGGTGGAGGCCACGTCGGTGCGGCCGCTGCCGGCGTCGGTGCCGCGGACCAGTTCCTGCCCGGTCGCGCTGGTGGCCTGGAGCAGCACTCCGTAGTCCCTGGCCACCGGCCGGTCGAGGGCGACGCTGACGGAGGCGCGCAGCTCCTGGCCGGACTTGACCGGGACCTTGTAGACGCGGTGCTCGGAGAACTTCTCGCGGTCGGTGTAGACGCCGGGGGCGAGCACGGGGGCGTTCTCGCACTTGTCGGTGCCGGCGGTCTTGACCGGGGCCACCGTGTAGGTGTCGTTGGAGCGGTCGACCAGCTGCTTCACCTTGTCGGTGAGCTGCTCCTGGGTGCGCACGTCGGTGTAGGTGCCGCCGGTCGCGTTGGCGATGCAGAGCAGCTGCTGGCGGGTCTTGTCGTCGTGGGCCAGGCCCAGGGTGTCGACCACCAGGTGGATGCCCTGGGAGGCGAGCTCGCGGGCGACGTCACAGGGGTCGGGCGGGGTGCAGGTGTCCTCGCCGTCGGTGATCAGCACCACCCGGCGGGTGGTCTCGCCCTTGCCGAGGTCCTGGGCGGCGCCGCGCAGGGCCAGGCCGATCGGGGTGAAGCCGGTGGGCCGCAGGGTGGCGACGGCGGTCTTGGCCTCGACCTTGTCGGTCTTGCCGACCGGGTAGAGCTGCCTGGTGTCCAGGCAGCCCTGGGCCTTGTCGTTGCCGGGGTAGGTCGCGCCGAGGGTGCGGATGCCGAACTCGGTCTCCGCGGGCAGCGCGTCGATCACCTCGTTCAGCGACTGCTGGGCCACCGAGATGCGGCTCTTGCCCTGGATGTCGGCCTCGCGCATGGAGCCGCTGACGTCCAGGACGAGATCGACCCGGGGGGCCTCCCTGGGCGCGGTGGCGGCGCCGGCTGATGGTTCGTCGGCGTGGGCGGGCAGGCCGAGGAGCAGCGAGGCTCCCGTTATCGCCAGTGCCGCCAGCAGGCTGCCGAGCCTGGTCTGTGGTCGTCGTCCGGTAGTCACCCGCCGATCCTAGGGATCATCAGTTCGCCGTGGCGAAACGAGCCCGGATCGTGCCTCGACCCGCTCGGGCGTGAACTCCGGCGCGTGAAGGGGGAGTCGATGCTCACGCCGGTCCTACCCGGGCTGGATAGCCTGCTGTGGGCAACGGGCCGGAGCGGGGGCGTGATGGAGCTGACAGCGGTCGGGAAACGGTACGGGCGGGGCGGGCCCTGGATCCTGCGCGGGGTCGACCTGGCCGTCGGGCCGGGTGAGTTGGTGCGGATCGCCGGGCGGAACGGGAGCGGCAAGTCGACGCTGCTGCGGCTGGCCGCCGGGATCGAGCGGCCGAGCACGGGCCGGGTGGTGCGGCCGGGAGCGACGGCGTACGTGCCCGAGCGCTTCCCTCCGGCGCTGCCGTTCGACGCCGCCTCCTACCTGCTGCGGGTGGGCCGGGTGCACGGGCTGTCGGCGGAGCGGGCCCGGCAGCGGGCGGGGGAGTGGCTGGACCGGTTCGGCATCGCGGACCGGGCGGGCACGCCGCTGAGCCGGCTGTCGAAGGGCACCTGCCAGAAGGTCGCGGTCGCCCAGGCGCTGCTTCCCGAGGCGCGGGTGCTGCTGCTGGACGAGGCCTGGACCGGGCTGGACCCGGAGGCCAGGGCGGTGCTGGACGAGGCGGCCGCCGAGCGGGCGGCGGCGGGCGGCACGGTGCTGTTCGTCGATCACGACCCGGCCCGGCTGGCCGGGCTGACCAGCGCCGCCTACCTGGTCGGCACGGACGGCGCGGTGCGGGCCGTCGAGGCGCGGGCGGCGGAGCCGGTGCGGGACGGCGGACCGGTGATGGCGGTCGAGGTGGACGTCCCCGACGGTGCCCCGCTGTCCGCGCCGCTGCCGGGGGCGCCGGAGGTCACCGCGCTGGCCGGGACGGCGGTGCGGCTGGTGGTGCCGGCCGCGCACTCGGACGCGTTGCTGCGCCGGCTGCTGCTGGGCCGCCCGGCCGTCCGGGTGCTGGCGGTGCGCCGGCTCGGGGAGGGGGAGCGGTGACGGCGCGGATCGGCGCGCTGACCCGGTACCACCTGGAGCTCCTGCTGCGCTCGCACGCCTGGCTGCCGCCGTTCCTGGCGTACGCGCTGCTGATGGTGGTCGGGGTGGCGGCGGGCGACCCGCTGCTGGGCAGCCTCGGCCTCGGTGCGGGGGCGCTGCTGCCGGTGAGTGCCTGGTACGTGCGCGGTGTGCTGGGTGCGGAGCCGCCGGCCTCGCGGGCCTGTCTGGTGGCGGCGGCGGGCCCGGTCCGGGTGCACCTGGGCGCGCTGCTGGCGGCGCTGACGGCGTCGCTGGTGCCGGCGGTCGGTCAGGTGGCGGTGGTGTGGTGGACCAGCGGGGCGGTGGCCGACCCGGGGGCGCCGCGGCACCCGGAGGCCTGGTCGGCGGTGCTCGCCGGGCTGACGGCCTCGGTGGTCTGCGCGCTGCTGGGGGTGCTGGCCGGGGCGCTGGCGAACCGTCCGGTGCCGGTCCGTCCGCAGTACGGCATCCCCGCGACGCTGGCGCTGGCCACGCTGCTGGTGGTGGTGCCGGCCTCGCCGGCCAACGCGGCGGTGAGCGGCCTGGTGTCGGCGGCCAGGACGGGCCGGATCGCCGTGCCGTGGACGAGCCTGCTGCTCGCCGTCGTCCTGCTGGCCGCGGCCGGTGCCGGGGTGGCGGTGCTGGCCGGGCGGCGGCCGGAGTGACGGTCCGGCAGGAGTCGGCGGGAGCGGCCGATTCCGGCAATGGCGGACACACCGCAGCGAAGAGTCGATACATATGCATAGCACTCGTTAGGGTGACGAATCAGGCCACCGGTGCCACCGCCTCGGCGGCCGGACCCGGCCGGCCTGTCCGACACCCTGGAAGGACCCCGCAGTGAGCAACCTCTTCGCGATCGCCTACCCGGACCTCGCCACCGCCCAGGCGGTGCGCGACGAAGCGGTCGGGCTGCAGAAGCAGAAGCTGATCGAGCTGGAGGACGCGGTCGTCGTCGAGCGTCGCCCGGACGGCAGGATCAAGCTGCACCAGCAGGTCAGCACCACCGGTGCGGGCGCCGCGAGCGGGGCGCTCTGGGGCGGGGTCATCGGCCTGCTCTTCTTCATGCCCCTGGTGGGCGCGGCGGTCGGCGGCGCCACCGGGGCGGCGATCGGCGCCTCCACCGACATCGGGGTGGACGACGACTTCATGCGCCAGGTGGGCGAGCACCTCCAGCCGGGTACCGCCGCCGTCTTCCTGCTGGTGCGCAAGGCGACCGCCGACAAGGTCGTCCCGGCGCTGGCCCGCCACGGGGGCCGGATCATCCAGACCTCGCTCTCGGCCGAGGCCGAGGCCGAACTGAAGGCGACCGTCGACGCCTCCCGCGCCCAGACCGCCGTCTGACCCGCTCCGCCTGACCGCCGCTCCCGTCGGGGCGGACCGGCCCCCGTCGCCCGGTCCGCCCCGACCGGCATCCCCCGGCCGGCGGCGCCGGGCCCTTCGCTCCCCCAGGACGGTCCGTGGCGACACCCTCCACCGCGCCGAGATCCGCCGCCGGGCCGCGCCGGCCGGTGCCGACCAGGCACACCACCGAGCTGGTGCTGGTGGTCGCCGCCGTCCTGACCGCCGTGTTCGGCTACGTCGAGGTCGGCGTCAACCTGGACGGCCGCGTCCCGGCCGACGCGGCCGAGTACGGCGCGGCGCTCGGGGTGCTCGCCCTGGCGGCGCACGCCGTCGTCCGGTGGCGGGCCGGGTTCGCGGACCCGCTGCTGCTGCCGATCGCGGTGCTGCTGAACGGGATCGGGCTGGTGGTGATCTACCGGCTCGACCGGGCCACCCCGGGGCGGGGCGCCGCC
The DNA here is from genome assembly GCF_044757205.1 of Kitasatospora sp. NPDC091335. NCBI lineage: Bacteria > Bacillati > Actinomycetota > Actinomycetes > Kitasatosporales > Streptomycetaceae > Kitasatospora > Kitasatospora sp. NPDC091335. The sequence continues at coordinate 76,361 of NZ_JBIVUM010000022.1, read as the reverse complement.
TCCACCCAGCTGCTCTGGTCGGCCCTGGGGGTCGCGCTGTTCATCGCGGTGGTGCTGCTGGTGCGGGACCACCGGCGGTTGCGGCGCTACGCCTACAGCGGGGCGCTGGTGGCGCTGGTGCTGCTGGTGCTGCCGATCTTCTTCCCGCCGGTGTACGGCTCCCGGATCTGGATCGTGGCCGGGCCGTTCTCCTTCCAGCCGGGGGAGTTCGCCAAGATCCTGCTGGCCGTCTTCTTCGCGGCCTACCTGGCGGTGCACCGGGACGCGCTGGCGCTGACCGGCCGCCGGGTCTGGCGCTGGCAGTTGCCGCGCGGGCGGGTGCTGGGGCCCGTGCTGCTGATCTGGGCGGCGTTCGTCGGCGTCCTGGTGCTGGAGACGGACCTCGGCACCTCGCTGCTCTTCTTCGGCCTGTTCGTGGTGATGCTCTACGTGGCCACCGCGCGCACCGGCTGGATCGCGATCGGGCTGGGCCTGGCCGCGGTCGGGGCGGTGACGGTGGGGTGGCTCTCGCCGCACGTGCACAGCCGGGTCGCGGACTGGCTGGACCCGCTGGGCTCGATCGCGGCGGGGAAGGGCGCCAACCAGATCGCCCAGTCGCTGTTCGCGTTCGCCTGGGGCGGCGAGCTGGGCACCGGGCTCGGCAACGGGCACTCGGTGCTGATCGGCTTCGCCGCCAAGTCGGACTTCATCCTGGCCACCATCGGCGAGGAGCTCGGGCTGGCCGGGCTGATCGCGGTGTTCCTGTTGTACGCGGCGCTGGTCTCGCGGGGCTTCAGGACGGGCATCGCGCTGCGTGACCCGTTCGGCCGGCTGCTGGCGATCGGGCTGGCCGCGATCGTCGGCCTCCAGGTGTTCGTGGTGGCGGGCGGGGTGCTCGCGCTGATCCCGCTGACCGGGATGACCATGCCGTTCATCGCCCAGGGCGGCTCCTCGGTGGTCACCAACTGGATCATCGTCGCGCTGCTGGTGAGGATGAGCGACATCGCGCGCAGGCCCGTGCCGGGGGAGGCCTGATGGCGCGCACCAGGCCCGGGGGCAACGGCCCGCAGGGGCTGCCCGGCATCTCGGTCACCGGGCGCCGGGCGGGCACCTTCTGCCTGCTGCTGGTCGCGGCGCTGTGCGCGCAGGCCACCAGGGTGCAGGTGTTCCAGGCGAGGGACCTCGGCCGCAACAGCGCCAACCAGCGGCTGACCATCGAGCGGTACGCCCAGCCGCGCGGCGACATCGTGGTCGGTACGGAACCGGTCACCGGCTCCGAGCCGACCGGCGGCCGGTACGCGTACAAGCGCCGCTACTCCGACGGCCCGACGTACGCGGCGGTCACCGGCTTCGCCTCGCAGGCGTACGGCACCACCCAGCTGGAGGGGACCGAGGACGAGCTGCTGACCGGCACCGACGGCCGGCTGGCGGGCTGGTCGGTCTGGGACGCGGTCGCCCGCCGGCAGAACCCCGGCGGGGACGTGTACACCACGCTGGACCGGGCCGCCCAGGAGGCCGCGATGAGCGGGCTCGGCAGCCAGAAGGGCGCGGTCGCCGCGATCGAGCCGGCCACCGGGCGGATCCTGGCGCTGGCCAGTACGCCCTCCTACGACCCGGGCGCCTTCGCCGGGCACGGCGCCGCCGACCAGGAGGCCTGGAACCGCCTCCAGGCCGACGCCGACGAGCCGATGCTCAACCGGGCGCTGCGCCAGACCTACCCGCCGGGCTCGACCTTCAAGGTGGTCACCGCCGCGGCGGCGCTGGCCGGCGGGGTGGTCACCGACCTCGACGCGCCGACCGGGGCGCCCTTCCCGTACGTGCTGCCGGGGACGACCACGCCGCTGGTCAACGACACCTCGTCCTGCGACCGGGCGGGCCTGTCGCTGGCCGCCGCGATGACCGCCAGCTGCAACAGCGTGCTGGGCTACCTGGGGGTGCGGACCGGGTCGGACCGGATGGCGGAGACGGCCGGGAACTTCGGCTTCAACGACGCGAAGCTGGACGTCCCGGTGCGCGCGGCCCGGTCGAACTTCGACACCCGGACGGACGACTCGCAGCTGGCGCTCTCCTCGATCGGGCAGTTCGACACGGCGGCCACCCCGCTGGTGATGGCGATGGTCGCGGCCGGGATCGCCAACGACGGGACGGTCATGCGTCCCCAGCTCGTGGACCGGCTGACCAGGAGCGACGGCACCACCGTGCAGCTGATGAAGCCGTCCGTGTACCGGCGGGCGACGACCCCGGCGGTGGCCGGACAGGTGCGGAAGCTGATGACCGACGTGGTGGAGAACGGCACCGGCGGCAACGCCAGGATCGCCGGGGCCGTGGTCGGCGGCAAGACCGGGACGGCCCAGCACGGGGTGGACAACAGCGGGACGCCGTACGCCTGGTTCATCTCCTGGGCGGCGCCGGCCGGCTCGGCCGCGGTGCCGCCCGTCGCGGTGGCCGTGGTGGTCGCGGACAGTGACGCCACGGACGTCACGGGTGGCGCGCTGGCCGCGCCGATCGCCCGGTCGGTGATGCGGGCGGTGCTCGGCGGATGACCTCCACCGGCGGGCTGAGCTGCTGCTTTAACGTCCTGGAGGTGAATATGCCGTCTACGAAGTGTCCGGTATGTACATCGATATGCGCCAATTCGGACAATGCGCCGGTTGGGACTGTTCGTTTGCGACACTGGTGTTTTCGCGGGGTACTGTCCCATGTTTGTTCGGTTGGTCCCCGATGACACCCCCTGGCACGTCGGGTGACCGAATGCCAGGACACCCTCCCCGCCCAGAAGGACCGCAGTTTTGGCCAGCAACACCATCGGTGCGCGTCTGCTGCGACGCAAGCCCGTCTCGACACTGATCGCGGAATCCGAAGGCAGGGACGCCCTCCCGGCCGGTGCGCCCGAGGAGGGCGGGCGCTCCGGCATCCACCTGCGCCGCTCGATCGGCCTGTGGCAGCTCTCCTCGATCGGCATCGGCGCCACCATCGGCACCGGCATCTTCTTCGTGCTGAACACCGCGGTGCCCTCGGCCGGCCCGGCCGTCATCCTGTCCTTCGTGATCGCCGCGGTCACCGCGGGCCTCACCGCGCTCTGCTACGCCGAGATGGCCTCCGCGATCCCGGTCTCCGGCTCCTCGTACTCCTACGCCTACGCCACCCTCGGCGAGGGCGTCGCCTTCGGCGTCGGCATCTGCCTGCTGATGGAGTACGGCGTCTCCGCCTCCGCGATCGCGGTCAGCTGGGCCGAGTACCTGAACAAGTTCCTCGACCTGGCCTTCGGGGTCAGCATCCCCGAGCAGCTGTCCGGCGCGCCGGACGCCACCCACTGGTTCAACCTGCCGGCCCTGCTGCTGGTCCTCATGGTCTGCGTCCTGCTGGTCCGCGGCGTGAGCGAGTCGGTGAAGGTCAACGCGGCCATGGTCGCGACCAAGATCGTGATCCTGCTGCTGTTCATCGGCATCGCGCTCACCGGCTTCCAGTCCGGCAACCTGACCCCGTTCATGCCGCTCGGCATCGGCGGCGTGCAGGTCGCCGCGTCCAGCATCTTCTTCTCGTTCATCGGCCTGGACGCGGTGTCCACCGCCGGCGAGGAGGTCAAGAACCCGCGCCGCACGCTGCCGCTGGCGATCATCATCTCGCTGGTCGTGGTGACCCTGCTCTACATCCTGGTCGCGCTCGCCGGGGTCGGCGCCCAGCCCTGGCAGAAGTTCGACGGCCAGGAGGCCGGCCTCGCCCAGATCCTCCAGAACATCACCGGCCAGAGCTGGCCCGCGATGCTCTTCGCGATCGGCGCGGTCCTCTCGATCTTCAGCGTCACCCTCGTGGTGATCTACGGCCAGACCCGCATCCTGTACTCGATGGGCCGCGACGGCATGCTGCCCAAGCGCTTCGCCGAGCTCTCCCCGCGCACCGGCACCCCGGTCTGGAACACCATCGTGGTCGGCCTCGGCGTGGGCGCGCTGGCCGCGTTCATCCCGCTGCGGGTCCTGGCCGACATCACCAGCCTCGGAACGCTCATCGCCTTCTCGGTGGTCTCCGTCGGCGTGATCGTGCTGCGCCGCACCCAGCCCGACCTGCCGCGCGGCTTCAGGGTGCCCGGCTACCCGGTCGTCCCGCTGCTCAGCATCGGCTTCTGCGTCTACCTGATCACCGGCCTGCACGCCGACACCTTCCGGGCCGGCGCGATCGCCCTCGTCGTCGCCGTGGTGGTCTACTTCGGGTACAGCATGAAGCACTCCCGGCTGGGGCAGACCGAGCGGCAGGCGGTGCCCGCGGACGGCTCCGACCGCACCGCCGACTGACCGGCAGACGAATCCCACGTGAAGGGCCGCCGACCGCCACGACACCCGGCGGCCCTTTTCGCGCCATCGCCGGACCGGTGTCCGAGACCATGGCGACAGCGCCCCGCCCCCGCCCATAACCTTCCACCATGGTGAGCACCCGCACGCCCGGCTACCTCCGCCCGCGCGGCCGCTTCACCGGCCGGGGCAGAACACCGGCCCAGACCCCCGCGACCGAGGCGTCCTCCGGACCCGGGCGGCGGCCGCGCGGCTTCTCCGTGCAGCCCTTCCCCCGGCAGCGCGGCGAGAGCACGTTTCCGCCCACGCCCGACCGGCTGAGTGCCGCCGGACTCGCCCGGCTCGCCTCGATGCGGACCGTCCACCTGCTCGGCTGCCTGGTCGCGGCCGGCTGGGCCGCCGCCTTCCCGCTCGTCTCCGACCTGCCCAACCAGCGGCAGTGGGGCCTGATCGCGGCCCCCGCCTACGCCCTGGCCGGACTGCTCTGCGTGACCCTGCCGCGGCGCTTCGCGGCCCGTGCCGCCGCCGGGGTCGCCCTGGCCGGCGCCGTGCTGGCCCCGCTCGGACTGCTCGCCCTGACCGGCCGCCACCAGTCCGAGGTCATGGTGGTCGAGCGCTCGGCCCACCTGCTGCTCACCACCGGCACCCCGTACCTGCCGCACCCGGTGGTGGTCACCGACTACAACCCGTACCTGCCGGCGATGTCCTTGTTCGGGATGCCGCGCCAGCTGCTCGGCGACTCCACCGCCTTCGCGCGGGTCGCCGGGGACGCCAGGATCTGGTTCGCGCTGACCTTCTTCGCCTGCCTGCTGGCCGCCTGGCGGCTGCTGCGGCCCGCCCGACCCGGCAGCGGCGACCCGCGCGCGCCGCTGCTGCCGCTGGCCGTCCTCACCGCCTCGCCGCTGATCGCGCTGGCCCTGGCGGTCGGCGGGGTGGACCTGCCGCTGATCGGGGTCTGCTGCCTGGCCATGGCGCTCGCCGAGCGGGACCGTACGGTCGGCGCCGGACTGGTGCTCGCCCTCGCCTGCACCCTGAAGTGGACGGCCTGGCCCGCGCTGCCGGTGGCCGTCCTGCTGCTCTGGCGGCTGTACGGCCGCCGGCCCGCCGCCAGGACCGCGCTGATCGGCGCCGGTGTGAGCACCGTCGTGATCCTGCCCTCCGCGCTGGCCCATGCGGGCGCGCTGCGCGAGCAGGTGGTGCGCTTCCCGCTCGGGATGACCGCGATCCGCACCCCGGCGGGCAGCCCGCTGCCCGGCAAGGTGCTGGCCGGCGTCGGGCCGACCGGGCACGCGATCTCGCTCGCGCTGATGACCGTGGCCCTGGTCGGGGTGGCGATCTGGCTGCTGGCCCGGCCGCCGGTCTCCGCGATCGGCGCGGCCGACCTGCTGGCCGCCGGACTCGCGATCGCCTTCATGCTCGCCCCGGCCGGGCGGTTCGGGTACCTGGCCCTGCCGGTGGTGCTGGTGATCTGGCCCCGGCTGGCGGCCGGACGCTGGAGCAGTCGGCGCCCCGCCCCGCCGGACCGGGTGCGGGGGAGACCGCAGCCCGCCGTGCCGAGGGCCTGAGGGCCCGAGGGTCCGAGGGCCGAGCGGGAAAGGCCGGGGCCCGCCCGGCCGAGGGGCCGGGCGGGCCGGGAGGAGCCGTGGCTCCGGGGCTCAGCGGCCGCCGGCGGCCTTCAGGATGGAGGCGACGGCCGGGCCGGCCGCGTCCACGCCGTGGCCACCGCCCTGCACCTCGGAGGCCACCGCGAGGTTGCCGCGGTAGGCGGTGAACCAGCTGTTGGTGACGTCGACCCCGGCGACCTCGGCGGAGCCGGTCTTGGCGCCCGCGTTGTCGGTGATCCCGGCCATCACGCCCTGGGCGGTGCCGCCGGTGGCGGTGGCCGCCATCATCGCCTTCAGCTTGCCGGCCACGTCCGGGGAGAGCGGGCGGGCGGCCTTCTGCTGCGGCAGGTCGGCGACCAGGATCGGCTGCTTGAACTCGCCGTTCTGCACGGTGGCGGTGACCGAGGCGATGGCCAGCGGGTTCATCTGGACCTTGCCCTGGCCGATGTAGTTCATCGCCTGCTCGTCCTTGCTGCCCGGCGTCGCCGGCACCTTGCCGTCGGCGTTCGGCAGGCCGGTCTTCCACTCCAGGCCGATGCCGAACACGTCCTTGGCGATGCCGGACAGCGACTCGGGCTTGAGGCTGGTCAGACCCTGGTTGATGAAGGCCGTGTTGCAGGACATCATGAAGTCCTGCTGGAGCGTGTTGTTCGGGAAGGCACCCGGGAACGAGTTCGGGATCGGGTGCGCGTTGCTGCTCTTCTCCGGACAGGCCACCACGGTGTCCGGGTTGACCCCGGCCTCCAGCAGTGCCGCCGAGGTGACGATCTTCATCGTCGAGCCCGGCGCGAGCAGCCCGGTGAAGGCCCGGTTCTGGCCGTTGGCCGGCGAGTTGGCGAAGGCCAGCACCTGCCCGGTGCTCGGCTCGATCGCGACGACGGAGCCGGGCTTGCCGCCCAGGTCGGTCATCGCCTTCTCGGCGGCGGCCTGGAGGGTGTTGTCGATGGTCAGCTTGAACGGCTTGCCGGGCTTCGGCTCGACGATGGTGAACAGCTTGTCCTGGGCGCCCTTGCCGGCCGGGTCGGAGATCACCACGGCGCTGCCCGCGTCCTGGTCCTTGTTCGGGTCCGGCGGCAGCAGCTTGTTGGCGTTGTCCTGGAGGGTGCTCATCAGCGCGGGGGTGATCGAGGCGCCCTGGACCGCCTTGCCGTTGCGGTCGACCACGGTGGACGGCGGGGCGAAGACCGGCTGGACGGCGATGGTCTCGTTGCCGGACAGGTGGGGGTGGACCACCGACGGGGCCCAGTGCACGGCCGGGGTGTCGTCGCTCATCTTCACGATGCCCAGGAAGCCCTGGTAGTCCCAGGCCCGGCTGGTGCCCGCGAACTCGGCGCGCGCCTTGTACGACATCAGCGTGCCGGTGGGCCCGGGCGTGGCGGTGGCGGACGGCGAGTCACCGGCGCCCGGCGTGCCGCTCGCGCCCGGCGTCGCGGAGGCCCCGGCGGACGGCTTGGCGGCCGGGGCCGGGGTGCCGGTGGCGGCGGAGAAGACCTGCTGGGTGGTCGGACCGAACGGGGTGAGGGTCAGCGCGCTCGGCTTGACCTGGTCCCTGAACGCGGTGAGACCGGCGGTGGCCGCGGCCGGGTCGTCGGTCAGCGAGGCGGCCTTGGCGATGTCTCCGGCGGCCCAGGCGGTCAGGAAGTCCTTCAGACCGGCTGTCGCCTGATCGGCCGACGGGGGATCGGCGACCACCGTCCGGGGCTTCTTGCCGCCGGACCCGCCCGAGTCGCTCATCAGGCTGTACGCGCCGTAGCCGCCGCCCGCGAGGACGGCGATGGACACGCCGGTGATGATGCCGATCTTCGCGCCACTGCGCATGGTGCAGCTCCCCCAGGGGTCTCGCGGCGGGGCGCAACCGGCCGGTGCCGGAAACGCGGTACCCCCCACCCTAGGCAGCGCGGATCGGTGCGTCGGCGAATCGCCGGGGACTTGTGACGGATCTGGTACGTGTCGTGCACCGCATACGGACGATTCGCGGGAATCCGGTGTTCACCGGCCCCGGATCAGATCCAGGTGTTGAACCACATCCGGCGGCGCCAGTCCTCCAGCGGAATGGTCTGCCCGGTGAAGAGCGGGTAGAAGAACAGGAAGTTCCAGACGATCAGCAGGATCAGCAGACCGGCCGCCGTGGAGCCGATGATCCGGCGGTCCCGGGAGGCGCCGGCCGGTCCGATCAGGGCGCCGATCAGCATCGTCACCGCGAGCACCAGGAACGGGACGAAGACCACCGCGTAGAAGAGGAAGATCGTCCGCTGCTGGTAGGCGAACCAGGGCAGGTAGCCGGCCGCCAGGCCGCAGAGCAGCGCCCCGGCCCGCCAGTCCCGCCGGGCCGCCCAGCGCCACAGGCAGTAGGCCAGCGCCGCGATGCCCGTCCACCACAGCAGCGGGGTGCCGATGCCCAGCACCTCGCGGGCGCAGTCGGCGGCCGTGCAGCCGGACTGGCCGAACTTGGGGGACTCGTAGGAGAAGGACACCGGGCGGCCCAGCACCAGCCAGGACCACGGGTTGGACTGGTAGGTGTGCGGGTCGCTCAGGCCGACGTGGAAGTCGTAGACCGTCGAGTGGTAGTGCCACAGGGCGCGCAGGCCCTCGGGTATCCACGGGAAGTCGGTGGAGCGGCCGACCGCCCAGTCCCGGCCCCAGCCGCCCTGGCCGGGGGCGGTGCTGCTGGCGAACCAGCCCCACCAGGACCCGACGTAGACCGCGATCGAGACCACGACGACCGACACGAAGGCCGGCACCACGTCCCGGGCGAGCACCGCCAGGAACGGGCGCGGGGCGCCGGCCAGGCGGCGGGCGCCGACGTCCCAGAGCACGGTCAGCAGGCCGAAGGCCGCCATGACGTACAGGCCGCTCCACTTGGTGGCGCAGGTCAGCCCGATGCAGACGCCGGCCGCGATCCGGTACGGGCGCCAGCCCAGGTTCAGCCGCTGGGCCGGCCCCGGGTCCGCGATCCCGCCGAGCCGGGCGGCCAGCACCCCGCGGGTGCGGTCGCGGTCCAGCAGCAGGAAGCCGAAGGCGGCGAGGGTCCAGAACATCACCACCAGGTCGAGCAGGGCGGCCCGGCTGAGCACCAGGTGCAGGCCGTCCACCGCGAGCAGCAGGCCCGCCACGCAGCCCAGCAGGGTGGAGCGGAACATCCGGCGGGCGATCCTGGCCACCATCAGCACCGACAGGGTGCCGAGCAGGGCCACCGCGAACCGCCAGCCGAAGGGGTTCATGCCGAACAGCTGCTCGCCCGCGCCGATGATCCACTTGCCCACCGGCGGGTGCACCACGTACGAGGGCGTCGCCCGGTACGGGACGGCCGCGCCCGGCGTCATGATCGTGGCGTTGGCGTCCTCCGGCCAGCTGATCTCGTAGCCGCCGTGCCAGAGCGCGTAGGCGTCCTTGGCGTAGTACGTCTCGTCGAAGATGATCGCGTGCGGCTGCCCGAGGTCGGTGAACCGCAAGAGGCCGGCGAACACCGCCACCGCGACCGGGCCCAGCCAGCCGGCCCAGCGGCAGAGGAAGTACCACAGGCCCTGCGGCAGCGAGACGCCCAGCCGTAGCAGCAGCGGCGACTGCGGCACGTCCGGGGGCGTCGTCCGGGGGCCGTCCGGCATCGGCGGCACCAGGCGTTCGGTGAGCGTCGCGACGGGGCGGGCCGCGTAGCCGTACCGGGCCAGGCGTTCGCGCCAGCCGGCGGGCCCGGCCTGTGGCGGGCGCGGGGACGGCAGGCCGACGCCGCCGTGCGCGGAGTGGTCTGTACCAGTGGGCGTCTGCGCCGCCGTGTCGCCGTTCATCCGCCACATCGTAGGGGCGCTCCTCGCACGTGTGTCCGCTCCCTCGGAAGCTGACCGAATCGTCACCAAAAGCCCCCGCCGGCGGGGAGCTGCAAGGATGGGGCCCGTGACAGGAGTACTCGTTCTCGCAGGCACCCCCATCGGCGACGTCTCGGACGCCCCGCCCCGGCTCGTCGACGAACTGTCCACGGCGGACGTCATCGCGGCCGAGGACACCCGGCGGCTGCGCCGGCTCACCCAGGCACTCGGCGTGACCCCGACCGGGCGGGTGGTCTCGTACTTCGAGGGCAACGAGGTCGGCCGCACCCCCGAACTGGTCGAGGCGCTGCTCGGCGGCGCCCGGGTGCTGCTGGTCACCGACGCCGGCATGCCCTCGGTGTCCGACCCCGGCTACCGGCTGGTCGCCGCCGCCGTGGCCGCCGACGTCAAGGTCACCGCGGTGCCTGGCCCCTCGGCGGTGCTCACCGCGCTCGCGCTGTCCGGACTGCCGGTGGACCGCTTCACCTTCGAGGGCTTCCTGCCGCGCAAGACCGGGGACCGGGCCAGGCAGCTCGCCTCGGTCGCCGCCGAGCCGCGCACCATGGTCTTCTTCGAGGCGCCGCACCGGATCGCCGAGGCGCTGGCCGCGATGGCCGAGGCGTTCGGGCCGGAGCGGCCGGCCGCCGTCTGCCGCGAGCTCACCAAGACCTACGAGGAGGTCAAGCGCGGGCCCGTCGGCGAGCTGGCGGCCTGGGCGGCCGAGGGCGTCAGGGGAGAGATCACCGTCGTCGTCGCGGGCGCCCCGCCGGCCGCGCCCGAGGAGCTGACCCCGGCCGAGCTGGCCCGGCTGGTGGCCGTCAGGGAGGAGGCCGGGGAGCGGCGCAAGGAGGCCATCGCGGCCGTCGCGGCGGAGCTCTCGCTGCCCAAGCGGGAGGTCTTCGACGCGGTCGTGGCGGCGAAGAGGGAAGGCCTGGGGGGAGGCCCGGGAAAGGAGTGAATTCCGGGGGTTGCGTTGCTCACGGGGAGTCGTACCGTGGAGAGAAGGCCCCGGTAAACACCCACCGAGCTGAAGTTTCGGTCGCGGTTGGCGGTCCTGGAGAGGCCCTGCGTATAGGGCTTCCCAACCCGCATCCAAGTCTTCACAAGTGGGGCATCGGCCGAGGCGGTCCGGGCATTTCCTGGTAGGGAAAGACCCAGCCGGACGAGCGTCCGGCGGGCGCTGGGAGACGGCTATGAGCGAAGTTGTCGGTAGCCCCCGAAGCGGCAGCGCACTGAGCACCGCCGGCCTGGCCGGCAGGCCGCACGCTCCCGTCGAGACCGTACGGGAGGCCTACTCCTTCGCGTGCCTGCGCTGCGGGTACGGCTGGGAGCAGGCGTACGACATCGAGCACCACGTGGCCAAGGACGGGCACGTCGTGTTCGAGTACCACGCCAACGGCGTCCGGGTGCCGTCCCCGCTGCTCAAGCCCACCTGCCCCGGGTGCGGCGGCCACACCGTGCGGATCATGCGCGAGGGCCGGGTGGCCTCCGCCGACCAGGCCTGGCAGCACGCCCCCGGCTACCCGGCGCACGCCGAGCCGGCCGGGACGCCCCCGGTGCCCGAACCCGTCCGGCCGCGCGGACGCTGGGCCCGGTTCTGGTCGCGGCTGCTGGGCTGACACCGGGGCGACGAGGAGGACCGCCCCCGGCCGGGAAACAACTCGGTCGAGGGCGGTCCGCGCGCCCGACTAAACTTTCCGACCATGGCGGCCACTGCAGACCACAGCACCACCGGGGCGAGCGCCCCGGCGTACTACGTTTCCACCCCGATCTACTACGTCAACGATCGCCCGCACCTGGGCCACGCGTACACCACCGTGGCGGGCGACGTCCTCACCCGCTGGCACCGCCAGCGCGGCGAGAAGGTGTGGTACCTGACCGGCACCGACGAGCACGGTCAGAAGATCATGCGGACCGCCGAGGCCAACGGCGTCAGCCCGCAGGAGTGGTGCGACAAGCTGGTCGAGGAGGCCTGGAAGCCGCTCTGGCGGCACCTGGAGATCGCCAACGACGACTTCATCCGCACCACCGAGGAGCGGCACACCGCCCGGGTGCAGGAGTTCGTCCAGGACCTGTTCGACAAGGGCGAGATCTACAAGGGCGGCTACTCCGGCCCGTACTGCGTCGGCTGCGAGGAGTTCAAGCTCCCGGCCGAGCTGCTCGACGGCGCGACCGCGGACGAGAAGCTCTGCGCCGTGCACAAGCGGCCGGTCGAGTGGCTGGAGGAGGAGAACTACTTCTTCCGCCTCTCCGCCTACGGCCCGCGGCTGCTGGAGTTCTACGCGGCCAACCCGGACTTCATCCAGCCCGCCTCGGCCCGCAACGAGGTGCTGCGCTTCGTCGAGCAGGACCTCAAGGACCTGTCGATCTCCCGCTCCACCTTCGACTGGGGCGTGCCGCTGCCCTGGGACGAGAAGCACGTCCTGTACGTGTGGGTGGACGCCCTCCAGAACTACATCACCGCGGCCGGCTACGGCAGCGACCCGGAGCGCTTCGCCGAGCTGTGGCCGGCCTCGGTCCACCTGGTAGGCAAGGACATCCTGCGGTTCCACGCGGTGATCTGGCCCGCCATGCTGATGGCCGCGGGGCTGCCGCTGCCCAAGCGGGTCGTGGCCAACGGCTGGCTGATGGTCGGCGGCGAGAAGATGTCCAAGTCCAACCTGACCGGCATCGCGCCCACCGACCTGACCTCGCACTTCGGCGTGGACGCGTACCGCTACTACTTCCTGCGCGCCATCCCGTTCGGCACCGACGGCTCGTTCTCCTGGGAGGACTTCACCGCCCGGTACACCTCCGAGCTGGCCAACGACTTCGGCAACCTGGCCTCCCGGGTCGCCGCGATGGTCGGCAAGTACTTCGACGGGGTGCTGCCCGCCGCCACCGCCGCCGGTGACGCCGAGCAGGCCGTGGCCGACGGGCTGACCAGGGCCGTCGGGACGGCCGACCGGAAGATCGGCGAGGAGCTGGACTTCGCCGGCGGCCTCGCGGCGATCTTCGAGTTCGTCAAGCAGGTCAACGGCTACCTCACCGAGCAGGAGCCCTGGAAGGTCGCCAAGGACGACTCGGCGGAGGGCCGGGCGCGCCTCGCGACCATCCTCTACACCGCCGCCGAGGCGCTGCGCGCCACCGCCGTGCTGCTCAACCCGGTGATGCCGACCACCGCCGAGAAGCTGTGGGACTCGCTGGGCGCCGAGGCCGCCGGGCTGGGCGCGCTCTCCGCGCAGACCGTCGCCACCGTGGCGGACTGGGGCCGGCTGCCCGTCGGTGCCACCGTCACCAAGGGCGAGATCCTCTTCCCGCGCCTCGAAGAGAAGCCGACCGCCTGACATGGCGGCCAAGGACGACCGGTCGACCCCGCCGCCGCTGCCGGAACCCCTGGCGGTGGCGGTGGCCGACTCCCACACCCACCTGGACATGCAGTCCGGCACCCCGGCCGAGGGCCTGGCGAAGGCCGCCTCGGTCGGGGTCACCACGGTGGTCCAGGTGGGCTGCGACGTGCCCGGCTCGCGCTGGGCCGCCGACCTGGCGGCGCAGTACGAACAGGTGCACGCGGCCGTCGCGCTGCACCCCAACGAGGCGCCGCGGATCTTCCTCGGCGACCCGGACGACTGGTCCGGGCAGCGGCGGAAGGCCGGCGGCGCCGCCGCGCTGGACGAGGCGCTCGCCGAGATCGACCGGCTCGCCGCGCTGCCCCAGGTGGTGGCGGTCGGCGAGACCGGCCTGGACTACTTCCGCACCGGCCCCGAGGGCGTGGAGATCCAGAAGGAGTCGTTCCGCCGGCACATCGAGATGGCCAAGCGGCACGGCAAGGCCCTGGTCATCCACGACCGGGACGCCCACGAGGACGTCATCGCCGTCCTCCTGGAGGAGGGCGCCCCGGAGCGGACGGTCTTCCACTGCTACTCCGGCGACGCGCAGATGGCCAGGACCTGCGCCGAGCACGGCTGGTACCTCTCCTTCGCCGGCCCGGTCACCTTCAAGGCCAACCAGCCGCTGCGCGACGCCCTGCTCGCCACCCCGCAGGACCGGATCCTGGTCGAGACCGACGCCCCGTTCCTCACCCCGCACCCCTACCGCGGGCGCCCCAACGCCCCGTACCTGATCCCGGTCACGGTGCGCGCGATGGCCGCCACCCTGGGGCTGGCCGAGGACGAGCTGTCCGCGGCCATCGCGGCGAACACGGCGCGGGCCTTCGGGTACTGAGCACCGCTCCGAGGGGGCCGTTCCGGATCGGCGGGTCCGGGCGGCACCCCGTGCGCCCGTATCCTTGGCGCGTGAGCACCACCGACCCCACCCCTGACAGCAGCCCCCAGCCTCCGGCCGGGGGGACCCCCTTGCTGGGCAGCGCCGACATCCGGGAGCTGGCGGCAGCGTTCGGCGTGAAGCCGACCAAGCAGCGCGGGCAGAACTTCGTCATCGACGGCAACACCGTGCGGCGGATCGTCCGGGCCGCCGACGTGACGGAGCAGGACGCGGTGGTGGAGGTCGGGCCCGGGCTCGGCTCACTGACGCTCGCGCTGCTGGAAGTGGCGCGGCACGTGACGGCGGTCGAGATCGACCCGGTCCTGGCGCAGCACCTGCCGGACACCGTCGCGGCCCGGATGCCCGGCAAGGCGGACTCCTTCGACCTGGTGTTCAGCGACGCCATGGAGGTCACCGAGCTGCCCGGCCCGGCGCCCACCGCGCTGGTCGCCAACCTCCCGTACAACGTCGCCGTGCCCGTCCTGCTGCACATGCTGGCGACCTTCCCCAGCATCGAGCGGACCCTGGTGATGGTGCAGAGCGAGGTCGCCGACCGGCTCGCCGCCAAGCCGGGCAGCAAGGTGTACGGCATCCCGTCGGTCAAGGCCAACTGGTACGCCGAGGTGAAGCGGGCCGGCGCCATCGGGCGGAACGTGTTCTGGCCCGCCCCCAACGTCGACTCCGGGCTGGTCTCGCTGATCCGCCGCGAGCCGCCGCAGACCACCGCAAGCCGCGCGGAGGTGTTCGCCGTCGTGGACGCCGCGTTCGCCCAGCGGCGCAAGACCCTGCGCGCCGCGCTGGCCGGCTGGGCGGGCTCCGCCGCCGGGGCCGAGCAGGCGCTCGCGGCCGCCGGCATCGACCACAAGCTGCGCGGCGAGATGCTGACGGTGGAGCAGTTCGCCGCGATCGCCGAGCACAAGCCGAAGGCCGGGGACGCGTGATCACCGTACGGGTACCGGCCAAGGTCAACGTCCAGCTGGGGGTCGGCGGGCTGCGCGCCGACGGCTTCCACGACCTGGCCAACGTCTTCTTCGCCGTCGCCCTCGGTGACGAGGTCACCGCCTCCCCGGGGGAGGGCGTGACGCTGAGCTGCACCGGTCCCGACGCCGCCGTCGTCCCGCTCGACGACAGCAACCTCGCCGCCCGCGCCGCCCGGCTGCTCGCCGCCCGCCACGGCATCGCCGACCCGGGCGTGCACCTGCACATCGCCAAGGCCATCCCGGTGGCCGGCGGCATGGCCGGCGGCAGCGCCGACGGCGCGGCGGCCCTGCTCGCCTGCGACGCGCTCTGGCAGCTGGACACCCCCGTCGAGACGCTGCTGGAGCTGGCCGCCGAACTCGGCTCCGACGTGCCGTTCGCCCTGGTCGGCGGTGTCGCGCTGGGCCGCGGCCGGGGCGAGATCCTGGAGCCGCTGGCCGTCGAGGGCACCTTCCACTGGGTCTTCGCGGTCGCCGAGGGCGGCCTGTCCACCCCCGCCGTGTTCCGCGAGTGCGACCGGTTGCGCGAGGAGGCCGGCACCGGCTCCGGCGACACCGACGTCCCCACCCCGGACGCCGACCCGGCGCTGCTCGCCGCGCTCGCCGAGGGCGACGCCGTCGCCCTGGCCACCGCGCTCACCAACGACCTCCAGCCCGCCGCACTGTCGCTGCGCCCCTCGCTCAGGGCCACCCTGCGGGCCGGCACCGAGGCGGGCGCGCTCGGGGCGCTGGTCTCCGGATCCGGGCCGACCTGCGCCTTCCTGGTCAAGGACGCCGAGGCGGCCGCCGCGGTGGCCGAGGCGCTGCGGGCCTCCGGCACCTGCCGGACCGCGCACGCCACGCACGGGCCGGTGCCGGGGGCGTCCGTGGCGGGCTGACGCGGTGATGGTGTTCCGGCAGGCCCATTAGGCTGGGGAGATCGGGGTGTCCCGAGAGGGGCGCCCGGCCGTCGAGCGGCGGGCCGCCCCGCGACCGCCGAACCCAGGAGCGCTGCACACGTGGCCGTCAACCTCGCCACCATCGAGTCCGTCACGAAGGTCTACGGGACCCGCGCTCTGCTGGACGCGGTCAGCCTGGGCGTCAGCGAGGGCGACCGGATCGGCGTCGTCGGCCGCAACGGCGACGGCAAGACCACCCTGATCCGGATGCTCGCCAAGCTGGAGGAGCCCGACGGCGGCCGGATCACCCACTCGGGCGGGCTCCAGATGGCCGTCCTCACCCAGCACGACTCGCTCGACCCCGAGGCCACCATCCGGCACGAGGTGATCGCCGACCGGGCCGACCACGAGTGGCTCGGCGACGCCCGGATCCGCGACATCATCGAGGGCCTCTTCGGCGGCCTCGACCTGCCCGGCTTCGCCGACGGCCTGGACACCGTGATCGGCCCGCTCTCCGGCGGCGAGCGCCGCCGGATCGCCCTCGCCAAGCTGCTGCTCGGCTCGCCCGACCTGGTCGTCCTCGACGAGCCCACCAACCACCTCGACGTCGAGGGCATCAACTGGCTCGCCGACCACCTCAGGAAGCGCCGCTCCGCGCTGGTCTGCGTCACCCACGACCGCTGGTTCCTCGACCAGGTCTGCACCCGGATGTGGGACGTCCAGAACGGCGAGGTGCACGAGTACGAGGGCGGCTACTCCGACTACGTCTTCGCCCGGGCCGAGCGCTCCAGGATCGAGGCCGTCGAGGAGCAGAAGCGCCAGAACATGGCCCGCAAGGAGCTGGCCTGGCTGCGCCGCGGCGCCCCCGCCCGTACCTCGAAGCCGCGCTACCGGATCGAGGCGGCCAACGCCCTGATCGCGGACGTGCCGGAGCCGCGCGACAAGTCCGAGCTGATGAAGTTCGCCAACGCGCGGCTCGGCAGGACGGTCTTCGAGCTGGAGGGCGTGACCGTCAAGGCCGGCCCGAAGCTGCTGCTGGACAACCTCACCTGGCAGTTCGGCCCCGGCGAGCGGATCGGCCTGCTCGGCGTCAACGGCGCCGGCAAGACCTCGCTGCTGCGCGCCCTGCGGGACGCGTACGCCTCGGAGGGCGACGTCCAGCCGGCCTCGGGCGTCATCAAGGTCGGCAAGACCGTGCGACTGGCCTACCTGTCGCAGGAGGTCGTCGAGCTGGACCCGGCCATCCGGGTGCTCCAGGCCGTCGAGCAGGTCCGCTCGCGGGTCGACCTCGGCAAGGGCCGGGAGATGAGCGCCGGCCAGCTGTGCGAGCAGTTCGGCTTCGGCAAGGACAAGCAGTGGACGCCGGTCGGTGACCTGTCCGGTGGCGAGCGGCGCCGGCTCCAGCTGCTGCGGCTGCTGATGGACGAGCCCAACGTGCTGTTCCTGGACGAGCCCACCAACGACCTGGACATCGAGACGCTCAACCAGCTGGAGGACCTGCTCGACGGCTGGCCCGGCTCGATGATCGTCATCAGCCACGACCGCTTCTTCATCGAGCGCACCACGGACACCGTCCACGCGCTGCTCGGCGACCGGAAGATGCGGATGCTGCCGAACGGCGTGGACGAGTACCTGGAGCGCCGCGCCCGGATGGCCGCCGCCGCTGCTTCGGCGGCTTCGGCCGCCTCCGCGGCCTCCGCCTCCTCGACGGCCGCGGGCGCCTCCGACGACGGGGGCGCTGCTCCCGCGCTGTCCGGCGGGGACCTGCGGGCGGCGAAGAAGGAGATGCAGAAGCTGGAGCGGCAGATCGCCAAGCTGGACGAGAAGGAGTCCAAGCTGCACACCCAACTCGCCGAGCACGCCGCCGACTTCTCCAAGGTCGCGGAGCTGGACGGGCAGCTGCGTGCCGTCCGGGACGAGAAGGAGGAGCTGGAGATGAGCTGGCTGGAGCTGGCCGAGCAGGTCTGAGACCGGGCGTTCGGCAGTTCGGTCGTTCAGTCGTTCGGCGGTCCAGTCGTTCGGTCGTTGGTCGCTCAGTCGCTCAGTCGCTCAGTCGCTCAGTCGTTCAGTCGTGGCGGAGGAGTGTTTCGAGTTCCTCCGCCGCGGGGCCCAGCGCGCTGCGGGTCGGGTCGTGCGGGGCCGTCGGACGGGCCGCCTGGTTCGTCGGCGGGCGGTGCGCGTGGGCGGCGGCGGTCAGCTCGTCCAGAGCGTGCCGCACCCGGTCGACCTCGGCCGGGTCCGGCACCCGGCCGCCGTACCGGATCTGCGCCGCGAAGGCCGCCACCGCGCCGCCCAACCGCTCCAGCGCCGCTGTCGCCGGCAGCCACCGCTCGGCGAGCCGGCCGGTCGGGGGCGGTTCGGCCAGCCCCTGCTGCACCTCCTGGCGGGCGTCCGCCAGCGACCGGTAGGCCGTGCGGCGCAGCCACACCTGGGCGCTGCCGGTCCGGGCGGCCGTGCTCCTTTCGGTAGCGGGGGCCCCGGTGGCGGCGTCCTCGGCAATTGCGTCCTCGGCGGTGATGGCGGTCCCGGCGCTGCCGGCCCCGGTGGTGGCGTCCTCGACGACGGCGTCGAGGTAGGCCCGCAGGGCCGTCGTCGCGTCGACCAGCCTGGGCTCGATGCGGTGGCGCGGGCGTTCCGGCCACAGCAGGTATCCGAAGAGCAGGACGATCACGCTGGCCAGCACGGTGTCCAGGACCCGGGGCCAGAACTCGGCGGCGCTGCTCTGCCCGCCGAGCTGGAGCAGGATCAGCGCCATCGGCGTCATCACCACGGTGTTCAGCCCGTAGTGCGCCGCCGTGGCGTACGGGAGCAGGGCCACGCAGACCGCGGCCATCGCCGTCAGCGCCCACTCGTCGGTGGTGGCCAGGAGCAGCCCCGCGGTCACGGCCACCCCCAGCACGGTGCCGATCGACCGGCTCACCGCGCGAAGGAACACCGAGCCGAGATCGGGCTTGAGCACGAAGGCGATCGTCATCGGCACCCAGTAGCTCTTGCTGAGCGGGTAGTTGGCGGTGACCGCCGAGCCGACCGCGATGCACAGCGCGACGCGCAGCCCGTACCGGACCGACCCCCGGGACAGCAGCCGCGCCCGCAGCCGCCAGGGGTCCGGCGGCGGCGCGGGGGCGGTGCCGAGCCGCACCTCGCGGCCGGCCACCGTGTCGGCGGCGGCGCGCAGCGCCACGTCCAGGGCCTGCCGGGAGGGGGTGTCGGGCCGCCAGTCGGGGACGACGACCTCGCCGCCGCCCCGCCGCACGGCCGCCGCCAGCAGGTTCGGCACCTCGGCCACCTCCGGCGGGACGGGGCGCCGGGCCCACAGCAGGCCGGTCGCGGCCTCGGTGGCGGCGAGGGCGGCCTCGTACATCCGGCCGCGGCGATGGTCCCGGCGGCCCTCGCGGGGGAGGAGGTCCTGGAGCCGGTTCAGCCGGGCCGTCAGCACCTGGCGCGAGGCGGCCGCTCGCGGGCCGCCCAGGTCGGCGAGGGTGCGGCCGAGCGCGTCGTACGCGGCGGCGAGCGCCCGGTTCCGCGGATCGGCGGCGGACCGCTTCGGCGTGCCCGGGAGCAGTCCGAGCAGCACCACGAACGCGGCCCCGAGCGGCATCATCGGCGCCGCCGCCCACCACGGCTGCGGCAGCGGCATCCCGCTGCCCAGCGCGGCCGACACCAGCAGCAGCATCCCGGCCGCCGAGCCGCGGGGACCGGTCGCGCTCAGCGCGCCGGAGGCGAAGGCGGTCAGCGTCAGCACGACACCGAGGACGAGACCGTCCGCGTCGGCGTGCTGGAGGGCGGTGCCGATCAGCATGCCGAACGCGGAGGCGAGGACGGCCGTCCCGATCCGGGCGGCCCGCAGCCTGGTCGGCTCGGCGCGGTCGTTCATCGTCGCGTGCATCGCCCCGAGCCCGGCGAACACCCCCAGGTCCAGCCGGTGTGTCAGCAGCCCCACCGTCAACGGCACCGCCATGCCCGCCGCCGCCCGCACCATCAGCGCCACCGGCAGGGGCGGCCGTGCCGGCCGCGCGGCGCGGGCCCACCAGGCAGCCGAGTCGGGGGAGCCGGGGGAGCTCATGGGGACACGTCCGTTCTGCGGCCTTGGGTCGCTGCTGTGCGACATTGCGCGGCAGATGGGGCGTACCGGGTCAGTCTACCCAGGGCCGCATCGGCGGCCCGTACGTGTCAAGTTCGTACCGATCGCTTTCGGCCGGGCCAAGGGCCCTGCCGGTCCGACAGGGGTGGTGGCTACGATGACGGAGGCGGAAACCGTCCACAGGGCGGGCGGTGAACCGACCAGGACGGTACGACCCAGAAGTTGACGGTGTGTTGCGGCCCGAGGTCGCCCGGGGCGCCCCGGGCGCGCGGGCGGCGTACGGGGGAGAGGTGAACTGCTGTGGCAGAAGGCGACGGTAACGGGTCGGGGACTCCTGCACCGGCGAACCCTTCGGGGGACACGACGCCGTTCGTGCTGGAGAAGAAGCTCCCGTGGCCCTTCGGCGGGGTCAACATCGCTCCCTTCGTCAGCACCGCGCAGACGAACGTCAGCGCCGGCGACCTGGTGGCGGCCTTCGGGAAGCAGGACGTCCAGGTCGAGATCGACACGCTCACCGAGTTCACACGGAAGATCGAAGCCCTGCTCCTGGTGATGGAGGGGTCGGCGGCTGCACCGTACAACGTGCAGGAGCAGAAGTTGCAGGGGCAGCACCTTGCCAGTGCGACGTTCATCGAAGCGACCGACCTGACCACCGCCTACGGCCGGGTGCACGCAGAGCTCGTCAAGCTTCACAAGGATTTCGTCTCTCAGATCCAGGCCATGAAGGACGCGGTCGCGACGTCGGCGAGCCAGTACGCGACCAACGAGGACCACACGACGTCCGCGCAGAACGCGGTCGCGGCTGCGGCCAACGGGTCCTCGTCCAAGCGGACCGAAGTCAGCTACTGACGGTGTCCTGGGCGAGAGAGATACGGGGAGACGGGGAGTAGGCATTGTCAGGCGGAACTGATTTCGAGAGCAGCAGCCACAAGGCGCTCATTGCGATGGTCGAGAAGACCAATCCCGCGATCGTATTGACCCGTGGCACTCAGCTCCAGTCGGCGGGCCGTGTTCTGAAGGAGCTGAGCGCGGCACTCAAGTCGCATGTCGGCAACGTCGCCTGGGAAGGCCCGGCTGCCGAGAGTTTCAAGACCTGGGCCGGCAACCTGCAACTGTCCGCCGAGAAGCTGGGCGGCTATTCGGCGAGCGCGGGTGATGCCATGCACCAGGCCGGGGAAGCACTCAGCACTGCCAAGGCCGCTATGCCGCCGGAACCGCATGACGCCCTCAACTGGGTGGAGGGGCGCAAGACGCAGAAGCCTGATCCCGTGGTGATCAAGCAAATGCAGCTTGTCTCCATCAAGCCGGACAGCAGCCCCAGCGCGTCGGAGATCGACGCTGCGATGAGGCGCAGTGTCGGCGACAAGTGGGTCACCGAAACGCAGGCCATGGCCGGGACGCGTGAGATCTACATGGCGCACCAGGAAGCCATCCATCAGATGGAGAAGCTGGCGCAGGCATACGTCGCGGCGACGACGACGCTCAACGGGCTGGGCGACGGCCTGGTGTTGCCCGGGACGCCTGGCGCATCCAAGGACCGCGGAGATGCTTCGGATTACTCAAGCGGTGGCGGTTCCACCGGCGGCTCTGGTAGTTCCGTTCGCGTTCCACGCACAGGCAGCAGTACTACTGGAGGATCGTACGGTCCGACTGGCGGTAATTTTGGTGGAGGATCGGTCGCGCCGCGTGATCCGGGTAGCTGGCAGGATCCGTCAACTCCTGTCCGCAACAGTCCGATTCCTCCACAGGGCGGCGGCCAGCTGCCGCCCGCGCCACAGGACCCGAACTCCTCGATTCCGCCGTCCTATCCGTCGGACCCGGTTGACCGCCCAGGCACCGGCTTGAACAGCCTGCCGACCCTCCCGACCCAGACCGGTCCGTACGGTCCCGGCGGCGGCCAGCTGCCGCCGGACGGGCCGACCACCCTTCCCGGCTACCCGAACGGGCCGAGCGGCCAGACCAACGGACCCGGCGTCCCCGGTGGGCCGGTGCCGGGTATCCCGATCGGACCGGGCGGCGGACAGATCCAGAGCAGGGGCGGGGGCGGTGGCCAGGTCCAGCCGCGTATGGCGCCGTTCGGCGGTGGCCCCGGGCAGGGCAAGGGCGGTACCCCGGGACTGCCCAGCGGAACGGTCTTCGGCAACCGCGAGGCGGGGCCGGGCAGCGGCCGGGTCGGCGGGCCGAACGGCGCGGGCGGCATGCACCCCGGTATGGGCGGAGCCCACGGCGGTGCGATCGGTGCCGGCGCCGGTTCACGTGGCCGGGGCCTGTCCTCCACGACCGGGGGTGCGGTCGGAGGCCGCAAGGGACCTGTCGCGGGCGGTGAGTTCACGCCCGGCGGTACGGGTCTGCGAAACCGTGCGGCGAGCGTCGGCGAGAGCGGTGCCCAGGCTCGGCAGAGCGGCATGATGGCCCCCGGCATGACGGGCCACGGCGGCCGGAACGAGCGCGACCGCCGCAAGCGGGCCGACTACCTGCACGAGGACGAGGAGACCTGGACCAGCGGTACGCCGCACGGCAACCCGGACGTGATTGAGTAGGACGGCAACGACTGCCCGGCCACTGGGCCTCCCCAGTGGCCGGGCAGGCTTGTTCGGGGCACGCTTCCCGGTCGACGAAGAGACTGACGAGGAGTTGTGATGGGGCGGACGAACGCGCGAGCGCGTTGGCGGGCTGCTGCTGCGGTATTTCTGGCGGCTGGATTCGTTGTCGGCCTGGTCACGGCACCGGCATTCGCAGGCGACTCGATCCGTGAAGACCAGTGGCACCTGGATGCCATGAATGCCGCCGAGATGTGGAAAGTCTCCAAAGGGGAGAACGTCACCGTCGCGGTAATCGACAGCGGGTTCAAGCTGGATCACCCGGACCTCGCGGGGCAGTTCCTTGCCGGTAAGGACTTCAGCGGAAGTCCTGGTGGCGTTGGATCCTACGTGAAGGGCCACGGCACCCAGATGGCGAGCCTCATCGCCGGGACCGGTAAAGCGAACGGTGGTAAAGGCGCGTACGGCCTGGCCCCTGGCGCCAAGATCCTTCCGCTGAAGATCGCCAATGGCGACGAGGGCTCGGTGCTCAACTCCGAGTTCATGGGGCAGATCGGGCAGGCGGTCACCTATGCGGTGGAACAGGGTGCGAAGGTCATCAACATCTCTCAGGGGACGAACGCGGTTTCGGTCAACCCTGAAGATGTCGAAAAGCTGAACAAGATCCTGGCCCGGGCGCGAGCCAAGGGAACACTCGTGGTCGCCAGTGTCGGGAACTCGGCGCAATCGGGGAATCCGGTGGAATATCCGGGCGCTCTTCCCAACGTGGTCGGAGTCGGTGCCTCCGACAGGAGCGGGGCGGTGACTGCCGAATCGGAGCATGGCCCTCAGGTCACTCTTGTTGCGCCCGGTATGGACATGATCGCGTCCTGTACCGGGGCGACCGGATTCTGCAAGGGGCACGGCACGTCGGACGCGGCGGCCGTGGTGTCGGCCTCGGCTGCTCTGGTGTGGTCGGTGCATCCGGAGTGGACGGCCAACCAGATTCTTCGGGTTCTCATCAATACAGCCGGTAAGCCGAAGGATGGATCCGAGCGCACGGATGACGCCGGGTACGGTGCGGTCCGGCCGCGAATTGCCTTGACGTCTCCGGGGGACCCAGGCCCTTCGGGTCAGTCGCCGCTCCCGGCTGACGCTGCCGCGCCGTCCACCGTTCCGTCTCTGGGTGCGAGTGTGTCTGCCCGCCCATCGGCGGCGCCGGTGCCGACCGAGAGCCCGACCGATGTGGCGGTGGGTGCGCCGACGGCGCAGCCGGTGGCGGAGAAGTCGTCGGGTTCGGGTAGCGCGTTGCCGATCGTGGCGGGTGTGGTGGCGGGTCTGGTGCTGGTGGCGGGTGTGGTGTTCGCGGTGGTGCGGCGTCGGCGGAAGCCGGTCGTGCGGCCGGAGGTCCAGGCCCCGCCGGTGCCGGCGCAGCAGCCGCTGGGGGCGGTGGCGCCGCCTCCGCCGTCGTATCGGCCGCCGGTGCCGCCGGAGGACAACCCGTACGCGAAGTAGGTCGAGTTGGTGGGGGCGCTGGATGTGGGCTCGTAGGTTTGTGTGCCTTGGGGCTGTGAGTCTGTGTGCGGTGGGGACTGTGGTGACGCCGGCCATTGCCGAGGACACGATTCGGCAGCAGCAGTGGCATCTGGAGGCCATGCGCGCTGCGGAGATGTGGCAGGTGACCAAGGGGCAGGGCGTCACTGTCGCGGTGATCGACAGCGGGTTCAAGTTCGATCATCCAGACCTGGATGGACAGTTCCTGCCGGGCAAGGACTTCAGTGGAAGCCCTGGTGGTGTGGGGTCGTTCGCGGACGGCCACGGTACTGCCATCTCCAGCCTCATCGCCGGTACTGGCAGGGGAAACGGGGGGACCGGCGCGCAGGGGCTGGCGCCTGGCACCAAGATCCTTCCGTTGAAGATCAACACCGGTAAGGTCGGATCGCTCGTATCGACCGACTTCCTTGATCAGATCGGCCAGTCCATCACTTATGCGGTGGACCAAGGGGCGAAGGTCATCAACATCTCGCAGGGCATCGAGGCGGTAACGGCCCTCCCGGCTGATGTGGCGAAACTGAATGGGATCATCGCAGGAGCCCGCGCGAAGGGCGTTCTGGTATTTGCCAGCGTCGGGAACGGGGCCGACAAGGGAAATCTGGTCGAGTATCCGGGGGCACTTCCGGGTGTGGTCGGCGTCGGGGCCTCGGACCAGAACGGCACCGTCACGGCGGAGTCCGAACGGGGCCCGCAAGTAGCGTTCATCGCACCTGGTCAGGACGTAATGTCCGCCTGCACCGGTGCCACGGGTTACTGCAAGAGCCATGGGACCTCGGACTCGACCGCTTTGGTGTCGGCCTCGGCGGCATTGGTCTGGGCCGTCCACAAGGACTGGACGGGGAACCAGGTCCTGCGGGTTCTCATCAACACTGCGGGAAAGCCGAATGACGGGTCACCCCGCAACGACATCGTCGGCTACGGTGCGGTGCGGCCGCGTATCGCGTTGACGGATCCGGGTGATCCCGGGCCGGCGGACGTGTCGCCGATTCCCGTCAACACGGCTACGCCGCCCGTGGGGTTGCCTTCGGCAAGTTCGTCTGTTGTTGCGTCGGCGGCGCCGGTGCCGACCGAGAGTCCGACCGATGTGGCGGCCGGTGGGTCGACGGTGCAGCCGAAGGCGGAGGGGGCGTCGGGTTCGGGCAGTGCGGTGCCGATCGTGGCGGGTGTGGTGGCGGGTCTGGTGCTGGTGGCGGGTGTGGTGTTCGCGGTGGTGCGGCGTCGGCGGAAGCCGGTCGTGCAGTCGGAGATCCAGGCCCCGCCGGTGTCGGCGCAGCAGCCGCTGGGGGCGGTGGCGCCGCCTCCGCCGTCGTATCGGCCGCCGGTGCCGCCGGAGGACAACCCGTACGCGCGGTAGGTGCGTTGGCGGGACAGCGGGCACGAGGGCGTCGGGTTCATCCCGGCGCCCTCGTCTGTGTCGGCGGGCGGCGGACGGCGAGCGGGGAGTGCGGGGCGGCGTGGGGTGGTGGGGTGTGCGCCGGGGTCACTCGGGTGGGGGCTGGCCAGGGCCGAATGGGGTGGCGAGGGTGGTGGTATGGATGCGGAGGGTGCTTGGCAGGCCGGGCAGTTGCGGCGGGCGGCGACTGCGGCGTTGATCGGGACGGCGATCGAGTTCTACGACTTCTTCATTTACGGCACGGCCGCCGCGTTGGTGTTCGGGCCGGTGTTCTTTCCCGGACTGGGCACGGTGGGGGCGCTGTTGGCGGCGTTCTCGGTGTACGCGGTGGCGTTCCTGGCCCGGCCGGTGGGGGCGGTGGTGTTCGGGCACTTCGGGGACCGGGTGGGGCGGAAGGCGACGCTGGTGGTGTCGCTGCTGCTGATGGGGCTGGCGACGGCGGCGGTGGGGCTGCTGCCGGGGTACGCGGTGTGGGGCTGGTGGGCGCCGGCGGTGCTGGTGGTGCTGCGGGTGTGCCAGGGCGTCGGGTTGGGCGGGGAGTGGGGCGGTGCGGCGCTGCTGATCGCGGAGAACGCGCCGGCGGGGCGGCGGGGGCGGTACGGGGGGTTCCTGCAGCTGGGGCCGACGATCGGGTTCGTGCTGGCGAACGGGGTGTTCCTGGCGCTGCAACTCGGCCTGGACGAGGGGGCGTTCCGTGCCTGGGGTTGGCGGGTGCCGTTCCTGGCCTCGTTCGTCATGGTCGCGGTGGGGCTGTTCGTACGGCTGCGGATCGAGGAGTCGCCGCTGTTCCGGACGGAGGAGTCCCGGGAGCGGCTGCCGGTGCTGGAGGTGCTGCGCGGGCACTGGCGCCCGGTGCTGGCGGGCGGTGGGGCGATCACCGTGGGGTACGCGCTGTTCTACCTGACCACGACGTACGCGCTGGCGTACGCGACGACCGGGCTCGGGGTGCCGAGCACGCTGATGCTGTCGATGCTGCTGGCCGGCGCGGTGGGCATGGCCGCGACGGTGTGGCTGAGCGCCTCGCGCAGTGACCGGTGGGGCAGGCGGCGGACCCTGCGGTGGGCGACGGGCCTGGCCGCGGTCTGGTCGCCGGCGCTGTTCCCGCTGCTGGAGACGGTGAGCCGGCCGCTGATGTTCGTCGCGCTGGCGGGGGCGATGGCCGTGCTGGGCTGCGTGTTCGGGCCGGTGGCGGCGTTCCTGCCGGAGCTGTTCCCGACCCGGGTGCGCTACACGGGCGCGGCGCTGACGTACAACCTCGGCGGGGTGATCGGCGGTGCGACGACGCCGCTGGTGGCCACCCGGCTGACCGGGACGTACGGGACGGCGCAGCCGGTGGGCTGGTACCTGGCGGCGCTGGGCCTGCTGGCCCTGGGGTGCCTGCGGCTGCTGCCGGAGACCCTCGGCGCGGAGCTCGGGCCGGTGGACGGCGGCCGACGCCGGACGCCCCTGCTGGGGACGGACCCGGCGGCGTAGGAGCGTGCGCGGCCCGGCCGGCGGCGCGGGCGCGGTCGGCCCGGAGGACCGATTTCCCTTCCGGACCCGGAGCCGTGTAATGTCTTCCTTGTTCGACCGGCCCGGCGAAAAGCCCGGCAAGCCCCTATAGCTCAGTCGGTAGAGCGTCTCCATGGTAAGGAGAAGGTCTGCGGTTCGATTCCGCATGGGGGCTCCACAGAAAGACCCTCGCCTCGCGGCGGGGGTCTTTCGCGTTCTCCGGCCTGTTCCGCACCGGCGACACGCCACGGCCTAGCGGGTCGGGTACGGAATGCGCTGTGATGGTGCGTCATCGGCCGCCCGGCCCGAGGGGTGCGGGCGCGAGCCGGACCCCG
Organism: Kitasatospora sp. NPDC091335; assembly: GCF_044757205.1. Classification (NCBI taxonomy): domain Bacteria; kingdom Bacillati; phylum Actinomycetota; class Actinomycetes; order Kitasatosporales; family Streptomycetaceae; genus Kitasatospora; species Kitasatospora sp. NPDC091335. The sequence continues at coordinate 49,219 of NZ_JBIVUM010000022.1, read as the reverse complement.
ACCGGGAGGGCGTCATGGGCGTTCGACTCGTGGTGGTGGACGACCACCGGCTGCTGGCCGAGGCGCTGGCCACCGCACTTCAGCTGCGCGGACACCGGGTGCTCGCGGTCGGCTCGCCGGCCGGCGTCGCCGCGGACCTGGTGGTCGGGCGGCGGCCCGAGGTGTGCCTGCTTGGGGTGGCCGCTCCGGGGGAGTCGGAGGCCTTCGACGGGCTGCGCCGGATCCGTCGCGAACGCCCGGAGGTGGCTGTGATCGTGCTCGGCCCGGTGGGTGAACTACGCGGTGTCGCAGGGGCGTTCGCGGCAGGGGCGGCCGGCTACGTGCCCAGCGACGAGCGGATCGAAGTGGTCGAGCGGGCGATCGGACGGGCGCGCGCGGGCGAGGCCGCGGTCGCGGTGGACATCCTGCGCGGGGCCTTCGACCAACTGCTGCGCCCGGTGGCCGAACCGGACGACGAGGCCGTCCGGCTGCTGCGGCTGCTGACCCGCCGTGAGGTGCAGGTGCTGACCCGGATCGCGGACGGCGAGGACACCGCGGCGATCGCCGCCGGGATGCGGATCGCCGCCAGCACCGCCCGTACCCACGTCCAGCGGGTGCTGATGAAGCTCGGCGCGCGGACCAGGCTGGAGGCGGCCGCGGTGGCGGCGCGCACCGGTCTGCTGGAGCGGATGGCCGGGGGCTGAGGGCCGCGGGAGGAGCCCGGACGGAGCCGCCGGAGCCGGCGGCGAGGGCCGGCGGAGGCGACCCGCGGGAGACGGCGGGTGTCCGGGGGCCGGGGACCGGGTGAAGAGGCCGGAAGCGGTCGCCCGGGTGGTCCTGAGCACCCCGATGGGATTGGGAGAATGAGCCCAGTCGTTCGCATTCCGTCGATGGCTCCCGCCCGCCGGGCGGACCGTCGTTCGCTGGAGGTCGCAACATGAGTAAGTACCTGGTCACGGGTGGCGCCGGTTACGTCGGCAGCGTGGTCGCCGCTCACCTGCTGGAGGCGGGGCACCAGGTGACCGTCCTGGACGATCTCTCCACCGGCTTCCGTGAGGGCGTCCCGGCCGGTGCCGAGTTCGTCGAGGGCAGGATCCAGGAGGCCGGGACGGTGCTGGACGGCTCCTTCGACGGCGTGCTGCACTTCGCCGCCTCCTCGCAGGTCGGCGAGTCGGTCGCGGACCCGGAGAAGTACTGGCGCAACAACGTGGCCGGCTCGCTGGAGCTGATCAGCGCGATGCGCGCGGCCGGCGTGCGCAAGCTGGTGTTCTCCTCCACCGCCGCCACCTACGGCGAGCCGGAGGCCGTGCCGATCGCCGAGACGGCCCGCACCGCGCCGACCAACACCTACGGCGCCACCAAGCTCGCCGTGGACCACCTGATCACCAGTGAGGCCGTCGCCCACGGCCTGGCCGCCGTCTCGCTGCGCTACTTCAACGTGGCCGGCGCGTACGGCGCGTACGGCGAGCGGCACGACCCCGAGTCGCACCTGATCCCGCTGGTCTTCCAGGCCGCGCTGGGCAAGCGCCCGCACATCGCGGTGTACGGCGACGACTACCCGACCCCGGACGGCACCTGCATCCGCGACTACATCCACGTCGCGGACCTGGCCGAGGCGCACCTGCTGGCGCTGGACGCGGCCAAGCCGGGCGAGCACCTGATCTGCAACCTGGGCAACGGCAGCGGCTTCTCGGTCCGCGAGGTGATCGAGTCGGTCAAGCGCGTCACCGGCCGGGAGATCCCGGTGCAGGTCGCCGGCCGTCGGGCCGGCGACCCGGCGGTGCTGGTGGCCTCGGCCGCCCGTGCCCACGAGGCGCTCGGCTGGACCCCGCGCCGCGCGAACCTGGACGACATCGTCTCCGACGCCTGGAAGTTCACCCTGGCGAACAACGGGGAGTGAGCAACACGCCGGTACGCGAAGGCCGGTGAGCAACACGCTGGTACGCGAAGGCCGGCAGCCGCAGGCCCGACCACCGCGGGGTGCCGCTCCCGGACGTTCCGGGAGCGGCCCCCGGGCGGCCCCCGAGGGGTCAAGTCCGGCCACTCACGCGTCTTCTGACGAAACTTCACCATATCGCCACGAGCGCGTTTCCCGCCCCGTACGCTGAGTGCGGTACCGGTGGGGGCCGGCGCCCTTTCGGTCTCACCGACCATCGGTGGGCGGGCGGAGCCGCAGGTCCGGGACACGGATGCCGGGCCGGTACCCGCCCCCGGGCTCGGGCGGTCTGAGCAGGGGGAGGGACGATGGCGCGGATTCGCGTCCTGGTGGTCGACGACCACCGGATCTTCGCCGAGGCACTGGCCGCGGCGCTCGCCGCCGAGCCGGACGTGGAGGTGGGGGCGGCCGGCAGTGCCGCCGCCGCCGAGCGGGCCTTGGAACGGGCGGCCGGTGAGGGCCGGGCCTACGACGTGGCACTGATCGACGCCGACCTCGGCGCCCTCGGTGCGGAGGCGGCCGGCCCGGCGGGAGCGGCCGGAGGCCTGGGGACTGTCGGTGGTTCGGGGGTGACCGGCGGTCCGGGGACGCCCGGAGTGCACGGACTGCCCGCCGCCGCCCGCAGGCGACCCGGCGCGGAGCACGGCGACGAGGCCCGGCGCAGGGGGACCCCGCCGGTGCCGCAGCCGCGCCGCCCGGCGGTGCCGCCGGTCCCGCTGTCGGGTGGGCTGTCGCCCGGTGTCCGTCCCGCGATGGACCCGCTGCGGGGTGACCAGCTCAGACCCGCGGCCCCGCCGCCCGACGGCATCACCCTGCTCGCCCGGCTCCGCCGCGCCCACCCCGGGCTGCGCGCCGTGGTCCTGGCCATCGCCGACGACCCGCACCGTGCCGCCCGCGCCCTGCACGCCGGCGCCACCGGCTGGGTGGCCAAGGAGAGTTCGCTGGCCCGGCTGCTCGCGGTGATCCGGGGCGTGCTGCGGGACGAGACGCACCTGCCGCCCGCGCTGCTCACCGGGGTGATCCGGGAGCTCACCACCGCCCGGCGGGACCGCACCGAGAGCGAGCGGCTGGTGGACACCCTCACCCCGCGGGAGAAGCAGATCCTGCGCTGCATGGTCGCGGGCCTCGGCCGGCAGGCCGTCGCGGAGCGGCTCTACCTGTCGCCGCACACCGTCCGGACGCACATGCAGAACGTGCTGGGCAAGCTAGGGGTGCACTCCACGCTGGCGGCCGTCGCGGTCGCCCGCCGGGCCGGGGTCAGCCCCGCCGAACCGGCCGTGCCCCCGCCGCCCTCGGTGGCCAGCACCGTCGAGCGCCCCTGACGGAACCCGGCCCGCGGAGGGGCCGCCCGGGGAGGAGCCGCCCACGGGAGAGCCGCCCGCGGAAGACCGTCCGAGAAGGAGTCGTCCGGAGGCCCGTCAGCCCGGGATGTTGTCGAACGGCGCGACCAGCCGCCGTAGCAGCGCCGCGAGTTCGGTCTGCTGGCCGCCGGTGAGCTGGGCGAGCAGTTCGCGTTCGTGGGCGAGCAGTCCGGCGAGCGCCTGGTCGGCGCGGTCGCGGCCGTCGCCGGTGAGCCGGACCAGCACGCCGCGCCGGTCGTCCGGGTCGGGCAGGCGCTTGACCAGGCCCTTGCCGGTGAGCCGGTCGATCCGGTTGGTCATGGTGCCGGAGGTGACCAGGGTCTGGGTGAGCAGTTGCCCGGGGGAGAGCTGGTACGGGGAGCCGGCCCGCCGCAGGGCGGTCAGGACGTCGAACTCCCAGGGTTCCAGGCCGTGCTCGGCGAAGGCGGTGCGGCGGGCGCGGTCCAGGTGCCGGGCGAGCCGGCTGACCCGGCTGAGCACCTCCAGCGGCTCCACGTCGAGGTCGGGGCGCTCCCGGCGCCATGCTGCGACCAGCCTGTCGACCTCGTCCTCCATGACGATCAGTGTATCGGTGGATGTGTCGATGTGAAGTCTCTTGACATCGAGAAATGTGCCAGCAAGGCTACCGCGAGATATCTTGATGTCGAGATACCTGCGAGGTGAACCATGACCAGCCCCGTCTGGGACCCGGCGCAGTACCTGCGCTTCGCCGACGAACGCACCCGCCCGCTGCACGACCTGCTCGCCCGCGTCCCCGCCCTTCCGCACCCCGGAGCCGAGGTGATCCTGGACATCGGCTGCGGCCCCGGCAACTCCACCGCCGTGCTGCGCGAACGCTGGCCGCACGCCCGCCTCACCGGCGTCGACAACTCCGCCCCGATGCTCGCCACCGCCCGCACCGAGGGCGAGCCCGGCGCCGACTACCTGCTCGCCGACGCCCGCGACTACGACCCGGCCCCGGCCCGGCCCGACCTGATCGTCTCCAACGCCACCCTCCAGTGGGTGGACGGGCACCTGGCGCTGCTGCCGCGCTGGGCGGACGCCCTCGAACCCGGCGGGGTGCTCGCCTTCCAGGTGCCGGGCAACTTCGACGCCCCGAGCCACACCCTGCTCGCCGGGCTGCGCCGCGGCGCCCGCTGGCGGGACGTGCTCGGTGGGGAGGCGGTCAGGGCCGGCGTCCACCCGCCCGAGCGCTACCTCGACGCGCTGGCCGCGGCCGGCTGCCTCCCCGACGTCTGGGAGACCACGTACCGCACCCTGCTGCCGGGGCCCGACCCGGTCCTGGAGTGGGTCAAGGGCACGGCGCTGCGCCCGGTCCTCACCAGGCTCACCGACCCGGCCGACCGGGCCGCCTTCCTCACCGAGTACGGGCGGCTGCTGCGCGAGGCGTACCCGGCGGGGCCGTACGGGACGGTGTTCCCGTTCCGGCGGATCTTCGCGGTCGGCACCCGGCGGTAGGTCCGCGCGCGGCGTCAGGCCGGTGTCGGGCCGGCGCCCGGTGTCAGGCCGGCGCCCGGCGTCAGACCGGGACCCAGGGGCGGCCGGGCCTCAGCCCTTGCGGTCGCCGACCAGCCTCGGGTGCCGCTCCAGGCCCTCCAGCCCGTGCCAGGCGAGGTTCACCAGGTGCGCCGCCACCGTCGCCTTGTCCGGCTTGCGGACCTCCAGCCACCACTGCCCGGTCAGCGCGACCATGCCGACCAGCATCTGCGAGTACATCGGGGCCAGCCGGGCGTCGAAGCCGCGCGACTTGAACTCCAGCCCGAGGATGTCCTCCACCTGCGTGGCGATGTCGCTGATCAGCGAGGCGAAGGTGCCGGTCGACTGGGCCACCGGGGAGTCCCTGACCAGGATCCGGAAGCCGTCCGTCGAGGTGTCGATGTAGTCCATCAGCGCGAACGCGGCCTGCTCCAGCAGCTCGCGGGAGTGGCCGCCGGTCAGCGCCCCGGTCACCATGTCCAGCAGCAGCTGCATCTCGCGGTCGACCACGACCGCGTACAGCCCCTCCTTGCCGCCGAAGTGCTCGTACACCACGGGCTTGGACACCCCGGCGCGCTCGGCGATCTCCTCCACCGAGGTGCCGTCGTAGCCGCGCTCCGCGAAGACCGTCCGGCCGATCTCCAGCAGCTGCTCGCGCCGCTGCTTGCCGGTCATCCGGACCCGGCCGCCCCGGCGGCGCGGGGTCGGGGTCGAGCCGCCGCCGGCGCCCCGGGCGGGGCCTCCGTCGGCGGAGCCGGCCGCCGGTGCAGCGGCCCGCGGACGGGCCGGCGCCGTAGCGGGCGCGGCGTCCGTCCGCGTGCCGTGGTGACCGCCTGTGCTGTCTGCGCTGCTCCCGTTCACCCCTACATCATGCTGGAAGCGCCGCCTCATGCGGCGCGGCGGGCGGCGATCCGCTCCGCGTCCGGCCAGCGGACGTCCCGGACCCAGCCGGCCAGCTCGAACCAGCGGATCAGCCGGGCCGAGGAGTCGATCTGCCCGCGCAGCACCCCGTGCCTGGCCGCGGTCGGGTCGGCGTGGTGCAGGTTGTGCCAGGACTCCCCGCAGGAGAGCACGGCGAGCCACCAGACGTTGCCGGAGCGGTCCCGGGAGCGGAACGGGCGCCGGCCCACCGCGTGGCAGATCGAGTTGATCGACCAGGTGACGTGGTGCAGCAGCGCCACCCGGACCAGCGAGCCCCAGAAGAAGGCGGACAGCGCGCCCTCCCAGGAGAGGCTCACCAGGCCGCCGACCAGCGCGGGCAGCAGCAGCGAGAGGGTGGTCCAGAGCCAGAACAGCCGGGAGATCCGCCTTATGGCCGGGTCGCGCACCAGGTCCGGGGCGTAGGTGAGCTGAGAGGTCTGCTCCTCGTCGAACAGCCAGCCCATGTGGGCCCACCAGAGGCCCTTCATCAGCGCCGGGAGGCTTTCCCCGTAGCGCCACGGGGAGTGCGGGTCGCCGTCCTTGTCGCTGAACCGGTGGTGCTTGCGGTGGTCGGCCACCCAGCGCACCAGCGGGCCCTCGACCGCGAGGCTCCCGGCGACCGCCAGGGCCAGGCGCACCGGGCGGTTGGCCTTGAACGCGCCGTGGGTGAAGTAGCGGTGGTAGCCGACGGTGACGCCGTGGCAGGTGAGGAAGTACATGGTGACGGCGATCGCGAGGTCCGTCCAGCCCAGGCCCCATCCCCAGGCCACCGGGACGGCGGCCACCAGGGCGGTGAACGGCACGAGGATGAACAGGCCGAGCGCGATCCGTTCGGCGAGGCCCTGCTTCTCGCCGCCGCGGGTGGCGGACAGCCGGGTGGCCGCGGCGTCGGGACCGGTGGTGTCGGGGCCGGTGGTGCCGGCGGTGTCGTCGGAATCGGTGGTCTCGCCGGCTTCGGCGGGATCGGTATCGGGAGACGGAGTGGGGGACGTGTTCCCCGCGCGCGCCTCGCCTGCCTGGATGGTCATGGGCGTCCCTTTGCGGCGTCCCGGAACGGGAGAGAAGCGGATCCTACGGTTGCGTAACCTACGGCATCGTAGGTTGCGCTCCGTGTCCAGGGGAACACATCGCAGCGCGGCGCTTGAGTGAATTCACCCGACTGGATGGATGAACCGGGGGCGCGCCGGGCCGGTCGCGGAGGCCGGAAACGGGCCCGCGGATCGGTGCAAGTCGATACCCACGGCAGGGCCCTCTCGGGTAGGGTCTGACACGACTGTCCGCCGTGGTGTAATGGCAGCACAGGGCCCTTTGGAGGCCTTTGTCTGGGTTCGAATCCTAGCGGCGGAGCCTCTGCGCGCCTCTGGTTCGGGCGATTTCGACCGCGCCGGTATTGTCGGTGCTGCTCGGCGGACTGTGCGAATGGCGACCGGCCTGGGTCCCGGCCGGGCCTGCTCTGCCCTCTCCGTGAACCTACCGAGGAGCCTCCCCCCATGGGTGCCAATTCGCTTGCCGCCGTTGTCGTGCTCGCCGCCGGTGGCGGGACCCGGATGAAGTCGAACAAGCTGCCCAAGGTGCTGCACGAGGTGTGCGGGCGCTCGTTGGTGGGTCATGCGGTCTCGGCGGCCCGGGAACTGACGCCCGGCCAGCTGGTCGTGGTGGTCGGCCACCAGCGCGAGCTGGTCGTGGCGCACCTGGCGGAGCACTATCCGGCCGCGCGCACCGCGGTGCAGGAGGAGCAGAACGGCACCGGGCACGCCGTGCGCACGGCGCTGGAGTCGCTGACCGCCGACGGCGTGGAGCTGGACGGCACCGTCATCGTCACCGCCGGCGACTCGCCGCTGCTGACCGGCGAGACCCTGCGCCGGCTGGCGGACGCGCACACGGCGCAGCGCAACGGCGTCACCGTGCTGACCGCCGTCGTCCCGGAGCCCTTCGGCTACGGCCGCATCCTGCGCGACGAGGACGGCACCGTCGCCTCGATCGTCGAGGAGCGGGACGCCACCGCCACCCAGCGCGCGATCACCGAGATCAACTCCGGCGTCTTCGCCTTCGACGCCAAGCTGCTCACCGAGGCGCTGGGCGAGCTCACCACGGACAACTCACAGGGCGAGGAGTACCTGACCGACACCCTGGAGATCCTGCGCACGGCGGGCCACCGGGTCGGCGCCGTGGTGGCCGAGGACCACCGGGACATCCTGGGCATCAACGACCGGGTCCAGCTGGCGCAGGCCCGCCGGCTGCTGAACGACCGCCTGCTGGAGCGGGCGATGCGCGCGGGCGTCACCGTGGTCGACCCGGCGACCACCTGGCTCGACGTCCAGGTGACGTACGAGCCGGACGCCGTCGTGCTGCCCAACACCCAGCTCCAGGGCGCCACGCACCTGGGCGAGGGCTGCGAGGTGGGCCCGAACTCGACCCTCAGGGACACCGGGGTCGGCGCCGGCGCCCGCGTGAGCAACACCACGGCCGACCGCGCCGAGGTGGGCGAGCAGGCCTCCGTGGGCCCGTACGCCTACCTCAGGCCGGGGGCCAGGCTGGCCCGCAAGGCGAAGGTCGGCACCTACGTCGAGGTGAAGAACTCCGAGCTGGGCGAGGGCGCCAAGGTGCCGCACCTGTCCTACATCGGCGACGCCACGATCGGCGAGGGCACCAACGTCGGCGCGGCCTCGGTCACCGTGAACTACGACGGCGTGAACAAGCACCGCACGGTCATCGGCGCGCACTGCCGAACCGGTTCGGACAACATGTTCATCGCCCCGGTCACTATCGGTGACGGCGCTTACACCGGCGCCGGCTCGGTGATCACCACCGACGTTCCGGCCGGCGCGCTCGGCGTGAACCGTTCGACGCAGCGCAACATCGAGGGCTGGGTCGAGCGCAAGCGCCCCGGGACGGAATCCGCGCAGGCCGCGAAGGCGGTGGCGGACGGGGCCGGGCGGGCCTGAGCGGGCGGGGCGGGGCCCGGGGCCGGGGTCCCGAGGCGGACGGTTTCTGCGCGGGCGCGTAACCTGGGGGACATACGTGCGCCACTGGGCTTACCGCCCGTGTCCAGGCGTACCGACATTTCCCCAACCCATGCCGCGAGCGGGCCCTGCCTGCCCGCACCGGGTCGAGGGTTCAGCGTTCGCAACGCGAGGAGACGGTGCAGTGAGCGGGATCACGACGTCGGGTGAGAAGAAGCTGAAACTCTTCTCCGGCCGTGCCCACCCGGAGCTGGCGAGGGAGGTGGCCGAGGCGCTCGGGACCGAACTGGTCCCCACCAAGGCCCTGGACTTCGCCAACGGCGAGATCTACGTCCGCTTCCTGGACTCCGCGCGCGGTGCGGACTGCTTCGTGATGCAGAGCCACACGGCTCCCATCAACCAGTGGATCATGGAACAGCTGATCATGATCGACGCTCTGAAGCGGGCCTCCGCCAAGAGCATCACCGCGATCCTGCCGTTCTACGGCTACGCCCGCCAGGACAAGAAGCACCTCGGTCGCGAGCCCATCTCGGCCCGCCTGGTCGCCGACCTGCTGCGCCAGGCCGGTGCCGACCGCCTGATGGCCGTGGACCTGCACACCGCGCAGATCCAGGGCTTCTTCGACGGTCCGGTGGACCACCTGTTCGCGCTGCCGCTGCTGGCCGACTACATCGGCGGGAAGGTGGACCGCTCCAAGCTCACCGTCGTCTCGCCGGACGCCGGCCGCGTGAAGGTCGCCGACCAGTGGTGCGACCGGCTGGACGCCCCGCTGGCGATCATCCACAAGCGCCGCGACATCACCCAGGCCAACACCATCCTGTCGGCCGACGTCGTCGGTGACGTCAAGGACCGGGTCTGCGTCCTGGTCGACGACATGATCGACACCGCCGGCACCATCTGCGCCGCGGCCGACGCGCTGTTCGACAACGGCGCCGCTGACGTCGTGGTGGCGGCCACCCACGGTGTGCTGTCCGGCCCGGCCGCGGACCGGCTGAAGAACTCGCGGGTGAGCGAGTTCGTGTTCACCAACACGCTGCCCACCCCGGCGTCGATCCAGCTGGACAAGATCACCACGCTGTCCATCGCCCCGTCGATCGCCGCCGCGATCCGCGAGGTGTTCGAGGAGGGCTCGGTCACCAGCCTCTTCGAGGGCGTGCACTGACGAAGGCCCGTGCAGGCGGCCCCGGTCCGGACGGACCGGGGCCGCCGCCGATTTCGCGGGAGGGCGTCGGTGCGGTTAGACTCGTGAAACTGCTCGGCGAGGGATGCCGTGCGCCTGTTCGACGGGCGCCCGCTCCGTGATCGACGCGCTGCCGGTGCCGGATTCCCGTCCGCCGGCAGGCCGTTGCCGCCGAGTAACCCCCGTACTGAGGGTGTGGTCCCGGCGGTTTTTCGCGTTGCCTGCACCCCCGCGCCAGTTCCCACGAGGAGTGCAGTCGTGTCCGAGATCCGTATTGCCGCTGAGACCCGCACCGAGTTCGGCAAGGGTGCCGCCCGTCGCGCCCGCCGTGCCGGCTTCGTCCCGGGTGTCGTCTACGGCCACGGCCACGCCCCGGTTCACCTGAACCTGCCCGGCCACGACCTGATGATGGCCCTGAAGACCCCGAACGCCCTGCTGGTCGTGCCGATCGAGGGCACCGACGAGTACGTGCTGCCGAAGGCCGTCCAGCGCGAGGCCATCAAGCGCACCATCGAGCACGTCGACCTGCTGCTGGTCAAGCGCGGCGAGAAGGTCACCGTCGAGATCCCGGTCCTCACCGAGGGCGAGCTGGCCCCCGGCGGCAACCTGCTCGAGCACGTGCTGAACGCCCTGCCGATCGAGGCCGAGGCCACCCACCTGCCCGAGTCCGTGACCGTCTCGGTCGAGGGCCTGGAGGCCGGTGCCTCCATCCTCGCCAAGGACATCGTCCTGCCGGCCGGCGTCACCCTGGCCGTCGAGGCCGACGCCGTCGTGCTGCAGGTCATCGGCGCCCAGGCCGCCCCGGCCGAGGACGAGGCCGCCGAGGCCGAGGGCACCGAGGCCTGAGCCTCCCCGCCAGTCTGGACCGCTGCCCCGGTCGCTCCCGTCGGAGCGTCCGGGGCAGCGGTGTGTCCGGGATGATGACGACGAGGGCGGACACGCCCCGAGGGAGAGGAAGGACCATGGCGGACGAGTACGAGGGCCCGTGGCTGGTGGTGGGGCTGGGCAACCCGGGCGAGCAGTACGCCCGGAACCGGCACAACATCGGCTTCATGGTGGTGGACCTGCTGGCGCAGCGGATGGGCGCCAGGTTCAAGGCGCACAAGAGCCGGGCGCAGGTGGCCGAGGGACGGCTGGCGGGCAGGCGGGTGGTGCTGGCCAAGCCGATGACCTTCATGAACCTCTCCGGCGGGCCGGTGACGGCGCTGCGCGACTTCTACAAGGCGCCGGCCTCGGCGCTGGTCGCGGTCCACGACGAGCTGGACATCGACTACGCGGCGCTGCGGCTGAAGCTGGGCGGCGGGGACAACGGCCACAACGGGCTGAAGTCGATCACCAAGTCGCTGGGCCCCGACTACCACCGGGTGCGCTGCGGGATCGGCCGCCCGCCGGGCCGGATGGAGGTCGCGGACTTCGTGCTGAAGGACTTCTCCTCGACCGAGCGCAAGGAGCTGGAGTGGTTCGTCGACCGCTCGGCGGACGCGGTCGAGGCGCTGCTGTCCGAGGGGCTGGAGCGGGCCCAGGGGACGTACAACTCCTGACCGTCCTGACCGTTCGTCAGGACCGTGTGCGGAGTACGCAACAGTCGTACAACGCTTGCCCGCCCGGACCTGAATCGGTGTGAGAACCCCGTGCGGGATCGGATAGCGTCGGCCCGGTACGCGAACGAGTCCTGGGGAGTTCTCGATGCGGAGATTGCGTCCGCTCCGCCGGCTGCGGTGGAGCCGGGTGGTCCGGCTGAAGCAGCTCGGACGGCGGGTCGGCACGGCCGGTGCGCTGGGGGCGGCCGGGGTCCTGCTGTCGGGCGGTGCGGTGGCGCACGCCGACTCGGTCGCGGAGCCGGACGCGGGGGCCTCCCCGGAGCCAGCGGCGGCGCAGTTCGGGCCGGTGCTCGGCGACTCGGTGGGCCCCGACGCGGGGCTGCTGGCGGTCGGCGGCGGCCTGGTGGTGGCGGCCGGCGGCGCGGCGCTGTGGCTGAAGCGCAAGCGCGCGGGCGAGGCCGTGGAGTAGCTGAACCTCACGACCGAGGGGCCGGTGTCCTGGACACCGGCCCCTCGGTCGTTCTCCGGACCGGCCGTCAGCCGGTGTTGCGCAGACCGGCGGCGATGCCGTTGACGGTCAGCAGCAGTGCGCGGGCGCGCAGCGGGTCGTCCTGGCGCCCGGCCGAGAGCTCCTCGCGCTGGCGGCGCAGCAGCGCGACCTGGAGGTAGGAGATCGGGTCGAGGTAGGCGTCGCGGACCCCGAAGGTCTGCTTCAGCACCGGGTTGTGCTCCAGCAGTTCGCTCTCGCCGGTGAGCCGGAGCACCTCGCGCAGGGTGAGGGCGTGCTCGGCCTTGATCTGGTCGAAGACGTGGCGCAGCTCGCCGGGCACCAGCTGCTCGACGTAGTGCCGGGCGATCCGCAGGTCGGTCTTGGCCAGCGTCATGGCGACGTTGGACAGGAAGTTGCGGAAGAAGTGCCACTCGCCGTACATCTCGTCCAGCACGTCGCCGAGGCCGGCCTCGCGGGCGGCGGCGAGGCCGGAGCCGACGCCGTACCAGCCGGGGACGATCTGCCGGGACTGGGTCCAGCCGAACACCCACGGGATGGCCCGCAGGCCGTCCAGGCCGGCGCCGGAGTCGGGGCGGCGGGACGGGCGGGAGCCCAGGTGCAGCGAGGCCAGCTGGTCGACCGGGGTGGAGGCGAAGAAGTACTTCGGCAGGTCCTCCTGGTCGACCAGGCCGCGGTAGGCGGTGTGGGCGGCCTCGGAGACCTGGTCCATCGCGGCGTCCCAGCGGGCCAGCGACTCGGGGGCCTGGCGCGGGGCGGTGTGCAGCGCGGAGGCGGAGAGCGTGGCGGAGATGGTCAGCTCCAGGTTCTCCCTGGCCAGCGAGGGGAGCAGGTACTTGTCGGAGATGACCTCGCCCTGCTCGGTGACCTTGATCTCGCCCTCCAGGGTGCCCCAGGGCTGGGCCAGGATGGCCTCGTGCGAGGGGCCGCCGCCGCGGCCGACGGTGCCGCCGCGGCCGTGGAACAGGCGCAGCCGGATGCCGTAGCGGTGGGCGACGTCGCGCAGCCGGCGCTGGGCGCGGTGGATCTCCCACTGGGAGGTGGTGATGCCGCCGAACTTGGAGGAGTCGGAGTAGCCGAGCATGACCTCCTGGATGTCGCCGCGCAGCGAGACCAGCAGGCGGTAGGACGGGTCGGAGAGCATCTCGTCGAGGATGCGGTCGGCCTGCTGGAGCTCGTCGGTGGTCTCCAGCAGCGGCACGATGCCGATCTTGGCGATGCCGGCGTGCAGGTCGAGCAGGCCGGCCTCGCGGGCCAGCACGGTGGCGGCGAAGACGTCGTCGGCGCCCTGGCACATCGAGATGATGTAGCTCTCGACGATCTCGTCGCCGAAGCGCTCGAAGCCCTGGCGGATGGTGTTGAACACACCGAGGGTCTTGGTGCCTGCCTCGTCCAGCGGGGCCGGGGTGGGGGCGAGCGGGCGGCGCGAGCGCAGCTCCTTGGCGAGCAGCTTCTGCCGGTACTCGCGGGGCATGTCGGCGTAGCGCCAGGCCTCCTCGCCGAGCCGGTCGAAGAGCTGGCCGAGGGCGTGGTGGTGGGCCTCGGCGTGCTCGCGCACGTCCATGGTGGCGAGCTGGAGGCCGAACGCCTCGATGGTGCGGATGGCGCGGGCCAGGCGGCCGTCGGCGATGAGCTCGCCGCGGTGGGCGCGCAGCGAGTCCTGGATCAGCCGCAGGTCGGAGATCAGCTCGCGGGTGCCGAGGTAGTCGCGGCCCTCGACGTGCGGGGTGCCGCCGGCCAGCCGCTCGCGGGTGTTCTCCAGCTTGAGCCGGATGCAGGTGGCCTTGAGGCGGTACGGCTCCTCGGCGTTCATCCGCTTGTAGCGCGGGCTGAGTTCGGGGAGCAGGTGCAGGTCGGTGTTGAGCGAGGCGAGCAGCTCGACCGAGGCGCCGGCCAGCCGCTCGGAGGTGGAGAGGGTGCTGCGCAGGTCGTCGATCGCGGCGAGCGCGTCCTTGATGCCGTACTCGTGCTGGAGGTTGAGGACGTCCCAGGTGACCTGCGGGGTGACGTTGGGGTTGCCGTCGCGGTCGCCGCCGATCCAGGTGCCGAAGGTGAGCGGCCGGACGCCGTCGGGCAGGCCGAGGCCGACCCGGGCGAGCTCCTCGTGCAGCTCCTCCAGGACCTCGGGGACGGCCTCGCGGTAGAGCTCGTCCAGGTAGTAGACGGCGTTGCGGGCCTCGTCGGTGGGCTCGGGGCGGGCGATGCGCAGCTCGTCGGTCTGCCAGAGCAGGTCGATGACCTCGGCCAGGCGGCGGTCGGCGGAGCGCTTGGCGCTGCTGGTGCGGGCCTGGTCGGCGGCGGCCAGACCGGAGGTGACCTCGTCGCGGTGGATGCGGTCGAGGAGCTCGCCGATCCTGCGCAGCTTGTTGAGGACGCTGCGGCGGGCGGCCTCGGTCGGGTGCGCGGTGAAGACCGGGCGGACCGCGAGGTGGGCCAGGGTGTCCTGGAGGTGCTTGGCGTCGGCCTCGGCGAGCAGGTCGGCGGTCTGCGCGAGCAGCGAACCCTCCCGGGCGCGGCGGGTGGCGAACTCGCGGCCGCGGTGCACCTGCTCGGTGACGTTGGCGAGGTGGAAGTAGGTGGAGAACGCCCGGACCAGCTTGGCGGCGGTGTCCAGGTCGATGTCGGAGAGGAGTTCGGCGGTGGCCTCGCCGTCGGTGCGGCTCAGCAGGCGGACCTGTTCGACCAGGCCCAGCAGCTGGGGGCCCTCCTGGCGGACCAGCGTCTCGCCGAGCAGGTCGCCGAGGCGCCGGATGTCCGCCCGCAGGGCGGCGTTGTCGGCGGTGACGGGCGTGGGGCTGTCCGCCGGGGTGGGGACCGGAGCGGTCACGGCTGGCTCCCTGTGGTGGTGGGGTTCGGCAACGGCTCATCGTCACAGGTCCACACGGGTGTGGCGGGCGTGACGCGTGCGGACCGCGCTGTCCGACGCGACCAGCATAGGTGTCGGGGCCGGTGCTGTCCGCGAGGTGGCCGGATGGCGGACAGGGCTGCCGAAAACGACTTGTGGTCTGGACCACTTGGCGGCTTCGGCGAGTGTGCCGGGCAATCCCGGTGGGGAGGGGAGGGGGTTGCCGCAGGACACCGCTTAGGCTGTGGGGCATGAGCAAGTCGCCTGGGGAGCGCATGCCGGTCCGGTCGTTCTGGTGGTGGAAGCGGCCGCGCAGCGCCTTCCTGGACATCGGGCTGGCGCTGCTCGCCGCCCTGGAGTGCACGGTCAGCACGGTCGGCTTCCTTTCCGCCAGGATCCATGTGAGCGCCGCCGGCACGGTCGGGATCGCCGTGCTGGGCACGCTGGCCGGCGGCTCCCTGGTGGTGCGCCGGCGCTGGCCGGCCGTCCCGGTGCTGGTGACGCTGCTGGTGATGCCGGGAATGCTGGGCGTGGTGCTGCTGGTGGTGGCGCTGTACACGCTGTCGTCGACCTGGGAGTGGCCCTCGCGGCGCCGCCGGGTGGTGGCGCTGTCCGCGCTCGCCTTCGCCGAGGCGGCCGCCGTCATGACGGTGACACTGATGACGCCCGATGACACCCTGGTGGAGCGGCCGCCGATGTGGGGCCTGATCCTGCTGGCGCTGCTGGTCGCGGTCGGGCTGACCGTCGCCCCGGTGGTGACCGGGCTGTACGTGGGCGCGCGGCGGCGGCTGATCGAGTCGCTCAAGGACCGCGCGCACGGCCTGGAGACCGAGCTGGACCTGCTGGCCGAGCAGGCCCAGGAGCGCGCCCGCCGGGCCCGGCTGGAGGAGCGCACCCGGATCGCCAGGGAGATGCACGACGTGGTGGCGCACCGGGTCTCGCTGATGGTGGTGCACGCCGGGGCGCTGGAGCGGATAGTCGCCAAGGACCCGGAGAGGGCCGCGCAGAGCGCCAAGCTGATGGGCGAGGTGGGCCGGCAGGCGCTGAACGAGCTGCGCGAGATCCTCGGGGTGCTGCGGATGGACGACGCGCGGCAGCCGGAGCCGGACTCGCTGGCCGGGCTGCCCCGGCTGGTGGACCAGTCCAGGGCGGCCGGGATGGCGGTCACGCTGACGGTCAGCGGCAGCCGGCAGGAGTTCACCGGCGAGGCCGAGCAGACCGCCTACCGGGTCGTCCAGGAGGGCCTGACCAACGCGCACAAGCACGCGGGCGGCGCCCAGGTGTCCGTCCTGCTCTCGTACGCGCCGAACGGCGTGCGGGTGGCCGTGGTGAACGCCTGCCCGGGCGGGGAGCGGGGCGCGGCGAAGCTGCCCAGCGGGGGCAACGGGCTGGTCGGGATGCGGGAACGGGTGATCGCCCTGGGCGGCACCTTCTCCTCGGGGCCCGAGGCGGACGGCGGGTTCCGGATCGAGGCGGTGCTGCCGTCCCGGCTGACGGTACGGGCCGAGCGGCTGGGCTGACCGGCCGGGTCGAGCGGCTGGTTGAGCCGCCCTCAGCGCCCCCGGTCCGGGGACGCCCCCGGCCGCTCAGTGCTCGTCCGGGGTGCGCAGCCGCTCCGGGACGGTGCCCAGGACCAGCGCGGAGATCGCCTGGTCGATGCCGTGGCCGAGGAACCACTCGCCGGCGTGGTCCAGGCTGTAGACCCGGCCCTCCTCGTCGACGGCCAGCAGTGCCTGCCCGTACGCCTCCTCGCCGAGCGGGGCCAGCTGCGTCCCCAGCGCCCGGCCGAGGTCGAGCAGGGTGCGCGGCTGGTGCAGGCCGCACAGCGGGTCGATCAGGAACGGGGTGCGGGCCAGCTGACGGCCGGGGCCCGACAGGTCGAAGGCGAGGCTGCCGAACTCGGCCCAGGCCTCCACCGCCGCCGGGAACACCGCGTGCCGCACGCCGGTGGGAGCGCCGAACCCGACCAGGGCGTCGGCCCACTCCTCGGCCTGCCGGATCTGCCAGCGGCCGGGGTGCCAGCCGGCCGTCTTGAGCTCGGCGGCGACGTCCGCGGGGAAGCGCGGGCGGGTCCGCGGGCCGGCGGAGGAGAGGGTGGCCGGTGCGGGCGGGATGGGCGGATTCAGGACGGGCTCCAGGGCTGGGGGACGGGGGACGTGCCGGCGCTCGGCCGGTCAGTGCACGGGCGGGGCGACGGCGACGCTCCGCACGGTGAAGTGCTCCAGCATCGGGGCGCAGGAGCGGCAGGGCGGGGCGTGGCTGCCGTGCGCCGGGTCGCCCTCCTCACGGATCCGTACGGTCGTCATCCGGGAGCCCTTGAGCGCCTTGCGGGCCTCGTGCAGGGTCATCGGCTTGCGGGCGGCGCGCTTGGAGCGCCTGCCGTCGACCGTGGTCAGGTACTGGGAGAGCAGGACCGCCTCGGGGCAGCGCCCGGTGAACCGCTCGCGGGCCTCCACCGGCAGGGTGTCCAGGAAGTCGGTGACCAACTGGTGCAGGGCAGGGCGGCGGTGGTCCTTGTCGCCCGCCAGGGTGTGCACCTCGCCGCCCTTGAGCGACAGCGCGGCGGCGACGGCGGGCAGCAGGCTGTCGCGGTGGTGGCGCAGCACGGGAGGGCCCGCCGGCTCACCGGTGGTCATCCGTCGTCCTCCTCCTGGTCACCCGGCGTCGGTCGGAGTGGCCGGGCCGGTCCGGTCCGGGGCAAGCCTGTCAAACGACACCGACAACCGCACAACCGGGGTGCGGTGGCGGTCGGGGCCGCGACGGACCGGCCGGGCGGTCACCCGATCTTGGCCGAACACGTACGCCCTCGTCACGACTTGTCCGCCGATCTACCGAAACGGCCCCGGGAGCCGGTCCGCGGCCGGTACCGTTCCGGCAGCGAGCCGAAGGGGACGCGGCCGACCGTGCGGGGCAGCCGCCGACGGGGCCGGCTCCGGTGCCCGCGTCGGACGTTGAGGCTGCCGGGAAGGGCCTGCCGCCCGCCCCGGCGCTGAGCGAAGGGGCTCGTGCGATGACGTCGAAACCGGCGGACGACCACTGGCAGGCCGCCAACCAGGCACCCGGCGGCCACGTGCCCGCACCCGACGAGCCGCCCGGGGCGGTGCCCGAGCACCCGGTCGGGCTGGCCGTGGTCGGGGCCGGCTACTGGGGCCCGAAGCTGGTCCGCAACGCGCAGCACACCCCGGCGCTGCGGCTGCACTGGCTGTGCGACCTGGACGAGGCCAAGGCCCGCGCGGTGCTGGGGGAGTACAGCACCGTCGGGGTGACCGGCAGCTACCGGCGGGTGCTGGCGGACGAGCGGGTCGGCGCGGTCGCGGTGGCCACGCCGGCCGGCGCGCACTACGCGCTGGTGCGGGCGGCGCTGGAGGCCGGCAAGCACGTGCTGGTGGAGAAGCCGATCACCACCTCCGCCGCCGAGGCCGGGGAACTGGTCGGACTGGCCGAGCGGCGCGGGCTGGTGCTGATGTGCGACCACACCTTCTGCTACACCCCGGTGGTGCGGCGGATCCGCGAGCTGGTGCACGGCGGGGAGATCGGGGACGTCCAGTTCTTCGACTCGGTGCGGATCAACCTCGGCCTGGTGCAGCCGGACGTGGACGTGCTGTGGGACCTCGCCCCGCACGACCTGTCGATCCTGGACTTCGTGCTGCCGCCCGGGGTCGAACCGGTCGGGGTGTCCGCCCAGGGCGCCGACCCGATCGGGGCCGGCCGGGCCTGCGTCGCCTACCTGACCGTCCGGCTCAGCAACGGCGCGCTCGCGCACTGCCACGTCAACTGGCTCTCCCCGACCAAGGTCCGCACCACGCTGATCGGCGGCTCGCGGCGCACCCTGGTCTGGGACGACCTCAACCCCCAGGCCCGGCTGGCGGTGCACGACCGCGGGGTCGACCTCACCCCGCCCGACCAGCTGACCGACGCGATCCGGCACCGGGCGCTGATCTCCTACCGGGTCGGCGAGATGGTGGCGCCGGCCCTGGTCGAGCAGGAGGCGCTGCGCAACGTGATGGCCGAGTTCGCCGCCGCCATCACCGAGGGCCGGGCCCCGCTCACCGACGGGCGGGCCGGGATGCGGGTGCTCCAGCTGCTGGAGGCGGCCTCGCTCAGCCTCGGACTCGGCGGCGTCACCGTCCCGGTGGGGGCGGGGGTCCGGGCCGGGGCGGAGGTCCGGTGAGCGCCGTTCCGGCGGCGGGCGCAGGCCCGGTGAGCACTGAGGCCGTGGGCGGGGGCCCGGCCGACGAGGGCATCCCGCTGGTGGACCTGGCGGCGGCGCACGCCGAGGTGGCGGACGAGGTGCGGGCCGGCTTCGACCGGGTGCTCGCCTCGGGAGCCTTCGTCAAGGGCCCCGAAGTGGCCGCCTTCGAGCGGGAGTACGCGGCCTTCGCCGGTGTCCGGCACTGCGTGGGCACCGCCAACGGCACCGACGCGCTCGAACTGGCCCTGCGCGCCCTGGACCTGCCGCCCGGCAGCGGGGTGGTGCTGCCCGCCAACACCTTCGTCGCCACCGCGGAGGCGGTGCTGCGGGCCGGGCTGCGCCCGGTGCTGGTCGACGCCGACCCGGTGTACCTGCTGATCGACCCGGAGCGGGCCGCCGCCGCACTGCCCGGCGCGGCCGCGCTGCTGCCCGTCCACCTCTTCGGCCAACTCGCGCCGATGGGGCCGCTGCTGGAGGCGGCCGACGGGCGGCCGGTGGTGGAGGACGCGGCGCAGTCCCAGGGGGCCAGGCAGCACGGGCGCACCGGGTACGGGCGGATCGCGGCCACCAGCTTCTACCCGGGCAAGAACCTCGGCGCCTACGGCGACGCCGGGGCGGTGCTCACCGACGACGAGGGCCTCGCGGACACCGTCCGGCTGCTCGGCGACCACGGCGCGCGCGACAAGTACCGGCACGAACGGTTCGGTTTCAACTCCCGGATGGACGCCCTGCAAGCCGTCGTGCTACGCGCCAAGCTGCGCCGGCTGCCCGCCTGGAACGCCGCCCGCAGGGCCGCCGCCGCCCGCTACGACGCGCTGCTGGGCGGGTTGGACGGGCTCGTCCTGCCGCGCACCGCCCCCGGCAACGAGCACGTCAGGCACCTGTACCCGGTGCGGATCGGCCCCGGCCGGGACCGTGACGCGGTGCTGGCCGCGCTGCACGCCGCCGGGATCGGGGCCGGGGTGCACTACCCGCTGCCGGTCCACCTGCAGCCCGCGTTCCGTCACCTCGGCCACCGCGAGGGGGCGTTCCCGGTCGCCGAACGGGCCGCCCGCGAACTGCTCAGCCTGCCGCTGCACCCGCACCTCACCGAGGCCCGCCAGCTGCGGGTGGCGGAGGCACTGGCGCGGGCGCTGGGCGGCCGGTCGTGACTCCCGGGCGGGGCCCGGGCTGTAGGGCCGCCTGGCCGACGGGGGGGTTGAGGGCAGGCCCTAGGCTGGTGCCCAGCAGGCACCGTATTTGCAGCAGCCAGTGGGGGCTCCCAGATGACGACAGGTCGGCCCGGCGTCGCCGCCGCACCGAACGCGGCGTACGCAGGTCAGGTGGTGCAGTTCCCGGATCCGGTCCGCGCGGAGCGGCACCCCGGAGGGGTCAGGGTGGACGAGTACGGCTACCCGGACTTCGGCCCGTACGCCGCCGCCGCGGCCGAGGTGGCCGACCCGCCGGAGGGCTTCGGCGTGGACGAGCTGCGGCTGACCGACTACGTCTCGGCCAACGCCGCGCTCTACACCCAGGGCCACCCGCTCTGGGCCGACCTGGCGACCGCCGTCGCCACCCCGCCCGGCTGGACCTGGCACCACGCGGTCGGCCGGGCCGCCCCCGGCTGGCGGCGGATGGAGCTCGTCCCGGTCGAGGTCAAGGCGCTGCTGCGGCACCACGGCGGCCTGGCCGTCTCCGCCGCCGACCACAACCGCCGCGGCACCCGGCCCCTACAGGAGCGCCGGGCGGTGCACTTCTCGCTGGCCAGGGACGGCGGCGACCCGATCGGCGTCCCCGAGGACCTGGTGCAGCGCGCCGAGGAACGCCTCGGCTACCGGCTCCCCGACGCCTACCGCACGTTCCTCAAGCTGGGCGGCGGCCGGGCCCCGGCCGGCGTCGGGCTGGACACCGAGCTCGGACTGCTGCTCGACCAGCCGTTCCTGACGCTCACCGAGGAGTACGGCACCGAGGACGTCGTGTACGCCAACAAGTGCCTGCGCGACCACCTGACCAAGGACTACCTGGGCATCGCCTACGCCCAGGGCGGCCTGGTCGCGCTCAAGGTGCGCGGCGAGCGGGCCGGCTCGGTCTGGTTCCACCTGTACGACGACGCCCGCGACTCCGGCGCCCAGGAGTCCCCCGAGGACCGCTGCGCGCGACTGCTGCTGCCCTGCGGCGAGGACTTCGACGCCTTCCTGCTGCGGCTGGCCGGCAGCCCGCCGGAGCTGGAGACGGTCGCGGAGCTGATGGTGGACGGCGGGTTCGCCCGGGCCGTCCCGCTGGGCTGAGGCGCGTGGTCGCGGTGATGGCTGTGGTGTCGGTGGAACGGGGGACGAAGAGGATGCGGACAGGGGTGAACCGGGCGTGGTGACGTACGCGCAGGCGCAGGAGCTCGCCGAGGAGTGGATCAACGGCGGGGTGCCGCGCTCGCAGCAGCGTGAGGTACGGGTCCGGGAGTTCGACCTGGGCTTCGTCTGCTGGGCGGTGGCGCCCTCGGGCACGGCCGACGGTGCAGGCGGTACGGGCGGTGGCTCGGGGGAGGCGCGGCTGGTGATCGCCCGGGACTCGGGCGCCAGCACGCTGTGGCCCGCGCTGCCCGTCAACGAGGTGGTCCGGCAGTACGAGGAGGCCTACGGGCGGCCGGTGGCGGCCAATCCCGCGGGTGCGGCGAAGCCCGCGCCCGGGCCGGTGGAGGCGACCTCCTTCCTGCTCAGCCCGCCGCAGTGGCTCCAGGAGGCGGGGGCCGCGGCGATCGCGGCCGAGGCGGAGCGGCTCGGGGCGGCTCCGGCCGTGCCGCAGGCTGCCGCGCCGGTCGAGGCTCCGGGTGTTTCCGCTGCCGCTGCCGCCGCGCCGGTCGGGGAGCCGCCCGCGGCGCCGCGGCCCGCGGCCGCCGTGCTGACCGAGCCGCCGGTCTCCGACCGGCCCGCCGGGGACGCGCCGACCATGCTCGCGCCGCCGCCCGGGCCCGAGGAGCCGGCCGTCGCTCCGCTGCCGCCGTCGATGCCGCAGCCGCAGGCCGCCGTGCCGGTGCCGTCGCCCGTGGCGCCGGTCGCGCCGCCCCAGCCTCCGGCCGAGGCGGCGACCGTCCTGATGCCCGACGGGCTGCGGACGACCGGCTCGGACCTGCCCGAGGCCCCCGCCCCGGCCGGGGCCGAGGCCGCGACCATGCTGATGCCGCCGGCGAGCGGGGGCCACGGCATGCCCCCGGTCCCGCAGGCCGCCGCGCAGCCCCCGGCCGCCGAGCAGCCCGTCGGCCCGCCGATCCCGGCCCCGATCCCGGCCCCGGTGGACGTACCGGCTGCCGAACCCGCGCCCACGCTGCTCGCGTCGCCGGACGCCGTGCCCGGACTGATGGGCCTGCCCGGCGCCCCGGCCGTCCCGCCTGCCGGTGGTCCGCAGGTGGAGCACGCCCCGACCATGCTGGCCCAGCCCGGCGGTGTCCCCGGCCTCGGCGGTCTGCCGGGAGCTCCGGCCGTCCCGCCCACCGGTGGTCCGCAGGTGGAGCACGCCCCGACCATGCTGGCCCAGCCCGGCGGTGCCCCCGGGCTGTCCGGCCTGCCCGGCGCCCCCGTCCCCGGTGCCCCCGCCGCCCCGGCCCCCGGTGCGCCGGAGGCAGGGCTCGGCCGGGGTGCGGGCTCCGGCCCGCCGCCGCCCCCGCCGGCCGCGCTGCGCGGCGGCCCCGCCGGCTCCTCCGGCGCGGGTGCCGCCCCGGCCGGGACGGGGCGGGGCGCGGGTTCGGGCCCGCCGCCGCCCCCGCCCGCCGGGCTGAGGAACACCCCGGGCTCCGCCGCGCCCGCCGCCGCCCCCGCGGGCCGCGGCACCGGCTCCGCCCCGCCGCCCCCGCCCCCGGCGGGCCTGCGCGCCGGCGGGCCCCCGGCGGCCCAGGGCGCGTCGCCCGCCGGTGCGCCCGCGTCCGGGACGGCGTACGAGGCGACCCAGCTGGCGAGCGCGATCGACCCGGCGCTGCCGGGCGGCCCGGCGGATCCGGGCACCCCGCCGTCCGGCGGCCCGGCCGTCCCGCCGCCCGGTGGTCCGTCGGCCCCCGCCGCGCCGGCGGCCGGCTACGGCTACCCGAACGCGGGCGGTGGCGCCGGGGTCGTCCCGCCGGCCGCGGTGCCCGGCTCGCCGCAGCCCGTGTCGGTGCCCCCGGGCGTGCCCGCGGTCGGCCCCGGGTACTTCGCCGCGCTCAGCTACCGGGGCCCGGACGGCTCGGAGCAGAAGCTGCTGCACCGCAGCGAGCCCGGCACCCCGCACCCGGAGTGGAAGATCCTCCAGGACCTGCGCCGGCTGAACGTGCCGCCGGAGCAGGTGCTGGAGCTCTACACGGAGCTGGAGTCGTGCGACCTTCCGGGCGGCTACTGCAACCGCATGATCGCCGCGTCCTGGCCGAACGTCCGGCTCACCCACACCGCCCCGTACGGCCGTGACCACGCCTCCAGGCAGGCCGGGATGGCCGAGCTGCTCGACCACCTGGACGAGCTGGCCCAGCTGGCCTCCGGCACCCAGCGGGTCCGCCCGTTCCGGGTGCCGCCGCCCGCGCCGGGGACGGTCCAGGCGCTGCCGCCGCTCCCGCCGCAGCAGCTCGCCCAGGAGACCGGCAGCGCCTTCGGGCAGAACCTGTTCCGCTACGAGCAGCGTGCCGTCTCCCGCCAGGGCGTGCCCGAGCCGGTGTCCCAGACCCTGATGTGGGCCGGGCTGCCGCGCGACTTCGGGCCGTTCTTCTGGGCGCAGGCGCAGGAGGGCCGGCCGATTCCGACGCTCGCCGAGCTGGCCGCCGAGCGCGGTCTCGCCACGGGCCCGGACTTCGGCGGCTACCTGGTGCTGGGCAACGACTACGGCCGGCAGCTGTGTGTCCAGTACGGCACCGCGCACGTGGTGGCCGTGGAGGTCGATGGAACCGGCCGGCCGCCCCGGTTCGTCAACAGCGGTGTACCGGAGTTCGTCCGTTCGCTGGCCCTGCTGGGCCGGATGTGGCGGCTCCGGTACGGGCTGACGCCGGACCAGGCCGGTCGCTGGACGACCGACTTCCAGGCCCAGCTCGCCGCGATCGACCCGGCGGCCCTGCAGAACGCGGACACCTGGTGGGCCGTGCTGCTGGAGCAGTTCTGGGACGGCCTGCTGTAGCGGGCCGTCGCCGATCCTCGCAGGTGGGGAGGGGTCGTTCCGGAGTCCGGAACGACCCCTCCGGCATGCCGCCACGGCTGTGCCTCGTTGGGGTTTCGCCCGGATCTGCGCAAAATAGGTCAAGAGGATGGGTCTATTCGTCCGGTCCTCGACACAATTCCGGTCCGTAGGACGGCGGATTCCGGCCCCGGGCTCCGAACCGGTTCCGGATCCGTCCGTTCCGTTCGATCATGGGCTCCGCAGCCCGCGAAATGAGGGGAAGAGCCCATGAGCGACGCCGTCCCCCAGTACGGCTTCACCCAGGCCCGCCGTGGCTACGTGCCCGACCAGGTCGACCGAGCCCTCGCCGCGCTCACCGCGCAGCGTGACGAGGCGTGGGAGCGGCTGAGCGTCCTGGGCGCCGGCATCCGGCAGATGGAGGCCAGACTGGCCGACATCCGCCGGACCGCCGAGGAGGCCCCCGAGCCCGACTACCAGGTGCTCAGCGAACAGGCCTCCGGCCTGGCCGCGATGGCCGAGAACGAGGCCCGCGCCGTCCGGGAGAAGGCCGAGCGCTTCGCCGAGGACCTCAGGGACGAGGTCTACGAGGCAGGGCAGGACGCCGACCGCGCCGCCAAGGAGTACGGCACCAGGACCCGTACCGAGGCCGACTCGGCCGCCCGCCGCACCGAGGAGCGCACCCGGGCCGAGGCCGAGGGCATCAGGTCCGACGCCGACCGGGACAGCCGTTCGGCCAGGGACGCCGCCACCGGCTACGCCGCCAAGGTGCGGGTGGCCGCGGCCGAGGCCAGCGAGCAGGCCGAGGCCGAGCTGGCCGCCCGGCGCCGGAAGGCCGACGAGACCTTCGCCGCCGCCCAGGCCAAGGCCGACGCCGAGGACGCCGAGGTCTCCGCGACGGCCGAGCGCCGGGTCAAGGAGGCCGAGCAGCAGCGGGAGACCGTGCTGAACCGGATCAAGCAGCTGGAGACGGACGCCCAGGCCAAGGCCGACCAGCTGATCGACCAGGCCCGCCGGGAGGCCGAGAAGATCAACACGGCGAGCGAGCGCGAGCAGCGCGAGTTCGACACCCGGCTGGAGACGGTGCAGCAGCACCTGGACCACATCAAGGCCACGCTGGCCTCGCTCACCGGGGCGGCGGTCGGCCAGATCGAGCCCGGGGAGCTCGCCGCGGCGGCGGCCAGGGTCTCCCGGGACTCCGCCCGGGCTTTCCCGGGCGCCGCGCCCGCCGCCGCTCAGCCGCCCGCTCAGGCCGCCGCTCCGCAGGACGCCGTCGCCGACGCGGTCGCGGACGCCGTTGTCGACGCGGTGCCGGTGGACTCGGAGGCGGACACCGGGGAGATCCCGGTGACGAACCTGCGCAAAGCCTCGGCCCAGGCGCCCGCCGTGGCGGATTCCGCCGGTGAGAAGGCTCTCGCCCGGGAGAAGCCGGCGCCCGTGCTGCGGACGCCGGTGGTCGGCGGCAGTGCCGCCAAGGCCATCGGCGGGCCCGTGGCGACCGGCCCGGTGCCGCCGAAGCCGGCCTCACCGCCCGCCGAGGAGACGGTCGTCGCGAAGGCGGTCGACGGGAAGGCCGTGGACGAGGCGGCAGCGGACGAGCGGGTCGTGGACGGGAACGCGGCGGACGAGAACGTCACCGACGGGAAGGCCGCCGAGGGACGGTCGGACGACGAGACCCGGATCGTCCCGAAGATCATCATCGTGGACGACGGCAGCGGTTACGCGACCCCCCACACGGTGAGCTACCGCCGCCGCTGACCCGGCCGCCCGACCACGCGTCGCGAGGGCCCCGACCGCCTCCCCCGGGCGGCCGGGGCCCTCGCGCCGTGTCCGGCGCCGAAGCTTGTGGAGCGGGCGGCCGGGAAAACGGACGGGTCCGCGGGATAGGACGGCGCCCGGCGGGGTAAGCCCCCGCAGACGAAAGAGGCCGAGACCCGTGGCGCCCTCCAGGAAAGGGCGCCACGGTTCCCGGCGCTTGGGCGGGCGCCCCCACCCAGGGTCGCCCGGCCTCGCACCTCCGACCCCCATCGGGGGTGCGACAGTGCCCCCACAGCCATCCCCCACGGTTGGGTGCGGCGGGCACGTTCACCATGGTGCGCGATCTCCATGGACGGCCAGTGACAGGAGTATGTCCAGTTCGTGGCGGATAGCCGTGCCCGGTTCGGTGCGGCTCCCCGTTGGTTCGTCCACCGGCCGGTCCGGTGTCCGGTCCGGTGGTTCGTTCCCGGACATGCTCCTGACAGAATCGGCGGCGCGACGGGCGGGAGGCCGGCCGGGCGGGCCGCATCGGAGCCCCCGGTCCCCCCACCGAAGCCCCACCGAAGCCCCGCCGAAGCTCCCACCGAAACCCCGGCCGATGCCCTGGTCGGGCTCCGCCGAAGCCCCGGCCGGGCCCCGCGGGCGCCGAGGACCACGTGTGTGCCCGTGCCGCGGCGTAGGCTGGAGACCCCCGGCCGCTCGGCGTGCCGGGCCGTTCGCGTTGCCCCGGCGGGCCTTCGCCGCCCGGGGGCAGCACCAGCCACGGGACGAAGAAGAGACCCCAGATGAGTCTGACCGGACTGCTCGATGTCGTCGCGCGGGACGCGGCGCTCGCCGAGGCGATCGAGGCGGCCACCGCCGTCGGCGCCGCGGCCGGCGGACGCCGCCACCTGGACCTGGTCGGGCCGCCCGCCGCCCGGCCGTTCGCCATCGCCGCGCTGGCCCGCGCGCTCGCCGGGCAGTCCGCCGGGGACCGGGGCCGACCGGTGCTCGCCGTCACCGCGACCGGCCGGGAGGCCGAGGACCTCGCGGCCTCGCTGCGCTCGCTGCTGCCCGCCGACGCCGTCGCCGAGTTCCCGGCCTGGGAGACCCTGCCGCACGAGCGGCTGTCGCCCCGCTCGGACACCGTCGGGCGCCGGCTGGCCGTGCTGCGCCGGATCGTGCACCCGCGGCTCGACGGGGGCACCTCCCAGTCGGAGGCTGGGGCAGACCCGGCGGCCGGGCCGGTGCAGGTGATCGTCGCCCCGGTCCGCTCGGTGCTCCAGCCGCAGGTGAAGGGGCTGGCCGAGCTGGAGCCCGTGGCCGTGCGCCGCGGTGAGTCGTACGACCTGGAGGAGATCGCCCGCCGGCTCTCCGCCGCCGCCTACGCGCGCGTCGAACTGGTCGAGAAGCGCGGCGAGTTCGCCGTCCGCGGCGGCATCCTGGACGTCTTCCCGCCGACCGAGGAGCACCCGCTGCGGGTGGAGTTCTGGGGCGACGAGGTCGAGGAGGTCCGGTACTTCAAGGTCGCCGACCAGCGCTCGCTGGAGATCGCCGAGCACGGCCTGTGGGCGCCGCCCTGCCGTGAGCTGCTGCTCACCGACGAGGTGCGGGCCAGGGCGGCCGAGCTGTCCGCCGGGCACCCCGGGCTGGCCGAGATCCTGGACAAGATCGCCGAGGGCATCGCGGTCGAGGGCATGGAGTCGCTGGCGCCGGTGCTGGTGGACGACATGGAGCTGCTGGTCGACGTGCTGCCGCTCGGCTCGGTCGCGGTGGTCTGCGATCCGGAGCGGGTCCGCACCCGGGCCGCCGACCTGGTCGCGACCAGCCAGGAGTTCCTGCACGCCTCCTGGGTCGCGGCCGCCTCGGGCGGGGACCGGCCGATCGACCTGGAGGCGATCGACGTCTCCGCCGCCTCGCTGCGCTCGCTCGCCGAGGTGCGCGAGCACGCCGCCGAGATCGGGCTGCCCTGGTGGTCCGTCAGCCCGTTCGCGACCAGCGAGTCCTCGGTGAACGAGGTGCTGGAGTTCGACGCCAACACCCTGACCCTCGGCATGCACGCCGTCGAGGCCTACCGGGGCGACACCGCCCGGGCGATCGCCGACGCCAAGGAGCGGCTGGCCGCCGACTGGCGGGTCGTCATGGTGACCGAGGGCCACGGCCCGGCCTCCCGGCTGGCCGAGGTGCTGGGCAACGAGGGCATCCCGGCCCGCCTGGTCGCCGACCTCGCCGAGGCGCCCACCCGGGACGTCGTGCACGTCTCCTGCGGCTCGATCGAGCACGGCTTCGTGGACGAGGCCCTGAAGCTCACGGTCATCACCGAGACCGACCTGTCCGGCCAGAAGTCCTCCACCAAGGACATGCGCCGGATGCCCTCGCGTCGCCGCAACGCGATCGACCCGCTGGCGCTGGCGGCCGGCGACTACGTCGTCCACGAGGCGCACGGCGTCGGCAAGTACGTCGAGATGGTGCAGCGCACCGTCCAGGGCGCCACCCGTGAGTACCTGGTGCTGGAGTACGCCCCGGCCAAGCGCGGCCACCCCGGCGACCGGCTGTTCGTGCCGACCGACCAGCTCGACCAGGTCACCAAGTACGTCGGCGGCGAGGCCCCGACGCTGCACCGGCTCGGCGGGGCGGACTGGGCGAAGACCAAGCAGCGGGCCAAGAAGGCGGTCAAGGAGATCGCCGCCGACCTGATCAGGCTCTACTCGGCGCGGATGGCCGCCCCGGGCCACACCTTCGGCCCGGACACCCCGTGGCAGCGCGAGCTGGAGGACGCCTTCCCGTACGCGGAGACGCCGGACCAGCTGACCACCATCGCCGAGGTCAAGTCGGACATGGAGAAGTCCGTCCCGATGGACCGGCTGATCTGCGGCGACGTCGGCTACGGCAAGACCGAGATCGCCGTGCGGGCCGCGTTCAAGGCGGTGCAGGACGGCAAGCAGGTGGCGGTGCTGGTGCCGACCACGCTGCTGGTGCAGCAGCACTTCTCGACCTTCGCCGAGCGCTACGCCAACTTCCCGGTGACGGTGAAGGCGCTGTCCCGCTTCCAGACCGACACCGAGGCCAAGGCCGTGCTGGAGGGGCTGTTCGAGGGCTCGGTGGACGTCGTCATCGGCACCCACCGGCTGTTCTCCTCCGAGACCAGGTTCAAGGACCTCGGCCTGGTCATCGTCGACGAGGAGCAGCGCTTCGGCGTCGAGCACAAGGAGCAGCTGAAGAAGCTGCGCGCCAACGTGGACGTGCTCACCATGTCCGCGACCCCGATCCCGCGCACCCTGGAGATGGCGGTCACCGGCATCCGCGAGATGTCCACCATCACCACCCCGCCGGAGGAGCGGCACCCGGTGCTGACCTTCGTCGGGCCGTACGACGAGAAGCAGATCTCGGCCGCGATCCGGCGTGAACTCCTGCGCGAGGGCCAGGTGTTCTACATCCACAACCGGGTCGAGTCGATCGACAAGGCGGCCGCCAGGCTGAAGGACCTGGTGCCCGAGGCGCGGATCGCCACCGCGCACGGGCAGATGGGGGAGACCCAGCTGGAGAAGGTCGTCGTCGACTTCTGGGAGAAGGAGTTCGACGTCCTGGTGTCGACCACGATCGTGGAGTCCGGCATCGACATCTCCAACGCCAACACCCTGATCGTGGAGCGCGGCGACACCTTCGGCCTCTCCCAGCTGCACCAGCTGCGCGGCCGGGTCGGGCGCGGTCGCGAGCGCGGCTACGCGTACATGCTGTACCCGCCGGAGAAGCCGCTCACCGAGACCGCGCACGAGCGGCTGGCCACCATCGCCCAGCACACCGAGATGGGCGCCGGCATGTACGTCGCGATGAAGGACCTGGAGATCCGCGGGGCGGGCAACCTGCTCGGCGGCGAGCAGTCCGGGCACATCGCGGGCGTCGGCTTCGACCTCTACATGCGGATGGTCGGCGAGGCGGTGGCGGAGTTCCGCGAGTCGCTGGCGGGCGGCGGGGAGCCGGAGGAGGAGCCGCTGGAGGTGAAGATCGAGCTGCCGGTCGACGCCCACGTGCCGCACGACTACGCGCCCGGCGAGCGGCTGCGGTTGCAGGCGTACCGCTCGATCGCCGCGGTCAACTCGGAGGAGGACATCAAGCAGGTCAGGGACGAGCTCGTGGACCGCTACGGCAAGCTGCCCGAGCCGGTGGAGAACCTGCTGCTGGTCGCGGCGCTGCGGCTGTACGCCCGGCGGTGCGGGATCTCGGACATCACCCTCCAGGGCACCAACGTCCGCTTCGGGCCGGTGGAGCTGCGGGAGTCCCAGCAGCTGCGGCTGAACCGGCTCTACCCGCGCAGCCAGGTGAAGGCGGCGGCCCGGCAGCTGCTGGTGCCGCGCCCGAGCACCGGGCGGATCGGCGGCAAGCCGCTGGTCGGGCGGGAGCTGCTGGGCTGGTGCAGGGAGTTCCTGTCGGCGATGTTCGACGACCTGGCGGGGGCGAAGAAGTAGCGTCCGCCCGCCCGGGGCGGTGCACGGCGGTCTCGGGCCCGGCCCGGGGCCGCCGTTCCGTGTGTACGGGCGGTCGCGGCGGTTGACGTACGCATCGCGACCATCGGGGCTGTGAACGGAGGTGTCGGCGGCGCGAGGCCGGCGGGGCGGTGAGGCCGACGGGGGTGCGGGGGTGCCGGCGTGGGGGCGCCGGCGACCGGCCGGTGCGCGGGTCAGCCGAGCTTCCACTGGCCGGTCTGCGGGGCGAAGCCGCTGTCGAGGCCGAACTGGGCCTTGTCGAGCTTGGCGTCCTTGGGGGCCTCGAAGGTGACGAAGCCGAGGGCGCTCTCCCCGGGGGCGATGTTGGCGGGGATCTGGAAGCCGGGGCCGGCCTTCGTGTTCGCGACGGTGCTGCCGAAGGCCTGGCCCTGGGCGTCCACCACCTTGGCGCTGTTGCCGGGGACGTCGCTGTAGGCCTTCTTGCCGCTCGCCTTGATCCGGAACTGGACCGAGACGAAGCGCTTGCCGTCGGCCGGGTGGGTGAACTCGTCCTCGCCCTCGGCGTTGTCGACCACCTTCACCAGCGTCACGTCGGCGGTGTCGGCTGGGTCGTTGCCCTTGAGCGCGATGGTGTCGCCGGCCTTGGCGGGGGCCTTGGCGGCGTCGGCCGGCTTGTCCCCGGCCGGCTTGGCGGCCTCGGAGCCGGTGCCGGCCGCGGTCTGCTTCGCCTCGGTCGAGACGGTCGAGCCGTCGGGGGAGTCGCACGCCGTCGCGCCGAGGGCGACCAGTGCGGCGCCCAGCAGCAGGACGGCGGCGCGACGGGTGGTGCCGCGGCGGACGGCGGTGCGACGGGCGTTCGCGGACATGGGTGTCTCCCGGTGATCGGTGGTGCTCCCTGTGCCGCCCCTCGCTCGGTGGCGACGGAGAGATCACACCACTCGGCCGTGAATCATGTCAATGCGATTTCACAAAAGAACTCTGTTCACATGTGAACTGGGGTCGCGAGACGCATCGCTATGCTGTGCGGTCACAGTGCCCCGCTGTGCGGTCGCAGCCCACCGAAGGAGCCCCCGTGCCGGACCGACCCGAAGTGACCGCCGCCGAGATCGCTCGGCTGGCCGGCGTCGGCCGGGCCGCGGTCAGCAACTGGCGCCGCCGCCACCCCGACTTCCCGCGCCCGGTCGGCGGCACCGACGCCAGCCCGGCCTTCGCGCTCGCCGAGGTCGAGTCCTGGCTGCGCGCGCAGGGCAAGATCGCCGAACTCCCGCTGCTGGAACGGGCCTGGCAGCTCCTCGATACCCTCCGCGATCCGGCCGGCCACCCCGCCGCCCCGCTGGTCGAGGCGGGCGCCCTGCTCCTGCTGCTGCACCGCGAGCCCGGGCACTGGGCCGACCTCGCCGGCCGCCCGGACACCCGGCTCGCCCTCGCGCTGCCCCGGGCCGTCGCCGGCGCCGCCGTGCACGCCTTCGGCCCGGACGGCGCCCGCACCCTCGGCCTCCCCGGCCTGCTCGGCAGCACCCAGCTGGACCTCGCCCGGCTGCTCGCCGAACTCGCCGCCCAGGCCGGCCCGGTCGGCGCGTACGAGCAGCTGCTCACCCGGTACGCCGAGGCCAACACCCGACAGCTCAGCCCCACCCCGCCGGAGGCCGCCGAGCTGCTGGCCGCCGTCGCCGGCGTCCCCGCCACCGTGCTCGACCCGGCGGTCGGCCTCGGCGCCGCCCTGCTCGCCCACCCGCCGACCACCGGCCGTTACGGCCAGGACGCCGACCCGGTCACCGCCGCCCTCGCCCGGCTCCGGCTCGCCCTGCACACCCCCGCCGACGAGCCGGGGCCGCTCCCGCTCGACCTGCGGTCCGGCGACTCCCTGCGCGCCGACGGCTTCCCCGGCGACACCTTCGAGGCCGTGCTCTGCCAGCCCCCGTACAACGAACGCGACTGGGGCCACGACGAGTTGCAGTTCGACACCCGCTGGCCCGGCGGGCTCGTCCCGCCGCGCGGCGAGTCCGAACTCGCCTGGGTGCTGCACTGCCTCGCGCACACCCGGCCGGGCGGCCTCGCGGCCCTGCTGCTCCCCCCGACCGTCGCCGCCCGCCGGGCCGGCCGCCGCATCCGGGCCGAACTGCTCCGCTCCGGAGCGCTGCGGGCCGTCATCGCGCTGCCCGCCGGCGCCGCCCCGCCGTACGGCGTCCCGCTGCACCTGTGGGTGCTGCGCGCGCCCGAGCCGGGGAGCGACTTCCGCCAGGTGCTGCTGCTCGACGCCGGGGCGGCGCTCTCCGCCCCGGCCGGGGCCGCCGGGGCGCCGACCGCCGAGGGAGGCCGGGACAAGGTCGACTGGCCCGAGCTGCGCCGCACCGTCCTGGAGGCCTGGCGCGGCTTCGACCTGGCCGCGCGCGAGGGCCTGCCGGTCCCCGCCGACCGCCCCGGCGTCCACCGGGCCATGGCCGCCATCGACCTGCTCGACGACGAGACCGACCTCTCCCCGGCCCGGCACGTGCCGCCCGCGGCCCCGCTCGGCGGCGCGGCCGAACTCTCCCACCTCGGCGGCCGGTTGGCCGAGCTGCTGGCCGGCCTGCCCGACCCGGCCACGCTGCTGCCGCGGCCCGGTGACGAGCTCGGCGCCACCCCCGCCGGCGTGGTCACCATCGGCGAACTGGTCCGGGGCGGCGCGCTGGAGGTGTACTCCTCCGGCACGGGCGCCGCCACCAGGCCGTCCGGTGCGGGCGCGGGCGGTACCCGCGTCGTCACCGACCAGGACCTCGCCACCGGTGCCGTGCCCGGTGCCGTCCCGGCCGCCGGGTCGGGGCAGGCCGGGTCGGGGCAGGCCGGGCCGGGTTCGATCGGGTCGGGTCAGGCCGGGTCCGGTGCGACCGGGGCAGGTCCGGCCGGGGACGTCCGCACCCGCCCCGGCGACGTCCTGGTCCCCGCCCTCGGCGGCGGCACCGCCAGGGTCGTCCCCGCCGAGGGCCCGCTGGTCGGCGCCGCCCTCGGCCGTCAGCTCCACCTGCTGCGGCCCGACCCGGCCGTCCTCGACCCCGAGTTCCTGGCCGGCCACTTCCGCTCCACCGCCGGCACCCGGCGCGCCGCCAGCCACGCCACCACCACCGCCCGCCTCGACATCCGCCGGGTCGAGCTGCCCCGCCTCCCGCTCCCCGCCCAGCAGCGGCTCGGCGCCGCCTTCGCCCGCCTCGCCGCCTTCGACACCGCCCTCGGCCAGGCCGCCGCCCTCGGCCGCAGCCTCGCCCAGGGCGCCACCGACGCCCTGGCGACGGGCACCCTGGCGCCGCCGGCCGGCTGAGGTGATCCCGGCTCAGCAGCGGCTCAGTAGCGGCGCGATACCGATGCGGCGGCGGGCGGACGGAAGGCCTCCGGACCGGCCTGGCCGGACGGTACGGTGTGCGGTACCGCTCGCACCGCCCTCGGTGCCGGTCCTCACCAGCTCAGGAGCGCGCATGTCAGGGCAGTACCCCGGGCAGTTCGGGCCGCCGCCCGGCGCAACGCCGTACGGGCCGGGGTACGGTCCAGGCCCGCTGCCGGGCGGCCCGCTGCCGGGTGCGGTCCCAGGGCCGGTGGCGGTGCCGCGGCAGGTGCCGGTTCCCGGCCGGTTCGGGACGGTCCCGCGGGTGCTGTGCGCGCTGGCCCCGCTGCTCTCCTTCGGTCTGCTCGGGGCCGTCCCCTCGCTGCTGCTGGCGGTCCGGCGCCGGCGGGCGTACGACGTCGTCGGCGCCGTGGTGTTCTGCGCGCTGCTGCTGACCCTGATCGTCTCCGCCGGGGTCGCGGGCAGCCTGAAGAACCCGGCCGCCGACACCACCGGCCAGATCACGCTGGCCGTGCTGTGGTTCCTGCCGACGCCGCACTTCCTGGCGATGGACAGCCGCGCGGTCTGGCTGGCCGGGCCGACCGGGCCGCGGGCCGCGCCGCCGGTCCTGCCGCGGGCCGCCTCGCCGTACGCGGTGCCGAACGCCTCGCCGTACGGGGCGACCGTGCCCGGGTGCGGGGTGCCCGCGCCCGCACCCGCTCCGGCCGGACCCGTGCCGCCCCCGGCCGCTGTTCCCCCGGCTGCTGTTCCCCAGACCGGCGCCCCGTCGGCCACGGCCCCCGAGACCGCCCACGACCTGCGCGAGCTGGGCGAGTTGCTGCGCCGCCAGGCCCGTGAGGACCGCCCGTGACCGTCACCCGGCTGATCGCCGGCCGCTACCGGCTCACCGAGAAGATCGGCCACGGCGGCATGGGCCAGGTCTGGGCCGGCCAGGACGAGCGGCTGCACCGCCCGGTCGCGGTCAAGCTGCTCCGACCCGAGCACCTGCTCCCCGGCGGGACCGGCTCCGGCGGCGAACGGGCCCGCCAGGGCGACGAGTTGCGCCGCCGCTTCCTGCGCGAGTGCCGGGTCACGGCCGCGCTCGACCACCCCGGGCTGGTCACCGTCTTCGACGCGGGCGAGGACGCGGGCGAGCTCTACCTCGTCATGCAGCGCATCCCCGGCGTCAGCCTGGCCGACCTCATCGCCGAGGACGCGCCCTTCCCGATCGAACGCGCGGCGGCCGTCGCGGCGCAGCTGTGCACCGCGCTGGCCGCCGTCCACGCCATCCCGGTGGTCCACCGCGACCTCAAGCCGAGCAACGTCATGGTCCGCGAGGACGGCCGCACCGTCCTGCTCGACCTCGGCATCGCCACCGCCCTCGACACCGAGACCACCCGGCTGACCCTCACCGGCGTGCCCGTCGGCAGTCCCTCCTACATGGCCCCCGAACAGGCCCTCGCCGCCACCACCGACCCGCGCAGCGACCTCTACGCGCTCGGCTGCCTGCTGCACGAGATGCTCGCCGGCGAGGAGCCCTTCCGGGCGCCCACCGCGCTCGGCGTCCTGCGCCGGCACGTCGACGAACCGCCCTTTCCGCTGCGGGAGTTGCGGCCCGAGGTGCCGCAGCCGCTGGAACGGCTGGTGCTCGACCTGCTCGCCAAGCAGCCCGCCGACCGTCCCGCCGACGCCCAGACCGTGTACGCGCGGCTGCTCCCGCTGCTGCCCCCGGCCGAACGGGCCCCGCAGCCCCGCTACGCCCCGCTGCCGGACCCGGCCCGGCCGTACCGCTTCCCGCACCAGCCGCAGCCGTCGGCGGTGATGGCCGCGGTGGCCGCGGTGGCCACCGCGGCGCCGGTGGTCCGCTCGGAGCCGAGGCCCTTCCTCCTCCCGCCCGCCCCCTCGGCACCGCCGGTCGTCCCCGCGGGCCCGGACCTGGGCGCGGAGTGCGCCCACCTCTCCGACCTGGTGGACGCCGGCCGCCACCCGGAGGTGCTCGGCCTCGCGGCCCGCCTGCTGCCCCGGGCCGAGGCCGGACTCGGCGACGCCGCGCCCCTGGTGCGCACCATCCGCACCATCTACGCCCGCACCCTCCTGCACGAGGGCCACCTCCGGCAGGCGCTGCCCGAGTACCGCCGGCTCGCCGCCACCGCCGACGGCGGCCCGCACGGCCCCCAGGGCCTCGACCACCGGTACCGCGCCGCGATCTGCCTCGACCGCCTCGGTCACGGCCCCGAGGCCCTCGCCGAGTACCAGGCCCTCCTCGCCGCCCACACCGCCCGCCTCGAATCCGGCCTCGACACCGACCCCGAGCGCAGCCACGACCTCCGCGAACGCATCGGCCTCCACCTCGCCGCCGCCGGCGACCCGCAGAACGCCTGGCAGTGGCTGCTGCCCCTGCTCCTCGACCGCGAACGCCGCGACGGCCCCCACCACCCCGCCGTCCGCCGCCTCCGCCAGTCCCTCGCCACCCTCACCCCCGCCTCCACCCCCTGGCCCCCGGCCCGCCCCTAGGGCCCGTCTTCAAACCCCGCCTGCGGGGCGACGCCAGGGCACGCACCTCGCCGCGTTGTCGTCGGTCGCCGATGCTCCGCATGGACTCCGCCCCCAGCCTTCGGCCGGGAGGTGCCCCCACCTCCGCCTTGCGATGCACGCACCCCAACGCCGCCCCGCCCGCCCTACGGGCGGACGACGAGGGTTTGAAGACGAGCCCCAGCCATCGTGTCCCGGTCGTCGGGGCCTCCTCTTGAACACGCCTGCCGCCGCCGCTGCCGCGGGGTCGCCGCCGTCCAGGACCGGGAAGTCGGCCGGGCCGCCGTCCCGCGGCCCCGGGGGTGGGGGCCGGGGGTAGGTTCGGGGTGTGACGACGAATGTTCCGGGCGCGAAGTTGATCTTGCTGACCACCACCCACCGGGTGGCTCCCGGCCTGCTGGCGTGGCCGGCCTGGGAGGCACTGCGGTCGGCGGGGCGGGTGCTGGTGGGGGACGAGGGGCACCCGCAGGTGGCCGCGGTGCGGCAGGCCGGGGTGACGGTGGAGGTGGTGGAGCCAGGGTCGGCGCCCGGGCTGGCGCGGCTGCTGACCGGGCAGCCCGACGGGGCCGGGCCGACGGTGTGGCTGGGCGGCCCGGACGGCGATCCGGGGCTGACCGACGCGCTGGCGCGCCTCGCGGTGGAGCACGCGGGCGAGGTGCCCGAGATCGAGGTGCTGCCCGGCTCGTACGACCTGCCCGGGTCCCGGCTGCTCGACCTGGTGACGGTGATGGACCGGCTGCGCTCCCCGGGCGGCTGCCCCTGGGACGCCGAGCAGACGCACGAGAGCCTGGTGAAGTACCTGGTCGAGGAGGCGTACGAGCTGGTCGAGGCGATCGAGGAGGGGGACCGGGAGACGCTGCGCGAGGAGCTGGGCGACGTCCTGCTCCAGGTGTTCTTCCACGCCCGGATCGCCGAGGAGCACCCGACCGGGCCGTTCACGATCGACGACGTGGCCGGCGACATCGTCGACAAGCTGGTGTACCGGCACCCGCACGTGTTCGGGGACGTCGAGGCCGAGGGCGCCGCCGAGGTGGAGGCGAACTGGGAGCAGCTGAAGGCGGCCGAGAAGGCGGACCGCGAGTCCGTGCTGGACGGGGTGCCGGCCGGGCTGCCCGCGCTGGCGTACGCGGCGAAGCTGGTGTCCCGGGTGCGCCGGGCGGGCTTCACGGAGGTGCCGGACGAGTCGTACGAGCTGCCGGCCGAGCTGACCGCGGACTCGGCGGGCCGGCTGCTGCTCGCGGTGGCGCAGCGGGCGCACGACGCCGGGGTGGACGTGGACGCCGCGCTGCGGTCGGCCGCGCGCGGGTACCGGGAGGCGGTGCGCGCGGCCGAGGGCCTCAAGCCGGAGTGACGGTGCCGGCCTCAGGCCGCGGTGGCGGCGCTCGCCGGGCGCCGCTGCGGCGGGACGAGTTCGCCGATGGCCTCGCCGACGAGGACGACGAGTTCGGCGAGGCGCTCCAGGTCGAGGTGGGCGGGCAGGTCGGCGAGCGAGACGATTCGCTCGCCGCCGGGGCCGGCCACGGCGAACAGGTCGATCGGCCCGAGGTGCTTCTCGGCGGTGTCCACGAGGGCGGCGACGTCGCTGGGGCGGCGGATGTCGCCGCAGACGCCGACGACGGGGCAGCCGGGCCGGTCGAGTTCGGCGGCGAGGTCCTCGGCGATGCCGACGTGCTGGTCCGCGATCAGCATTCCGGCGGTGCCGGCCGCGGCGAACCGACGGGCGAGGCCCGCGCCCGACCCGCCGTCGAGGACCGCGATGACGATGACTGACCCGCTGATCCGCATGGCCTGCTCCTCCCTGTGGGCGACACCGCACCGGCGCCCACGCGTATTGCGGAGGATCGTAGGCACGTCCTGACCCTCCGCAACAGTGGTTACCCCTCAGGTGACCAGGCTCACGCCCACGCTCCGGACAAGAGCTGTCCAAGAGCCGTCCACGGAGGGTCGGCACCCCGGGCCGGCACCCCGGCGGCGCACCGTCCGCGGGCAGGCGCGCGCCGTCGGGGAGGGGCGTGCCCGGCGCACCGGATACGGTCGGTCCATGCCAGCTCAGCCCGACCCCGCCAGGCCCGCCGCCGCGCCGTCCGACGCCACCGGCCCCCAGCTGTTCACCTGGGAGTTCGCCTCCGATCCGTACCCCGCCTACGCCTGGCTGCGGGAGCACGCCCCGGTGCACCGCACCACGCTGCCGAGCGGCGTGGAGGCCTGGCTGGTGACGCGGTACGCGGACGCCAGGCAGGCGCTAGCGGACGGCCGGCTGTCGAAGAACCCGGCGCACCACAGCGGGCAGGCGCACCGCACCGGCCGGGTGGGCATCCCGGGGGAGCGGCAGGCGGACCTGATGACCCACCTGCTGAACATCGACCCGCCGGACCACACCCGGCTGCGCCGACTGGTGTCGAAGGCGTTCACCCCGCGCCGGGTGGCCGAGTTCGAGCCGCGGGTGCGGCAGCTCACCGACCGGCTGATCGACGGCTTCGCGCGGCGCGGTTCGGCGGACCTGATCCACGAGTTCGCCTTCCCGCTCCCCATCTACGCGATCTGCGACATGCTGGGCGTGCCGGCCGAGGACCAGGACGACTTCCGCGACTGGGCCGGAATGATGGTGCGCCACACGAAGCCGGGCCAGGGCGGCGGTCAGCGCGGCGGCGTGGGCCGGGCGGTGAAGCGGATCCGGGCGTACCTGCTGGAGCTGATCCACCGCAAGCGCGCGGACCTCGGGGACGACCTGATCTCGGGCCTGATCCGGGCGAGCGACCACGGTGAGCACCTGACCGAGAACGAGGCCGCGGCGATGGCCTTCATCCTCCTCTTCGCCGGCTTCGAGACGACCGTGAACCTGATCGGCAACGGGACCTACGCGCTGCTGCGCAACCCCGGGCAGCGCCGGCTGCTGCAGGAGTCGGTGGCGCGCGGGGAGAGCGCGCTGCTGGACACCGCGATCGAGGAACTCCTGCGCTACGACGGGCCGGTGGAGATGGCGACCTGGCGGTTCGCGACGCAGCCGCTGACCGTCGGCGGGGTGGACATCCCGGTCGGTGACCCGGTGCTGGTGGTGCTGGCCGCGGCGGACCGCGACCCGGCCAGGTTCGCGGACGAGAACACCCTCGACCTGGCCCGGACGGACAATCCCCACCTGGGTTTCGGGCACGGCATCCACTACTGCATCGGCGCCCCGCTCGCGCGGCTGGAGGGGCGCGCCGCACTGGCCACCCTGCTTTCCCGGCTGCCCGATCTGCGGCTCGCGGAAAGCCCGGAGAATCTGCGGTGGCGAGGTGGCCTGATCATGCGTGGGCTGCGCGAACTCCCGGTGGAATTCAGTCCGGAGAGCCGCTCCCCGCACGCCCCTCCGCACGCCCCCGCCGAGCCGCCGATGCCCTGAGGTCACGCTGACGGGACGTCGTCGATCGCCCTCAGCGGTGGTGTGAACAGCCATCAATCAGGACATATCGCCGCCGTTGGTAGGCGGTCGGACACGCGCCGTAATTTATGTGTGATATCGGCGATATGAGCTTGTGATTGGTCTGATGATCTGTCTACTCTCCCTGGAGTTCGCAGCTGCGGACCTCGTACGCGGAACGCCGAATCCTGCCCGCCGCGTCACGGGAAACCGACCAGAACCCTGGGCAGGGGCGGGGGAACCAGGTTTGTTGCCGTCCCCACGGCTTGGGGTGAAGCCGCCCGAGCGGGATCTCTCCGCACACGGCGGCCGGGCCACCTCCCGGTCCGAACCCGACAGCTCACCTCGCAGGCGTACGGAGAGGGACCTCTTCATGCTGCTCGTTGGAACTGGCCGTCACCGTCGTCGCACCCAGGCCGAGAAGGCCATCGCCGTCGCCGG
Organism: Kitasatospora sp. NPDC091335; assembly: GCF_044757205.1. Classification (NCBI taxonomy): domain Bacteria; kingdom Bacillati; phylum Actinomycetota; class Actinomycetes; order Kitasatosporales; family Streptomycetaceae; genus Kitasatospora; species Kitasatospora sp. NPDC091335. The sequence continues at coordinate 9,367 of NZ_JBIVUM010000022.1, read as the reverse complement.
TGTGGCCGGCGTCGGACTCGCGATGCCGCTCCTCACCGCCACCGGCGCCTCCGCCGCACCGGTCTCCACCTGGGACGCGGTCGCGCAGTGCGAGAGCGGCGGCAACTGGAGCATCAACACCGGCAACGGCTTCTACGGCGGCCTCCAGTTCACCTCCAGCACCTGGAAGGCGTACGGCGGCAACGCCTACGCGGCGCAGGCCAACCAGGCCAGCAAGGCCCAGCAGATATCGGTCGCCGAGAAGGTCCTCGCCTCGCAGGGCCCGGGTGCCTGGCCGGTCTGCTCCCAGAAGGCCGGTCTGACCAAGGGCGGCGCCCCGGCCGCGGTCGACACCTCCTCGGACGCCAAGCAGCAGCAGGCTCCCAAGCCGCAGGCCCCGAAGCAGCAGGCCCCGAAGCACGCCAAGCCGGCCGAGAAGCCGGCCGCCCAGCAGCAGGCCGCACCGAAGCCCGCCGCGAAGCCGGTCCAGCAGGCCGCCCCGCAGCAGCAGGCGCAGCCGCAGGCCCAGGGCTTCTCCGGCAAGGCCGGCTGGGACGCCGACGCGAAGGTGTACTGGTACCAGAACAACGGCGGCTGGTACTGGACCAGCCACCAGAGCGTCTACCAGCAGTACGCCGGCCAGACCGCCGCCCAGCCGCAGGCCGCCCCGCGGGCCGCCCAGCCGGCCGCGCAGGCCGCGGGCCACGACTACACCGTCCGCGCCGGTGACACCCTGTCGACCATCGCCTCCGCCCAGGGCGTGTCCGGCGGCTGGAGCGCGCTGTACGAGCAGAACCACGCCACCGTCGGCGGCAACCCGAACCTGATCATGCCCGGCCAGGTGCTGCACCTCGGCTGAGCCGCCACGCCCGACGCGCGGAGGGGACCGGTCCTACCGGTCCCCTTCGTCCGTATTCGCCCGCTCCAGGGGGACAAGCTGGGACAAGCAGGTGAACTACCGGCGGGTAGGAGGGCCACACGCTGAGACGGAACCCAGGTCGACGTGGTCCCGGGAGCCCGGGCGGTTAGGCTCTGGTCGTAAACGACTCCGCAATCGTCCTGCTGACAGCACCCCCCGTCAGACCGGACCCTGCTTCCGCAAGGAGATGCCTCGTGCCGTCCATCGATGTCGTCGTAGCCCGTGAGATCCTCGACTCCCGCGGCAACCCCACGGTCGAGGTCGAGGTCGGCCTCGACGACGGCAGCACGGGTCGTGCCGCTGTTCCGTCGGGTGCCTCCACCGGTGCCTTCGAGGCGCTGGAGCTGCGCGACGGTGACAAGAACCGCTACTTCGGCAAGGGCGTGGAGAAGGCCGTCCTGGCCGTCATCGAGCAGATCGGCCCGGAGCTGGTCGGCTACGACGCCACCGAGCAGCGCCTGATCGACCAGGCCATGCTGGACCTGGACGCCACCCCGGACAAGTCCTCGCTCGGCGCCAACGCCATCCTGGGCGTCTCGCTGGCCGTCGCCCACGCCGCCTCCGAGGCGAGCGACCTGCCGCTGTTCCGCTACCTGGGCGGCCCGAACGCGCACGTCCTGCCGGTCCCGATGATGAACATCCTCAACGGCGGCTCGCACGCGGACTCCAACGTCGACATCCAGGAGTTCATGATCGCCCCGATCGGCGCGGAGTCCTTCTCCGAGGCCGTCCGCTGGGGCGTCGAGGTCTACCACACCCTCAAGGGCGTGCTGAAGGAGCGCGGCCTGTCCACCGGCCTCGGCGACGAGGGCGGCTTCGCGCCGAACCTGGACAGCAACCGCGAGGCCCTGGACCTCATCACCGAGGCCATCCAGAAGGCCGGCTACGTGCCCGGCCGCGACATCGCGCTGGCCCTGGACGTCGCCGCCTCCGAGTTCTACGAGGACGGCGCCTACCAGTTCGAGGGCAAGGCCCTCTCGGCGGCCGAGCTCATCGAGTACTACGCCGGGCTGGTCGCCGCCTACCCGCTGGTCTCCATCGAGGACCCGCTGGACGAGTCGGACTGGGACGGCTGGAAGGCCATGACCGTCAAGCTGGGCGACAAGGTCCAGCTGGTCGGCGACGACCTGTTCGTCACCAACCCGCAGCGCCTGGCCCGCGGCATCGAGACCGGCACCGCCAACGCGCTGCTGGTGAAGGTGAACCAGATCGGCTCGCTGACCGAGACCCTGGACGCCGTCGAGCTGGCCCAGCGCAACGGCTACCGCTGCATGATGTCGCACCGCTCCGGTGAGACCGAGGACGTCACCATCGCCGACCTGGCCGTCGCCACCAACTGCGGCCAGATCAAGACCGGTGCCCCGGCCCGCTCCGAGCGCGTCGCCAAGTACAACCAGCTGCTGCGCATCGAGGAGATCCTCGACGACGCCGCCGAGTACGCCGGCCGCGGCGCCTTCCCGCGGTTCCGCTCCGCGGAGTAATCAGGCACAGCCGCTCCGCGGAGTAATCAGGCACAGCCGCGCTGCGGAGCAATCAAGCAGTCGGCACGGCGAGCACGAGGGCCGTGCGCTCCCGGTAGCGCACGCCTGACCGGTGCCCCGCCGTTCACCCCGTAGGGTGGACGGCGGGGCACCGTCGCGACCAGGAGGGGATACGGGAGATGGCTGGCTGGAGGATCCCGGGCTTGGCGGCCCGGCCCCGGTTCACGAGCCGGGCGACCGTCCTCGTCCTGGTGCTCTGCTCGCTGGTGGCGATCCTCGCCTACCCGACGCGGCAGTTCATCTCCCAGCGCGCCGAGATCTCCGCCCAGCGGGCGAAGGCCGACCACGCCCGCCAGCAGGTCGAGCAGCTGCGCCGGGAGAAGGCCCGCTGGCAGGACCCGGAGTACGTCAAGGCGCAGGCCCGCGCCCGGCTGCACTACGCGGTGCCGGGGGAGACCCCGTACATCGCGGTGGATCCGGCCGGCCAGGGCGCCCCGCACTCCTCCTCCACGGTCGGCGCGGCGGCTTCCCCGAACGCAGTTCCCGGAAGCACCGCGGCCGGCCGGGCGAACGCCGCCAAGCCCTGGTACGCCGGCATCTGGGACTCGGTGGACGCCGCCGACACCGCCGCGGCGCCCCACGCCACCCCCGTTCCGCTCCCACCGTCCCCCGTTGGAGACACCTCCCCCCATGACCACTGAGAACCACCCCGCCGTCTCCGACGCCGACGTCGCGGCCATCGCCGCCCAGCTCGGCCGGGTACCGCGCGGCCTGCGCGGCGTGGCCCACCGCTGCCCCTGCGGCAACCCGGACGTCGTGGAGACGGCCCCCCGGCTGCCGGACGGCACTCCGTTCCCCACGCTCTACTACCTGACCTGCCCCAAGGCCGCCTCGCTGATCGGCACCCTGGAGGCGGAGGGCGTGATGAAGGAGCAGACCGCCAGGCTCGCCGAGGACCCGGAGCTGGCCGCGGCCTACCAGAAGGCGCACGAGGACTACATCGCCCGGCGCGACGCGATCGAGGTGCTGGAGGGCTTCCCGAGCGCCGGCGGCATGCCGGACCGGGTGAAGTGCCTGCACGTGCTGGTCGGCCACTCGCTGGCGGCCGGTGAGGGCGTCAATCCGCTCGGCGACGAGGCGATCGGCATGCTGGAGGACTGGTGGGCCAAGGGCCCGTGCGTGTCCCCGGCCGAGGCCCAGGCCGCCGGTGAGCGGGTCGCCCGCAACCGCGCCAAGGAGCAGGACCACGACGCGGTGATCGCGGCCAAGCAGCAGAAGACCGCCGAGCGCGCCGCGAAGCGCGCCGCCGGGGAGGCCGGGGCGGAGCAGGAGTCCGAGTGAGCACGACCCGCGTGGCCGCGATCGACTGCGGCACCAACTCGATCCGTCTGCTGGTCGCCGACCTCGACCCGGCGACCGGGGAGATCGCCGACCTCGACCGCCGGATGATCGTCAACCGGCTCGGCCAGGGCGTGGACCAGACCGGCCGGCTGCACCCGGACGCGCTGGCCCGCACCTTCGCGGCCTGCCGGGAGTACCAGGAGATCATCTCCGGCTTCGGCGTCGGCCCCGAGCGCCTGCGCTTCGTCGCCACCAGCGCCTCCCGGGACGCCGAGAACAGCGACGAGTACGTCAAGGGCGTGCGCGACATCCTGGGCGTCGAGCCCGAGGTGGTGAGCGGCGAGGAGGAGGCCCACCTCTCCTTCGTGGGCGCCACCAAGGAGCTGGCCGGCGGTCAGTTCCCCGCTCCCTACCTGGTGTTCGACCTGGGCGGCGGCTCCACCGAGTTCGTGCTCGGCGCGGACGACGTGCGGGCGGCGCGCTCGGTGAACATCGGCTGCGTGCGGCTCACCGAGCGGTACTTCGGCGACGCCGAGCTGCCCTCCGCGGAGCAGATCGCGGCCGCGCGGGAGCACGTGCGCGCCGAGCTGGACCGGGCCGAGGAGGTCGTCCCGCTGACCGGGGCGGCCACCCTGGTGGGCCTGGCCGGGACGGTCACCACGGTCTCCGCGATCGCCCAGGACCTGCCCGGCTACGACTCGGCGGCGATCCACCACTCCAGGATCAGCCGGGAGCGGGTCGCCGGGATCACCCGGGAGCTGCTCGCCGCCACCCACGCCGAGCGGGCGGCCATCCCGTCGATGCACCCGGGCCGGGTGGACGTGATCGCGGCCGGGGCGCTGGAGCTGCTGGAGATCATGGAGCGCACCGGCGCCGCCGAGGTGGTCGTGAGCGAGCACGACATCCTGGACGGAATCGCCTGGGGCATTGCCTCCTGACCCCTTTCGGGGATGACCCGAACCGGCCCCGGCACCCCTTTCGGGGGGCCGGGGCCGGGGCGCGCCCGGGTGGGGGCGGAAAAGTTCGTGAATTTCTTCACATGGCGATCCGGTCATTCGTCGTACAGGTCGGCCCGCTACGTCCGAAATGTGGGACCGAAGGCCTGGTGGCGGGCCGGCCCATGGGATCGCAGGTCAGGCCTCGCCCGAGGTTTGAAAATCGAAATCACGTGCGGGAACCCGGGCGTTGTGCGGATCGTTGCTGCTCAGGCCGGTAGTGCTCCGGCGCGTGTTCGCGCGGGGCCGCCCAGGGGTGCGGGTTCCCGTGCCGGGCCCGATTTTGTGGCCGCGCAGTGTAGCACGGGGGGTCCGTCAACTTGTGACCGGGCTCACGAAGGCTGCTCCGGACGGTGCTGGATACTTTCGGATATGAGCACCACGGAGCGTCCTCGCATCCTCATTGTCGGCGGTGGTTACGTCGGCCTGTATGCCGCGATGCGCATCCTCAAGAAGATGCGCTACGGCGAAGCGACCGTCACGGTCGTCGACCCGCGGTCGTACATGACGTACCTGCCCTTCCTCCCCGAGGCGGCCGGCGGCAACGTCGCGCCCCGCAACCTCGTCGCGCCGCTGCGCAGCGCCCTCAAGCAGGCGGAGGTGCTGACCGGGTCCGTCACCGGCGTCGACCACGCCCGCAAGGTCGCCACCATCCAGCCCGCGGCCGGCGACAGCTACGAGCTGCCCTTCGAGTACCTGGTCGTCGCGACCGGCTCGGTCTCCCGCACCTTCCCGATCCCGGGTCTGGCGGAGAACGGCATCGGCATGAAGACGGTCGAGGAGGCCATCGGCCTCCGCAACCACGTCATGGCCCAGCTCGACAAGGCCGAGTCCACCACGGACGAGGACATCCGCCGCAAGGCGCTGACCTTCGTGGTGATCGGTGGCGGCTTCGCCGGCATCGAGACGGTCGCCGAGATCGAGGACATGGCCCGCGACGCGGCCAAGCTGTACAAGACCGTCAGCCGCGACGACATGCGCTTCGTCGTCGTCGAGGCGGCCAACCGCATCCTCCCCGAGATGGGCCCAGACCTCGGTCTGTGGACCAAGGAGAAGCTCGAGGAGCGGAACATCGAGGTCTACATCGAGACCTCCATGGACTCCTGCGTCGACGGCCACGTCGTGCTGAAGAACGGCATGGAGGCGGACGCCTCCACCATCGTGTGGACGGCCGGCGTGAAGCCGAACCCGGTGCTGTCCGAGTTCGGTCTGCCGCTGGGCCCGCGCGGCCACGTCGACACCGCGCCGACCCTCCAGGTCCAGGGCTTCGACTACGTCTGGGCCGCCGGCGACAACGCCCAGGTGCCTGACCTCGCCGCCGGCGAGGGCGCCTGGTGCCCGCCGAACGCGCAGCACGCCTGCCGCCAGGCCGTCGTCCTCGGCGACAACGTGATCTCCGGCATGCGCGGCTTCCCGCAGAAGGAGTACAAGCACAAGAACCTCGGTGCGGTCGCCGGTCTCGGCCTGCACAAGGGCGTGGCGATCCTCTTCGGCAAGTACAAGCTGAAGGGCCGTCCGGCCTGGTGGTTCCACCGCCTGTACCACGGCGCGATGGTGCCGACCTTCAACCGCAAGGTGCGGGTCTTCACCGACTGGACCCTCGCGATGTTCCTCAAGCGCGAGATGGTCGGCCTGGCCCAGATGGAGAAGCCGCAGCTGCCGATCCAGGAGGTCACTCCGCCCACCAAGCCCGTCGAGGCCGCCAAGCCGGCCGCCGACAAGGAACTCGCGAGCAAGTAGGCGGCTGAGACCCCGGTGTGGGAGCACCGGGGTATGAGTCGGAGGCCCTCCGCCCGGCAGCGTTGCCGGACCACGACCTCCGTGGTGCTCAGCCGGCCGTGCGACCGGGCGGAGTACAGAAGTAGAAGGTCCCCTGCCGAAACCCTCCGGCAGGGGACCTCTCTCGTTCCGGGACCGGTCGGCCGGTCCCGGAACGTCGGTCAGTCGGTCTTGATGCTCTCCAGGATGTCCAGCTTGGACGCCCGGCGGGCCGGCCAGATCGCGGCCACCAGGCCGACCACCCCGGCCAGCGCCAGGAACAGCGCCAGCTGGCCGAACGGCAGGACCGTGGTCAGGCCGGAGAGGCTGGACTTCAGGGTGCCGTTGATCGCCCAGGCGATGAAGCAGCCGAGCAGCAGGCCGATGCCGGCGCCGAACAGCGAGATCACCACGGACTCCAGACGGACCATCCGCTTGATGCCGCCGCGGTCCAGGCCGATCGCCCGCAGCATCCCGATCTCGCGCTTGCGCTCGAAGACCGACATCGCCAGCGTGTTGACCACGCCCAGGATCGCGATCAGGACCGCCATCCCCAGCAGGCCGTACATCAGGTTCAGCGCGAAGGTGATGGTCTGGCTGAACTCGTCCCTGACGTCCTGCTTGGAGTTCACCTCGATCACCGGGTTGGCGCCGGTGGCGTCCTTGATGGCCTGCTTGAGGCCGTCGGTGGCACCGTTCTTGCCCTTGACCAGGACGTCGGAGATGTACGGCTTGGGCTCGTGCTTGACGACCTCGCTGCTGGCCAGCAGGACCGGGCCGAGCATGCCGCCGGTCTTGTACACGCCGCCCACGGTGAGCTGCCCGGTGGACTCGTCAGGGAAGGACACCTTCAGCACCGAGCCGGCGGCGATGCCCAGCTTCTTGGCGACGTCCTCGTCGACCAGCAGCTGGCCCTTGCCGAAGCCCGCGGCGGAGCCGCTGGTCAGCTCGACGTCGGAGAGCTGCTCCAGGACGGCGGCGTCCACGCCGCTGACCGCCTTGGTGGTGCCGTTGAGCTCCCAGTACGAGGTGGTCCTCGCCGAGGAGGCGGCCACCCCCGGGGCCTTGGCGATCTGCGCGGGCACCTGCTCGGACAGGCTCATGCCGTTGGCGGCCCCGACGATGAAGTCGGCCTTCATCGAGCTGGTGACGGCCCGGTCGATGGTGTCGGACACCGAGGCGCCGATCACGGTGAGCCCGGTGACCAGGGTCAGACCGATGGTCAGTGCGGCCGCGGTGGCCGCGGTGCGGCGCGGGTTGCGCACCGCGTTCTGCTGGGCGAGCTTGCCCGGCATTCCGCCGAGGCCGCGCAGCAGCGGGCCGACCAGCGCGACCACCGGGCGGGAGAGCAGCGGCAGCAGGACGAACACGCCGATCAGGGCCAGGAAGGCGCCCAGGCCGACCGGCATCCGGCCGCTGTCGTCGCCGGTGGAGGCGCCGTAGCCGATCAGGGCGAGACCGCCGCCGGCGAGCACCGAGCCGATCGTGTTGCGGACCACCAGGCTCTTCTGGGAGACCGGCTGGTCGCCGCTGCTCATCGCGGCCACCGGGGCGATCCGGGAGGCGCGCATGGCGGGCAGCAGGGCCGACATGACCGTCACCACGACACCGACCAGGACCGTCACCGCGACGGTGAGCGGCTTGATCACCAGCGAGCTGCTCGGCATGTTCTCGTCCATCGCGCCGATCAGCGACTGCATCCCGGCGCCGATCCCGATGCCGGCCAGCAGACCGGCCACGGCGGAGACGGTGCCGATCAGCAGGGCCTCGATCAGGACGGACCGGGTGACCTGCTTGCGGCTGGCGCCGATGGCGCGCATCAGGGCCAGTTCCTTGGTGCGCTGGGCGACCAGCATGGTGAAGGTGTTGGCGATGATGAAGATGCCGACGAAGAGCGAGATGAAGGCGAAGACCAGGAGCATCGTGCGCATGTTGCTGGTGCCCTTGGTGATCATCTCCTGCTCGTCGGCGTTCAGCTTGGCGCCGGTCTCGGCCTCGAACCGGTCGTCGGCGGGCACCTTGGGCCGGGCCTCGGCGAGCAGCGCGTCCTGGCTGGTGCCGGGCTTGGCGGTGAGCACGATGCTGCTGTAGCGGCCGGGCTCCAGCAGGGTCTGCTGGGCGGTGGCCCGGTCGAACAGGGTGAGCGTGCCGCCGGTGTTCACCACCGGGTCGTCGGTGGTGAAGACGCCGGTGAGCTTCGCCTCGACGACCGGGCCGTTGGCGGCGACCCTGACGGTGTCGCCGACCTTGTAGCCCGCCTTGTCGGCGGTCTTGCGGTCGAGCGCGACCTCCTTGGCGTTCTTCGGCCCCTGGCCCTCGGCCATCGGGTAGCGCGGGTCCCTGCCGTCCTGGCCCGGCGCGAAGTTGGCGCCCTTGGCGGCCCAGACCTGGCCGATCAGGTTGCCCTTCTTGTCGGCCACGCCGGTGAAGCCGCTGACCACGCCGCGGGCGGCGGCGGTGCCCGGCAGGGCGGCCAGCTGCTGGACGGTGGCGTCGGTGAGGGCGGCCGAGCCGGCCTCGCTCTTCTGCCGGGCGGAGGCGTTGGAGCCGGCCGCGCGGTCCACCACCTGGACCGAGATGTCCGTGTAGCTCTTGGAGTTGCTGTCCCGCATGGCCTTGCCGAAGGTGTCGGAGAAGACCATGGTGCCCGCCACGAAGGCGGTGCCCAGCATGACGGCCAGTGCCGTCATCAGCAGTCGGCCCTTGTGGGCCAGCACGTTGCGCAGTGCGGTGCGATACATGGGGTGTCCTGGGAAGGGTCGGAGAGCGGGCTGCCGGGCCCTGGCTGGTGCTGGCTCTAGCTGGTGCGGCCCTTGGCGTCGAAGCGGCGCATGCGGTCCAGGACGGTGTCGGCGGTGGGGTGGTGGAGTTCGTCGACGATGCGGCCGTCGGCG
>NZ_JBIVUM010000021.1:0-146225 GCF_044757205.1 Kitasatospora sp. NPDC091335 | reverse complement strand
TCCGCCGCGAACGGAGCGATCTTCGCCTCGGCCAGCGAACGCACCGCCTCACGGAGCATCCCGTGCTCCTCGGAGATACGGAAGAGATCGAAGTCAGCCGCCCCTGCGCTGCCCGCCATGATGCCTGCCTCGTCGTCCAGTGGCCGACGTCCGACCGGCGTCCGATCGACGTCCGGTCCGAGTCGAATCCGCGGTTAACTACCGTTCAGTAGAGATCCTAGGGGCGCCGACCTGCGGCTGCCTAGCGTCCGGGCGTGCAGGTGATCCCGGCGCGTCCTCGCCGGGCGGATAGCATCAGGGGCATCCGTACTGGTCGCGTCCGCATCCAAGGAGAACCCGTGACCCTCCGCATCTCCGTGATCGGCACCGGCTACCTCGGCGCCACGCATGCCGCCGCGATGGCCGAGTTCGGCTTCGAGGTGCTGGGCCTGGACATCGATCCCGACAAGATCGCCATGCTGACCGCGGGCCGCGTCCCGATGTACGAGCCGGGGTTGTCCGACCTGCTGCTCAAGCACGTGGCCGGGCACGAGGGTTCGACCGGGCGGCTGCGCTTCACCACCTCCGCCCAGGAGGCGGCCGAGTTCGGCGACGTGCACTTCGTCTGCGTCAACACCCCGCAGCGCAAGGGCGAGTTCGCCGCCGACATGTCGTACGTCGACACCGCGATCGACGAGCTCGCACCGCACCTGACCCGCCCCGCCCTGGTGGTCGGCAAGTCCACCGTCCCGGTCGGCTCGGCGGCCCGGCTGGCCGAGCGGCTGGCCGCGCTGGCGCCGGTCGGCGAGGCCGCCGAACTCGCCTGGAACCCGGAGTTCCTGCGCGAGGGCTTCGCCGTGCAGGACACCCTGCGGCCGGACCGGATCGTGGTCGGCGCGCAGAGCGAGCGGGCCGAGCGGGTGCTGCGCGAGGTGTACGCGGAGCCGATCGCCGCCGGGGTGCCGTTCATGGTCACCGACTACGCGACCGCCGAACTGGTCAAGGCCGCCGCCAACTCCTTCCTGGCCACCAAGATCTCCTTCATCAACGCGATGGCGGAGGTCTGCGAGGCGGCCGGCGCGGACGTCACCCAGCTCAGCAGGGCGCTCGCCTACGACGATCGGATCGGCGGCAAGTTCCTCAACTCCGGCCTCGGCTTCGGCGGCGGCTGCCTGCCCAAGGACATCCGCGCGTTCATGGCCAGGGCCGGCGAGCTCGGCGCCGACCAGGCGCTGACCTTCCTGCGCGAGGTCGACTCGATCAACATGCGCCGCCGCTCCCGGATGGTCGAGCTGGCCCGCGAGCAGTGCGGCGGCGGCTTCCTGGGCCGCCGGGTCGCCGTGCTCGGCGCCGCCTTCAAGCCCGACTCGGACGACATCCGGGACTCCCCCGCCCTCAACGTGGCCGCCCAGATCCAGCTCCAGGGAGCCCAGGTCACCGTCTACGACCCGAAGGCCGTGGACAACGCCCGCAAGATGTTCCCCTCCCTCGCCTACGCCCGCTCCGCCCTGGAGGCCGCCGAGGGCGCCCACGTCGTCCTCCACCTCACCGAGTGGTCCGAGTTCCGCGAGCTGGATCCGGCCGAGCTCGGCGCCGTCGTCGCCGAACGCCGCCTGCTCGACGGCCGCAACGTCCTGGACGCCGACGCCTGGCGCGCCGCCGGCTGGACCTACCGCGCCCTCGGCCGCCCGAGCTGACGCGACCGCCCGCGCTCCCCCGAAGCGCCCGCCCCCGACCCCGGGGGCGGGCGCTTCCGTTTTCCCGGGCACTGGCATTTGAACATGTTCAATCCTCGTGCGAGGATCGGGGTCTCCGCCGTCCGCGGCACTCTGGAGACCGGGGGGTCCTTCATGCACAGGCGCAGGTTGTTCATCGGGCCGGCCATCGCGTGCCCGGCAGTCGTCCTCCTCCTTCTCGCCTTCTTCGCGAGCCGCCTCCTGGCCGCCGTCGACGACCTGGCCTCCGGCCAGCCCGTCAGGGCCGACTGCTCGAAGGTCGTGGACTTCGCGGGCGGGTCGATGCCCGCAGAGGCCACCGGAGCCCGCTGCACGGACACCAGTGGCTGGCAGGAGCAGGGCTACGAGGCCGAGTTCCGGATGCCCAGGGCCGACCTGGCCGCCCGGCTGACCGCCGCCTTCCCGCGCGTCCGGCTGGTCGACGAGGGCGCGTCCCGCATGAGCCTCAGGAACCGCGACGAGACCAACGAGAACCGGCCCCGGGGGAAGGCCATGCTCGTCGAACTGGAAGTCTCGTACGAGAACGACACGACGGCCCTGGTCAAGCTCAACGCCACCGACCTCTGACCCCAGGAATCCGCTGCCCCCGGACATCGTTGGTACCGGCATGACGAGCTACGGCGACGCCGCGACCATCCGCGGGATCCTCACCGGCACGGGCGACACCTGGGCGGTGGTGGGGCTGTCCGACAACACCGCCCGGGCCGCGTACGGGGTGGCCCGGGTGCTCCAGCAGTACGGCAAGCGGATCGTGCCCGTGCACCCGAAGGCCGAGACGGTCCTCGGCGAGCGGGGCTACTCCTCGCTCGCCGAGGTCCCGTTCCAGGTGGACGTGGTGGACGTGTTCGTGAACAGCACGCTGGCCGGGGAGGTGGCCGACCAGGCGGTGCGGGCCGGGGCGAAGGCGGTCTGGTTCCAGCTCGGCGTCATCGACGAGGCCGCCTACGGGCGGACCCGGGAGGCGGGCCTGGCCATGGTGATGGACAGGTGCCCGGCCATCGAGATCCCCCGGCTCGGCTAGGGCAGCCCTAGGAGTCCGCGCCGTCCAGCCGCGCGATGGTGGCGATGGACGGGCGGCGGGTGGTCCGCAGCCCGGCGGCCACCGACTCGGCGTCGCGCAGGACGCGGACGGCGTTGTGCCAGGTGAGCTTCGCCAGGTCGGCCTCCGACCAGTGGCGGCCGAGGAGTTCGGCGACCAGGTTGGGGTAGCCGGCCACCGAGTCGAGGCCGTCCGGCAGGAAGGCGGTGCCGTCGAAGTCGCCGCCGATGCCGATGTGGTCGACGCCGGCGACCTCGCGCATGTGGTCGAGGTGATCGGCGACGGTGGCCGTGGTGGCGGTCGGGCGCGGGTGCCCGGCCTCGAAGGCGCGCTGGCGCTCCATGGCAGGCGGGGTGGTGTCCAGCGGGTGGAAGCCGTGGGCGCGCATGTTCTCGTCGGCCGCCCTGGTCCACTCGATGGCGGCGGGCAGGATGAACTTGGGCACGAAGGTGGCCATCGCCATCCCGCCGTTGGCGGGCAGCTGGGCGAGCACGTCGTCGGGGATGTTGCGCGGGTGGTCGCAGACCGCGCGCGCGGAGGAGTGCGAGAAGACGACGGGCGCCTCGGTGACCCGCAGGGCGTCGCGCATGGTGTCGGCGGAGACGTGCGAGAGGTCGACCAGCATGCCGAGCCGGTTCATCTCCCGGACGACCTCCTCGCCGAACCGGGTCAGCCCGCCGGCCGCCGGCTTGTCGGTCGCGGAGTCGGCCCACGGCACGTTGTCGTTGTGGGTGAGCGTCAGGTACCGCACGCCCAGCTCGTACAGGGCGCGCAGGGTGGCGAGCGAGCAGTCGATGGAGTGGCCGCCCTCGGCGCCCATCAGGGACGCTATCCGGCCCTCGGCGCGGGCGGCCTCCATGTCCGCGGCGGTACGGGCGAGCCGCATCCGGTCGGGGTAGCGATCGACCAGGGCGTGGACGAAGTCGATCTGCTCCAGGGTGGCGCTCACCGCGTGGTCGCCGTCCGGCGAGGACGGGACGTAGACGGACCAGAACTGCGCGCCGACCCCGCCCTCCGCGAGGCGGGCGAGGTCGGTGTGCAGGCGGTCGCTCTGGTCGGCGGCGAGGTCGAGCACGCCGAGGTCGTACCCGGCCTGCTCGCGCATCGCCCACGGGAGGTCGTTGTGGCCGTCCACCACGGGGGCGGTGCGCAGCAGGGCGCGGGCGCGGTCCAGGAGGGTGAGGGAGTCCGTCCGAGAAGTCATACGGGCTGTTCTACCCCACGCCCGCCGGTGGGATTACTTGCCGAAGCCGAAGGAGGAGGAACCGGCCACCTTGGCGCGGAGCTTCTTGCCCTTCTCGGTGGCCTGGTTGTTCAGCTCGGCCTGGAAGTCGGTCATCTTCTCGGTGAGTTCGGGGTCGAAGGCGGCGAGCATCCGCACCGCGAGCAGGCCGGCGTTGCGCGCGCCGGCCACCGAGACGGTCGCCACCGGCACGCCGGCCGGCATCTGGACGATCGACAGCAGGCTGTCCATGCCGTCCAGGTAGCGCAGCGGCACTGGCACGCCGATGACCGGCAGCGGGGTGACCGAGGCGAGCATGCCCGGCAGGTGGGCCGCGCCGCCGGCGCCCGCGATGATCGCCTTCAGGCCGCGCCGGTGCGCCTGCTCGCCGTACGCGACCATCTCGCGGGGCATCCGGTGGGCGGAGACGACGTCCACCTCGTAGGGGATCCCGAACTCGTCGAGCGCCTGGGCGGCGGCCTCCATGACCGGCCAGTCGGAGTCCGATCCCATCACGATGCCAATGAGCGGAGAGGTCATTCGGTGATCGTTCCTCGCAGGTAGGCGGCCGCGTGGCGGGCGCGCTCGCGGACGTCTTCGAGGTCGTCCCCGAAGACGTTGACGTGGCCGACCTTGCGGCCGGGCTTCACGTCCTTCCCGTACATGTGGATCTTCAGCCCGGGGTCGCGGGCCATGCAGTGCAGGAAGGGGTGGTACATGTCCGGGTAGTCGCCGCCGAGGACGTTGACCATGACGGTCCACCTGGCGCGGGGCCGGGGGTCGCCGAGCGGGAGGTCGAGGACGGCCCGCAGGTGGTTCTCGAACTGCGAGGTGACCGCGCCGTCCTGGGTCCAGTGCCCGGAGTTGTGCGGGCGCATGGCCAGCTCGTTGACCAGGATGCGGCCGTCCCTGGTCTGGAACAGCTCGACGGCGAGGTGGCCGACGATGCCGAGGTCCCCGGCGATCCGCAGGGCGAGCTGCTGGGCCTCGTCGGACAGGGCCGGGTCGAGGTCCGGCGCGGGGGCGGTGACCTCGGCGCAGACGCCGTTCTCCTGGACGCTCTCCACGACCGGGTAGGCGACGGCCTGGCCGCTGGGCGAGCGGACCACGTTGGCGGCCAGCTCGCGGACGAAGTCGACCTTCTCCTCGGCCAGCACGGCGACGCCGGCCAGGAACGGGGCCCGCGCCTGCTCCTCGTCCTCGACGACCCAGACGCCCTTGCCGTCGTAGCCGCCGCGCACGGTCTTCAGGACGACCGGGTAGCCTCCCGCCCGTCGCCCGCCCCCGCCCTCGGCCGACGGGGCTTCGCCCTGGTCCCTCTTGAGCTCGTTCGCGAAGGCGGTGACGTCGGCCGGGTCGGTGACGATCCGGTGCCGGGGGCAGGGAACGCCGATGGAGTCGAGCCTGGCCCGCATCACGCCCTTGTCCTGGGCGTTGACCAGCGCGTCCGGGCCGGGACGGACGGCGATGCCGTCGGCCTCCAGGGCCCGCAGGTGCTCGGTGGGGACGTGCTCGTGGTCGAAGGTGATCACGTCACAGCCGGCGGCGAAGGCGCGCAGCGTGTCGAGGTCGCGGTAGTCGCCGAGGACGACGTCGGACACCACCTGTGCGGCGGAGTCCTGGGGCGTGTCGGCGAGGAGTTTGAACCTGACCCCGAGCGGGATGCCCGCCTGGTGTGCCATGCGGGCCAGCTGCCCGCCACCGATCATGCCCACCACTGGAAAATTCACATTGCCCGGGGAAGTCACGCGGCCCAGGATATCCGGGCCGGTCGGAGGCGGTGGAGCCGCCGGTGGGCCCACCGGAGCGGACGCGCGTAGATGTCAACCCCCACCCCGGACGGCTGAGCCGTTCGGTGGAAGCGGGTAGCCTGAACGGCTAGGTCCTCGTCCGCGCGGTCGGATCATGTGCGTGCACGCAGGGCTCAAGGGGTGGCTCCGGCCCAGTGGGACACCCTTTTCCCCGCAGGCACATGGAGGCCACCCGGTATGGCGACGACCGCAGCTTCGGAACCCACGCTCATGCAGAAACTGCGTGGGCTCAGGGGTGAGGTGGTGAAGTTCGCCATCGTCGGCGTGACCGGCGTGATCGTCAACGCCGGCGTCTTCTGGGTCTGCCTCAAGGCGACCGGTCCGGTCAACTCCTTCTCGGGCTACATCGCCACCAGCGTCGCGATCGGCACCAACTACCTCGGCTACCGCTACTGGCTCTACCGCGACCGGGACGCGGCCTCCCGCAAGCGCGAGATCACCCTCTTCCTGATCTTCAGCGGCATCGGCATGCTGATCGAGAACGGCATCAACGCCTTCTCGGTGCACGTGCTCGGCTACCACTCGGCCACCAGCCAGCTGATCGCCAAGAACGTGATCGGTCTGATCGCCGGCACGACCTTCCGGTTCTTCTCCTACCGGACGTGGGTCTTCAAGGCGCTGCCGGAGACCGAGCAGGCCGTCGACACCGCCGACGGCCGGGAGCTGGCCGCCCAGGCCGAGCTGATGCTGGCCACCGAGCGGATCCGCTTCGCCAAGGCCGAGTAGGGCCGAATAGGCCGGGTGGGCCTGCCGGGCGCACGGACCCGCTCAGTCCTCGTGGCTGCGCCCGAGGAACAGCGCGAACACCGCCGGCTTCAGCGACAGCAGTTCGAGCCGCCCGCCGTCCGCCTCCGCGAGGTCACGGGCGACGGCGAGGCCGATGCCCGTGGAGTTGCGCCCGCTGACCGCCCTCTCGAACACCCGGTTGCCGAGGTCGGCGGGCACCCCGGCGCCCTCGTCCTGGACCTCGACCACCGCCGAGGTGCCGGACGGCCGGACCCGCAGGGTGATCGTCCCGGCGCCGTGCATCAGCGAGTTCTCGATCAGGGTGGCCAGCACCTGGGCCACCGTCCCCGGGGTGCCGACCGCGGTGACCCCGCGCAGCCCCTCCAGGGACAGCACCCGCTCCTGCTCGCGCAGCGTCGGGCCCCACTCCTCCACCTGCTGCTTGATCACCTCGTCCAGGTCGAAGGCGACGGCGGTGGGGCTGCGCGGGTCGCGCTGGGTGGTGAGCAGCCGCTGGACCACGTCGGTGAGCCGCTCGACCTGCTGGAGGGCGATGGTCGCCTCCTCCCGGACCGTCTGCGGGTCCTCGGCGAGGGCGGTGATCTCCTCCAGCCGCATGGAGAGCGCGGTGAGCGGGGTGCGCAGCTGGTGCGAGGCGTCGGCGGCGAGCCGGCGCTCGGCGGTGAGCATCCGGGCGATCCGCTCGGCGCTGGTGTCCAGCACCTCGGCGACCCGGTCGAGCTCGGGCACTCCGTAGCGGCGGTCGCGCGGGCGGGGGTCCCCGGAGCCGAGCCGCTCGGCGGTCTCGGCGAGGTCGGTGAGCGGCCGGGCGAGCCGCTTGGACTGCCAGACGGCGAGCGCCACGGCGGCCTGGACGGCCAGCAGGGCGACCACGCCGAGCAGCAGCAGGTTGTTGGCGATCTCGTGGTCGACGTCCTCGCGGGACTGCTCGACGGTGACGGTCTCGCCGCTGTTGCCGCGCTCGACGGCCTTCAGCAGGTGGCTTCCCGGCGGGCGTTCGCCCGCCGACACCACCGGCTGGCCGGGCACCTGCACCTCGACGTAGCTGCCCTCGGTGATCTGGCTCTCGAAGGCCCGCCCGGTGACCGGCTCCCCGGCGGCGAGCCGGCTCTCGACCAGGGCGAGCACCCGGACGGCGGCCGCGTCCACCCGGTCCTGGGCGGAGTTGACGATGGTCCGCTTCTCGACCAGGGCGAGCGGCACGCAGAACACCACGACCACCACCAGGACCACGCCCAGCAGCGAGTTGATCATCCTGCGTTTCACGCCGCTCCCGGGGTGTTCAGCCGCCGCGGGCCGAGGGCCCGATGTCCGTCAGGGGCTAGTTCTTCTCGAACCTGAAGCCCACGCCGCGCACGGTGGCGATGTAGCGCGGGTTCGCCGCGTCGTCCCCGAGCTTCTTGCGGAGCCACGAGATGTGCATGTCCAGGGTCTTGGTGGAGGTCCACCAGGTGGTGTCCCAGACCTGCCGCATGATCTCCTCGCGGGTGACCACCCGGCCGGCGTCCCTGACCAGGACGCGCAGCAGCTCGAACTCCTTGGCGGAGAGGGTCAGCTCCTCGTCGCCGAGCCAGGCGCGGTGCGACTCGATGTCGATCTTCACCCCGTGCGCGCCGGTGGTGAGCTGGTCGACGTTGCCGCGCCGGAGCAGGGCCCGGACGCGGGCGAGCAGTTCGGCCAGGCGGAAGGGCTTGGTGACGTAGTCGTCGGCGCCTGCGTCCAGGCCGACCACGGTGTCCACCTCGTCGGCGCGGGCGGTGAGCACCAGGACGGGGCAGCTCTTGCCGTCGGCCCGCAGCCGGCGGCAGACCTCCAGGCCGTCCATCTCGGGCAGGCCGAGGTCCAGGACGACGAGGTCGACCTCCTCGGTGAGGCCGGCGGCGAGGGCGGTCGGACCGTCCTCGCGGACGAGCACCTCGTAGCCCTCGCGTCGCAGGGCCCGGGCGAGCGGTTCTGAGATGGCCGGATCGTCCTCGGCGAGCAGCACACAGGTCATGGGGTGATGGTAGTCCGCCGGGGTATGCCCGGATGCCCTGTGAGGTAGTTCACAGAGCGTGATCGTTATATACGGCTTCGACTGGACTCAACGGCGCACGACAGACCGGCCGTTCAGTGAAGAATTGCCATTTGGATCTTGAAACCGAAGGAAGACACGCCCATCTACCATCGATAGATCGGGCGGATCTGCGGCCAACTTTGCCATTCCCCTACCTGATTCAAGGCTTTTGTCATCTGATACAGCCAAATGTCGCCACGTAGAGTGGTTTCGTCCACGTCCGCCGCCACACCCCCCGGGCGGACGCTGTCAGGCAAGGAACCACTACTCATGGCGTCTAAGACCCTGGACACCGACGTCCCGTCGGCCAATCCCAGCGGCAAGACCTTCCTCGGGCACCCCCGGGGGCTCGCCACCCTGTTCATGACCGAGATGTGGGAGCGCTTCTCCTACTACGGCATGCGCGCCCTGCTCATCTACTACCTGGTCTCCGGAGGCGCCGACGCCGCCATCGGCAGCCAGGGCGGTGGCCTCGCCATGAAGGCGACGACGGCGACGGCGATCTACTCCGTCTACGTCTCGATGGTCTACCTCATGGCCTACCCGGGCGGCTGGTTCGGCGACCGGGTCTGGGGCGCCCGCAAGACCGTCGCCATCGCCGGGTTCGTGATCATGTCCGGCCACATCGCGCTGGCCGTCCCCGGCCAGGCGGCGTTCTTCTTCGGCCTGCTCCTGGTCGCGCTCGGCTCCGGGCTGCTGAAGGCCAACATCTCCACGATGGTCGGCCAGCTCTACAACGGCCCCGAGGACCCGCGCCGCGACGGTGGCTTCACCGTCTTCTACATGAGCATCAACCTCGGTGCCTTCGTCGCCCCGTTCGTCATCGGGACGATCGGCAAGGAGTACAACTGGCACCTGGGCTTCGGCCTGGCCGCGGTCGGCATGGCCGTCGGTCTGACCCAGTTCCTGCTCGGCAGCCGCCACCTGAACCCGGTGAGCAGCGAGGTCCCCAACCCGCTGGTCCCCGAGGAGCGCAAGCGCCTGCTGGCGAAGGCCGGCCTGACCCTGCTCGGCGTCGCCGTCTTCTACGGCGCCGTCGTCGGCCTGGGCCTCTACACGCTGAACTGGGTCCTCGTCCCGCTGACCGTCGCCGGTCTGCTGATCCCGGTCACCGTGCTGACCCGGATCAAGCGCGACAAGGACCTGACCACGGACGAGCAGTCCAAGATGTCCGCGTACATCTGGTTCTTCGCCGCGGCCGCGATCTTCTGGATGATCTACGACCAGGGCGGATCGACGCTCTCCCTGTTCGCGGACAAGAAGACCGCCGACAACCTGTTCGGTTTCGGCTTCTCGGCCACCTGGTACCAGTCGCTGAACCCGCTGTTCGTGATGGCGTTCGCGCCGGTCTTCGCCTGGCTGTGGCTCTGGCTGTCCCGCCGGGACAAGGAGCCGAACACCATCGTGAAGTTCTCGATCGGCCTGGTCCTGGTCGGCGTCTCGTTCTTCGTCTTCATCATCCCGATGACCATGGCGGACAACGGCACCCTGGTCTCCCCGCTGTGGCTCGTCTCGATCTACCTGATCCAGACCATCGGCGAGCTGTGCCTCTCCCCGGTCGGCCTCTCGGTCACCACCAAGATGGCGCCGCGCAAGTACGCCTCCCAGATGATGGGCGTCTGGTTCCTCGCCGTCACCGCCGGCGACTGCACCACCAGCCTGCTCTCGCTGGCCGGCGTCAGCCTCAACGGCACCGGGATCATCGCGATGCAGGCGTCGCTCGCGGCCCTCGCCGGGTTCGCCATCTTCACCTACCGCAAGAAGGTCCAGGCCCTCATGGGCGACGTGCACTGACGCACCGGTCTCCGGCTCACGACTCCGGGGCCGCCGTGGATTCCTGAGATCCACGGCGGCCCCGGTCGTTTTCCCAGCCGGTCGTTTTCCCGCCCGCGCCGGCACCGCGCCCTCCGCCGCGGCGGTATTCCGCTCGACAGCCACGCGCCGGCCGTGCCTATGGTGCCCGGCATGACGACCGACTCCTTACCCCGCCGGCTGGCCCGCACCCACCGCTTCACCCTGGGCGTCCCGGTCCGGCCGGAACCCTCGCCGGACGGCACCACCGTGCTCTTCCTGCGCGGCCGGGGCGGCACCGACCCGCTCACCTGCCTCTGGGCCCTGGACACCGCCACCGGCGCGGAGCGGCTGATCGCCGACCCGGCCGCCCTGGGCTCCACCGAGGGCATCGCCGCGTACAGCACCGACGCCGCCGGCTCGCTCGCCGCCTTCGCGCTGGACGGCGCCCTGTGGCTGGCCGGCACCGCCGCCGGCACCGTCCGCCGGATCGCCGTCCCCGGCCCGCCGCAGGACCCGCGGCTCGACCCGGCCGGCCGCCGGATCGCCTACGTCAGCGGCGGCGCCCTGCGGGTGGTCGGCGTCGACGGCACGGACGACCGCCCGCTCGCCGAACCCGAGGCCGAGGACGTCGCCTACGGGCTCGCCGAGTACGTCGCCTCCGAGGAGATGTACCGCGACCGCGGCCACTGGTGGTCCCCCGACGGCACCGCGCTGCTGGTCGCCCGGGTCGACGACCGCCCGCTCGCCCGGCTCCACCTGGCCGACCCCGCCGACCCGCACCGCCCGCCGCGCGCCGTCCGCTACCCGCTCGCCGGCACCGCCAACGCCGAGGTCTCGCTCTGGCTGCTCGGCCTCGACGGTCGCCGCACTCGCACGGAGGTCCGCTGGGACCGCGCCGCCTTCGAGTACCTCACCGCCGCCGGCTGGGACGGCCACGGCCCGTACGCCGCTGTGCAGAGCCGCGACCAGCGCACCGTCCGCACCCTGGCGATCGGACCGGACGGCGCCACCCGGGTGCTCGCCGAGCGGCGGGACGCCCACTGGATCGAGCTGCTCCCCGGCCTGCCCGCGCGCACCGCGGGCGGCGCCCTGGTGGACACCGCCGACCTCGACGGCACCCGGCACCTCACCGTCGACGGCGAACCCGTCACCCCGCCCGGGCTCCAGCTGCGCGCGGTGCTCGGCACGGAGGGCGAGCAGGTGCTGTTCACCGCCTCCGACGAACCCACCGAGACCCACCTCTGGACCTACCGGCCCGGCACCGGCCCACGGCGGCTGAGCAGCGGCCCCGGCCTGCACACCGGTGTGCGGCGCGGCGCCACCCTGGTACTCACCACCCGGGCCCCGGGCCACCCCAGCGGCCGCTCCACCGTCCTGCGCGAGGGCCGCCCGGCGCTCCCGCTCGCCTCCCGCGCCGAACCGCAGGACCGCACCGCCGCGCCCGAACTGCTCCGGCTCGGCCCGCACGACCTGCGCGCCGCGCTCTTCCTGCCCGCGGGCCACCGCCCCGGGGACGGCCCGCTGCCCGTCCTGCTCGACCCGTACGGCGGGCCCGCGACGCAGAAGGTCACCACCGGCGGCCTCTGGTGGGACCAGGTC
Organism: Kitasatospora sp. NPDC091335; assembly: GCF_044757205.1. Taxonomy (NCBI): domain Bacteria; kingdom Bacillati; phylum Actinomycetota; class Actinomycetes; order Kitasatosporales; family Streptomycetaceae; genus Kitasatospora; species Kitasatospora sp. NPDC091335. The sequence continues at coordinate 134,242 of NZ_JBIVUM010000021.1, read as the reverse complement.
TCGCAGTGGTTCGCCGACCAGGGCTTCGCGGTGCTGGTGGTGGACGGCCGCGGCACCCCGGGACGCGGGCCGCGCTGGGAGAAGGCCGTGTACGGCGACAAGGCGACGCTCCCGCTCGCGGACCAGGCGGACGGCCTGCGGGAGGCCTCCCGGCTGCGGCCCGGGCTGCTCGACCTCGGCCGGGTCGGCATCCGCGGCTGGTCCTACGGCGGCTACCTCGCCGCCCTCGCCGTGCTGAGGCGCCCGGACGTCTTCCACGCCGCCTCCGCCGGGGCCGCCCCCAGCGACTGGCGGCTCTACGACACCCACTGGCAGGAACGCTTCCTCGGCCACCCCGACGAGCACCCCGAGCACTACGACGGCGGCTCGCTGATCGCCGAGGCGCCGAAGCTGCGCCGCCCGCTGCTGCTGATCCAGGGCCTCGCCGACGACAACGTCCACCCCGCCCACACCCTGCGGCTCTCCGCCGCGCTGCTCGCCGCCGGCCGCCCACACGAGGTCCTCCCCCTGCGCGCCACCGGCCACCGCCCCACCGACGAAGCGGTTATCGAGCACCTGCTGTGGCACGAACTGCACTTCCTGCGGCGCTCGTTGGGCGTGGAGTGATCGGCGTCGCGCCACCGGACGCCCGCCCCTCCCCGCTCCACCACCAAGGCAGGGATCCTGAAGTTTTCGGCAGCCTGAATAGCTATCGGATTCCGCAGCCCATGTATTTCAACTGCCTTTCCGGATATGGCAGTCGAATGCTAGCGTTCTTTTCCTCCATTCCAGCGGCTACTGTGAGGTGCCCGTCATGACTCAGGCCACGCCTCGCCAGAAGAATCCCCTGACCCCGCGCTTTCAGGTGGCTTTGCGACCTGCGGAGTTGCCCGACCATGACTTCGAGGACGACGCCACCATCAAAGGCAGGCAATACAGCGGGCTGAGCCTCGTCGGCCGCTCGGGCGAAGCGGTCGAAGTCGAGCAATGCGCCTTCGAGAACGTCAGGTTCACCGGAACGCACCTGGTCCGGTCGGTGCTCGCTCACATCGCCTTCACGACCTGCGACTTTGCGACGGTACGGACACAGGACGTGTCCATCCTCCGAAGCACGGTGACCGGGTGCCGGCTCACCGGGTCGTCCTGGAGCAACGGCAGCTTCCGTGACGTCCTCTTCGAGGGCACTCGGACAGACAGCACGCTGTTCCGCTACGCGAAGTTCAAAATGGTGATCTTCAGGGAGTGCAATCTCTCCCAGGCTGATTTTCAGTTTGCCGAACTCCGCGATGTTCGATTCGAGAAGTGCGACCTCACCGGAGCCCAGTTCGCCAACGTCGCCGTTCAGCCCGGTGTCAGCTTCGACAACTGCACGCTGGTTGACGTCGGAGGCGCCTCGCACCTCAAGGGCGCCACTGTGCGAGGCCCAGGATCCATGGAGCTGGCCCTGAGCCTCGCCAGGGAGGCCGGCATCCTGTTCGAGCCCTAAGCGGCGACAGGCAGCTCGTAGTGCGCGAACTCCTGGCCCGAGATCGACCGGACGACAAGGTCGAAGTCGATCGTCTCGGCGAAGGCCGCGAGTTCGCGCACCATCCCCTGGCCGTACGGCGTGAACAGGTCCAGCTTGTCCAGCAGGCCGTCCGCGCACTCGCGGATCGAGTGGCGGAACTTGTCCACCAACTCCGTCTCGCCCCTCAGGTGCTGCATGAGCATGAGGGGCGGGGCTACCACCGCGCTGTGGAAGGCCTTGTCCAGCGGGCGCATCTGCCCGAACTTCACCGCGGAGACGACCCGGTGCTCGTCGGCCTTCAGCTCCATGGCAGGACGCGTGTAGAGGCGGTACACCATGTCCGCCAGGAAGACGTTCAGGTGCACAGCCTCGTGCACCAGGGACTCGGCGTAGTCGTGGGGCCGCCACTCGTCGCCCGGGCTCATGCTCACCAGGCCCGGGAGCGTCGAACCGGTGCCACCGCCCTTGTTGGTCGAGCTGAACATCACGACGTCGGTGACCACCAGGTCCACGAGCGCGCCCACGTCGGGCACGAGGTCCCTGGTGCGCCGGAGCGCCACGGAGAAGTCGCGCTTCCACCGCTCCCTCAGGTCGGGCGGGGTGTTCTCCAGCCCCTCGAAGATGTTCTCGAAGGTCCTGTTCTCGATCAGGTAGCTGCCCCACTCGCTGTCCTCGAAGGACAGCGTGATGCCCGCGCCCTCGACCGGCAGCGGACGGAGGGCGGAAACGACCCTCCGGTACGCGGCCGGGAGGTCCACGGTGGTCGGCGGAGGCTGCTCGTCGACCGCGCTCACGAGTCGGCCGATCGTCTCACGGGCGTGGTGGATGTTGAGGAATCGCATGGACGCTCGCTCCTTCGCTGGAATGCTTGGGAACCGCGTGTCCGGCCCCAATTGCGGTGGGGCCGGACACGCGACTACTTCAGGCGCTCAGGGCGGCCGTCAGTTGGTCCAGCCGCCCATCATCGAGGTGTTGTCCTCGCCCAGGAACGCCCGGACGTTGCCCCGGACGGTGTTCACGGCGCTCTCGTCGAGCGCCACGACCTCGGCCGCCTCGGTGCTCTCGGCGTCGCTGATGATCACGGACATTGCGATCTCCCTTCGCTGGATGGATGGATCCACCTCCCCGGACGGGGAGGAATTTGTGGGGCTCGGTGACCCGCATCGGCCACGTAAACCGGTGCCACCCGCCAGAGGGGTGCGCTAGTGCGGATCAGCCGGACCGTCGACGACTCTTTGGCTCGCAGCACTGGCGCTACTTGAGGACGTCCAGGCCATCATGAAACCTGCCTGATTGTCGATCAGTTGACTTCTCTGACGACACTTCAAAGCTACGGACTCGCTGGGATCGGCGCTATCAACTTCTACGAAATTGCACGCATTCACCCGAGGGCGGTCAAGGCCTCATTGATCCGTGCGCGCGCCGCGTCGCCATACACGGCCGCCTGCGAAAGCTCCCCGAACGCCCGCGTGTAGTCGCTGATCTCTCGGGGCTGGGTGACCTGGATTTCGGCAGTCAGCGTCTCCACGACGGTGCGCCGATCGTCGTACTGGTAGAACGCCTCCAGTGGCCACATGGCCCGCTCCACGCCGAACGGGATGACCCCGAGGGACAGCGATGCGAGCGGCAGGACGGTGAGCAGGTGGCAGAGCTGGCCGGCCATGACCTCGGCATCACCGATCCGGTTCCGCAGCACCGTTTCCTCCATGACGACCACGAAGCGGTGATTGCCCTCGTACAGGAAGCGGGAACGCGCGACCCGGGCAACGACGGCCTCGGGGACATCGTTCGGGGTGCCTTGGAAGCGGGTGATCGAAGTCAGGAGCGCTGTCGCGTAGGCCGGGGTCTGGAGGAATCCAGGCACCACGTTGGAGACGTACACGCGGCAGAGTTGGGCCTGCTGGTGGAGCGCGTAGAAGTCCTCCTGGGCCCTGCGCAGGCCGGTGCGATGGAGCCTGCGCCACTCCACGTACATCGACTCGACGGCACGGGACGCCGCGATCAGGTCAGGGGCCTGGCTCTCGGCGCCGCAGGCCGCGCACCACGCCCGGATGTCATCGCCCGAGGGTGGCGTGGTCCCGTTGAGAATCCGTGAGGTCTTGGACGCGTGCCAGCCGCACCGGGCGGCCACGTCCTGCCCTTTCAGGCCCGCGTCCAGCATCAGCTCCCGAAGGCGGGCAGCAACCGCTTCACGTGCGGCTTGGGCCTTGGGTGATGGGAGGGCGGGCATAGGCTGGCTGTCCGGTGCGGCTGGCGGTCAGACGGAGTACTGCTCGTGCGGGGTGGCCCGATCCCAGACGGCTTCGAAGGCGGTTGAGACCATCTTCACCGTGGCCGGGTCGTCGTCGAACGCGTGCCCGGCCCAGTCCCCGTCGCCGGTGAACCAATGGAACATGACCAGCCGATCATCGATCAGCCACAGGTCGTTGCCGGGCAGGGCAATGTCCGAGGCCAGTCGCCGGGGAAGCCAGCGAACCTGTTCGCCGGCTCCCACGTTGAGCGGCGTGACCGCGTGCTCCCACCGGATGTAGTCGGTGACCGGCTCGGAGACGATCCGGACGCGGCGCATCACCACGCCCCGGGCCACGGTTTCCCGCACGATCCCCAACCAATCCGCCCAGTAGGGACCGTTCGGGTTCAGGTCCGCCTGTCCCGTGCGCTTGAAGTCGGCGATGATGTCGGATTCGTCGCCGACCGCGTACAGGTCACGCATCTCCAGGTGGACAGCGCTCCGCTGTGCCTGCCCCAGCAGCGCCGCGAAGTCAGGAACCGGCCGCTCGTTCTGCGTCATCACACGCCTTCCTCAGGATCGGCACCATGCGGAACGGAAGACGGACCGGGGACTCGCCCTTGGGCACACCAGTCGCGTGCTCCGGCGCCCATTCCGTCTCGCTGATCTCGGCGAGCCTATCGGCCTCGACGTCCCAGCCCTGAATCACGATCTCCTGCTTCTCCTCATCGACCCACACAGTGGGCGAGCCCCCGCCGCCCGTGTTGGGGTCAATGCCTACAAACCGTAGTGCCATGACGTCCTCCCGCGGCAAGCCACTTCTTCTACGTGCTTGCACAACCGTCCTGCTGTTCTGACACTACGTCAAGAGTGCCTGCCGGCAGGATCGAGCAGACACAATTCCAAGATCCCGCGAGGCCCTCGCCCTGGGTGGGCGAGGGTCTTCGCGTGTTTCAGTGCCGCTCGTCGTACCCCTGGGGAGGGGCCATCCGGAGGGTCGCGACGGCGCCGAGGGCCACGGTGGCGATCGCGAGGACGAGGAGCGCGAGGAGGACCGCGCCGATGAGGAGCTTCACCGGTGCCACTCCTCGTCGTCGTCCAGGTCGCGGAGCAGGTGGAGGAGGTTGAGCAGGGTGCTCACCGGCGCATTCCCGAAGTCGATCAGGATGCGGCCGTCGAGGGTCGTTTCGCCGGGCGAGGCGGATCCCCAGAGGAGCCCGTGCGGCAGGCCGCGCCGGTGCAACTCGCCCAGGAGGTCCATGAGGTGGGGCTTGGTGTAGTCGCGCATCCGGGGGTCCTCCGGAAGGATGGGGTCGCGGGTCACGCGAGGGAGTCCAGCTCGTACCAGATGGATTTGCCGCGCTTCTGCGGGTCGACGCCCCAGCGGTGGGTGAGCCCGGCGACGAGCTGGAGGCCCCGGCCGGACTCGGCGGAATCGGCGGGGGTTCGCTGCCGGGGAAGGGCGTCGCTCTCGTCGGAGACGGTGACCCGGAGGGTGCGGCCGAGGACGGAGAACCAGACGACGGGCGCGGGGGTGTCGCCGTGCCGCCAGGCGTTGACGACGAGCTCCATCAGGGCGAGTTCGGCGTTGAAGATGCTGTCGCCGTCCCAGCCGCCGCTGCGGGTCATGGCGTCCCGCAGGGCCTGGCGGGAGAGGGTGAGCGAGGGGGTGTTACGGGTGCACACGGGAACCTCCGTGAGGCTGTGGTGTGAGGAGGGGTGATGACGGTCGTCACCGTGAGCCAGGCCGGGGCGGCGGTTGCTCTTCGGTACGCGGGCAGCAGGCGCCTACTGCCGTTGATGCGGGTATTACTGACGATCCGTCGGATCGAGCTAGGACGACCGTAGCGCATCCGCTCTTTAATTAAAGCCAAACGGGAGAAGGTTCCCCCGCACGGGGGACGCGCTCCGCTGAACCCAGATGGATCCGCTGGCGACCAGCGCGGCACACTGGCCTCTGTGCACCATCAGAGAGGATGCCATGGCCCTTCGGATCCCCACCCTTCGTCAGCGCCGCCTCGGCGCCGAACTACGAAGGATGAGAGAGCAAGCCGGCTTCGGCGGCAGCCACCTCGCCCGTCTGCTCGGGGTGACTCCCGCCCTGGTGAGTCAGATGGAGATTGGGAAATCGGCCGTCACCGTGGCACGTCTGCACGAGATCGCAGAAGCCTGCATGTGCGCCAACGCACCCTTGGTCGAAGCGCTCGCCGACATGGCAAGAGAGCGAGACTCGGCCTGGTGGGACGAGTATCGAGCGACACTCGCAGCCGCCCCGATCGATGTGGCAGAGATCGAAGGCCGCGCGAAGAGGCTCAAGAGCTTCACCATTGGCATCATCCCGGGACTGCTTCAGACCAACTCGTATGCGACTGCGGTGTTCGCGAGCGGTTTCACCCCTCTCCCGGATCGCGAGGTCGGTCGCAGGGTGAACTTCCGTCTACGGAGACAGCAGATCATCCGGTCCGGCGAAACGCCTTACATGGCGCTCATCCACGAGGCGGCGTTGCGCATCCAGTACGGCGGGCCTGCGATACTCAGGGAACAGCTCGATTCACTCGTCGGTGACTCCGATCTTCCCGGCGTCTCACTGCGGATCGTGCCCTTTGCTACGGCCGACTTCCCTGGCCCCAGCGAGAATCTGATCTATGCGGAGGGACCAGTACCCGAGCTGGACACGGTCCAGTCCGACTCGTCTCACGGCTCCCACATCTTCGACTCGCCCGCCCAGCTGGCGGGCTACCGCGCAATCTTGGAGCGCCTCGAAGCTGTCGCGCTCCCGGAACGCGAGTCGCGAGATCTTATTCGCTCGATCGCGAAGGAAATGAACGACAAGCATGAATAGCACCGAGTGGCAGAAGTCCAGCTTCAGTGAAGCAGCCAACAACTGCGTCGAACTGCGCGCACTTGACGGACTGGTCGAACTCCGGGAGTCCGACGACGGCGAGGTCGTCGTCCGCACCACGCCCATCAAGTTCGCCAAGTTCCTCCAGGGCGCCAAGGCCGGCGAGTTCGACCACCTCACCACCACCCCCTGAGCGAATCGTTCCGGCGGCCTCTTGCTCCCCGCAAGAGGCCGCCGGCAGGGAGAATGCGGCCAAGTCGGCAGAGCTGGATTCCACCTGCGGCCAGAGGATGCACTCTTGACCGTTGCCGCCGGACGCCGCTGATCGATTTCGCCACCAGCATCCACCTCGCAAGGGCCGTCATCCCTATGCGACGCCTGTGCGCGCCGCGAGCTCCCGCACGCCGGGCACCGTGACCGGCGCGTACAGCAGGTCCGCTGTGAGCGCCCGCAGAGCAGGCCGGCGCACCTCCTCCGGGGCAACCTGCTCGGTGAACCGCAGCAACGTGAACGTCTTGCGATGGGCGCCGAGGCGGTGCCACATGCGCGCACAGTCCGTGCCATACCGAGCCCGACGCTCAGCGGTCGGCAGCCGGCCTGGCGCGATCCGCGCCGCATACGGCACGCCCTCGTCGGGGGTGCCCAGTGCCGTGTGTACACCGATCCAGTACAGGTCCACCTGCGCACTGGTGGCGTCGACCGTGAACAGCGGGGAGCCAGGCAGGAACCTGGCGCTGGTCAGACGGTCGACGGCGTCCTCGGCACCTGCCATGAGGTCGAGGGCGGCACCTCGGCGCTGTCCGCATGCAGCCGTGTAGGCGGCCGTCATCAGCAGGGTCGCCGCCACGGCCCCGGACACGTCGCCTTGGCCCCGCGAGAGCGAGTCTGCGGTGCGACGCAGGAGATCGACAGCGGCGGCCGGGCGTCCGGAACGCCGCATCGTGATCGCCAGAACCCGAGCCGCCTCTCCGTGCACCACCGGGTCCCCGCTGGCCTGGGCCGCCGCCAAAGCCCGGTCCGCTGCCGGCCACGCGACATCGGAGTGAGCCTTCAGCGCGAGCTCCGTCGCCAGCACCCAGGCGCGGGCCACACAAGCATGGGCCTCCTCACGGGACCGGCCGGACAAGGCCTCACGGGTCGCGTGCGCCGAGCCCAGCAAACCGGGCAGGAAGTCGCCGAGGTTCTGGTAGCGCGCCGCCGTGAAATGTGCGCGCGCCGAGATCAGCGACGCCTTGAGCTGCTGCAACGACATGGGTGCGGACGGTTCGGATTCGTACAGGGCCCCAACGATCCGGGCCGACGCGTCCGGGCGCGCGGCAGCAGCCGAGGCGGATGGAAGCGCGGACACTCCAGCTGCCGCCATGCCGGCCACGAGCAGCTGCCTGCGGAGCATGGCGTCCTCCTGATCCGGGGTCACATCCCACGCCAGCGTAGCCGGTCGGCCCAGCCCAATGGCGTCAAGAGGCAGGTCCAACGCCTGGGCAATCCGCAGAAGCGCCTGCTCGGCCGGCCGGAGCGCGCCCGCCTCGACCCGGCTGATCGCGGATGCGGAGTAGCCGCACGCCCGGCCCAGCTGGGTCTGTGTCATCCGCCGCGCACACCGAGCGGCCCTGATGACCGCCCCAAGCTGACGTTGCCGTGACATGGCATTGCCCTTCGACTGCGCGGAGTGTCCACCGTATCGACAGGCCAGCGCCGCCAGGCAGGGCGTGCACGAGGTGTGCGGGGCACGCACACCTCGTGCGGGAGCCCCCGCCGGCATCCGTGTCCGGACCCGCAGCCGGGTTTCCTGGGTGGTGCCCGGCCGGCGCACTTCTGCCACTCCATCCTGAGGGAGACGTCATGAGCAGCGCCCTGCTCGACAAGCCCGTCACCGAGACTGAGCCCACCACTGCCCCGACGCCCAGTACGCTGCTGGAGCGGGCCGACGAGCCGAGTGCCCGCGCCTGCCCGGTCTGCGGATCGAGCGCCACCTACCAGACCATGGACGGCCGATGGGGCTGCACCGCGTGCGGCTCCACCTGGGCCTGACCCCGGGGAGGATCCGATGGCGGACTGCACGCAGTGCTCTGCTCCCGCAGTGATCGAGGATCTCGACGTACACCCGCCACAGCCCTGGTGCCTCGGATGCGCGACCACCCTCGTACGAGCCGGCGATCCGGTCATCAACTACCGCTCGCTCAACGGTGAGTGCGACTACGAACGTGTCTTGGCCGGTGGCAGCACCCAGGTCCTGCGCTTCGGCTGACAGGCCCAGGCACAGGCACAGGCACACCGAAGTGGCTCGCTCCCTGTGCGCAGGGAGCGAGCCACTCTCGATGTCCGCCCCCCCGAATCACCAGCGCCTGAGCGCGTCGCCCCGTCGAGCACCGCTCGACGGGGCGACGCGAACCACCCGGCGGCTCAGACCTCCCGAACCCCCGCCCGCCAGATGGCCGCCGTCAGCGGCACGCCCGGCCGGTAGGCCAGGTGAACGTGCGAGGGCGCGTCCAGCAGCAGCAGGTCCGCCCGCGCGCCGACCGCGACCGTCCCCACGTCGCTGCGCCGCAGCGCCTGGGCGCCGCCCGCCGTCGCGGCCCAGACCGCCTCGTCCGGGGTCATCCCCATCTCGCGCACCGCGACCGCGATGCAGAACGCCATCGAACTCGTGAAGCTGGAGCCCGGGTTGCAGTCCGTCGACAGCGCGACCACCGCTCCCGCGTCCAGCAGCCGGCGCCCGCTCGGGTACGCGGCCCTGGTGGAGAACTCCGCCCCCGGCAGCAGCGTCGCGACCGTCGCCGAACCCGCCAGCGCCGCCACGTCCTCGTCCGTCAGGTGGGTGCAGTGGTCCGCCGAGGCGGCCCCCAGCTCGACCGCGAGCTGCACGCCGGGCCCGTACGTGAGCTGGTTGGCGTGCACCCGGGGGGTGAGGCCGCGCTCGATGCCGGCGTTCAGCACCGCCCGCGCCTGGTCCCCGTCGAACGCTCCCTTCTCGCAGAACACGTCCACCCAACGGGCGTGCGGCGCGCAGGCGTCCAGCATCTCGCCGGTGACCAGGTCCACGTAACCGGCCGGGTCCTCGGCGTACTCGGGGGCGACCACGTGGGCGCCCAGGTAGGTGGTCTCCGGGGTGTGCTCGGCGGCGATCCGCAGGGCGCGCGCCTCGTCCTCCACCGTCAGCCCGTAGCCGGACTTGCACTCGATGGTGGTGGTCCCCTGCCGCAGCGCCTCCCGGACGAACCGGGCCAGGTTGGCGTCCAGTTCGGCGTCGCTCGCCGCCCGGGTGGCCGCCACCGTGGTCCTGATGCCGCCCGCCGTGTACGCCTGCCCGGACATCCGGGCGTTGAACTCGGCGGTGCGGTCGCCCGCGAACACCAGGTGGGCGTGCGAGTCGACGAAGCCAGGCAGCAGGGCCCGGCCCCCGGCGTCGAAGCGCTCGTCCGCCGCCGGGGCCTGGGCGGCCGGGCCGACCCAGGCGACGGTGTCGCCGTCGATCACCACGGCCGCGTCGGTCAGCAGGCCGAGCGGCCCGGAGCCCTGTCCGAAGTCGTTGGTGACCAGGCTGCCGATGCCCGTGATCAAGGTGGTCCTGGAGCTCAAGACAAGGCCTTCCGAAGGGGTTTCAGGGAACAGGTCAGCAGTCCAGCGCGCCGATCGCGGAGCGCAGCGCGCCCGGCACGTCGGCCACCAGCAGGTGCACGCCGTCGCGGACCACGTGCCGGCCGCCGACCACCAGGTGCCGCACGTCCGCCGCCGAAGCCGCGAAGACCGCGATCTCGGCACCCAGCCGGGGCGGCGGGCCCGCCGTGCGGACGGAGTCCAGCGCGATCACCGTGAAGTCGGCGAGCGCCCCGGCCTCGATCCGGCCGGCCTCCGGCCAGCCCAGCGAGGCGTGACCGTCCTCGGTACCGGCCCGCAGCAGCGCGTTCGCCGTCCAGTGGCCGCGCGTCCGCGTCCGCAGCCGCTCGTCCAGCTCCAGCGCGCGGGCCTCCTCGAACGGGTCGATCACCGCGTGGCTGTCGCTGCCCAGGGTGATCGGGGAGCCCGCCGAGGCGAGCCGGCGGGCCGGGCCGATGCCGTCCGCGAGGTCCCGTTCGGTGGTGGGGCACATGCAGACCGTGGTGGAGGAGTCGGTGAGGAGCGTGACGTCCTCGTCGGTCAGGTGGGTGGCGTGCACGGCCGAGGTGCGCGGGCCGAGCACGCCGTGGTCGGCGAGCAGCCGGGTCGGGGTGACGCCGTGCGCGGCGAGGCAGGCGTCGTTCTCGGCGGCCTGCTCGGACAGGTGGACGTGCAGCGGCGCCCTGCGCGCCGCCGCCCACTGCGCGACGGTGGACAGCTGCTCGGCCGGGACGGCCCGGACCGAGTGGACGGCCGCGCCGATCCGGGCGTGCTCGCGCGGCTTGAGCGCGTCCGCCCGGGCGGCCCAGGCCTCGGCGTCGCCGTCGCTGAACCGCAGCTGCGGGTGGGTCGGCTCGGCGCCGAACCCGGAGGACAGGTAGCAGGTGTCCAGCAGGGTGATCCGGATGCCGGCCCGGGCGGCGGCCTCGATCAGCGCCTCGCCCATCGCGTTCGGGTCGGCGTAGCGGGCGCCGCCGGGCGCGTGGTGCAGGTAGTGGAACTCGCCGACGGCGGTGATGCCGGCCAGCGCCATCTCGGCGTAGACGGCGGTGGCGAGCTCCAGGTAGCTGTCCGGGTCCAGCGCGCCGGCGAACCGGTACATGGTGTCCCGCCAGGTCCAGAAGGTGCCGGAGCCGACCTGGACGTACCCGCGCAGCGCCCGGTGGAAGGCGTGCGAGTGGGCGTTCGCCTGGCCGGGCAGCAGCAGCCCGTCGAGCCGGACGGCGCCGGGCGGGCAGGGGCCGCTGTCCGGGGTGACGGCGGCGATCGTGCCGCCGGGGCCGGTGGTGATCAGCACCTCGCGCTCGACCGCCGGGCCGTTCACGCCCGGCAGCCAGGCGTGCTGCGCCCAGTACGTCGTCGGGGTCAGTGGCACGCCAGGTCCTCCAGTACGTCGGCGAGGGCGGCGACCCCGGCCAGGCAGTCGTCCTGCTCGGCGTGCTCGGCCGGGGAGTGCGAGACGCCGGTGGGGTTGCGCACGAACAGCATGGCGGTCGGGATCTCGGAGGCCAGGATCCCGGCGTCGTGTCCCGCGCCGGTGGGCAGCACCGGGGCGTCCAGCAGCTTGGCCAGCCGGTCGCGCAGCGGCCCGTCGAAGTCCACCACCGGGGTGTAGGACTCGCGGGTCAGCTCGACCCGGACGCCGTCGCGGTCGCCGCGTTCGGCGGCGGCCTGCTCGATCTCGGCGACCAGCGCCGTGAGGGTGCGCTCGTCGGCCGCCCTGGAGTCCAGCCAGCCGCGCACCAGCGAGGCGATCGCGTTGGTGCCGTTGGGCTCGACCGCGACCTTGCCGAAGGTGGCCAGCGCGCCCGCCTGCCTCGCCTTCTTGCGGGCGGCGAGGACGGTGTTGGCGTACGTCAGCATCGGGTCGCGGCGGTCCTCGATCCGGGTGGTGCCGGCGTGGTTGGCCTCTCCGTGGAAGTCGAACCGCCAGCGGCCGTGCGGCCAGATCGCGCCGGCCACGCCGACCGGCTGCCCCTCGGCGAGGCAGCGGCCCTGTTCGACGTGGAGCTCGACGAAGGCGCCGATCCGGGCCAGCCGGTCCTCGTCCGCGCCGATCGCGGTGGGGTCGTAGCCGGCCTTCTCCATCGCGTCGGGCAGCCGGACGCCGTCGGCGTCGCGCAGCCCGTACGCCTGCTCCGGCGACAGCACCCCGGCGGTCAGCCGGGAGCCGATGCAGGCCACGCCGAACCGGGCGCCCTCCTCGTCGCCGAAGTTGACGATCGCCAGGGGCTTGCCGAACTCGGCGCCGCGGGCGCGCAGTTCGTCCAGGGCGGCGAAGGCGGAGACCACGCCGAGCGGGCCGTCGAAGGCGCCGCCGTCCGGGACGGAGTCCAGGTGCGAGCCGGTGACCACCGCCCCCGGCGCGTTCCGGTCGCCCAGCCAGGCCCACTGGTTGCCGTTGCGGTCCAGCTCGTACGTCAGGCCGCGGTCGCGGGCCTGCTGCTCGAACCAGGCGCGGCACTCGGCGTCGGCGGAGTTCCAGGCGAAGCGGCGGTAGCCGCCGGAGGAGGCGGCGCGGCCCACCGGGAGCAGCTCCGCCCACATCTCCTCGAAGGACGCCGTCACAGCTCACCCATCGGGACGCGGACGCCGCGCTCGTCCGCGACCTCGACGGCCCGGTCGTACCCGGCGTCCACGTGCCGGATGACGCCCATGCCGGGGTCGTTGGTGAGCACCCGGCGGATCTTCTCCCCGGCCAGCTCGGTGCCGTCGGCGACGGTGACCTGGCCGGCGTGGATCGAGCGGCCGATGCCGACGCCGCCGCCGTGGTGGATGGAGACCCAGGAGGCGCCGGAGGCGACGTTGACCATGGCGTTGAGCAGCGGCCAGTCGGCGATCGCGTCCGAGCCGTCCAGCATCGCCTCGGTCTCCCGGTACGGGGAGGCGACCGAGCCGCAGTCCAGGTGGTCGCGGCCGATCACGATCGGGGCGGACAGCTCGCCGGAGGCGACCATGTCGTTGAAGCGCTCGCCGGCCTTGTCGCGCTCGCCGTAGCCGAGCCAGCAGATCCGCGCCGGCAGGCCCTGGAAGTGCACCTTCTCCTGGGCCAGCTTGATCCAGCGGGCCAGCGACTCGTTCTCGGGGAAGAGGTCGAGGACGGCCTTGTCGGTCTTGTGGATGTCCCGCGGGTCGCCGGACAGCGCCGCCCAGCGGAACGGGCCCTTGCCCTCGCAGAACAGCGGGCGGATGTACGCCGGGACGAAGCCGGGGAAGGCGAAGGCGCGGTCGTAGCCGGCCAGCTGGGCCTCGCCGCGGATCGAGTTGCCGTAGTCGAAGACCTCGGCGCCGCGGTCCATGAAGCCGACCATCGCCTCGACGTGCGCGGCCATCGACTCGCGGGCCCGCCGGGTGAACTCGGCGGGCTCGGCGGCCGCGTAGTCCGCCATGTCCTCGAAGGCCACGCCGACCGGGAGGTAGCTGAGCGGGTCGTGGGCGCTGGTCTGGTCGGTGACGATGTCGATCGGCGCGTCCATCGCGAGCAGCTGCGGGACCAGCTCGGCGGCGTTGCCCAGCACGCCGATGGAGAGCGGCTGCCGCTTGTCGCGGGCCGCGGTGGCGAGCTCCATGGCGTGGCCGAGGTCCTTGGCCTCGACGTCCAGGTAGCGGTGCTCGATCCGGCGGGAGATCCGGGACGGGTCGCAGTCGATGCAGATCGCCACGCCGCCGTTCATGGTGACGGCCAGCGGCTGGGCGCCGCCCATCCCGCCGAGGCCGGCGGTGAGGGTGATGGTGCCCTCCAGCGTGCCGCCGTACCGCTTGCCGGCGACGGCGGCGAAGGTCTCGTAGGTGCCCTGGAGGATGCCCTGGGTGCCGATGTAGATCCACGAGCCGGCGGTCATCTGCCCGTACATGGTGAGCCCGAGGTTCTCCAGCCGGCGGAACTCCTCCCAGTTGGCCCAGTCGCCGACCAGGTTGGAGTTGGCGATCAGCACCCGCGGCGCCCACTCGTGGGTCTGCATCACGCCGACCGGGCGGCCGGACTGGACCAGCATGGTCTCGTCCTGCTTCAGCCCCTGGAGGGTCCTCACCATGGCGTCGAAGGAGCGCCAGTCCCGCGCGGCCTTGCCCGTGCCGCCGTACACCACCAGCTTCGACGGGTGCTCGGCCACCTCCGGATCGAGGTTGTTCATCAGCATCCGCAGCGCGGCCTCCTGCTGCCACCCCTGCGTCGTGAGCCCCGTCCCCCGCGCCGCGCGCACCTCACGCGGCCCGCTCGCCTGCTGCTGCACCATGTCCCGGCCTCCCTGCGGATGAATTCATTCAAGATTTGTTCGGCTGAATATAACTAAACAGAGAGGTTTCGACCAGACCCCGGACCAATCCGATCAGCCACCGCACCGGCCGACTCGGCGCGCTAGCCTGAACCCGGCGAACACCAGCCACTCGGCCCAGCACCAGGGAGCGGAGGACACGATGACGGCCATCACCGTGCGGCCCGGCAGACTCCGGGATGTGGCGGAGGAGATCGAGCGGAGCACGGGACTTCGCGCCCAGATCATCGGAGGAACCCTGGTGATGTCCCCGACACCCCGCGGCAAGCACGCGGGGACCGTGCGACGGCTGCGCATCCAGCTGGACCCCCGCCTGCCGGCCGACCTGGGCACCTACGAAGTGTCGTCCATCTACATGCCGGGCAACGACGAGGACTACGCCACACCCGACCTGATCGTCCTCCCCGTCGACTGGGAGAACGACGACCGATGGCTCGCCGATCCCCACGAGGCAGCCCTCGTCGTCGAGGTGATCTCCAATTCGGAGGGAGTGAAGGCCGTCGCCACCAAGACGGACTGGTACGCGAGCGCCGGCGCCGTGGCCCTGCTCGCGCTCGACCCGCGCAACGGCACCTGGACGTTCTACACCCACCCTCGCAAGGGGGCGTACCAGGGCATCCTGCACGGCAAGTACGGCGAGCCCGTCCCGCTGCCCGCGCCGCTGCCCGCCGAGCTGGACACCTCCGGCCTTCCGCTGTACGCGCCCCGCAACTGAATCAGGCCGCCTCGCCGCCGTCCCAGTCGATGCCGATCTCGGCGAGCCAGCGGCGGTCCTCGGCGTCGGGGGCGGGCGGGGACGGCGGGCGGGGGATGTTCTGGACGGGGCCGAGGCCGTACTTCTCGGCGGCCGCGGCGGCCCGGGCGTCGGGCTCGATGACGCCGACGTGGACGGCGGACTCGTCCCCCGGGTCGAGGACGGTCAGTTCGGGTTCGGGCAGCCGCCGCAGGGTGACGCGGCGTCCGCAGGCGGGGCAGGACCATTCGTCGGCACCCGAGGACAGTCGGGCGACGAACTTCATCTCGTGGATCACGCGCATGGGCGGCACCCCCTGCCGTAGGGGATGCCCGGGTCTGTGGCGAGTACTCCCCCGCCCCGGGCCGGCTCTATTCCAGGAAGAGCCCGCGCGCCGCCGCCGAGTGCTCGATCGCCTCCAACCTGGCTTCCGCACCCGGGAGTTCGTCGCACATGGACTGGAGCAGCACCCGGCCGAGCATCATCGGCGCGCACGCGGTGTCGAAGACCAGCCCGGTGCCGACGGCGGCCGGCAGCATCAGGTCGGACAGCTTGGCGACCGGCGCGAAGGCGCTGTCGGCCACGGTGAGCACCGTCAGCCCGCACTCCCTGGCCACCGTCAGCGCGTCCATCAGCTCCCGCGGGTAGCGCGGCAGCGCGAAGCAGAGCAGCGCGCTGGCCCCGGCCGCCCTGGCCTGCTCCAGCCGGTCGGCGAGCATGCTGCCGCCCTCGTCCAGCAGCCGGATGTCCGGGTGCACCTTGGCGGCGAAGTAGGCGAAGCCGCGCGCCTGCGCCGAGGCGGCCCGCAGGCCGAGCACCGGCAGCGGGCTGGAGGCGGCGAGCAGCCGGGCGGCCCGGGTGATCGGCTCCGGGTCGGCGAGGAGTTCGGCGAGGTGGCGCAGGTGCGCGATCTCGGCGAGCACGGCCTGCTGGTGCTCGTTGCGCACCGCGTCGTCCGGGGTCTCCGGCGCGGCCTGCTCGCCCCCGCCGAGTTCACGCAGCTGCTTGCGCAGCGCCGGGTAGCCGTCGTATCCGAGCGCGACGGCGAAGCGGGTGACGGACGGCTGGCTGACGCCCGCGAGTTCGGCGACCTCCACGCTGGACAGGAACGGCGCCTCGGTGGCGTGCCGCACCAGCGAGTGGGCGATCCGGCGCTGGGTCGGCGTCAGCCGGTGGCCCTCGAACAGCTGGAGCAGCCGGGCGGAGGGGCCGACGCTGCCGGTCTCATCAGTGGCGGTCATCAGCGGTACCTCCGGGTGCGAGCGGTTCGGACGACGACTGTGCAGCAGCGCGCCGCGGCTGGCAAAGACGTCTCGTACGGCGGGACGCCCCGTAGGACGTCCCGAGGATCGGACGGTTCGGACTGTTCGGGCGGTTCGGGAGGCCGCTCCCGGTCGGGGAAACCCTGATTTGTCCCTGAGCCCGCCCGGATTCCTCCGCGAACGGATGGACCGGACACCCCGTCGGGCCCCACTCTGGGTCCATGGACACTCGTCAGGACGAACTGCGGCGCGACCTCGACGCCACCCTCCAGGCCCGCAAGGAGCTCGGCAAGGAGTACGAGGACGAACTCGTCGACTCCTTCATGAAGCGGCTGGACGCCCGGCTGAACGCCCGGGTCGAACGTTCGGTGGCCGAGCGGATGGACGACTACGAGTCGCCGTCCCGGCAGCGGGGCCACTCCCGCCGCCCCGGCTTCGGCAAGCGCTCCAACACCGGACTCGCGGTGACCTCGCTGGCCCTCGGCATCCCGCTGACGGCGATCGCGGGCAGCCCCGAGAACGGCGGCTTCGCCGGTCTGGTGGTCTGCTGGGCGGGCATCGTCGGGGTCAACCTCGCCGCCGCCCTGGGCGAGCTGCGCAACCGGCGGACCCGCGCCGAGCGCTCGCCGCGGAGCGACTGGGACTGAACCCCCGTCACCCCGCGGCGGCGCCATCTCAGGCCAGCGGTCCGGTGACCCGCTCGACCGCCCGCACCAGGTCGCCGGAGGCGACCAGCGCGGCGGCCGCCTCCAGGTCCGGCGACAGGAAGCGGTCACGGCCGGCGCCGCCGACCCCCGCCTCCCGGGCGACGGCCATCGCGGCCGCGGTGGCCGGGGCGGGCCCGCCCGCCCCGTCGGCCTGCTGACGGATCTCCAGCGCGCGGGCACTGGCGGTGAGTTCGACGGCCAGGATGCGGCCGAGGTTGGCCACCGCCTGGCGCAGCTTGCGCGCGGCCGACCAGCCCATCGACACGTGGTCCTCCTGCATCGCGGAGGACGGGATCGAGTCGACCGAGGCCGGGACGGCGAGCCGCTTGTTCTCGCTGACCAGTGCCGCCTGGGTGTACTGGGCGATCATCAGGCCGGAGTCCACGCCCGGGTCGTCGGCCAGGAAGGCCGGCAGGCCGTGCGAGCGGGCCTTGTCGAGCAGCCGGTCGGTGCGGCGCTCGGAGATGGAGCCGAGGTCGGCGGCGGCGATGGCGAGGAAGTCCAGCACGTACGCGACCGGGGCGCCGTGGAAGTTGCCGTTGGACTCCACCCGGCCGTCCGGCAGCACCACCGGGTTGTCCACCGAGGCGGCCAGCTCGCGCGAGGCGACCAGCCGGGCGTGCGCCAGGGTGTCCCGGCCGGCGCCGGCCACCTGCGGGGCGCAGCGGATCGAGTACGCGTCCTGGACCCGCGGCGCGTCGTCCTGGTGGTGGCCGGTGAGGCCGGAGTCCTTGAGGACGGCCAGCATGTTGGCGGCGCTCAGCGCCTGGCCCGGGTGCGGGCGGATCGGGGCGTGGAGCTCGGGGGCGAGCACCTTGTCGGTGCCGAGCAGGGCCTCCAGGCTCATCGCGGCGGTGATGTCGGCGGTGGTGAACAGCCGCTGGAGGTCGGCGATGGCCATCACCAGCATGCCGAGCATGCCGTCGGTGCCGTTGATGAGGGCGAGGCCCTCCTTCTCCAGCAGCTCGACCGGCTCGATCCCGGCCTCGGCGAGCAGCTCGGTGACGGGCCTCTCCTCGCCGTCCGGGCCGGTGGCGGTGCCCTCGCCCATCAGGACCAGCGCGCAGTGCGACAGCGGCGCGAGGTCGCCGGAGCAGCCGAGCGAGCCGAACTCCCGCACCACCGGGGTGATGCCCGCGTTGAGCAGGGCGGCCATGGTCTGCGCGACCAGCGGCCGGACGCCGGTGCGGCCGGAGGCCAGCGTCTTCATCCGCAGGAACATCAGCGCGCGGACCACCTCGCGCTCGACCGCGGGCCCCATGCCGGCGGCGTGCGAGCGCACCAGCGACCGCTGCAGCTGGGCGCGCAGCTCGGGGCTGATGTGGCGGACGGCGAGCGCGCCGAAGCCGGTCGACACGCCGTAGACGGGGCGGGGCTCGGCCGCGAGGGCGTCGATCCGCGCCCGGGAGGCCGCCATCTCGGCCTGGGCGTCGGGGCCGATCTCGACCCGGGCGTTGCCCCGGGCGACGGCCAGGACGTCGTCGGCGCTGACGTCGGCCTTGCCGACCAGGACCAGCGGAGCGTCGGGGGCCACAGCACTGTGCATATCCATATACACCATCACATCAGGTGAATGAAGATATGACAACAGGTGTCCGCCCTCCGGATTCTCCGCCCTCCGGGCCGGCAGCGCACACCGCGGCCCCCGGGCCCCGCCCCCTCGCTCACTTCACGAGCTCGGCCTCGATCAGGTCGGCCGCCCTGACGGTGCCGCCCTCGGCCCGGCCGGCCGCGGACAGCTCCCGCAGCCGCCCGGCCACCGCCGGATCGCCGACCAGCTCCAGCAGCGCGGCACGCAGCGCCTCCGCGGTGGCCTGCTCGGTGTCCAGGCGGCGGGCGACACCGAGGCCCACCAGGGCGTCCGCGTTGGCGAACTGGTCGGCGGCCTGCGGCACCCCGATCATCGGCACGGCGTGGAACAACCCCTCACTGGAGCCGCCCATGCCCGCGTGGGTGACGAAGGCGTCCGCCTGGGCGAGCACCGACAGCTGCGGCACCCACCGGTGCACCTCGACGCTCTCCGGCAGTTCACCGAGTTCGGCCGGGTCGGTGTGCTTGCCGATCTGCAGCACGGTGTGCCAGCCCGGCAGCTCGCCGAAGGCCCGGACGCAGGCCCGGTAGAAGGCGGGCTGGTGGGTGAAGGCCGACCCCAGCGAGACCAGCAGCACCCGCTCGGCCCCGGCGGGGCGCTCCCACTCCCCCTGGTGGGCCCGGTCGCCGAAGCAGGGCCCGACGAAGCTGATCCGCCGCTCGTCGACCCGGTCGGCGTTGGGCTGGAGCGCGCGCGGGATGAGCGCGATCGCCCGCTCGGGGCGGCCCTTGAAGGCGTCCACGTCGCGCTGCACCGCGCCGGCCTCGGCCAGCCAGTCGGCGAACCGGCGGTAGTGCCCGGCCCCGCCGGGCGCCTTGCGGATCGCCTCGAAGACCTCCGGCATGTCCTGCTCGAAGCCCTCCCAGCCGACGTAGGTGGGCGACAGCTGCACCACCGGCACCCCCAGCCGCTCGCCGAGCGCCCGGCCCGCGAAGCCCGCGATGTCATGGAGCACCAGGTCGGGCCGGTCGTCGGCGAAGGCCTCCAGCAGGACGGGCCACATGGAGAGCGCGTCGTCCAGGAAGACCTCCTGGATCGCCACCGGGTCCTCCATCCAGCCGTCCGGATCGTCGGCGAGCGGCAGCTTCGTCGGGTACGGGACGAAGGAGGCGCCGGTGGACTCGACCGGCTCCCGGAAGGAGGGGTCGTTGACGTAGCTGACCCGGTGGCCCCGGGCGACCAGCTCGGCGATCACGGCGAGGCTGGGGTTGACGTGGCCGTGGGCCGGGATGGAGACCATCAGGATGTGTGCGGGGCGGTTCACGGGCACCTCCGGAATAGCGAGTGAGACGAGACGGACCGTCTCGCGATGTCTTGGGAGACAATACGTCTCGTCTCGCCATTTCGCCTAGACTTTTTCCCATGGCCTCCAGAACCGCTCCCGACCCCGCCCGCCGCAGCGAGCGCGCCCGCACCGCCGTCCTCGCCGCCGCCGCCGAACTCGTCGCCGACGTCGGCTACGGCAAGCTGACCATCGAGGCGATCGCCGCCCGGGCCGGCGTCGGCAAGCAGACCATCTACCGGTGGTGGCCCTCGAAGGGCGCCGTCGTCTTCGACGCCTTCCTCGCCGGCAGCGAGTACGAGGGCAGCCTCGCGCTCCCCGACACCGGCGACCTCGCCGCCGACCTGCGGACGGTGCTGCGCCCCACCAGCGACGAACTCGCCGACCCGGCCACCGACCGCACCTACCGCATGATGATCGCCGAGATCATCACCGACCCCGCGCTGCACGCCGACTACCGCGCCCGGCTGCTGGACCCGCTGCTGGAGGTCACCCGCGACCGGCTGCGCAGCGCCCGCGAGGCCGGGCAGATCGCCCCCGACGCCGACCTCGACCTGGCCCTCGAACTCGTCTACGGCCCGCTCTACTACCGCTGGCAGTACCGGCTCGGCCCGCTCACCCACGCGCACGCCGACCGCCTGGTCGACGCCGTCCTGCGGGCCCTCAACCCGCCTGCGGCCGACGGCGGTTCCGGCGCCTGAAGCAGAGCACGGCCGGTACCGCGACCAGCACGCCGAGCAGCGGGAGCACGGCGGACCACGCGACCCACCCGGGACACCCCGGTCACCGGATCCGCGCACGGCGCGGGCGGCCGGGCCGCCGGACGGGCCGCCGGACGGAACGGCCGCCTCAGACCACCGGCGGCGAGGCCGGCCCCGCCAGGGCGACCGAGACCAGGGCGCGCATGGCGCAGGCGGCCTGGCCCAGCGGCAGGGTGGCGTCGTCGGCGAAGAGTTCCACCAGCCAGCCGCCGGCCGGGTTCTGGCCGCCGGCGGCGACCATGCCCCGGTAGCCGGAGACGACGAGCATCGCCTCCTCCGCCGGGTCGTTGCCGGCCGCGCCCGCCCGCAGGGTGAAGGCGCCGCCGCGGACGGCGCGGCGGGTCGTCGGGTAGTGGCGCAGGTCGAAGACCGCGTCGGGGGCCTCGATCTGGGCGCGCTGGGTCTCGGCCCGGCTGCTGGTGGGGCCGCTGGTCATCCGGTAGACGGCGTGCTGGGCGGTGCGCATCAGCTGGGAGCCGGGCGGGACGTACGAGACCCACCAGCCGACGGCGTCCAGCAGCCGGGCGGAGGCCTCGGCGACCACGACCAGCTTGCCGAGGGTGTCCGCCGGGTGGACGGCCCTGGCGGCGGCGGCCCGGTCGAGGGAGGCGAGCACCGCGGTGAGCAGCTGCCCCGGGTCGGCGCTGTGGGCGGCGCCGCGGAACCGCCGCCGGTCGGCCGCGCCGGCCCGGCCGGTCGGCCCGCGCCGCCCGTCCGCCCGGTGGTGCGGGTCGGCGGCGTCGGCGAGCAGCACGGTGGGGTCGGGCGAGAAGCCGGGGCCGTGGCTGCGTCCGGCGACCACGGGGTGGGCGGCCCTGGCCGCCTTGGCCCGGTACTGGGCGGCGTCGGCGAGCCGGAACAGCCGGTCGGGGGTGGTGACCGGCCCGATCGAGTCCCCGGTGGAGGCGACCCCGCAGGCCACGCCCTCGCCCTCGGACAGCGCGAGCGCCCTGGCGCACAGCTCCTCGGCGACGGAGACCACCTCGTCGGCCTTCTGCCCCTCCACCAGCAGGCAGAACTCGTCGCCGCCGAGCCGGGCGGCGAGGCTGCCGGGGAGCTTGGCGGCGGCCAGCGAGAGCTGGTGGGCGAACCGCTCCAGCAGCCGGTCGCCCATCTCGTGGCCGAGCTGGTCGTTGACCCGCTTCAGCCCGTTGACGTCGCAGACCACCAGCGAGACCACGGTGCCGTCGCGGTTGTGCGCCGCCAGCGCGCTCTCCAGCCGGGCGTCGACCGCGCGCCGGTTGGCGAGGCCGGTGAGCGGATCGGAGAAGGCGAGCCTGCGCAGGTCGGCGAGGCGCTCGGTCTGCGCCAGCCCGGCCGAGACCTGGGCGGCGAGCAGCGTCGCGTAGTCGGCGTCGGCCTCGGTGAACTCGGGCATCCCGGCCGACCTGGCCAGGTACAGCTCGCCCCAGGCCTGGCCGTGCAGCACGACCGGCGCGACCACGCAGCAGGCCCGCCCGCGCCGGCGCAGGGCCGCGGCGCGTTCCTGGCAGTACGCGCCGGCGGTCGGGTGCGCGTGCCCGGCGTGCGGCTCGCTGTTCTCGGCGCTCTGCAGCCAGGCGCGCGGCAGCCGCCCGGTGGTCCAGCGCTCCTCCAGGTACGTGACGATCTCGGGGAAGTCGGCGACCGGGTACGACTCGTCCTCGGGCAGTTCCTCCTCGCCGGGGGCGAGGTCGCCGTGGTTGACCAGGACCCGCAGCCGGCCGGACTCGCGGTCCCAGACCGAGACGGCGGCCATGGTGGCGCCGAGCGCCTCGGTGGCCCGGGTGGCGGCGGCCCGGACGGCCTCCAGCGGGGTGAGCGCGGCGGCCATGTCCTGGGCCAGCTCGACCACGGACTGGAGCCTCAGGTCGGGCAGCGGGTCGGGCTGCCGCGGGCTGCCGCAGACGCAGCCGCGGTCCGTCATGATCGCCTCACTGCTCACCGGCTCGCCTCGCTCCCTGTGCCCGGTCCTGCCAGACCTCCGTCGACCGGCCGCACCCGACCGGCCGCTTGCACCAAGACTATGGCGGTTTCATTCGGTTATGCCCCGTTTGCCCGGGCGGACCCGCCACCAGAACGTACGGGTTTCAACCGTTCGGAACCCGGAAGGCCCTGCCGGCCACGGGAAACGCCGTACCGCCCGCGAAGGAGGACGACCCGGGGAAACGCCGCACCGGAAAGCCCGTCGGCGCGCGGCTCTCCACACGCGCCTGCCCCGCGCGCCGGGCGCTATTCGGCCTTCGGCCGCCGGGTGAGCAGCCACGGCTCGACCAGCCCGAGCCCGCGCACCGGCCGCCGCCACATCGGCTGGAGGTGGAACCTGGCCCCGGCGTCCGGGCCCGGTATCGGCAGCCCGGAGGCGGGCATCCCGGCCGCGGCCGACAGCGCCTCGGCCAGCCCCGGCCCCTCGGAGTCGGCCGGGGCGACGCTGCCGTTCTGCTCCAGCGCGGCGGCGAACTCGCCGTCGATCAGCACCGCGTCCTTGGGCGCGATCGAGGTGAGCCGGCTGGCCAGGTTGACGGTGGTGCCGAAGACGTCGCCCATCCGCGAGGTGACCGTGCCGAAGGCCATGCCGACCCGCAGCGGCGGGATGGTGTCGTCCCCGGCCAGCGCCTCGATCAGGCTCAGCGCGATCTCGGCGGCGGTCGCCGGGTCCTCGGAGACGTAGAGGATCTCGTCGCCGAGCGTCTTGATCACCCGGCCGCCCTGGCCGGCGATCAGGTCCGAGCAGGTGTTCTCGAAGGTCTCGACCAGCTCGCCGAGCTCCTCCTCCTCCAGCCGCCGGGACAGCCGGGTGAAGCCGACCAGGTCGGCGAAGCCGACGGCGAGCCGCCCGCTGGTGATCTCGTTGTCCTCGGCGGCCTGCACCACCCGGCCGGTGACGGCCGCCAGCTGGCGGCGCCAGACGTACACCAGGAACTGCTCCAGCTCCGGCAGCAGCAGCTCGACCAGCGGGTACGCGACGTCGGCGCGGGTCAGCCCCGGCTCGGCGGACTGGGTGAGGTTCTCCAGGAAGGTGTCCATCTGCCAGCCGGCCAGCCGGGCCGTGGTCTGGCCGGTGGAACGGGCCACCTGGATCGCCATCGACTCGCTGAGCAGCCCGGACTCGACCAGCCCGGCCAGCCGCCGCAGCGCGATCACGTCACCGTCGGTGAGCGCCCTGGACTGGCCGATGTCGGGGAAGCCCATGGCCCGCCAGAACCGGGTGGCCAGCTCCATCGGGACGTCGGCGGCACGCGCGGCCTGGTACGGGGTGTAGCGGCGTGGCGCGTCCAGGATCAGGCGTTCCAGTTCGAGCGCGACCGTGGGGTCGTCGTCGCTCGCCGTCGCGCCGCTGCTGCCGTCCTCTGCCACCGGTCCGTCCCCGTGCGATCCGCCGCACTCGTCTCGTGTCCTACCTGTCCGGGCACGCCGTCCGCCACCCGGGCGGGCAGTGGCGCGCCTCACACCGCTGCCAGGTGGAATGTTCGCACGGAATCGCCGGATCCGGGGCATCAGCCCGGGTCAAGGGGAGGCAAGGAGAGGCGCGGACGGCCGTTTCAGCGGGGCTCGGGGCGCACGTGGACGACGTCCCCCGCGCCGACCGCCCGGCGTGCGCCGTCGGGCGTGCGGACCACCAGCCGTCCGTCGCCGTCCACCGCGACCGCCTCGCCGACCAGCTCCCGGTCGCCCGGCAGGTGCACCTTCACCTGGCGGCCGAGCGTGGTGCAGCGGTCCGCGTAGGCGCGCAGCAGATCGCTGGCGTGCGGGTCGCCGGCGGCGGCCGTCCACTCCCGGTACAGGCCGGCGAACTCCCGCAGCAGGGCGCGCAGCAGGGTGCCCCGGTCGGTGGTCGAGGCGCCGGCCAGCGCGAGCGAGGCGGCGGTGGGGACGGGCAGCTCCCGCGCGCGCAGCGAGACGTTGAGGCCCATGCCGACCACCACGGCACCGCCGGCCAGCTCGGTGAGGATGCCGCCGAGCTTGCGCTCCGCGCCGTCGATCTCGGTCTGGAGGTCGTTGGGCCACTTCAGCCCGACCTCGACCCCGGCGACCCGGTCGAGCGTGCTCGCCGCGGCCACCCCGACCAGGATCGGCAGCCAGCCGTACCGCTCGACCGGCACCTCCTCGGGGCGCAGCAGCACGGACAGGAACAGCCCGGAGCGGGCCGGGGCGGTCCACCGCCGGTCCAGCCGGCCGCGCGCGGCGCTCTGCGCCTCGGCCACCAGCACCGCGCCCTGGGCGGCGCCGACCCTGGCGCGGGCGGCGAGGTCGCTGTTGGTGGAGCCGGTCTCGGCCACGACGTCCAGGGAGGTCCACAGGCCGCCGGGGACGAGCAGGTCGTGACGCAGCGCCTCCTCGTCCAGCGGCGGACGGTCCAGGTCGGTCCAGGGCGAAGGTCCGGCGTGGCCGAAACCGCGCAGTCCGCTGCGGCGAGGGGTGTCGGGTGCGGTCATGGGGAAACCCTAGGGCCTGGAGGACGGCCCGGGGCGGCAGGACGCAGGCCGACCCATCGTCCCGCAGAACGCCCGCCGGCAAAACTGTGTCGATGACCATAACGCCAGGACATGACGCATCGCCCTCCGCGCTGGCTACGCTACCCAGCGGTAGTTCGTAGCGCCGCCCTGCCCTCAGGCGCGGGCCCGCCACCCGGCCCGCGCGCACTCGAACAGGTCGCGGCCATGGAGCAGGGAGAGCCACCGGATGACCGAGGCGCCGTACGACCCCCACACCACCGCGGGCAAGCTCGCCGACCTGCGGCGCAGGCTCGACGAGGCGGTGCACTCCGGCTCCGCGAAGGCCGTGGAGAAGCAGCACGCCAAGGGCAAGCTGACCGCCCGCGAGCGGGTCGTGGAACTGCTGGACGAGAACTCCTTCGTGGAGTTCGACGAGTTCGCCCGGCACCGCTCGACCAACTTCGGCCAGGAGCGGAACCGGCCCTACGGCGACGGCGTGGTGACCGGCTACGGCACCGTGGACGGCCGCCAGGTCGCCGTGTTCGCCCAGGACTTCACCGTCTTCGGCGGCTCACTCGGCGAGGTCTTCGGCGAGAAGATCGTCAAGGTGATGGACTTCGCGCTGAAGACCGGCTGCCCGGTCATCGGCATCAACGACTCCGGCGGCGCCCGGATCCAGGAGGGCGTGGTCTCGCTCGGCCTGTACGGCGAGATCTTCCGCCGCAACGTGCACGCCTCGGGCGTCATCCCGCAGATCTCGCTGATCATGGGCCCCTGCGCCGGCGGCGCGGTGTACTCCCCCGCGATCACCGACTTCGTGGTGATGGCCGACCGGACCTCGCACATGTTCATCACGGGCCCGGACGTGATCAAGACCGTCACCGGCGAGGACGTCGGGATGGAGGAGCTGGGCGGCGCGCGCACCCACAACGCCAAGTCGGGCAACGCGCACTACCTGGCCGCGGACGAGAAGGAGGCGATCGAGTACGTCAAGAGCCTGCTCTCGTACCTGCCCTCCAACAACCTGAGCGACCCGCCGTCCTACCCCGACCAGGCCGATCTCACGGTCACGCCGGAGGACCTCGAACTCGACACCATCGTGCCGGACTCGGCGAACCAGCCGTACGACATGCGCAAGGTGGTCGGGCACATCGTCGACGACGGCGAGTTCCTGGAGACCCAGCCGCTGTACGCGGGCAACATCATCACCGGCTTCGGCCGGGTCGAGGGCCAGTCCGTCGGCATCGTCGGCAGCCAGCCGATGGACCTGGCCGGCTGCCTGGACATCGCCGCCAGCGAGAAGGCCGCCCGCTTCATCCGCACCTGCGACTCCTTCAACGTCCCGGTACTGACCTTCGTCGACGTGCCCGGCTTCCTGCCCGGCACCGAGCAGGAGTGGGACGGCATCATCCGGCGCGGCGCCAAGCTGATCTACGCCTACGCCGAGGCCACCGTCCCGCTGATCACCGTGATCACCCGCAAGGCCTTCGGCGGCGCGTACGACGTCATGGGCTCCAAGCACCTGGGCGCCGACCTCAACCTGGCCTGGCCGACCGCGCAGATCGCCGTGATGGGCGCGCAGGGCGCGGTCAACATCCTGCACCGCCGCGAGATCGCCGAGGCCGAGGCGGCCGGCACCGCCGAGGAGAAGCGGGCCGAGCTGATCGCCTCCTACGAGGACACCCTGCTGAACCCGTACCTGGCGGCCGAACGCGGCTACGTGGACGCGGTGATCGCTCCGAGCGAGACCCGCCGGCACATCGTCCGCGGCCTGCGGGCGCTGCGCGGCAAGCGCGAGGTGCTGCCGCCGAAGAAGCACGGCAACATCCCCCTGTAGGCCCCGTCCCTGTCGGGAGAGAAACCAGCCATGTCCCCGATCCACGTGCTGCACGGGCAGCCGACCCCCGAGGAGCTGGCCACCGTCCTGGCGGTGGTCCAGGCCCGGGCCGCCGCCGCGCAGGCCGCCGCCGAGACGGCGCGCCCGGCCGGTGCCGGCCCGGCCTCCCCCTGGAACGACCGCGTCCGGCTGCTCCGCCCCGCCGTCCGCCCGGGCGTCAACGCCTGGCGGACCTCGGGCTGGGCGCGCTGACGCCCCCGTGCGGGGTGGCGGGCCGGCTCCGTCGGCCCGCCACCCCGCACGGCCCGCTCCGCCCGCTTTGCCCGGAACATGAGTACGGATACTCAGGCGCCGGGACCCCCGCGGGAGCACTCTGGACGGGTGCTCTGGTCAGATCCCCGCGACGAGCCCTCGCCCGAGGCCCGTCGGATGCAGGAGCGGATGCAACGGGCCGGAAGGGTCCTCGCCGCCCTGGTGCTGGTGGGCGCCGTACTGATGATGATCTCCCGCTCGTTCACCTGAACGGCGGACACCGGCACCCCCTACCCTGGTGGGCATGACCGACCAGCGCCCCCTCGTCCTCGCCTCCGCCTCCCCCGCCCGCCTCGGGCTGCTCCGCCAGGCGGGGCTCGACCCGCGCGTGGTGGTCAGCGGCGTCGACGAGGACGCGATCACCGCCGCCACCCCCGCCGAGCTCGCGCTCGTCCTGGCCGAGGCCAAGGCGAAGGCCGTCGCCGCCGGACTCACCGGCGGCGAGCTGGTGATCGGCTGCGACTCCGTCCTGGAGCTGGACGGGCAGGCCCTCGGCAAGCCCGCCGACGCCACCGAGGCACTGGCCCGCTGGCAGTCGATGCGCGGGCGCGCCGGCGTGCTGCGCACCGGCCACTGCGTGATCGACACCGCGAGCGGCCGGCAGTCCTCGGCCACCGCCTCCACCACCGTCCGCTTCGGCACCCCGGACGACGCGGAGATCGCCGCCTACGTGGCCTCCGGTGAACCGCTGTACGTGGCCGGGGCGTTCACCCTGGACGGCCGCTCGGCGCCGTTCATCGACGGCATCGACGGCGACCCGGGCAACGTGATCGGCCTGTCCCTGCCGCTGCTGCGCCGGCTGCTCGCCGACCTGGATCTGCGCATCACGGATCTGTGGACCGACTGACCTGCCGCACGCCTGCCCGCACCCCTAAGCTGACGGGCGTTCGGACGGGGAGGGCAGATGACCGACAGCGTGCTCAACGTGGTGCTCGGCCTGGTCGCCAGCGCCATCAGCGCCGGCCTCGGCTGGCTGGCCCAGGTGCTGCGGCGGCGGCGCAGGGTCGAGCGGGTGCGGGAGTTCTTCGGGCTGCCGGGCGGCAGCGAGTGCCTGGTCGTGGTGCCGCGCAGCATCGGGACGGGCTCGCACGCGCACACCGTGACCCGGCGTGACGCCTACGCGCTGATGTGGCTGGCCGGCCTGGTCGAGGAGTGCGGGGCGCGGCCCGAACTGGTCGCCCACGACGCCGCGCACCGCGGCCTGGGCGCCAAGACCGAGCTGTGCCTGGGCGGTCCGGTCAGCAACGAGCGGACGGCCGCGCACCTGGCCTGGGGCCTGCCGGGCGCGCTCGTCACCTCGGGCCCGGGGCCGGGCAGCAACGTGATCGTGGTGGGCGGGCGCGACTTCACCGCCGACCGCGACCAGGCGCACACCCTGCTGGCCCGGATCGCCACCCCGGACGGCGGCCGCCCGGTGTTCCTGGTCTCCGGCCAGACCGGCATCGCCAACCAGGCGGGAGTGCGCTACCTGGTCGCGCACCACCGCGAACTCGCCCGGACGTACGGGCGCGACGGCACCTTCGCGCTCGTCCTGCGGGTGGTCAACCCGGAGGCGTACGGGCCCGACATGGTCGAGCCGGTGGCGGACGTGACGGCCGAGGCGCTGCAACGGCCCGGCGCCCGCTCCGGCGCCGCTTGAGCGGCCCGGACGAGAGTGTGGCCCCGGCCACTCGGCGAACCCGTCCACCGGGCCGCACCAGGCATCACCGAGCGTGTGGGATAGTTCACAACCCGGGGCTACTCGCCGGTACTGCCCTCGAATCCATAAACTCGACGAGGTTCAAGAAGGGAGCCACAGTGCGCAAGGTGCTCATCGCCAACCGCGGGGAAATCGCTGTCCGCGTCGCTCGGGCCTGCTCGGACGCCGGTATCGCCAGCGTCGCCGTCTACGCCGAGCCGGACCGGGATGCGCTGCACGTCCGCGCGGCCGACGAGGCTTACGCGCTGGGCGGTGACACTCCCGCAACCAGCTACCTGGACATCGCCAAGGTCCTCAAGGCCGCCGCCGACTCCGGCGCCGACGCCGTCCACCCCGGCTACGGCTTCCTGTCGGAGAACGCCGACTTCGCCCAGGCCGTCCTCGACGCCGGACTCACCTGGATCGGCCCGCCCCCCCAGGCCATCCGCGACCTCGGCGACAAGGTCACCGCCCGCCACGTCGCCCAACGCGCCGGCGCCCCCCTCGTCGCCGGCACCCCCGACCCCGTCGCCGGCGCCGACGAAGTCGTCACATTCGCCCGCGAACACGGCCTCCCCGTCGCCATCAAAGCCGCCTTCGGCGGCGGCGGCCGCGGCCTCAAGGTCGCCCGCACCCTCGAAGAGATCCCCGAACTCTTCGAATCCGCCGTCCGCGAAGCCGTCGCCGCCTTCGGCCGCGGCGAATGCTTCGTCGAGCGCTACCTCGACAACCCCCGCCACGTCGAGACCCAGTGCCTCGCCGACAAACACGGCAACGTCGTCGTCGTCTCCACCCGCGACTGCTCACTCCAGCGCCGCCACCAGAAACTCGTCGAAGAAGCCCCCGCGCCCTTCCTCACCCCCGAACAGAACGCCGAGCTCTACCGCGCCTCCAAGGCCATCCTCAAGGAAGCCGGCTACCAGGGCGCGGGCACCTGCGAATTCCTCGTCGCCCTCGACGGCACCATCTCCTTCCTCGAGGTCAACACCCGCCTCCAGGTCGAACACCCCGTCACCGAAGAAGTCACCGGCCTCGACCTCGTCCGCGAGATGTTCCGCATCGCCGACGGCGAGGAACTCGGCTACGACGACCCCGAAATCCGCGGCCACTCCTTCGAGTTCCGCATCAACGGCGAAGACCCCGGCCGCGGCTTCCTCCCCGCCCCCGGCACCGTCACCCTCTTCGCCCCACCCACCGGCCCCGGCGTCCGCCTCGACTCCGGCGTCGAGACCGGCTCCGTCATCGGCCCCGCCTGGGACTCCCTCCTCGCCAAACTCGTCGTCACCGGCCGCGACCGCAAGCAGGCCCTCGAACGCGCCCGCCGCGCCCTCAACGAGTTCAAGGTCGAAGGCATGGCCACCGCCATCCCCTTCCACCAGGCCGTCGTCACCGACCCCGCCTTCGCACCCGAGGTCCACGGCAACGACGAACCCTTCACCGTCTTCACCCGCTGGATCGAGACCGAGTTCGACAACACCATCCCGCCGTTCGCCGGCGCGGCCGGTGACGGCGAGGAGGCCGAGACCCGGGAGACCGTGGTGGTCGAGGTCGGCGGCAAGCGGATCGAGGTCTCGCTGCCGTCCTCGCTGGGCGTCGCGGCGGCCCCGGCGGCCGGTGCGACGGGCGCCGCCAAGGCCAAGCGCCGGGTGGGCACCAAGAAGGCCGGCTCGGCCCTCAGCGGTGACACCCTGGCCTCGCCGATGCAGGGCACCATCGTCAAGGTCGCCGTCGAGGAGGGCCAGGTCGTCGCCGAGGGCGAGCTGATCGTGGTCCTGGAGGCGATGAAGATGGAGCAGCCGCTGAACGCGCACAAGGCGGGCACCGTCTCCGGCCTCAAGGCCGAGGTCGGCGCGAGCGTCAGCAGCGGCGCCGCGCTGTGCGAGATCAAGGACTGACCGGGGTCCCTGGTTCCACCGACCGGTCCGTACGCCCTCGGGGGCGTGCGGACCGGTCGCGTCTCCGGCCCCCGTACGGGCTCAGCGCCCGCGCGGCAGGCCCATCTCGGCCAGCCTGGCCGGCATGCCGCCCGGGCCGGCCGGCCCGCCGTGCGCACCGGGACGGCGCTGGCCGGGCAGCGGGGCGCCCCCGGGGGGCGGACCGGCCCGGCGGGCCATCGGACCCGGCTGGGTCTGGTGGACCGGCCCGCTGCCGGTGCCGTGCACCGGGGCGTCGCCGCTCGGCGACGCGCCCAGCGGGGCCAGGTCGACCTGGACCCCGCAGTCGGCGAGCGCGTCCAGCTCACGGGCGGTGGTGTCGTCCGCGGCCGCCTGCTCGTCGGTGACCAGCCGGGTGATGGTCTCGGTGGCGACGGTCTGGAACATGCCGGCCGCGCCGAGCTTGGTGTGGTCGGCGAGGACGATGACCTCGGCAGCCGCCAGCACCATTGCCCGGTCCACGCTCGCGGACAGCATGTTCGCGGTCGACAGCCCGCGTTCGGCGGTCAGCCCGCTGCCGGAGATGAAGGCCTTGGTGACCCGCAGCCCCTGGAGCGACTGCTCGGCACCACTGCCCACCAACGCGTAGTTGGAGCCGCGCAGGGTGCCACCGGTCATCACCACCTCGACCCGGTTGGCGTGTGCCAGGGCCTGGGCGACCAGCAGCGAGTTGGTGACCACGGTCAGCCCCGGCACCCTGGCCAGCCGGCGGGCCAGCTCCTGGGTGGTGGTGCCGGCGCCGACCACCACCGCGTCCCCTTCCTCCACCAGGCCGGCGGCGAAGTCCGCGATGGCGCTCTTCTCCGCCGCGGACAGGTGGGTCTTCTGCGGGTATCCGGGTTCGCGGCTGAAGCCGCCGGGGAGCACCGCGCCGCCGTGCCGGCGGTCGAGGAGCCCTTCTGCCTCCAGCGCCCGCACGTCACGGCGCACGGTCACTTCGGAGGTCTGGACGACGCGGGCCAACTCCCGGAGCGAGACGGCTCCGTTGGCGCGCACCATTTCGAGGATCAACTGGCGACGTTCTGCTGCAAACACAGAACCGACGGTAACCTGCGTGACCGTCTGCTTTCAGGCGTTTGCAGCTGGTAGCGGGAATTGCTCACGCACGAGCGGCGCGTGACCGTAGAATACGCGCCGCCGATGACCCGGAACTGCGCCCGCCGTCCGGGTGACGGCCATGCCCGCGCGAAGGGCGGCCGCGGATCGGCAGCCGCCCCCAACTGCGCGCCGGACGCTCAGGATTCGCCGTCGGCCCGCTTGCGGATGTGCAGCTGGCGGGCCGCCTCGGCGGTCGAGCCCGAGACGGACGGGTAGACGGTGAAGGCACTGGCCACCTGTTCGACCGTCAGATTCGCGTCCACCGCGAGCGAGATCGGGTGGATCAGCTCGCTGGCCCGCGGGGCGACGACCACGCCGCCGACCACGATGCCGGTGCCGGGGCGGCAGAACAGCTTCACGAAGCCGTCCCTGATGCCCTGCATCTTCGCCCGCGGGTTGCCGCGCAGCGGGAGCTTGACCACGACGGCGTCCATCTTGCCGCACTCCACGTCGGCCGCCGTGTAGCCGACGGTGGCGATCTCCGGGTCGGTGAAGACGTTGGAGGCCACGGTCTTGAGGTTCAGCGGCTGCACCGCGTCGCCGAGCGCGTGGTACATCGCGATCCGGCCCTGCATGGCCGCCACCGAGGCGAGCATGAAGACGCCGGTGCAGTCACCCGCCGCGTAGACGCCGGGGGCGGTGGTGCGGGAGACCCGGTCGACCTGGATCTGGCCCCAGTCGTTGAGCTTGACCCCGGCGTCCTCCAGGCCCATCTCGGCGGTGTTGGGGATCGAGCCGACCGCCATCAGGCAGTGGGTGCCCTCGATCACCTTGCCGTCGGCCAGCATGACCTCGACCCGGTCGCCGATCCGCTTGACGCTCTCGGCCCGCGAACGGCCCATCACGTTCATGCCGCGGCGGCGGAAGACGTCCTCCAGCACCTCGGCGGCGTCCGGGTCCTCGCCCGGCAGCACCCGGTCGCGGCTGGACACCAGGGTGACCTTGGAACCGAGCGCCTGGTACGCGCCGGCGAACTCGGCGCCGGTCACGCCGGAGCCGACCACGATCAGCTCGCGGGGCAGCTCCTCCAGGTCGTACACCTGGGTCCAGGTGAGGATCCGCTCGCCGTCCGGCTGGGCGTCCGGGAGTTCTCGCGGGTGGGCGCCGGTGGCGATCAGCACCGCGTCGGCGCGCAGCGACTGCACGGTGCCGTCGGGCCCGTCCACCAGGACCTCGCGGGAGCCGTCCGCGGCCTGCCCGCCGGTGCCGAGCCGGCCGCGGCCGCGCAGCACGGTGACGCCGGCCCGGGTGACGGACTGGGTGATGTCGTGGGACTGGGCGATCGCCAGGCGCTTCACACGGCGGTTGACCTTGCCCAGGTCCACGCCGATCACCCGGGCCGCCTGCTCGAGCGGCGGGGTGTCGTCCGCGACCAGGATGCCCAGCTCCTCGTACGAGCTGTCGAAGGTGGTCATCACCTCCGCGGTCGCGATCAGGGTCTTCGACGGAACGCAGTCCGTGAGCACCGCCGATCCGCCCAGACCGTCGCGGTCGACGACGGTCACCTCCGCGCCGAGCTGTGCGGCGACCAGGGCCGCCTCGTAGCCGCCGGGTCCGCCACCGATGATCACGATCCGAGTCACGCTCCCCATTGTCCCGCACGCCGGGAGGGCCGCCACGCCGGGGTCCCGGCTCGCACCTTCGTCCAGTCGCCGCGGCCCGCCCGCCGCCCGGGCTACGCTGGCCCCCATGCCCCTTTACGCCGCGTATGCCACCAACCTCGATGCCCGGCAGATGACCCGCCGAGCCCCGCACTCCCCGCTGCGCGGCACGGGGTGGCTAGCCGGCTGGCGGCTCACCTTCGGCGGCGAGCAGCTCGGCTGGGAGGGCTCGCTGGCCACCGTGGTCGAGGACGAGAAGGACCAGGTCTTCGTCTCGCTGTACGACGTCGCGCCGATGGACGAGGAGGGCCTGGACCGCTGGGAGGGCGTCCAGCTCGGCATCTACCGCAAGATCAAGCTGCGCGCGCAGACCCTGGACGGGGACATCCCGGTCTGGACGTACGTGCTCAACGACTACGAGGGCGGCCTGCCCGCGGCCCGCTACCTCGGCCTGGTCGCGGACGCCGCCGAGAGCGCCGGCGCCCCGCACGACTACGTGATGGACCTGCGCCGCCGCCCCTGCTAGGACGACTGCCGACCCTGGCCCCAGAGCCCTGGCCCGCTCAGGGCCGCGGCCCCCAGCCGCGCACGGTGTCCGCCAGCACCCCGGCCACCACCGCGCGCCTGGCCGGGTCGCCCCGGAGAACGCCCGCCGAGCTGTGTTTCCGGTCAGCCGGGTAACGATCCGGCACGCCGCGGCGGATTTTCTACGCGCGTAGCCGAATCCCGTCTATCCTCGGACCCGTGAACGCTTCTCCTCAGTCGGTCGTCTCCGCCGACCCCTACGCCGCCGCCCAGGCCGCCGCCGAGCGCCTGCGCGAGCTGACCGGTGCCGAGCGGCACGACGTCGCCCTGGTGATGGGCTCCGGCTGGGTGCCGGCCGCCGACGCCCTGGGCGAGACCGTGGCCGAGTTCCCGGTCACCGACCTGCCCGGCTTCCCCGCCCCCGCCGTCGCCGGCCACGCCGGCACGATCCGCTCGGTGAAGATCGGCGACAAGCGCGCCCTGATCTTCCTCGGCCGCAACCACTACTACGAGGGCCACGGCGTGGCCACCGTCGTCCACGGCGTGCGCACCGCCGCCGCGGCCGGCTGCGGCATCATCGTGCTGACCAACGGCTGCGGCGGCCTGCGCCAGGGCTGGACCCCGGGCCAGCCGGTCCTGATCAGCGACCACATCAACCTGACCGGTGACTCGCCGATCGTCGGCGCCAACTTCGTCGACCTCACCGACCTGTACTCCAAGCGCCTGCGCGAGCTGTGCCGCGACATCGACTCGTCCCTGGACGAGGCCGTCTACGTGCAGTTCCGCGGCCCGCACTACGAGACCCCGGCCGAGGTCAACATGGCCCGGGTGATCGGCGGCGAGCTGGTCGGCATGTCCACCACCCTGGAGGCCATCGCGGCCCGCGAGGCCGGCAGCGAGGTGCTCGGCATCTCCCTGGTCACCAACCTGGCCGCCGGCATGACCGGCGAGCCGCTCAACCACGCCGAGGTGCTGGAGGCCGGCAAGGCCTCCGCCGAGCGCATGGGCGAACTGCTGGCGAAGGTCCTTGAGCGGATCTGACGCCCGCCAGGCGCAGAATCATGACTGACGGGGCCCACGGGCGGCGTGATCCGCTGATCACGCCATCCCGTGGGCCCCGTCCGCA
The DNA here is from genome assembly GCF_044757205.1 of Kitasatospora sp. NPDC091335. Classification (NCBI taxonomy): domain Bacteria; kingdom Bacillati; phylum Actinomycetota; class Actinomycetes; order Kitasatosporales; family Streptomycetaceae; genus Kitasatospora; species Kitasatospora sp. NPDC091335. The sequence goes on along the minus strand of NZ_JBIVUM010000021.1, from coordinate 98,951 downwards.
TGTGCCCACCTCTTCCTCACTCGCTCTTCCTCACTCGCGCGGAACCTCCGGCCCACCCACCGACGCACTTCCCGATGGAGCTGGCATGACGCAGGCACCCACCACCGACCTCCTCGCCCGGGCCCGGACCTGGCTGGCCGAGGACCCCGACCCGCAGACCCGCGAGGAGCTCAGCGCCCTGCTGGCCAGGGCCGAGGCCCCGGAGGTCGAGACCGACGGAAAGCTCGCCTGGGCGGAGCTCGCCGAGCGCTTCTCCGACCGGCTCCAGTTCGGCACCGCCGGCCTGCGCGGCGAACTCGGCGCCGGCCCGATGCGGATGAACCGCGCCGTGGTGATCAGGGCCGCGGCCGGCCTGGTCGCGTACGTCAGGCAGCAGGGCCTGGGCGACCTGGTCGTCATCGGCTACGACGCCCGCCACAGGTCGTACGACTTCGCCCGCGACACCGCCGCCGTGGTGGTCGGCGCCGGCCTGCGCGCCGCGCTGCTGCCGCGCCCGCTGCCCACCCCGGTGCTCGCCTTCGCCGTCCGCCACCTGGGCGCGGCCGCCGGCGTCACCGTCACCGCCAGCCACAACCCGCCGCAGGACAACGGCTACAAGGTCTACCTGGGCGACGGCTCGCAGATCGTCCCGCCGGCCGACGCCGGGATCGCCGCCGGGATCGACGCGATCGGCTCGCTGGACGAGGTCCCGCGCGCCGAGGAGGGCTGGGAGGTGCTCGGCGAGGAGGTCGTCGAGGCCTACCTGGACAGGGCCGTCTCCATCGTGGACGCGCGCGGCCCGCGCGACCTGGAGGTGGTCTACACCCCGATGCACGGCGTCGGCCGCGACACCCTGGTCGCCGCCTTCCGCCGGGCCGGCTTCCCCGCGCCCACCGTGGTCGCCGAGCAGGCCGAGCCCGACCCGGACTTCCCGACCGTGGCCTTCCCCAACCCGGAGGAGCCGGGGGCGATGGACCTCGCCTTCCGCACCGCCGCGTCGGTCGGCCCCGACATCGTGATCGCCAACGACCCGGACGCCGACCGCTGCGCGGTGGCCGTCCCCGCCAACGGCGACGCGGCCGGCGGCGGCAGCGGCGGCGCGGCCGGCTGGCGGATGCTGCGCGGCGACGAGGTCGGCGCACTGCTCGGCTCGGCCCTGGTCGCGAAGAAGGCCGAGGGCACCTTCGCCACCACCATCGTCTCCGCCACCCTGCTCGGCCGGATCGCCGAGGCCGCGGGCCTGGGCTACGCCGAGACGCTGACCGGCTTCAAGTGGATCTCCCGCGCCGAGGGCCTGCGCTACGGCTACGAGGAGGCGCTCGGCTACTGCGTCGACCCGCAGGGCGTCCGGGACAAGGACGGCATCACCGCCGCCCTGCTGGTCGCCGAGCTCGCCGCCACCCTCAAGAAGTCCGGCCGCACGCTGTCCGACCTGCTGGACGACCTGGCGCTGGAGCACGGCCTGCACGCCACCGACCAGCTCTCCGTCCGGGTCCAGGACCTCACGCTGATCGCCGACGCCATGCGGCGCCTGCGCGAGCGGCCGCCGACCGTCCTGGCCGGCCTCCGGGTCACCCGCGCCGACGACCTGTCGGCCGGCTCCGCCGACCTGCCGCCCACCGACGGGCTGCGCTACTACCTGGACGGCGAGGCCGTCCGCTCGGCCCGCATCGTGGTCCGCCCCTCCGGCACCGAGCCCAAGCTCAAGTGCTACCTGGAGGTCGTCCTCCCGGTCGCCTCCGCCGCCGACCTGGCCCCCGCCCGCGCCCGCGCCGCCGGTCTCCTCGCCGCCGTCAAGCGGGACCTCGCCGAGGCCGTCGGCATCTGATCCCACCCGTGGCACGGTGCCCCGTCGAGCATCGGCTCGACGGGGCACCGCGGCCTCCGGAGGCTACGGCGTCACGCGGGACTTCGCCGAAGCCGCGCCGCTGTGGCTCAGAAGCCGGTGTCGTAGGTGTAGAGCGTGGAGTGGTCCAGCAGTTGGGCCGGCGTGGTGGTGTTCCAGGGCTTCATCGGCTTGTTGAGGTCGACCACATTGGCGGTGGGCACCACGGGCAGGTACCCCGAGCCGGGGTTGCGGCGCCGCCACTCCGACCAGAGCTTGTCGATGAAACAGTGGTGCAGCCAGAACGCCGGGTCGTTCGGGGACATCCCGGAGTTCATCTGGCCGCCGATCCACACGTGCGCCCGGTTGTGCAGGTTGGGGCCGCGCCAGCCTTCCATGTTGTTGCGGAAGCCGTCGGAGGAGCTGTTCCACGGTGCGGCGTCGTAGGCGGTCATGGCGAGCACGGTCTCCACCTCGGCCCGGGTCGGCAACGCGGAGACCGCGGCGCCGAGCGTGCGGCGCAGGTAGTCGCGGCTGTCGGGGCGCACGTTCACCGTCCACTTGCCGGTGCCGTACGCGAACGGGCCGGTGACCACCTGGTTGTCGCCGCTGCGGCCGCTGCCGCCCAGGAAGTCGGCGCCCCAGATCGACGAGTTCGCCGCCCGGTCGACGGTCCAGTCCCAGTACGGGAGCGTGACGTTCGGGTCGATGCTCTGCAGGTCCCGCTCGAACTGGAGCAGGAACTGACGGTGCCAGGGCAGGAAGGACGGGGAGCGGTGGCCGACCCGCTCACCGGTGTCGCTGTCGTTGACGATGAAGTAGTTGTGCGTGTCGACGTAACCGTCGTAGCGGCCGAGCCGCTTGAGCTCCAGTACGGCGTCGACGAAGGCGCGCTTCTCCTGGGCCGTCAGGGTCGCCTGGTTCTTGCGGACTGCCATGGTTTCTCCTCGGTGAGCCAGTGGTCCGAACGTGCGGTGGGCCGGTTCAGGCGACGGAAATCGGCACGAGCGTGGCGCCCTGAAGGTCGTCGACGGCCGCGCGGGCGAGCGCGCGGGGGGTGGTGAAGGTCTGGTAGTGGTTGATGACGCTGATCCAGGTGCCGTCGACGTTGCGCATCATGTGCAGCTCCCGGCCGTCGATCAGCACCGTGTACCCGACACCGGCGCCGTGGTGGCCGGCACGGGCGGTCGGCCGGCCCTGGATGCGGCGGCCCTGGTAGGACTCGTCGAACTGGTCGTTCTCCCCCAGGTCGGCGGCGGTGGCGGACTTGCTGGTCGGTCCCGCGACCGCCAGCACGCCCGTGCCGGCCGCGGCGGTGAGCGCGAGCACCGAGCCCTGGAGCATCCGTCGTCGGGTCAGCTCCGTGGTGCGGCTGATTTCGGACATGGTGAAACCCCCTCCGGCGCCTCGGAGAATCGAGGCGCGCGCATGAAAGAAACGTTTCTACAAGGGGACGGAATAGCAAACAGTCCCCAAACCCTGACCATGGGGAGTAATTCCATGGTCGATCCGCCCCATGTCCATACTTTCAATGGATGTGCGCGGTCCGTAACGGGAGCATGACGAATACGGAGAAGGTTGGGCGCTTTCCGGTCAGCCCACTTGTCGGATGTTCATCATCGTCGGCGGGGAAGTTTCACTTTCCAACCGCTCGCAGGCGATCTTTCCAAAGATCTTCCGGAACCGACCCCGCCTCCCCGCAGACCTTCCCGCGCGACGCGCTCCCGGCGACGCGGCTCACACCCGGAACATGACGGGATGCGGCCCGCCTTCGGTCCGTGGATTCGATCCACCGGCTTGCCGGAGTCCCCGATGCCCGGGTTCGTCACCACCGACGGCATCGGCCCTCCGCGCCCGAACCGACCGCGCCCCGACAGCACTTCGCCCCGCCGGATCGCATCCGGCGGGGCGAGGTGAAGCGGTCAGCACCCTCGGCCGTCCGACAGTGCCGGGCGCGCGGCCGGCCCCTCCTGCGTGGCTCAGACGGCGATGACGGTGATCAGCGCGGCCAGGCCGATCAGGGTGGGGGCGATGATCCACCAGCACCAGCGGACCTCGACCGGGCCGGTGGCCCCGGGGCGGCCGGCGTTGCGTTCGGCCATCTCCTGGAGGACCGCGGTGACCTGGTCGGACCAGGCGCGGGTCGGGTCGGGCGAGCCCTGGACGACCGGGTTGGTCCGCTTGGCCAGCCCGAGGCCCAGGCCGGTCCTGGAGGCGTGTTCGGCGGCGCCGGTGCTCATCGCCCGGGTGGCCCGCTTGCGCTGCCGCAGCGACACCGGCACCGCCCAGACCTGGTACTTCTTCCCGCCCGCGAGCAGTTCGACCGAGTACCCCGCGCGCAGCGCGTCCACCGAGGCCCAGGGCGCGACGACGGTCCGCCACGGGTTGCGCACCACCAGCCGGTCGCGGCCGGCCGTCACGACCGGGCGCAGCGTGTACGCGATCACCGGGAAGGCGAACACCGGCACCGCCGCCAGCGAGACGTACGGGGTCTTCCCGGTCCCGTTCAGCGCCGCGTCGCCGACCAGCCAGGCCGCGACGGCCAGCAGCAGCACTCCGGAGATCACACCGGGGACAGAGCGGTACACGCGGTCCGCGTACTCGGGCTCCCCGTCGGGGGCGGCCGGGCCCTGGTGGGGCGTGCCGTCGGAATCGGTCATGGCGTCGATTCTGCCCCATGCGCCCGAAGAGTCCACAGGCCTCGACGATCACCGTTCGACGGCGGTTCGGTACCTAACGGATGTGCACGGTCTTGATCCGGAAGCCCCCGGCGAGCCGTTCCACCACCGACCACGCGCGGTCCGTGGTCAGGACGGGCAGGTCGAGGCGTTCGGCGATGGCGATGCACAGCGAGTCTGCGGTGGACAGGGTCCCGGGCTTGCCCGACCTGGTGTGTCGCAGATCGTCCTCGGTCCACCGGGATCGGGTGGTGTACGAGAGGTGGCGCAGCTCGGCGGCACGGACGGCGTCGGCCTGGGTGACCTCCTCGACGATGACCAGGCCGGCGCCGACAAGGTCGTCCGCGATACGGCAGGGCGGGCTGTGGTGTCCGTACGCCTGGGCGCGGCGGAGCACCTCGGTGAGGCAGACGGTGGGGAGCCGGGCGCCGTCGAGGACGTCCTCGACCTGGGCCGCTCCGGGCTCGTCGGCCATCCAGGCGAGGACCGCGCCCGCGTCGAGGAGGTGGCTCACGCGGCGCCACGCTCCTCGTCCTCGTCCGCCTCGGCGCGGTCGTCGGTCGCGAGATCGACTCCGACGGGGAGGCGGAACTTCAGCCGGCGCTTGATGTCGTCGGCCGTCTCGATGATCACTCCCCCGCCTTCGAGCACCCGCAGGTGGACTCGCGCGCCTTCCCTCATGTGCGCGGCACGCTGAATGGCGACGGGCAGGATGATGCGCCCCCGGTGCCCGACCGTGGTCGTCGCCTCCGCCGGGCGGTCGTCTGTGACACTCATGGCTCCAGGTTACCCATTCGACGAAATATGGGCCATGACGTTTTCTGCTCACCATTCTCGAAATTGATCACCACTGCCCGGCCCCGGGGGCCTGGCCTCCACCCCGACCCCGCAGATCTCGGTCCGGCCACGAATGGCAGGCGCCCTGGCGGCCCACTACGCGCGTAGATATGCTGGTCTGGTGACTATGTCCACTGTTGCAGCCAATGCCCTCGGCGTTGCGGGCAGCGGCCTTCAGGACGTTGCGGCGTCCGAGGCCTCGCTCCGCCGTTTCCTGCACGGCCTGCCCGGCGTCGACCAGGTCGGCCTGGAGGCGCGTGCCGCCACTCTCGGTACCCGCTCGATCAAGACCACGGCGAAGGCGTACGCCATCGACCTGGCGATCTCGATGATCGACCTGACCACGTTGGAAGGCGCGGACACGGTCGGCAAGGTGCGCGCCCTGTGCGCCAAGGGCAGGACCCCCGACCCGACCGACCCGACCACCCCCCGTGTCGCCGCCATCTGCGTCTACCCGGACATGGTCGCCACCGCGAAGGCCGCCCTGAAGGGCGCCGGCATCCAGGTCGCCTCGGTGGCCACCGCCTTCCCGGCCGGCCGCGCCGCCCTCCCGGTCAAGCTCGCCGACACCGCCGACGCGGTGGCCGCGGGCGCCGACGAGATCGACATGGTGATCGACCGCGGCGCCTTCCTCTCCGGCCGCTACCTCGACGTCTTCAACGAGATCCTCGCGGTCAAGGAGGCGTGCCAGCGCCCCGACGGCAGCTCCGCCCACCTCAAGGTGATCTTCGAGACCGGTGAGCTCCAGACCTACGACAACGTCCGCCGGGTCTCCTGGCTGGCGATGCTGGCCGGCGCCGACTTCATCAAGACCTCCACCGGCAAGGTCGCCGTCAACGCGACCCCGCCGGTCACCCTGCTGATGCTGGAGGCGGTCCGCGACTTCCGCGCGGCCACCGGCGTCCAGGTCGGCGTCAAGCCCGCCGGCGGCATCCGCACCACCAAGGACGCCATGAAGTACCTGGTGATGGTCAACGAGACCCTCGGCGACGACTGGCTGACCCCGCACTGGTTCCGCTTCGGCGCCTCCAGCCTGCTCAACGACCTGCTGATGCAGCGCCAGAAGCTGGCCACCGGCCGCTACTCCGGCCCCGACTACGTGACGGTGGACTGATCACCATGGCCAAGAAGAAGAACACCGAGGAGCCCGCGGCCAAGCCCGCCGGCGGCCTCTTCGCCTACGCCCCGGCACCGGAGTCCCCCGCGGCCGCCGGCGACATCGCCAGCTCCTACGGCCACTTCATCGGCGGCGAGTTCGTCGACTCCTCCGGCAAGGAGGCCCTGAAGACGGTCAACCCGGCCACCGAGCAGGTGCTCGCCGAGTTCGCCCGGGGCACCGAGGAGGACGTCGACCGCGCGGTCGCCGCCGCCCGCAAGGCCTTCGCCGGCTGGTCGGCGCTGCCCGGCAGCGAGCGCGCCAAGTACCTGTTCCGGATCGCCCGGATCGTCCAGGAGCGCAGCCGCGAGCTGGCCGTGCTGGAGTCGATCGACAACGGCAAGCCGATCCGCGAGACCCGCGACGTCGACCTGCCGCTGGTCGCCGCGCACTTCTTCTACTACGCGGGCTGGGCCGACAAGCTGGACCACGCCGGCTTCGGCCCCGCCCCGAAGCCGCTGGGCGTGGCCGGCCAGGTCATCCCGTGGAACTTCCCGCTGCTGATGCTGGCCTGGAAGATCGCGCCCGCGCTGGCGACCGGCAACACGGTCGTCCTGAAGCCGGCCGAGACCACCCCGCTGACCGCGCTGCGCTTCGCCGAGATCTGCCGCCAGGCCGGTCTGCCGAAGGGCGTCGTCAACATCGTCACCGGCGACGGCCGCACCGGCGCGGCGCTCACCGCGCACCCGGACGTCAACAAGGTCGCCTTCACCGGCTCCACCCCGGTCGGCCGGGCCATCGCCAGGCAGCTGGCCGGCACCCGCAAGAAGCTCTCGCTGGAGCTGGGCGGCAAGGCCGCGAACATCGTCTTCGACGACGCGCCGATCGACCAGGCGGTCGAGGGCATCGTCAACGGCATCTTCTTCAACCAGGGCCACGTCTGCTGCGCGGGTTCGCGCCTGCTGGTCCAGGAGTCGGTCCAGGACGAGGTGCTGGACGCCCTGAAGCGCCGGATGGCCACCCTGCGGGTCGGCGACCCGCTGGACAAGAACACCGACATCGGCGCCATCAACTCGGCCGAGCAGCTGGCCAGGATCACCGCCCTGACCGAGGCCGGCGAGGCCGAGGGCGCGGAGCGCTGGTCGCCGGCCTGCGACCTCCCCGGCACCGGCTTCTGGTTCAAGCCGACCCTGTTCACCGGCGTGAGCCAGGCCCACCGGATCGCCCAGGAGGAGATCTTCGGCCCGGTCCTGTCGGTGCTGACCTTCCGCACCCCCGCCGAGGCGGTCGAGAAGGCCAACAACACCCCGTACGGCCTCTCCGCCGGCATCTGGACGGAGAAGGGCTCGCGCATCCTCTGGATGGCGAGCCGGCTCAGGGCCGGCGTGGTCTGGGCCAACACCTTCAACAAGTTCGACCCGACCTCGCCGTTCGGCGGCTACAAGGAGTCGGGCTACGGCCGCGAGGGTGGCCGCCACGGTCTGGAGGCCTACCTCGATGTCTGATGTCGCAACGCGTCTTGACGTCCTCAAGACCTACAAGCTGTACGTCGGCGGGAAGTTCCCGCGCTCCGAGAGCGGGCGGGTGTACGAGGTGACGGACTCGAAGGGCGCATGGCTCGCCAACGTCCCGCTGGGCACCCGCAAGGACGCCCGCGACGCCGTCGTGGCCGCCCGCAAGGCGGTCAAGGGCTGGGCCGGCGCCACCGCGTACAACCGCGGCCAGGTGCTGTACCGGGTGGCCGAGATGCTCCAGGGCCGGCGCGAGCAGTTCGCCACCGAGGTGGCCGTCTCCGAGGGCATCGGCCCGAAGAAGGCCGCCGCCCTGGTGGACGCCGCGATCGACCGCTGGGTCTGGTACGCGGGCTGGACCGACAAGGTCGCCCAGATCGCGGGCGGCGCCAACCCGGTCGCCGGGCCGTTCTTCAACCTCTCCACCCCGGAGCCGACCGGCGTGGTCGGGATCGTCGCCCCGCAGGCCGGGTACGGGCACTCGCTGCTCGGCCTGGTCTCGGTGATCGCCCCGGCGATCGCCACCGGCAACACGGTCGTGGTCGCGGCCGCCGCGGACGCCCCGCTGCCCGCGCTGTCGCTGGGCGAGGTGCTGGCCACCTCGGACGTCCCGGGCGGCGTGGTCAACCTCGTCTCGGGCCGGACCGCGGACATCGCCCCCACCCTGGCCTCGCACCAGGACGTCAACGCGCTGGACCTCACCGGGGCGATCGCCACCGACGGCCCCGGCGCGGCGCAGGCGCTGGAAGCCGCCGCTGCGGATACCCTGAAGCGGGTAGTCCGTCCCGTGCTGGACCCGTTCGCCCAGGACTGGACCAATGCGCCCGGTACGGACCGGCTACTCTCGTTCCTGGAGACCAAGACGGTCTGGCACCCGATGGGGATCTGACCTCCGCCGCTCCGCCCGACGGAACGACAGCACAACTCCACAGACTGGCCGTCCCCAGTGCCCTCACCCCCCCAGGGCCCGGACGGTCACAGGACGGACCCGCGCCTCTCCCCCCCTGGCGTGGGTCCGTCGGCGTTCCGGGGTGTTCCGGTGCCGCCCGGCATTCCAGCCGTTGCCGGTCGGCGCCCGTCGGCCTCCCGTCGACTTTCGTCGGCCGTGCCGCCGACTTTCGGCGCTCCCGCGCGCCCGTCCGCCCCGGCCAGAATCGCCGGTGACGGAATCGACCGGGGGGACGATGGGCGAGTTCATCGGCGAGCTGATGGCACTGTTCGCGGACGGCTTCTACCGCAGGTGGCACGTGGCCCGCACCACTCGCCGGCTGGCCGCCGGCCGCCCGGTCCGGGTGCCCTGCTCGGCCCGGTCCGGCCGGCAGCCCGGGTACGTCAACGGCAGCCTGCACATCACGCCGGGCGCCGGCACCGTGGCCCTCGTCGCCCGCGACACCGGCCGGCGCGAACTGTCCGCCGGCGGCACCTTCCACGATCCCGAGCCCGACACCTGGCACAGCCAGGACTGGGCCGCCACCGCCTACCGGCCGCCCGGCACCGAGGAGCCGGTGTACCTCCAGGTGGACAGCCGCTACCTCCCGATGGTCCACGTCGCCCTCGCCGACCCGCAGGCGCAGTCACAGCCGCCGTCGCGGTAGAAGGCCGGGACCGGCAGGTTTCGGCAACCGGCCGGGATGCGTCAGACTGGTGTCCCGTGAGTGACTCCCCCATGAACCCCGCACCGGCCGCGCATGCCCGGGTGATCCTGCTCTCCGGGCCCTCCGGGTCGGGGAAGTCCTCGCTGGCCGAGCGCAGCGGTCTGCCGGTGCTCCAGCTCGACGACTTCTACAAGGACGGGGACGACCCGACCCTGCCGCGGCTGCCGGACGGCGCCGTCGACTGGGACTCCCCGCTGGCCTGGCACCGTGACCAGGCCGTCGCCGCCATCCGCGCCCTGCACGAGCACGGCCGCACGGACGTCCCGGTGTACTCGATCCCGGACAACGGCAGGACCGGCACCCGCGGCCTGGAGCTGGGCGGGGCCGCCGCGTTCATCGCGGAGGGCATATTCGCCGCCGAGATCACCACCGAGTGCGCCGGCCTCGGCCTGCTCGGCGACGCCCTGTGCCTGCGCAACGGCGCGCTCACCACGGCCTGGCGCCGGCTGCGCCGGGACGTCAGGGAGGGCCGCAAGTCGCTGCCGGTGCTGCTGCGCCGGGGCCTGCGGCTGATGCGGGCCGAACGGTCCATCGTCGGACGGCAGGTGGCACTCGGCTCGTACGCGTGCGCCGGCCCCGAGGCCGAGCGGCGGATCCGCGCCACGACCATGGCCACCGAACTCTCCGCGGCCTGACCCCGCGGTCCCGGGCCCCGCTCCGGAGCCGCGCAACGGAGTCACGGTCCGAAGCCGCCGTCCGAAGCCGCCGTCCGCACCCGGGCCGGCTCCAGGGCACGACGAAGGCCCGGTGCGTCTCCCCCGCACCGGGCCCTTCGCCTTCCCTGGACGGTCCTCGGCTCCCCCACGGGCATGCTCCCCCGAGCCGCTGCCCCCGGACCGTGACCGTCCGCTACCCGTCCCCCGACGGGAGTCCTCGTTACGCGACCAGCTCGCCGAACGCCCGGACGGTGTCGCCCGACTTGTTCAGGTGCTCGTCCTCGCGCAGCCGGCGCAGGGCGCGCCAGATGCTGCTCTTGACCGTGCCGACGCTGATCCCCAGCACGTCGGCGATCTCCGGGTCGGTCTTGCCCTCGTAGTACCGCAGCACCAGCATGGTGCGCTGGTTCTCCGGCAGCTTCGCCAGCGCCTGCCAGAGCACGGTGCGCAGCTCGGTGCCGCCCATCGCGTCGGTGTCGCCGGCCGTCTCCGGCAGCTCCTCGGTCGGGTACTCGTTGACCTTGCGGCGCCGCCAGGCGGAGATGTGCAGGTTGGTCATGGTGCGGCGGAGGTACCCGCCGACCGCGGCCTTGTCGGTGATCCGGCCCCAGGCGCGGTAGGTGCTGAAGAGCGCGCTCTGCAGCAGGTCCTCGGCCTCGTAGCGGTCACCGGTCAGGTGGTAGGCCGTGGCGTACAGGGAGGCGCGGCGCTCCCGCACGTACGCGGTGAACTCCGTGATGTGGTCCTCCGCGACGGCCGGGTGCTCCCCCTGCGCGCCTTCCTGTCCGGCCTCGGTGGTGCGGGCCGCGGCGGGGTTCAGCCGCAGCAGCGTCGCACCGGCGGCCTCGCGACCGGCCGGCTCCCCCGAGCCGGCCGTCCGCGGACCGTTCCCCCCGGTCCCCCGGTTCCCCCCCGGGGCGTCCTTGCCCTCGACGCGGACGGGGAGGATCCCCCGCAGCGTGAGGGTGCCTGCGGAGTCGGCCGAACTCCCCAGCCGGCCGATTCCGTACAGCTCCCCCGTCCTGCCGCCGCCGCTCACCCGACGGGCGACAGGGTTTCCACCGGTGCTGTGCGCGCACCCCCGCACGGTCACGGCACCGGAGTTCTCGTCGGTCCTGACCTCGTACCGGGTCCGGGTGGACGTGGCTGACGAACGCGCGGTGCGGACAGCCGGGTTGGTCCGGGTCTGAAGCGTGGCGTTCATCGTGCGCCCCCTGGGTCGGTACGAGCGGTTCCGGTAGCCGCCCTTCAGCCGGCCTTCCGGCCCGCTGTCCTGCGGCGACACGGAAAATCCTGCCCGCCGGTTGTGATGGCGCTGTCCGCCGACTGTCACAGGGGTGTCACAGGAGCGGGCCGGAGACCCCGGTTCGCTTCCCTCCGTTCCGGACGCCGGTGGCCCTCCTTCCGGTTCCCGCGGGGAAGGTGATCGGTCCGGGGGGTGATTCACGGCTGCGGGTGGGCCAAAATGGGGCCGTGCCTTTCCTCCTACTGATCGAGGACGACGACGCCATCCGGACCGGCCTCGACCTCGCCCTCACCCGCCAGGGCCACCGCGTGGCCACCGCCGCCTCCGGTGAGGACGGTCTGAGGCTCTTCAAGGAGCAGCGGCCCGACCTGATCGTGCTGGACGTGATGCTGCCCGGGATCGACGGCTTCGAGGTGTGCCGCCGGATCCGCCGCACCGACCAGCTGCCGATCATCCTGCTCACCGCCCGCTCCGACGACATCGACGTGGTGGTGGGCCTGGAGTCCGGCGCGGACGACTACGTGGTGAAGCCGGTCCAGCCACGCGTGCTGGATGCCAGGATCCGGGCCGTGCTGCGCCGCGGCGAGCGGGAGAGCTCGGACTCCTCCGCGTACGGCAGCGTGGTGATCGACCGGGCGGCGATGACCGTCACCAAGGACGGGCTGGACCTCCAGCTCACCCCGACCGAACTGCGGCTGCTGCTGGAGCTCAGCCGCCGCCCGGGGCAGGCGCTCTCCCGCCAGCAACTGCTGCGGCTGGTCTGGGAGCACGACTACCTCGGCGACTCCCGTCTGGTGGACGCGTGCGTGCAGCGGCTGCGGGCCAAGGTCGAGGACGTGCCGTCCGCGCCGACGCTGATCCGCACCGTCCGGGGGGTGGGCTACCGGCTGGATCCGCCGGCGTGACCAGGAACGCTTCCGACCAGCCCCACCCGCCCCCTGAACTCCCGTACCACGACAGGCTCCTGTGACTGACCATCAGACGACTGCCCGGCGGTTCCCGACCGGCCGGTGGCGTCGGCTGCGCTCCCTGCGGGTGCGGCTGATCGCGGTGTTCGCGGCCGTCGCGCTGCTCGCCGCCGTCTCGGCCTCCGGCATCGCGTACTGGCTGAACCGCGACGCGGTGCTCAAGCGCGCCCAGGACACGGCGCTGAACGACTTCCGGGTCTCGCTCACCCGCAACGTCTCCGAGCTGCCGCTGAACGCGAGCTGCCCGGAGCTGGCCGGGCTGGCGTCCACCGTGGCCAGCTCCGGCCTGACGTACGACGTGGTGGTGGTCGACCCGGCCCACCCGGAGTGCACGGCATCCTCCGACCCCGCGAACTTCACCCTGGCCGACGTCCCGGCCCCGTTGCAGACCGCCGTCGCCAAGCCGCGCGAGCTCAACGAGAACAACCCGTACCCGTACCACCTGTACTGGCAGCGGCAGAACCTGGAGGGCCGGCCGTTCGTGATCGGCGGCACCAAGGTGGTGCCGAGCGGTCCGACGGCGTACATGTTCAAGTCACTGGAGAACGAGCGGGCCGACCTCAACACCCTGGGCTGGTCACTGGCCATCGCCACCCTGCTCGCGCTGATCGGCTCGGCGCTGCTGGCCCAGGCCGCCTCGGCCACCGTGCTGCGGCCGGTCAAGCGGCTCGGGGACGCCGCCCGGCGGCTCGGCGAGGGGCGTCTCGACACCCGTCTGGAGGTCGAGGGCTCGGACGAACTCGCCGACCTGGCCCGGACGTTCAACCGGGCCGCGGAGTCGCTGCACGAGCAGGTCGAGGAGCTGAGCGCGCGCGAGGCGCAGAGCCGGCGGTTCGTCGCCGACATGTCGCACGAGCTGCGCACCCCGCTGACCGCGATGACCGCCGTCACCGACATCCTGGAGGACGAGGCCGAGTCGCTGGACCCGATGATCGAGCCGGCCGTCCGGCTCGTGGTCAGCGAGACCAGGCGGCTGTCCGACCTCGTGGAGAACCTGATGGAGGTGACCCGCTTCGACGCCGGCACCGCCAGGCTGGTCGCCGACGAGGTGGACATCGCCGACCTGATCATGTCCTGCATCGACGGCCGGGCCTGGTACGACGCGGTCGAACTGGACGCCCCGCGCGGCATCCTGGCCGTGGTCGACCCGCGCCGGCTCGACGTGGTCTTCGCCAACCTGATCGGCAACGCGCTGAAGCACGGCGGCTCGCCGGTGCGGGTCGGGGTCCGGCAGGACGGGGACTCGGTCGTGGTCGAGGTCTCCGACAGCGGCCCCGGCATCCCCGAGGACGTGCTGCCGCACGTCTTCGACCGCTTCTACAAGGCCGACCGGGGGCGGGCGCGCTCGGAGGGCAGCGGCCTCGGGCTGTCGATCGCGATGGCCAACGCGCAGATACACGGGGGGACGATCACCGCGGCGAACGGGGAGGTCGGCGCGGTGTTCACCCTGACCCTGCCGCTGGCCCCGCCCCCTCCGCCGTCCGCGGGCGAGGCCGGGGGCGGCCCCGCCGGCGACGCCGCCGAGGACAAGGACGCCACGTGACCACCCCCACCAGCACCCCCCGCACCGACCCGGCCGCCACCCGCACCGCCCTGCGGCGCGGCGCCGGCGTGCTGCTGCTGCTCGCGCTGGCCTCCGGCTGCGGCATCCGGCCGACCGCCGTACCGGTCGACGCCGGCGCGCCCGCCAGCCGGACGGCCTGCCCGACCACCCCGCACATACCGGCGGCCCTGGTCACCCCGCCGGGCCCGGCCCCGACCGTGACCCAGGCCCGCGGCGCCAAGGCCGCCGCGAGCCCGAGCCCGTCGCCCAGCCCGGTGCCGCCGGGCAGCCCGCCGCCGGACAACGTGTTCGGCGCGGTGCCGACGTCCTCGCCCTGCAAGTAGTTGTCCGGAGGGGGCGGGGACCGCCCTGGAGGGGCGCGTTCGGAATGTTCACGCCCGGTGTGGAACCGACGTGCCGTCGGCTCACGTCCTTCCCCCCGTGCAGCGAGATGGCACCAGGACACGCGACGAGCGTTCCGGCGCGGGGACCGACAGAAGCCCGGCGGCGGCCGCCCACCGTCCCCTCCGAGCGGCCGGGCTGGCAGGTCTCACCGGCCACCTGGCGCTGGTGCTCTGGCTGGTGCTGAGACCGATTCCGGTGACCTGGGTGTACGACGCCAACCTGACGCCGCTCGCCTCGCTCCGCTCCTCGACCGGCTGGCAGGTGGTCGGCGAACTCCTGCTGCTGGCCCCGCTCGGAGTCCTGCTCCCGCTGGCCGGCGGCCGGCTCCGGGCACGCTGGCTGCCGTCCTTCCTGCGCACCACCGGCGCGTCCGCGCTGCTGGCCACCGGGCTGGAGTTCCTCTCCTCCTGGGCGCCGGGGCACGTCCTCAACGTGGACCACATCCTGCTCGCCGTCGTCGGCGTGGCCGTCGTCCACCTCGCGCTCGTCCCCGGCCTGCGGCACCTGCTGCGGGACCGGCGGCCGCCGACGCCCCGGCTGACGGTGCTCTCCGTGCCGCCGGGGCCGGCCGTCACCCCGGTCGCCGCCGCCCTCCGGCCGGCCGGAGGGTCCGCCGGCCGGCGGAGGGCCTACGCCGAACCGACGCCGCCCGCCCGCTGAGCCCGGCCCCGGGCCACCAGGCCGCCGACCTCGACCAGCCCGCCGCGCGGCCCGGCCAGCAGCCGCGAGCCCCGGCCCTGGGTGATCGTCAGCGGCCGGCCCAGGCTCGCGGCCAGCAGCAGGGCGGCCGCACCGGTCGCCTCGTCCTCGTCGATCCCGTCGCCCCGCCCGGGGAAGGCGCGCGCCCGCACGGTGCCGGCCGCCTCGTCCCGCCAGGCCCAGGCGTAGACCCACTCCCCCGGCGGCGGCACCTCCAGCGCCTCCACCTCGGCCGCCGAGCCGTACCGCCGCAGCGTCCGGCCCGAGAGCCACTCCGGGCGGGCCGCGATCCGGGTCAGCCCGTCCTCGCGCCGGACGGCCACCTCCCCGGCCGCGGTGACCAGCCGGTCCACCCCGAGCAGCCAGGCGGCGCCCACGCACGGGTGGCCGGCGAACGGCAGGCGCACCGACGGGGTGTAGATGTCGATCTCCCCGCGCTCCGGGTCGTCGACGAACACCGTCTCGCTGTACCCGAGTTCGCGCGCGATCCGCTGCCGGTCCGCGCGCTCCGGCACGGCGGCGCCGTCGCGCACCACGCCGAGTTCGTTCCCGTGGCTCCCGCCGGGCCCGCAGAAGACCCGCAACACCTCGAACTCCGTCATTCCCCACCTCTTCGATCGCCGCTCCGGCACCGTGCGATGACAGCCTGACGCGGAGGCCGCGCCGCAGGCCGTCCCGCCGGTCCTGACGGTCCTGACTGCCTCGCCGGTCTCGCCGGTCTCGCCGGTCCCGACGGATCATCGCCTCGACGGAGGCGCTCGTCGAGCGCGGCGGCGCCAAGCGGCGGCGGGCCCGGGGCGGGCGAGCGCGCCGCGCCCTCCGTACGGGCGCCGGAAGGCCCGTCAGAAGCGCCTCCCGGCACCGCCCCGCACCCGGTTGCGTCGGCGCGCCACCACCAGGGTGCCGATGCCGAGGGCGATCGCGGTCACGCCGGTGATCGCCATCGGCTCCGCGGCCGTACCGCCACCGGTGGAGGCCAGCCGGTTGCCGGGCTCCGGGGCAGCGGCGGCGACCGGCCGCGGGCCGCCGGTTGCCGGGCTCGGCACCACCGGGACGGGCGCCGCGGCCGCCGCGGCCGGGACGACCGGGGCGGTGGACGGCTCGGTCGCGACCGGGGCCCGGCCGGTGGCCGAGGAGGCCGGCGCGGGCGGGGCGGTCGCCGCGGCCACGATGATGAAGTCGGCCTCCTGGCCCACCGCCTCGGCCGCGCTCTCACCCTCCCCGGGCAGGGTGCCCGCGAGGGCCGTCAGGGATTCGGCGCGGGGCGGAGCGTCCTTGGTGAAGGCCAGCCGGAGCTCGATCGTGTGGCTCTCGCCGTTCGCCAGCGTGACGGTGTCGGCGTTCCTGTCCCCGGTCCGCAGCGTGCAGTAGAGCCAGGTCGGGTGCTCCTGGCTGCCGACGCGGGTGGCTCCCCGCCACTGCCCGTCGGCGGCACGGAACTCCAACCCGACCACGTCCGACGGGAGTTCGGACTCCCCCTGGAACACGACCGCGGGCAGGACCCGCAGCGGCCGGCCGCTCCGGTTGGTGAGGACCAGCCTGAACGGCTTCGCCTCCGCGCCCGCGGTGAAGGAGACGGGCACCGAGTCGAACCCGACCTCCACGGTGGCCGCGGGGGTGGCCGGCGGGGTCGTGGGCGGGGTGGTGAGCGGGGTGGTGGGCGCCACCGCCGGGGCTATGACCAGGTCCGGGTGGCCGCTGCTCGCCGACGTGGTGCGCTGCTCCGGCGGCAGGGCCGGATCGGAGACCACGGAGTCGAAGCCCGGCGTCACCCGGCCGGCCGGGGCGTCGGCGGTGACGGTGAGCCGCAGCCGGTAGCCGGCCTCGGCGCCGGCCGCCAGCGACAGCACGGCGGGCTGGTCGAACGTCCAGCGGGCCCGGGCGTCCGCGGCGTCCACCCGGGCGTCCTGCCACCGGGTGCCGCCGGGCGACTGGTACTCCAGCCTGAACTGGCTCTGCCGGGCGCCGGTGCCGGTGTCCCCGACGGCGAAGGCCGAGGACGGGACGGACACCAGGTGGTCGGCGGTGTTCCTGAGCGTCACGGAGAACTCCACCGGCGCGCCGCCCGCCCGGACGGTGCCGGGAAGGCCGCTGAAGGCGATCACGACCGGCGACGGCCGGGGCTGGACGTCCCGGACCGCCAGGACGGCCTCCTCCGCGGCGGAGCCGGCCGGAGCCTCGACCACGGCCAGGGCGGAGGCCAGCGCGACGGCAGCGGTCGCGGCCAGGAGTCTGCGGTGCCGAATGCGCAACTCAACCTCACGAGAGAATTCGGATGGAACCCGTCAGGACGTGAAATCGCTTGCACGAGAGGTCATTCCACAACAATGCCGGTCTCTTGGTCCGCCCCCCGGCCGACTGCGATCGGCGGCATCCTATCGAGCCGCTTCCCGGCTCCCGAACGGACCCGGCCCGACACCCTTCCGGCCCGGATGTCCGAGGAGGCTCCCCCCTCCCTCAGGGTCACCCTGAGAACGACCCCGACACCCGGCTACGCCACCCCGGCGACCCCTCGGGGCTGGGAAATCACCTGCTGGACGGAGGTTCCCCGGCCGACGGCGACGGACCATGGAAGTAGCCCGCCGGACCGCCCGGACCGGGCCGCCACCGTACGGAGTAGGCCATGAGTGCGCGTCTCGCCCGTCCCCGCCACAACCGTGTCCTCGCCGGCGTCTGCGCCGGGATCGCCGAACGCTTCGGCCTGACCCCGTGGACCGTCCGGCTGATCTTCCTGCTCTCCTGCCTGCTGCCAGGACCGCAGTTCCTGCTCTACCTGGCCCTCTGGCTGCTGCTCCCCCAGGAACCGTGAGCCGGGCGGCCCGGGGCCGCGACCGGTGTGGCCCGGGGCCGCGCGCCGGGCGACCGGGAGACGTGAGCGGGGCGGCCGGGAGACGTGCCGAGTGCGTGCCCGCCGGGCCCGGCGGGCACGGCCCGGCGGACGCCGCGACCCCGGCGAACGCCGACGGGCCGCCCGCCCCGGGATCCCCGGGGTGGACGGCCCGTCGCCGTGCCGTGGGTTCCGGCTCAGCCGGCCAGACCGGGGAGGCCCGGGAGCAGACCGGTCAGCCCGCCGACCGGGGTCTTGTCCAGGCCCGGGACGGTCGGGAGGGCGGCGCGCTGCTGGGTGACGCCAGCCAGCGGGGTGTCGCCGGCCGGGACGGCCTTGCCGACGGTCGGGGCGAGGGTGCCCAGCGTGCCGGTGACCTTGTCGGCCCCGGGCAGCTTGGCTGCGGTGTCGGTGACCGCGCCGGTCACCGCGGGGTTGGTGAGCGCCCCGGTGGGCAGCCCGAGGCCGCCGGCCGCCTGGCCGTCAGCCGCGGAGGCGGCGCCGGCGCCGACCGCCGCGATGGCGATGCCGAGAGCCGCGGTGCCGGCGGCCTTGAGAGCCTGCTTCATGGTTGGTCCCCTTTGGGTCCTCGTCGGTGGCCGACTTCGCGCGAGGGAGCGACGGACGGGCGACCGTCGCGGCGCGTGTCGGCAGTGACTGGCACACCGTAGTGAGCAGGTCGCGCGGGAACCAAAGGGTGTTCACTCACCCGAGTGAGTAGTCGGATGAACGCCAACTCGCTTGCAGGAACGTCGCGTTCATCCGACCGGCCGGACCGGCACCTAGCCCACCGGCTCAGTTGCCGCCGGTGCCCGCGCTGAACAGCCACTCCGCCTTCAGCTCGGCGTACCCCGGCTTGATCACGTCGCTGATCATCGCCAGCCGCTCGTCGAAGGGCAGGAACGCGGACTTCATCGCGTTCACCGTGAACCACTCCAGGTCCCCCAGCGTGTAGCCGAAGGCCTCCACCACGTGGCCGAACTCCCGGCTCATGCTGGTGCCGCTCATCAGCCGGTTGTCGGTGTTCACGGTGACCCGGAACTTCAGCCGGCTGAGCAGCCCGATCGGGTGCTCGGTGTAGGAGGAGGCGGCGCCGGTCTGGATGTTGGAGGTCGGGCACATCTCCAGCGGGATGCGCTTGTCGCGCACGTACGCGGCCAGCCGGCCGAGCTCGACGCCGCCGTCCTCGCCGACCGTGATGTCGTCGACGATCCGCACCCCGTGGCCGAGCCGGTCGGCGCCGCAGCACTGGAGGGCCTCCCAGATCGACGGCAGGCCGAAGGCCTCGCCCGCGTGGATCGTGAAGTGGTTGTTCTCGCCCTTGAGGTAGTCGAAGGCGGCCTGGTGGCGGGTGGGGGGGTAGCCGGCCTCGGCGCCCGCGATGTCGAAGCCGACCACGCCCTGGTCCCGGTAGCGGTTGGCCAGTTCGGCGATCTCGGTGGAGCGGGCGGCGTGCCGCATCGCGGTCAGCAGGGTGCCGACGCGGATCCGGTGGCCGGCCTCGCGGGCGTTGGCCTCGCCGAGGCGGAAGCCCTCCTGGACGGCCTCGACGACCTCGTCCAGGGTCAGCCCGGCCTCCAGGTGCTGCTCGGGGGCGTAGCGGACCTCGGCGTACACGACGCCGTCGGCGGCCAGGTCCTCGGCGCAGTCCGCGGCGACCTTGATCAGCGCCGCACGGGTCTGCATCACGGCGCAGGTGTGCGCGAAGGTCTCCAGGTAGCGGACCAGCGAACCGGAGTCGGCGGCCTCGCGGAACCACTCGCCGAGCTCCTTGGGGTCGGTGGTGGGCAGGCCCTGGTAGCCGCAGGCGGCGGCCAGCTCGACCACGGTCTCCGGGCGCAGCCCGCCGTCCAGGTGGTCGTGCAGGAGGACCTTCGGCGCGCGGCGGATCTGGTCGGCGGTGGGGATGCGCGGGCCCGTGCCCGCGGTGGTGACGGGGATCTGCTGTTCCATTGCGGAAATATAGCCCCTACGCGCGTAGACCCACCACCGCCGACACCACCGGATGGTCCAAACTCCACCGGGAATTCCACCGCCCGGTCCATACGATCCACCAAAGCGTCAGCCCGTCGCGGCGAGCGCCCGCAAAGACGTCAGTCGTGCTGCAACAACCGCCCGCGCCGGGAGAGCACGAAGTCCCGGAAGGCCGCGGCCGGCGGGCTCAGCGGCCGCCCCGCCACCCAGGCCAGCCCGATCGCCCGCCGGGTGCGCGGCGCCGTCACCTCCAGCTCCACCACCCCGGGCCGCGGCACCAGGGCCGGCGGCAGCAGCGCCACCCCCAGCCCGGCCGCCACCAGCCCGCGCAGCGTCTCCGCCTCCTCGCCCTCGAACGCCGGCCTGGGGACGAAGCCCGCCTCCGCGCAGAAGCCGTCCGTGATCGCGCGCAGCCCGTACCCCTGCTCCAGCCCGACGAACGGCTCCTCGGCCACCTCCGCCAGCCGGATCCGCCGCCGCCCGGCCAGCCGGTGGTCCGCCGGGACGACCAGGTTCAGCCGCTGCTCGTCCAGCAGGCGGGCGGTGAACGCCGGGTCCTCCGGCAGCGGCGCGACCAGGCAGAGGTCCAACTCCCCCGCCCGCAAACGCTCCAGCATCGCCGCGCCGTAGTCCTGCACCAGCTGGAACCGCACCCGCGGGTGCGCCGCCCGGAAGCCCCGCAGCAGCGCCGGCACCGCGTCCGGCCCCATCGTGTGCAGGAACCCGAAGGCCACCAGGCCCACCGCCGGGTCCGCCGCCGCCCTGGCCGCCGCGGCGCCGCGCTCCACCTCGGCCAGCGCCCGCTCCACCGAGGCCAGCAGCAGCCGGCCCGCCCTGGTCAGCCGGACCGTACGGCCCTGACGGGCCAGCAGGTCCACCCCCAGGTCCTCCTCCAGCCCGGCCACCGCGCGCGACAGCGTCGGCTGCGGCACCCCGAGCAGCGCCGCCGCCTGGGTCACGTGCTCCAGCCGGGCCACCGCCGCGAACCGGGCCAGCCGTGGCGCCAGCAGCACGGCCGGCTCCTCCGGCCCCAACTCGGCGACCCGGTACCGCTGCTCGCCGCCGTCCACCGGTTCGGCACCCGCCATTCCGTCACCACCTCGACTCATACGCCAGTGCATCGATCATCCCCGCTTCATGCATTGGACGCATCAAAGGCGGCAGGCCTACCGTCGACGCCATGCAGCCCTCCGATACCAGGGCATCCGTGACCGCCCCGGATGCCCCCGCCCCCGACCCCTCCCCCTCGGCCGCCCCCGCGGACGACCGCCTCGGCCCCGGGCAGCGCGCCTTCCGCCGCGCCAACCTCGCCCTGTTCGCCGCCGGCGTCGCGACCTTCGTCCTGCTCTACTCCACCCAGGGCCTGCTGCCGGTCCTCTCGGCCGACCTCGACCTCACCCCCGGCCAGGCCAGCTGGACGGCCTCCGCCGCCACCCTCGGCCTCGCCCTCGGGCTGCTCCCGGCCAGCGCGCTGTCCGACAGGTACGGCCGCACCGCGGTGATGACGGCCTCCACCCTCGCCGCCTCCGCGCTCGCCCTCGCCCTGCCGTTCGCCCCCGACCTCACCACCCTCGTCACGCTGCGGGTCCTCCAGGGCGCCGCCCTAGCCGGACTCCCCGCCACCGCCATGGCCTACCTCGCCGAGGAGGTCCGCCCCGGCGCGCTGCCCTCCGCGATGGGCCTGTACGTGGCCGGCAACAGCATCGGCGGGATGGGCGGCCGGCTGATCTCCGGCTGGACCGCCGCCGGGCTCGGCTGGCGCTGGGGCCTCGCCGCCTCCGCCGTCCTCGCCCTGCTCGCCACCCTCGCCTTCCGGCTGCTGATCCCTGCCGCCCGCCACTTCACCCCGGCCTCGGTGGACGCCCGCGCGCTCACCCGCACCGTCGGACGGCACCTGCGCAACCCGCTGCTGGTACGGCTGTACCTGCTCGGAATGCTGTTCATGGCGGTGTTCGGCGCGGTCTACAACACCGTCGGCTACCGGCTGATCGGCGCGCCGTTCCACCTGCCGGAGTCGATCGCCGCCTCGATCTTCGTGGTCTACCTGGTCGGCACCGGCACCTCCGCCGCGGCCGGCCGGCTCTCCGCCCGGCTCGGCCGGCGCGGCGCCCTCTACGTCTCCGTCGGCGTGACCGCGGCCGGCCTGCTGCTCTCCCTCGCCGAGTCCCTGGTCTGCGCCCTGCTCGGCCTGGTCCTGATCACCGCCGGCTTCTTCGCCGGCCACGCCACCGCCTCCTCCTCGGTCGGCCGCACCGCCACCGAGGGCCGCGCCCAGGCCTCCGCCCTGTATCTGATCGCCTACTACCTCGGCAACAGCGTCGGCGGCACCCTCGGCGCGGACGCCTACCACGCCACCGGCTGGCCCGGCGCCGCCACCGTCGGCCTCACCGCCATGGCCCTCGCCGCCGCCGTCACCCTCTACGCCACCCGCCAGGCCCACGCGGCGCGGCGGATGACCTCGGCACGCTCCCGGGCGTGAGGGCGAGCACTCGGGCAGCCGGGCAGACTTTCCGCCAGGTAGACTTTCCCTATGGCAGACCTCAAGCGCCGCCGTCGCCCCCACCTGGTGTCCACACCCGTGCGGAAGAAGGGCGTGGTCACCATCCCCCAGGAGATAAGAGAGCAGTTGGACCTCCAGGAGGGCGATCAGCTGGTGGTCGCGGTCGAGGACGGCCGCATCGTCCTGACCCCGGCCTCCGTGATCCCCGACGACCAGGCCTGGTTCTGGAGCCCCGCCTGGCAGGAGAAGGAGCAGGAGGTCGAGGCCGCCATCGCCACGGGCGAGCGCGGGGACGTGTTCCAGGACGGCGACTCCTTCCTGCAGTCGCTCGCCGACGAAGCCGGGCTGGACCTGGAGGAGATCAAGCGCCGTGCCGACGTATGAGTCGCTGGCCCACTTCCTACGCGACTGGAAGGGCCTGACCCCGGCGCAGAAGGCCGCCTCCCTCGTCGCCGTCGCCCAGTTCGTCACCGACCTGCGGGCCGGGCAGGGCTTTCGGCGGAGCCTCCGGGTGAAGAAGATGCAGGGGCATCCGGACGTCTGGGAGCTGACCTGGGCCCCCGACGGCCGGGCGACCTTCAGCTACGGCGCCTCCGTCCAGGACGGCGAGCCGCACATCGTCTGGCGCCGGATCGGCACCCACGACGTCTTCCACCGCCCCTGACCGCGGCCGCCGATACACTCCGGGCGTGAGCATCGATCCCGCCGTGTTCGCCCGGTTGCGTGAGATCGCCGACCAGCTGCCCCGGATTCCAGGGATAGGGAAGATCGAGATCGCGGACGGCGAGATCGTCATGAGGATGTCGCCCGTGAGGCGCCGCGAGCTCGCCGTCATCCGTCTGGCGCGACAGCTCAACACCCAGCTGGCCCAGACCCATCCCGGCTACATCGCCCACGGCGGCGCGGACTTGGAGGATGTCGGCCTCGGCCGGCTCCGGAACCCGGACCTGATGGTGTTTCCCGAGGCGAATCTGGACGACGACAAGCCGGCTCTCCTCCCTCACGAGATCCTTCTGGTCGTGGAAATCGTCTCCAAGTCCAACCCTGAGAACGACTACCACGGCAAGGTCCGCGACTACTCGGCCATGGGCATCCCGATGTATCTCCTGGTCGACCCCCGCAAGGGCACCGGAATCATCCACGACGAGCCCGGCTACACCCGCCGCAAGGAGTTCGCCTTCGGCGACATCGTCACCGTCGGCCCCTGGACCCTCGACACGGGCGTCCTGCGGACGTACGCCTGAGCGAAGGAGCCCGCACCCGGGGGCGGGTGCGGGCTCCTCAGCGGCGTTCAGGCGACCGGAGTCTGGAAGCGAAGCTCCGGCCCCGAAGCTCCCGCAATGGCCCGCCCAGGTGCCGCGAGAGCGGCTCACCAAGTGTCGTCGGATGCTCTGCCAGGTAATCGAGGTGATCCTCAACGCCGGCATAGTGCCGCGCCGGAAGCGCCGCGAGCCAGTCACGGACCTCAGGTTCGATCTCGACCACGAAGCGGTCGACTCCCATGTGCGGCAGCGTAGACCACACCGCCGCACACGGAGTAGTCGTATGACTACGCGATGCGGTCGAGGACGATCGGGTCCGGAGTGAACGCCGTGCCCGCCGGGGCGACCTCGATGGCGCCGGACAGGGCCTCGATCGCGTAGTCGAAGCGCTCCGGGGTGTCGGTGTGCAGGGTCAGCAGGGGCCGGCCCGCCACCACGGTGTCGCCCGGCTTGGCGTGCATCTCGACGCCGGCGCCGGCCTGGACCGGGTCCTCCTTGCGGGCGCGGCCGGCGCCCAGGCGCCAGGCGCAGACGCCGATCGCGTAGGCGTCCAGCGCGGTGAGCACGCCGGAGGCGGGCGCCGGGATGACGTGCTGCTCGCGGGCGACCGGGAGCGGGGCGTCCACGTCGCCGCCCTGGGCGGCGATCATGCGGCGCCAGTGGTCCATCGCGGAGCCGTCGCGCAGCGCGTCCGCCGGGTCCTTGCCGTGCACGCCGGCCGCGGCGAGCATCTCGCGGGCGAGCGCGAGGGTCAGCTCGACGACGTCGGCCGGGCCGCCGCCCGCCAGCACCTCCAGGGACTCCCTGACCTCCAGCGCGTTGCCCGCGGTGAGGCCGAGCGGGGTGGACATGTCGGTGAGCAGGGCGACGGTGTTGACCCCGGCGGTGGTGCCCAGGCCGACCATGGTGCGGGCCAGTTCGCGGGCGTCGTCCAGGTTCTTCATGAACGCCCCGGAGCCGACCTTGACGTCCAGGACCAGCGCGCCGGTACCCTCGGCGATCTTCTTGGACATGATCGAGGAGGCGATCAGCGGGATCGCCTCGACGGTGCCGGTGACGTCGCGCAGCGCGTACAGCTTCTTGTCGGCCGGCGCGAGGCCGTCACCCGCGGCGCAGATCACCGCGCCGACGGAGCGCAGCACGTCGAGCATCTCCTCGTTGGAGAGCAGGGCGCGCCAGCCGGGGATGGACTCCAGCTTGTCCAGGGTGCCGCCGGTGTGGCCGAGGCCGCGGCCGGACAGCTGCGGGACGGCGGCGCCGCAGGCGGCGACCAGCGGGGCGAGCGGCAGGGTGATCTTGTCGCCGACGCCGCCGGTGGAGTGCTTGTCGCTGGTGGGCAGCGGCAGCGAGGAGAAGTCCATCCGGACGCCGGAGCGGATCATGGCGTCGGTCCAGCGGCTGATCTCGCGCGACTGCATCCCGTTGAGCAGGATCGCCATCGCCAACGCGGACATCTGCTCGTCGGCGACCTCGCCGCGGGTGTAGGCGTCGATGACCCAGTCGATCTGAGCGTCGCTCAGCTCTCCGCGATCGCGCTTGGTCCTGATGACGGAGATGGCGTCCATGCGTGCTCCAAGAGGGGTTTCAAAAGCGAAGAGTGTCGCGAGATGACCGGGTTCCGGCCCACTCGCGACACTCTACGCGCGTAACAATTGCCGGGGCTAGAGCCGCTCCGGCCCGAACGCGTCAGGCAGGACCTCACTCATCGGCTTGACGCCCGAGGCCAGTTCGATCAGCAGCCCGGGGCCGCCGTGCTCGTACAGCAGCTGGCGGCAGCGCCCGCACGGCATCAGCAGCTCGCCGGCGCCGTCCACACAGGTGAAGGCGACCAGCCGGCCGCCGCCGGAGGCGTGCAGCGCGGACACCAGCCCGCACTCGGCGCACAGCCCGAGCCCGTACGAGGCGTTCTCCACGTTGCAGCCGGTGACCACCCGGCCGTCGTCCACCAGCGCGGCCGCGCCGACCGGGAACCTGCTGTACGGCGCGTACGCGTGGCCCATGGCCTCGCGCGCCGCCGTGCGCAGTAGCTCCCAGTCGACCGCGGACGGCGCCGCGGGCACCGGGGCGGTCACTTGCCCTGGCCCTTGCGGTAGATCTGGCCGTCCGCCTTCGGCATCCGCAGCCGCTGCGAGGCCAGGGCGAGCACCACCAGGGTGATCACGTACGGCGTGGCGACGATCAGCGGGCGCTGCACCTCGTCGGTGAACGCGTACCAGGCGATCAGACCGGCGGCCGCCGCGGCGGCGATCGCCGTCGCGACGTACTTGCGGCGGTACAGGTGCCAGAGCGCGAGCAGGATCATCGCGATGCCGACGATCAGGATCAGCACGTGCACCGACTCCGGGTCGCGCAGCTGGAGGCTGTCGGTGAAGCCGAACAGGCCGGCGCCCATGGCGAGACCGCCGGGCATCCAGTTGCCGAAGATCATCGCGGCGAGGCCGATGAAGCCCCGGCCCGCCGTCTGGCCGTCCTTGTAGAAGTGCGCGGCGACCAGCGAGAGGTACGCGCCGCCGAGGCCCGCGAAGGCGCCGGAGGCGATGACCGCCAGGTACTTGTACTTGTAGACGTTGACGCCCAGCGACTCGGCGGCGGTCGGGTTCTCGCCGCAGGAGCGCAGCCGCAGGCCGAACACCGTGCGCCAGAGCGCGAAGTAGCTGGCCACGATCAGCGCGGCGGCCAGCAGCACGACCACCGAGATGTTGGTGACCAGGCCGCCGAGCACGCCCGCGACGTCCGAGACGAAGAACCAGTGGTGGGTCTCGATGTCCTTGAGCCAGGAGGACAGGCCGGGGACGGTGATGTACGGCAGCGGATCGGCCGGCGGGGACTGGTTCTGGCCGGCACCGACCGAGACGTAGTCCTTGTAGTAGATCCGGTTGACGTACGCGCAGATACCGGGGATCAGCAGGTTGATGCCGACGCCCGAGACGATGTGGTCGACGCCGAAGGTGACGGTGACGAGCGCGTGCAGCAGACCGCCGAGCGCGCCGCCGGCCATGCCGGCCAGCAGGCCGACCCACGGGTTGACCAGGTAGCCGGCCCAGGCGCCGCAGAAGGTGCCGGCGACCATCATGCCTTCGAGACCGATGTTGACCACACCGGCCCGCTCGGACCAGAGACCGCCGAGACCGGCCATGCCGATCGGCACGGCCGCACCGAGGGCGGCGGTGACCTGCCCGGAGGAGGTCAGCGAGTGGCTGCCGGTGGCCATGCCCACGGCCGAGAACAGCACCAGGGCACCCGCGATCAGCAGGAGCACCACCGGCCAGGACAGCTTGCGCTTCTTCGCGGGTGCGCCCGACGCCTTCGGACGAGCAGCGGTGGCCGTGCTCATGCGGACACCTCCTTCTTCTCACTGTTCGCGGCAGCCTGGGCGGCGAGCTCGGCGCCGACCCGCTTCTGCTGGCGGGTCAGGCCGTAGCGACGCACCAGCTCGTACGCGACGACGACGCAGATGACGATGGTGCCCTTCATGACGTCGACGATCTCGAAGGGGAACTCGCCGTTCATGGGCAGCGGCAGCACCGAGCCGGCGGCGTCCAGGAAGGCGAACAGCAGCGCCGCGAAGGCGATGCCGATCGGGCTGTTCCGGCCGAGCAGGGCGATCGAGATGCCCAGGAAGCCCAGGCCGGGCTGGAAGGTCTGGCCGAAGTAGTACGAGTTCTGCAGCAGCTCCGGCAGGCCGATCAGGCCGGCGATCGCGCCGGAGACGACCATCGAGACGACGACCATCTTCTTGACGTTGACGCCGGAGGCGGTGGCGGCGGTCTCCGAACGGCCGGTGGCGCGCAGGTCGAAGCCGAAGCGGGTGCGGGTCAGCACGAACTGGAAGACCACGCCGACCACGACGGCGACGATCAGGAAGCCCCAGAGCCTGCCGCCGTCCGTCTCGATCGAGAAGAAGTGGCTGGACTCCGAGACCTTCTCGGTCTGGATCGAGTTGCTGGTGCCGCTGACCTTGGGCGCGAAGATCCCCGGGACGAGCAGCACACCGACGATCGCGGTCGCGATCGAGTTCAGCATGATGGTCGAGATGACCTCGCTGACGCCGCGGTAGACCTTGAGCAGGCCGGCGATGCTCGCGTACAGACCGCCGACCAGCATCGCGGTGATGAGCAGCAGCGGGATCTGGATGAACGCCGGCAGGTCGAGCTGGCCGCCGACGAAGGCCGCGAACAGCGCCGCGACCTTGTACTGGCCCTCGACGCCGATGTTGAACAGGTTCATCCGGAACCCGAACGCGGCGGCCGCGGCGGCCAGGTAGTAGGTGGTGGTCCGGTTGAGGATGTTCACCTGGCCGTCCGACTTGGTGGCGTACGTGATCATCACGTTCCACGCGTCGAACGGGTTCTTGCCCGAGGTGGCCAGCAGGGCGGAGCAGATCACGAGGGACAGCACGATCGCGAGCACCGGCGCGGCCAGGGCCAGCGTGATCCGCTCGCCGCTGAACCGCTGCGCCAGGCCGGGCTTCGCGGCGGCGGGGTTGGGACTGGTCATGGGTTACTCCCCCGCCTGCGGGTCGTCGGCGGTGTCGGTGGGCTGGTGCCCGGCCTCGGCCTCGGTGCCCTCGGCCGCGACGGCCTGCGCCTCGGCGACGGCCTCCGGCTCGGACTCCAGGTGGCCGCTGGCGGCACCGGTCATCGCGGTACCGAGGTCCTCGGCGGTGACGGTGGCCGGGTCGGCGTCGGCGACCAGGCGGCCGCGGTAGACGACCCGGATGGTGTCGGACAGGCCGATCAGCTCGTCCAGATCGGCGGAGATCAGCAGGACGGCCAGGCCGGCCCGCTGGGCGACCCGGATGTGCTCCCAGATCTGCGCCTGCGCGCCGACGTCCACACCGCGGGTCGGGTGGGCGGCGATCAGCAGCTTGGGCCGGTGGCTCATCTCGCGGCCGATGATCAGCTTCTGCTGGTTGCCGCCGGAGAGCGAGGCCGCGGTGACCTCGATGCCGGGAGTGCGGACGTCGTACTCCTCGACGATCCGCCAGGTGTCCGTACGGGCGGCGGCCCGGTCGAGCAGCAGGCCCTTGGAGTTGGGCGCCTCGGTGACGTGACCGAGGACGCGGTTCTCCCAGAGCGGGGCCTCCAGCAGCAGGCCGTGCCGGTGGCGGTCCTCGGGGATGTAGCCGATGCCGGCCTCGCGGCGGGCCCGGGTCTGGGCGCCGGAGAGGTCCTCGCCGTCCAGGGTCACGGTACCGGCGTTCAGCGGCAGCATGCCCATGATGGCCTCGACCAGTTCGGCCTGGCCGTTGCCCTCGACGCCGGCGATGCCGAGGATCTCGCCCTTGTGGATGCGCAGCGAGATGTCGTCCAGGACGACGCGCTCGATGCCCTCGGCGTCGGTCTTGGCGATCCGCAGGCCCTCGACGTCGAGCATCACGGTGTCGGTGACGGTCGACTCGCGGCTCTCCGGGGAGGGCAGCTCGGCGCCGACCATCAGCTCGGCGAGCTGGCGGGCGGTGACGGCCTTCGGGTCGGCGTCGCCGACCGTGGTGCCGCGCCGGATGACGCTGATCGCGTCGGCCACCGCGAGCACCTCGTGCAGCTTGTGCGAGATGAAGATGACGGTGACGCCCTCGGACTTGAGGTCGCGCAGGTTGTCGAACAGCGCGTCGACCTCCTGCGGGACCAGCACGGCCGTGGGCTCGTCGAGGATGAGGATCTTGGCGCCGCGGTACAGCACCTTGAGGATCTCGACGCGCTGGCGGTCGGCGACCCCGAGGTCCTCGACCAGGGCGTCCGGGCGCACGCCCAGGCCGTACTGGTCGGAGATCTCCCTGATCTTCGCCTTCGCCCTGGCGCCGATGCCGTGGAGCTTCTCGCCGCCGAGGACGACGTTCTCCCACACCGTGAGGTTGTCGGCGAGCATGAAGTGCTGGTGCACCATGCCGACGCCGCGGGCGATGGCGTCGCCGGGGGTGTTGAACTCGCACGGCTCGCCGTTGATCGCGATGGTGCCCTCGTCCGGCTTCTGCATGCCGTAGAGGATCTTCATCAGCGTCGACTTGCCGGCGCCGTTCTCACCCATCAGGGCGTGCACGGTGCCGGTGCGGACGGTGAGGTTGATGTCGTGGTTGGCCACGACACCCGGGAAGCGCTTGGTGATGCCGCGCAGTTCGACGGCCGGTGTCGCCGCCCCCGCGCTGGGGGTTCCGTCCTTGCGCAGGGGGACGGGATCGGATGCGGTGATGGCGATCTCCTGGTGGTCTGGAGGCGCGTCGTTGCGCACGGAGGGCCAAGGGAAACGGAGAGACGGAACGGGGCCCGGGGGTACGCGTTGAGCGCACCCTGCCGGGCCCCTCCCGTGAACTGTGTGGATGCGTCGCGCTGCCTGGCAGGCGGCAGCGCTGCGGCGTCCGGGACGCGCGGTCGTTACTGGGCGGCCGGCGCGGTCGGGATGGTGGTGGCGCCGGACTTGATCGACTCGGCGGCGGCCTTCAGCTTGTCCTGGATGTCGTCGATCTTGTTGCCGGTGGTGGCGAGCGAGACACCGTCGGACTTCAGGTCGAACAGCTTGACGCCGGTCGGGCTCTGGCCCTTCTTGACCGAGTCGATGTACGAGAACACCGCGGTGTCGACGTTCTTGACCATCGAGGTCAGGATGCTGTTCTTGTACTTCGCCAGGGCCGGCTGGTTGGCCTGGTCGGAGTCGACACCGATGGCCAGGGCGCCCGACTTGTTGGCGACGGCCTCGATGGCACCGTTGCCGGAGGAGCCGGCGGCGGTGTAGATGACGTCCGCGCCCTTGTCGAGCTGGCCCTGGGCGGCCTCCTTGCCCTTGTCGGGCGAGGTGAAGCCGGTGAAGTCCGGCGGGGTGGTCAGGTAGGTGGTCTCGACCGTGATGTTCGGGTCGACGGACTTCACACCCGCCTTGTAACCGGCCTCGAACTTCTTGATCAGCTCGGACTGCACACCGCCGATGAAGCCGACGTGCTTGCTCTTCGACTTGTTCGCGGCGGCGACACCGGCCAGGTACGAGCCCTCCTGCTCGGCGAAGAGCAGCGAGGTGACGTTGGCCGGCTGGTCCTTGTCGTTCGAGTCGATGATCGCGAACTTGACGTTCGGGTTGTCCTTGGCGACCTTGTTGACCGCCGGCTGGTAGACGAAGCCGACCGCGACGATGGTCTTGTAGCCACCGTCGATCAGGTTCTTGAGGCGGGTCTCCTTGTCGGCCTCGGCCTCGCCCGGCTTGGCCTCGGCCTCGGTCACCGAGACGCCCAGCTCCGACTTGGCCTTGTCCAGGCCGCGGGCGGCGGAGTCGTTGAACGACTGGTCGCCACGGCCGCCGATGTCGTAGGCCAGGCCGACCTTGAGCGAACCGTCGCCCGAGCCGGAGGCGGAGGAGTCGGTGCTCTTTGCGCCGCAAGCGGCGAGCGAGGCCATGCCCAGGGAACCCGAGAGCACAACCGCGGCGAGCTTCATTGAACGGCGCAAGGGGATATCTCCTTCTACACGCACCCGTTTGGCGCGGTCGGACGCCACCGTAACGCGCGTAGAACACGGTTGTGTTACAGGGTGCCGGAGCGTTCGGGTTGTTATCAAACCGTGGTCTGATGTTCTCCCCGACGCTCTATCCCCCACGCGGACGGTGATCCGAGGTCGGTCCGGCCAGTCTACGAAACCGTCCCGGAGCCCCGGATCCGACGGTTCCGGAACGGGCCGGCCGCACCGCCCCCGGGTCCGCCGTCAGTTGCCGTCCGCCTCCAGGGCCAGCGCCGAGAACAGCTCCACGCCGATGCCGATCGCCCGCTCGTCCACGTCGAACCGGCCCTGGTGCAGGTCCCGGACGGTGGCGTCGCCGGGAGCGCGGACGCCCAGCCTGGCCAGGGCTCCCGGGGCGTGCTCCAGGTACCAGGAGAAGTCCTCGCCGCCCAGGCTCTGCTCGGTGGCCTCCACCACCTGGGCCCCGTCCCGCCCGAACCGGGCGTTCATCGCCTCGTCCAGCAGCGCGACCGAGACCGCCTCGTTCACCACCGGCGGCACCCCGCGGTGGTAGTCCAGCGTCCACTTGGCCCGGTGGGTCTCGGCCACCTTGGCGATCAGCTCGTGCAGCAGGTCCGGCGTCTCGCGCCAGCCGTCCAGCTCCAGGCAGCGGACGGTGCCCTCCAGTTCGGCGTGCTGCGGGATGACGTTGGGCGCGGAGCCGGCGGCGATCCGGCCCCAGACCAGGCTGACGCCCCAGCGCGGGTCCATCCGGCGGGCCAGCGCCCCCGGGAGGTCGGCGGCCATCCGGGCGACGGCGGTGACCAGATCGGTGGTCAGGTGCGGGCGGGCGGTGTGCCCTCCCGGCCCGTCCAGGTGGAGCACCAGGCGGTCGCAGGCCGAGGTGATCGCCCCGACCTTCAGGGCGATCCGGCCGACCTCCACCTTGGGGTCGCAGTGCACCGCGAAGATCCGCCCGACGCCCGCCATCCCGCCGGCCTTGACCACGTCCAGCGCGCCGCCCGGCATGACCTCCTCCGCGGGCTGGAACACCAGCCGGACGGGGCGGCGCAGTTCGCCGGCGCGGAGCGCCTCGGACAGCACCAGGCCGGTGCCGAGCAGCACCGAGGTGTGCACGTCGTGGCCGCAGGCGTGGGCCCGGCCGGGGACGGTGGAGCGGTACGGCACGTCGGTCTTGGCGTCGTCGATCGGCAGCGCGTCGATGTCGGCGCGGAAGGCCAGGAACTCGGTTCCCGGGGCGGTGCCGGGCGGGACGATGTCGACCAGCATTCCGGTGCCGCCGGGCAGCACCCTGGGGTCGAGGCCGGCGGCCACCAGCCGGTCGCGCAGCAGCCCGGTGGTACGGAACTCCTGGCGGCCCAACTCCGGGTGCCGGTGCAGGTCACGGCGGAAGGCGATCAGCTCGGGCTCCAGCGCCCGGACCCGCTCGCGCAGATCGGCGGCGGGGCGTGCGATGGCGAGAGTGACGCCCGACTGAGCGGGCTCAGGACGGTTCATCTCCCCAATCGTAGGCCTGTTGGGGGGATTTGGCCCGACTTCCGGAAAACTAGTGCCCGGATGGGCGCATACCAGCCGGACAGGTGGGTATGACATCTCGTTTCAGCCGCCTTCCCCGGGTCGCGTGACCTGTGCAACGATCCCCCGGGCCGGCGGTCACGGCCGCCACTTCCCGGGCGGCACCGGCAGGTTGACGAGCGGTCGACGGCCCGTCAGAAGCGCTCCACCGGCTCGTACGTCCCCCACACCCCGCGCAGCGCGTCGCACACCTCGCCGACGGTGGCCCGGGCGGCCAGCGCCTCCTTCATCGGGTACAGCACGTTGTCCGTCCCCCCGGCGGCGCGGCGCAGCCCGTCCAGCGTCCGGGTGACGGCGCCGGCGGAGCGCTCGGCCCGCAGCCGGGCCAGCCGCCGCGCCTGCCGCGCCTCGATCGCCGGGTCCACCCGCAGCGGCCGGTAGGGCTCCTCCGCGTCCGACCGGAAGCGGTTGACGCCGACCACCGTCCGCTCGCCGGAGTCGGTCTCCCGCTGGATCCGGTAGGCGGTGCGCTCGATCTCGCCCTTCTGGTAGCCCCGTTCGATCGCGGCCACCGCGCCGCCCTGCTCCTCGATCCGGTCCATCAGCACCCGCACGGCGGCCTCCACCTCGTCGGTGAGCGACTCGACGGCGTAGGAGCCGGCGAACGGGTCGACGGTGGCGGTCACGTCGGTCTCGTACGCGAGCACCTGCTGGGTGCGCAGGGCGAGCCGGGCGGCCTTCTCGGTGGGCAGCGCGATGGCCTCGTCGAAGCTGTTGGTGTGCAGCGACTGGGTGCCGCCGAGCACCGCGGCGAGCGCCTGCACGGTCACCCGGGCCAGGTTGACCTCGGGCTGCTGGGCGGTGAGCTGCACTCCCGCGGTCTGGGTGTGGAAGCGCAGCATCTGCGAGCGCGGGTCGCGGGCGCCGAAGCCGTCCCGCATGATGCCGGCCCAGATCCTGCGCGCGGCACGGAACTTGGCCACTTCCTCCAGCAGGGTCGTCCGGGCCACGAAGAAGAACGAGAGCCGGGGCGCGAAGTCGTCCACCGCCATTCCGGCGGCGAGCGCGGTGCGGACGTAGGCGATGCCGTTGGCCAGGGTGAAGGCGACCTCCTGGGCGGGATCGGCTCCGGCCTCGGCCATGTGGTAGCCGGAGATGGAGATGGTGTTCCAGCGCGGGATCTCGGCCCGGCAGTACCGGAACACGTCGGCCACCAGCCGCAGCGAGGGCTGCGGCGGGAAGATGTAGGTGCCGCGGGCGATGTACTCCTTCAGCACGTCGTTCTGGACCGTGCCGGTGAGCGCCGCCGGTGCCACTCCCTGGGCCTCGCCGACCAGTTGGTAGAGGAGCAGGAGCAGGGCGGCGGGCGCGTTGATGGTCATCGAGGTGGACACCCCGCCGAGCGGGATGCCGTCGAACAGCACCGCCATGTCCTCGACGCCGTCCACCGCGACGCCCACCTTGCCGACCTCCCCCGCGGCGAGCGGCGCGTCCGAGTCGTAGCCCATCTGGGTGGGCAGGTCGAAGGCGACCGAGAGGCCGGTGCCGCCGCCGGCGATCAGCTGCCGGTAGCGGGCGTTGGACTCGGCGGCGGTGCCGAAGCCCGCGTACTGGCGCATGGTCCAGGGCCGGCCGGTGTACATCGTCGGATAGACGCCCCGGGTGTAGGGGTACTCCCCCGGCCGGCCCAGCCGGGCGCCGGCGTCCCGGCCGGCCGGGGACCCGGGACCGTAGAGCGGTTCGATCGCGAAGCCCGACTCGGCGCGGCGCGGCTCGGCTGCCATGGGGTCCTCCGGAACTGGGGAGCGGGGTCCTCGCAATATCGGGGTTCCCCCCGCTGTGACGCGACCGGCCCGCCGGGGCGACGGCGCGGTTGAGATGATCGGGTGAACGACCGACGAGCCCAGGGAGTGGCAATGACCGAGCAGAAGGTGGCCGTGGTCACCGGTGCCAGCAGCGGAATCGGCGCGGCGACCGCCCGCCGGCTGGCCGCCGAGGGCTTCGACGTGGTGCTGACCGCCCGCCGCACCGACCGGATCGAGGCGCTCGCCGAGGAGATCGGCGACCGCGGCGGCTCGGCGCGGGCGGTCACGCTGGACGTCACCGACCGGGCCGCCGTGGACGCCTTCGCCGCCACGGTCGGCCGGGTGGACGTCCTGGTGAACAACGCCGGCGGCGCGATCGGCGCCGAGACCGTCGAGCACGGCGACCCGGCCGACTGGCGGGCCATGTACGAGGTGAACGTGCTCGGCGTGCTGCACGTGACCCAGGCCCTGCTGCCGGCCCTGCGGGCCACCGGCGACGGCACGGTCCTGGTGCTCTCCTCGACCGCCGCGCTGGCCGCGTACGAGGGCGGCGGCGGGTACGTCGCCGCCAAGCACGCCGCGCACACCATCGCGGCCACGCTGCGGCTGGAGCTGTGCGGGGAGCCGATCCGGGTGATCGAGATCGCGCCCGGCATGGTGAAGTCCGAGGGCTTCGCGGTCACCCGCTTCCGCGGCGACGAGGAGAAGGCCGCCGCGGTGTACGCGGGCGTGGCCGAACCGCTCACCTCGGAGGACGTGGCGGACACCGTGGCGTGGGCGGTGACCCGGCCCCCGCACGTGAACATCGACCTGCTGGTGGTCCGCCCCCGGGCGCAGGCCGCCAACCACAAGGTCCACCGCGGCTGAATCCCGGCCCGGGCCCGCGACGACCGGGCGTTCCGGGCGTTCGGCATTCGGTATTCGAAATGCGGACTTCGGACTTCGGACTTCGGACTTCGGACTTCGGACTTCGGCGGAGCCGATTATCAGAGGAAGACGGGGAGGGCACTGACGCCCAGGTGTCAACGTCACAACTTGATAGCTCGTCCGGATGAATTCGGCGCGCGCCCTCCCCAACTGATGACCGCTCAACTACCTTGGAGGCGCAGTCGGACCGGCGCCCGAGCGCCCCTCCGCGGCCCCTACCCCACCCGTCTCACCACCCCATTTCACCGGCACCTTCCCGCCCTCACGAGGAGGACCCGCTGGCCACCGACATCCCGCCACAGCGGCTCGACGTCAGAACAGAGCCGACCCTCCTCGGGTTGCACCGCTTCAACGAAGCCGACGCCGGCGCCGCCGAGGAGGCCCTGCTCGCCTGCTGCGGCAGCCACCGCTGGGCCCTGCGGCTCACCGCACACCGCCCCTACCCCGACATCGAGTCCCTGCTGGCAGCCGCCAGCGAGGCCTCCTACGACCTCCGCCCCGCCGACCTCGCCGAGGCGCTGGCCGACGAGGGCTGGATGCCGCAGCCGCTGCTCGGCATGCGGGCCCCCGGCAGCCAGGCAGCGCACACCGCACTGCGGGCGGCGCACGCCGCGTACGAGGCGCGGTTCGGCCACGTCTTCGTGGTCTGCCTGGAACGGGTCGTCCCGGAGGAGATGCTCGACACCGTGCTCTCCTCCATCCGCACCCGCCTCGCCAACGACCCGGACGAGGAGCGGCTGATCGCGGCCGACGAACTCCGCCGGATCGCCCTCACCCGCCTGGAGCACCTGGTCGCCACCCACACGGAGGCCGCGGCGCGCTGAGCCGGCGTCCGCCGTCCCCGTTTCACCCGCGCGGGTGAGTTCACTCATGAATTCACCCGCGCGAGTGAGCGCCGACCCGTCACGCCCCGCACCTCCCGGGTGCGGGGCGCGGTCACGCCCTCACCCACCGTCACAAAAGCCGCCCCGGTTCCCGCCGCACTAGGCCAGAAGTGCCTGATTGATCACACCTGGGACCCCCGGAGGCGGTTCACCACAAGGCGTCGATAGGATGCTGGCGGCCGGTGGACCGTACCCGGCCGGGCTGACCGACACCGAAGCCGGCCGAGCCCCCAATCGCTTCCGGAGGGTTTTTCCGTGCCGGCTGGAACGCTGTACCGCGGCCGGGAAGGCATGTGGAGCTGGGTGGCTCATCGAGTCACCGGCGTCCTCATCTTCTTCTTCCTGTTCGCCCACGTCCTGGACACCGCCCTCGTGCGAGTGTCGCCGGAGTCCTACGACACCGTCATCCAGACGTACAAGACTCCCCTGGTGAACCTGATGGAGTACGGCCTGGTGGCCGCCATCCTGTTCCACGCCCTGAACGGCCTGCGCGTCGTCGCGGTGGACTTCTGGTCCAAGGGCCCGAAGTACCAGAAGCAGATGCTCTGGAGCGTCGTCGGAGTCTGGGTCGTCCTGATGGCCGGTTCCTTCTACGGGATCCTCCAGCACACGCTGATCTCCTGGTTCGGGAAGTGAGCCGAGACATGTCCACGGAAATCTCCGACGCCATCGTCGTCCCCTCCAAGCAGGCGCACACCGGCAAGGGACTGGGCACCGGCAACCCGGCCGACGCGTTCGTCATCGAGCCCCCGCGCAAGCGGACCAAGAAGACGCCGCGTCGCACCCGCACCAACTTCGAGATGCTGGCCTGGCTCTTCATGCGCCTGTCCGGTGTCGTCCTGGTCGCGCTGATCCTCGGCCACCTGTTCATCATGCTGATCCTCGACGGTGGCGTCTCCAAGATCGGTTTCGCCTTCGTGGCCGGCCGCTGGGCCTCGCCGTTCTGGCAGGGCTGGGACCTGCTGATGCTCTGGCTCGCCATGCTGCACGGCGCCAACGGCATGCGTCAGGTCATCAACGACTACGCCGAGAAGGACTCGACCCGGCTCTGGCTCAAGGGACTCATGGGTGTCGCCACGGTCTTCACCGTGCTGCTCGGCACCCTGGTGATCTTCACCTTCGATCCCAACATCTGAGCCGCGAGCACCATCGACCATCGGCAGAGGCCAGAGGCGAGTTAAACCCCCATGCAGATTCACCAGTACGACACCGTCATCGTCGGCGCCGGCGGCGCCGGCATGCGCGCGGCCATCGAGTCGACGCAGCGCAGCCGCACCGCCGTCCTGACCAAGCTCTACCCGACCCGGTCCCACACCGGCGCGGCCCAGGGCGGCATGTGCGCCGCCCTGGCCAACGTCGAGGAGGACAACTGGGAGTGGCACACCTTCGACACGGTCAAGGGCGGTGACTACCTGGTCGACCAGGACGCCGCCGAGATCATGTGCAAGGAGGCCATCGACGCCGTCCTCGACCTGGAGAAGATGGGTCTGCCCTTCTCCCGCACCGAGCAGGGCCGGATCGACCAGCGCCGCTTCGGCGGTCACTCCCGCAACCACGGCGAGGCCCCGGTCCGCCGCTCGTGCTACGCGGCCGACCGCACCGGTCACATGATCCTCCAGACGCTGTTCCAGAACTGCGTCAAGCACGGCGTCGAGTTCTTCAACGAGTTCTACGTCCTCGACCTGCTGCTCAACGAGGGCAAGACGGCCGGCGTCGTCGCGTACGAGCTGGCCACCGGCGAGATCCACGTCTTCCAGGCCAAGTCGGTCGTGTTCGCCTCCGGCGGCACCGGCAAGTTCTTCAAGGTCTCCTCCAACGCCCACACCCTCACCGGTGACGGCCAGGCCCTGGTCTACCGCCGCGGCCTGCCGCTGGAGGACATGGAGTTCTTCCAGTTCCACCCGACGGGCATCTGGCGCATGGGCATCCTGCTCACCGAGGGCGCCCGCGGCGAGGGCGGCATCCTCCGCAACAAGGACGGCGAGCGCTTCATGGAGCGCTACGCCCCGGTCATGAAGGACCTCGCGTCCCGTGACGTCTGCTCCCGCGCGATCTACACCGAGATCCGCGAGGGCCGCGGCTGCGGTCCCGAGGGCGACCACGTCTACCTGGACCTGACCCACCTGCCGCCGGAGCAGCTGGACGCCAAGCTGCCGGACATCACCGAGTTCGCGCGCACCTACCTCGGCATCGAGCCCTACACGGACCCGATCCCGATCCAGCCCACCGCGCACTACGCCATGGGCGGCATCCCGACCAACGTCGAGGGTGAGGTCCTGCGCAACAACACGGAGGCCATCCCGGGCCTGTACGCGGCCGGCGAGGTCGCCTGCGTCTCCGTGCACGGCGCCAACCGCCTGGGCACCAACTCGCTGCTGGACATCAACGTGTTCGGCCGTCGCGCGGGCATCGCCGCCGCCGACTACGCCAACGCCAACGAGTTCGTGCCGCTGCCGGAGAACCCGGAAGAGCTGGTCCAGGGCATGGTCGACAAGCTGCGCGAGGCGACCGGCACCGAGTCCGTGGGGCAGATCCGCAAGGAGCTCCAGGAGACCATGGACACCAACGCGATGGTGTACCGCACCGGCGCCACCCTGAAGCAGGCGGTCGAGGACATCGCCGCGCTGAAGGAGCGCTACAAGAACATCTCGATCCAGGACAAGGGCTTCCGCTACAACACGGACCTGCTGGAGGCCGTCGAGCTGGGCAACCTGCTCGACCTGGCCGAGGTGCTGGCCGTCTCCGCGCTGGCCCGCGAGGAGTCCCGCGGCGGCCACTACCGCGAGGACTTCCCGACCCGTGACGACGTGAAGTTCATGCAGCACACCATGGCGTACCAGGAGGTCGCCGCCGACGGCAGCACCTCCATCCGCCTCGACTACAAGCCGGTCGTCACGACCCGCTACCAGCCGATGGAGCGTAAGTACTGATGAGCACTCCGACCGTGGAGACGCACTCGGCCGCTCTGGACGCGGTCGAAGCCGGTGCCGTCCAGCCGATCACCGTCACCTTCCGGATCCGCCGGTTCAACCCGGAGGAGCACCCGGACCCGGTGTGGGTCGACTACCAGCTGACGCTGGACCCGAAGGAGCGCGTCCTGGACGCGCTCAACAGGATCAAGTGGGAGCAGGACGGCACCCTCACCTACCGCCGTTCCTGCGCGCACGGCATCTGCGGCTCCGACGCCATGCGCATCAACGGCCGCAACCGGCTGGCGTGCAAGACCCTGATCAAGGACGTCAACCCGGAGAAGCCGATCACGATCGAGGCCATCAAGGGCCTGACGGTCCTCAAGGACCTGGTCGTGGACATGGACCCGTTCTTCCAGGCGTACAAGGACGTCATGCCGTTCCTCATCACCAAGGGGAACGACCCGACGCGCGAGCGCCTGCAGTCCGCCGAGGACCGCGAGCGCTTCGACGACACCACCAAGTGCATCCTGTGCGCCGCGTGCACGTCGTCCTGCCCGGTGTTCTGGAACGACGGCCAGTACTTCGGCCCGGCCGCCATCGTCAACGCGCACCGCTTCATCTTCGACTCGCGCGACGAGGGTGCCGAGCAGCGCCTGGAGATCCTCAACGACCGTGAGGGCGTGTGGCGCTGCCGCACCACCTTCAACTGCTCCGAGGCCTGCCCGCGTGGCATCGAGGTCACCAAGGCGATCCAGGAAGTGAAGCGGGCGCTGGTCACCCGCCGCTTCTGATCCCACCCGCCGTACCGAGGGACCCCGCCCGATCCTCCGATCGGGCGGGGTCCCTCGGCGTTTGCTAGCGCAGGGCGGAATTCAGTCGGTGGCCGGGGTGCGGCGGGTGGCGCGCAGACCGCGCAGGCCGATGGTGCCGACGGCGACGCCGAGCACGAAGGAGGTGATCGCCAGCAGGAGGTGGACCCAGAAGAACGCGGTGGGCTGGGAGTGGTCGCCGCCGGTGAAGGCCTGGCCGCCGGAGTCCTTCCAGAGGTTCTTGACGAAGGTCGTCCAGATGATCATCGACCAGACCCCGAAGGCGGTCAGGAACCAGGAGGTGCGGCGGCTGAGCTTCATGGGGGTCCTCGCATGTGAAGGCGGTGTGCGTCCCCAGTATGCGCGGGCCGCCGATCGGCGTAGGGCGGGCCCCTCCTGCGGAGTACGGGCCCGGAGGGGCGGGCGCCGGGCGCCCGGAGTGGGTACGGTCTGCTGGTGCCCACACCCCGTCACACGTTCGCGCGCCTGTGCGCCGCGCTCACCGCGGCCCTGCCGGTACTGCTCGCCGCCCCGGCGGGCGCGACTCCGCAGCAGCCGCCGCCGTCGGCCGCGGTCGGCGGCGAGCGGCTCGGGCTCCCCGGGGTGCAGGTCGCCCCGCAGCCGGGCGCCCCGCCACTGCCCGCCGAGCTCACCGGCCAGTCCTGGATAGTCTCCGACGCGGCGTCAGGCGACGTGCTGGCGGCCAGCAATCCGCACCTCCGGCTGCCCCCGGCGAGCACCCTGAAGATCCTCTTCGCCGACACCGTGCTGCCCAAGTTCGACCGCGACGCGGTGCACCGGGTCGCCGACGAGGAGATCCAGGGGATCGGCCCCGGCAGCAGCCTGGTCGGCATCAAGGAGAACCTGGACTACCGGGTCGAGGACCTGTGGCGCGGGGTCTTCCTGAGCTCTGGCAACGACGCGGTGCACGTCCTGGCGCACATGAACGGCGGCGTCCAGCAGACCGTCGCCGAGATGCAGGCGCGCGCCGACGCGCTCCAGGCCCGGGACACCAGGGTGGTCTCCCCGGACGGCTACGACATGGACGGCCAGCTCTCCTCGGCCTACGACCTGTCGCTGTTCGCCCGGGCCGGCCTGCGCAACGCGGACTTCCGGGCGTACTGCGCCACCCGGGACGCGCTGTTCCCCGGCGGCGTCGACAAGAACACCGGACAGCGCGGCAGCTTCGGGATCGCCAACACCGACCGGCTGCTGGGCAAGTACCCGGGCCTGATCGGCGTGAAGAACGGGACCACCACCAACGCCGGCTCGACCTTCGTCGGCGCCGCCGAGCGGGACGGCCGCACCCTGCTGGTGACGGTGATGCACCCGGCGAGCTACCAGAAGGTGTACGACGAGACGGCCGCCCTGCTGGACTGGGGCTTCGCCGCGGCCGGCAAGGTCCAGCCGGTCGGCCGGCTGGTCGACGAGCTGCCGCCGGGCGGCGCCGAGCCCACCGGCCAGGCCGGTGGCGCCGACACGCCCGCGCCGCCGCCGCACCCCTCGGCCACCGCCGCCGCGGCACCCGCCGCGGCGGCCGGGGGCGGCGGGCTCGGTCTCGCCGGCTGGTCGGCCGTGGTGCTGGCCGGGGCCGCGGTCGGCGGCGGCGCGGTGGTGCTGCGCCGGCGGCGCTCCGCCGGCTGATCCGACGCCCGGCGGGAGGGCCCGGCCTCAGTCCCGGGGCCGGACCCTCCCCCTGCCCTTCTCCTCCTCGGTGAGCCCGGTGACCCCGGCCGCGGTCTCCCCGGCCGCGGCCTCCGCCGCGGCCTCCGCCTTGTCGGCCGCCTCCAGCAGCGCCCGCCCGTACGCCCTGGCCCGCCCCCGGGCGGCCACCGGGTCGGCCGTCGCCGTCCAGGCCACGCAGTACATCAGCAGCCGGGAGACGAAGTTGATCCACAGCAGCAGCGCCACCGGCGTGGCGAACGCCCCGTACAGGTTCCGCCCGGCGACCGAGCCCAGGTAGGAGGCGAGCAGGAGCTTCAGCAGCTCGAAGCCGACCGAACCGATCAGCGCGCCCTGCACCAGGTCCCGGCGGCGCTGGCCGGTGATCCCGGGGAAGGGCGCCAGCAGGTAGGCGAAGAGCAGCATGTCGCAGGCCGTGGCGATCAGCACGCCGACCGCGGTCAGCAGGTAGCCGCTGTTGAGACCGATCGCGTCGGCGATCCGGCCGGCCAGGGTGGTCCCGGCGGCGGAGGCGGCCAGCGAGAACAGCGACACCAGGCCGAGGCCGGCCAGCACCGCCACGTCCCAGGCCTTGCGCAGCACCGGGTTGCCCTCCTCCTGGGGCAGCTGCCACAGGTCCCGGATCGAGGTGCGC
This sequence comes from Kitasatospora sp. NPDC091335, assembly GCF_044757205.1. Lineage (NCBI taxonomy): Bacteria > Bacillati > Actinomycetota > Actinomycetes > Kitasatosporales > Streptomycetaceae > Kitasatospora > Kitasatospora sp. NPDC091335. Next base: position 56,679 of record NZ_JBIVUM010000021.1, on the reverse strand, counting down.
ATGGTGTCCACCCAGCCGAGGCCGGAGACCAGCAGCAGCGCCCCGCTGACCAGCCCGACGGTGCCCGCGTTGGACACCAGGGCGGGCAGGTTGATGGCGTCCGAGATCCCCGGCAGCTGGTCGGAGATGTGCTCCTGGAGCTCGTGCACCCGGCCGTCGCTCAGCGTCGCGGCGGCGATCGCCAGGCCCACCGTGAGCAGCGGGAACAGGGCGAGGAAGCCGAAGAAGGTGACGGCGCCGGCCAGCCGGTTGCCCCGGGCGGCGGCGAAGTGCTCGTACACCCGGTACGGGCGGCTGCGCAGCACCCGGGCCACGAGCGGGCCGACGACCGGCAGGCGGGTCAGGAAGTCCACCCGACCGGTTATACCGAACCTTCGCCCGAATGGGCGTCAGGTTGACGTCAGCGCTTGACGAGTCGGCGGGCCTTGGCGAGGGCCCGGACGGCCTGGTAGGCGCCGTAGCGGCCGCGGCCGAGCAGCTCGGTGCGCACGCCGTCCACGCCGGCCGGGGGGCGGTAGCCGGCCGGGCGCAGCCGGGCGCAGTGCGCGGCGGCCCGGCGGAAGTACTCGCGGCGGTCGCCGGGCGGGACCCGGCCGGGCTTGGAGACCACGGTGTTGAGGTGGTGCAGCATCCGGCCGTAGACGACCGGGCGCCAGCGGTCCAGGTCGGGGCGGCGGTCGAGGAAGGCGAAGACCAGGTCGTACTGGGCGAAGACGTCGAAGTGCTTGCGGCTCGCGGTGGCCAGGATGTTGCCGCCCTCCTGGCGCTGGCGGTAGTGCACGCCGACCCGGTCGAGCAGGGTGATCCGGGCCGCGGCGAGCAGCGCCGGGTACGTCCAGGGGGTGTCCTCGTAGTAGCCGGCCGGGAAGACCAGCCGCTGCTCGGTGACGAAGCCCCGGCGGTAGGCCTTGTTCCAGACGACCTGGAGCAGGTCGAGCAGGTCGGGGCGGGCGGTGAGGTCGAAGACGTCGGGCGAGGCGGCGCCGAAGACGTGCGCGGAGGCGGCCCTGGTGATCCGGCCGTCGGCGTAGGTGCGGGCGTAGTCGTAGACCAGGACGTCCGGGTCCCCGGTGGCGGCGAGCCGCTCGTCGACGCTCTTCAGCAGGCCGGGGGTGAGCGTGTCGTCGCTGTCCAGGAAGACCACGTAGTCCCCGGTGGCGACCTCCAGGCCGGCGTTGCGGGCCCGGCCGAGGCCGACGTTCTCCGGCAGGTGCAGCACCCGGACCCGGGCGTCGGCGGCGGCGGCCTCGTCCAGCATCGCGCCGCAGCGGTCCGGGGAACGGTCGTCCACCGCGATCAGTTCGAAGTCCGGGCCGTCCTGGCCGAGCACCGAGTCGAGGCACTCGACGAGGTAGTCCTGGACCTGGTACACGGGGACGATCACGCTGAAGCGGGGCACCGGCCCAGCGTAGTGGCCCCGGGGAGCGGTGGGGCCCGGAGGTAGGATCGGGTCGCACGTACGCACCGATCCAAAGTGCGGTCAGGCCCCTCAGGGGCCGCCACGCTCCTCCCGAGAAAGGCCTGCGTAGCCGATGGCTCCCCGCCTCTCCATCGTCGTTCCGATCTACAACGTCGAGCGCTACCTCGTCGAATGCCTGGACTCGATCGCCGCCCAGACCTTCACGGACTTCGAGTGCGTCATGGTCGACGACGGATCGAAGGACGGCAGCGCGGCGCTCGCCGAGGCGTACGCGGCCAAGGACTCCCGCTTCCGGCTGGTACGCCAGGTCAACAAGGGCCTCGGCGCGGCCCGCAACACCGGTATCCGGCACATCGACCCGGACGCCGAGTTCCTGTGCTTCGTGGACAGCGACGACTCGATGCCGCCGAGCGCGTACGAGCTGATGATCAACACGCTGGACGAGACCGGCTCGGACTTCTGCACCGGCAACGTGCTGCGCTTCCGCGCCGTGGGCTACTACCAGTCCGGCGGCCACTCGAAGCCGTTCAGGGAGACCAAGCTCAAGACCCACATCACCGAGGTCCCGGCGCTGGTCACCGACCGCACCGCGTGGAACAAGGTGTACCGCCGCACGTTCTTCGACGCGGCCGACCTGCTCTACCCCGAGGGCATCCTGTACGAGGACGCCCCGGTCAGCGTGCCGCACCACTACCTCGCCAAGAGCGTGGACGTGCTCTCCGAGCCGATCTACCACTGGCGCGAGCGCGAGGTCGGCGAGATGTCGATCACGCAGATGCGCACCAACCCCAAGGGTCTGATCGACCGGGTCACCTCGGTCGAGCTGGTCCGCGGCTGGCTCCGGAAGCAGACCGAGCCGCGCTTCGCCGAGTACCTGCGCTCCTACGACGAGAACACCCTCGTCGAGGAGATCCCGATGTTCTTCTGGTCCGTCGTGGACGGCGACAAGGAGTACCGGGACGCCTACGTCCAGAGCGTCAGCCGGCTGCTCCGGGCGATCGGCCCCGAGCAGGTCCGCAAGCTGCGCGCGCCGCTGCGGCTGAAGTACCACCTGACCCTGGCCGGCCGGGTGGACGAGCTGGTCGAGCAGATCAAGTACGAGGGCGAGAGCAGCGGCGGTGTCCAGGCCCGCGGCCTGCTGCGCCCGTACGCCGACTACCCGTTCCTGCGCGGCGGGCGCAAGAGCGTGCCGGCCGGCGTGCTCAAGCTGGACAACTCGCTGGTCATGCGCAGCCGGCTGTACGAGAGCGCCTGGGTCGGCGGGAAGCTCCAGCTGACCGGGCACGCCTACCCGGAGCAGCTGGGCGCGGCCAACAAGCGCGACATGGTCCGCACCCTGGTGCTGCGCGAGACCAAGGGCCGCCGGGTGCTCGCGGTGCCGATGAAGACCACGTACAGCCCCGAGGCCACCGCGAGCTGCAACCACGACCTGTACAGCTGCGACTGGTCCGGCTTCACCGTCGCCCTCGACCCGAAGAAGCTCAAGCACCGCGGCCAGTGGAAGGACGGCCACTGGCGCCTCCTGGTGGCCGGCGCGGGCAAGGGCGGGGTGTACAAGGGCCGGATCTCGGCCGGCTGGAGCGACACCGCGCAGTACATCCCGGCGCAGTGGGTCGAGCCGGACGTGCGGATCGTGCCGTGGGTCCGGGACAACTTCGTCTACCTGCGGGTGGAGACGGTCCAGGCCCGGGTGACCGGCCTGGCCGTGCAGGGCGACCGGGTGGAGGTCTCGGGCGCGGCCCGCTCCGGCCCGAGCTTCGCCGGGGCGCAGCTGCGGCTCACCCACGTCGAGTCGGACCGCGAGGTGACCGTCCCGCTGGAGCTGGGCGCGCCGGTCGGTTCGCTCCAGCCCTTCACCGCCTCCTTCACGGCCGCCCAGCTGACCGCCGTCCGGGAGGCCTGGGCCGAGCTGGACCCGGTCGCCCCCGACCGCAGCCGGGACCGCTGGGACACCGCGCTGCTGCTGACCGACGGCAGCACCGTCCGGCTGGCCTGGGACGACCGCAACCCGCCCGAGCGGCTGCACCTGGCGCTGAACCCGCAGGCCCCGGCCGGCGAGCGCCGGGCGCTCTACTCCAAGCCCTCCCCCGGCGGGCACCTCCAGTTCTCCGACCAGGTGCTCCAGCCGCTGGTGGAGGAGGTCGCCGCGCGCGGCGCCGACGGCTTCCTGCTGAGCGGCTCGTTCCCGCTGCCCGGCGCGCACCGCTGGGAGCTGGTGGTCCGTCACAACTGGCGCGAGGAGGAGCACGTCTACCCGGTGGAGATCTCGGACGGCCGGTTCCGCACCGCGCTGCCCACCGTCCCGACCGCCTCCTTCGCCGGCCGGGTGCCGCTCGCCAAGGGCACCTGGAACGTCGCCTTCCGCCCGGTCGGCGTGCCGGCGGAGGACCTGCCGGACGGCCACGCGCTGATCGCCCCCGAGTGCTTCGGGACGCTGCCGGTCGAGGTGGAGTCCCGCGGCAAGCGGATCGGGCTGGAGCGCCGCCACCACGACGGCCTGTCGCTGGAGTCGTACGCGGTGCTGCTGCCCGAGGAGCGGTCCGGCTTCCGCCAGCGGCTGATCCGCACCGTGGACTACCCGGCCGCCCGCCGGCTGCCGGTGCGCGACACGGTGCTGTACAACGCCGGCAACAGCAGCATGTACGCCGACTCGCCGCGGGCGGTCCACGAGGAGCTGGTCCGCCGCGGCCTGCCGCTGGAGCACCTGTGGGGCAACGACGACCTCCAGGCCGAGCTGCCGCAGAGCGCGGCCTCGATCCGGCTGTGGAGCCCGGAGTGGATCGAGGCGCTGGCCACCTCCAAGTACATCGTGACCAGCACCCACCTGCCCGACTTCTTCGTCCGCCGCCCCGGCCAGGTGGTCGTCCAGACCTGGCAGGGCACCCCGCTGAAGCAGATCGGCTTCGACTTCGAGAAGGTCTGGTTCACCGACGCCCACTACCTCAAGGGCCTGGCCCGCGAGGTTCCGAACTGGAGCCTGCTGGTGGCCGGCAACCGCTGGTCGGCCCCGGTGCTGCGGCGCGCCTTCGACTTCAAGGGCGAGATCCTGGAGAGCGGTTCGCCCCGGAACGACCTGCTGTTCGCGTCCGACCGGGAGAAGACCGCCGAGCAGGTCAGGGAACGGCTCGGCCTGCCCGAGGGCAAGAAGGTCGTGCTCTACGCGCCGACCTGGCGCGAGGACCGGCGCCGGCCGGACGGCGGCTACCAGATGGACCTGCGGATCGACCTCGCGGCCGCCAAGGCCGCGCTCGGCGACGACCAGGTGCTGCTGGTGCGCCGGCACAACCTGATGTGCGGCCAGATCCCGGGCGCCGGCAACGGCTACATCTGGGACGTCGGCAGCTACCCCGACATGGCGGAGCTGCTGCTGATCGCCGACGTACTGGTGACCGACTACTCGGCCAGCGTGTTCGATTTCGCGTCGACCGGAAAGCCGATGCTGTTCTTCACCCACGACCTGGAGCACTACCGGGACAACCTGCGCGGTTTCAGCCTGAACTTCGAGGCGGAGGCGCCCGGCCCGCTGCTGGCCACCTCCGAGGAACTCGTCTCCGCGCTCGGCCGGGTGGACGAGGTCGCCGCCGAGCACGCGGACAAGGCCGCCGCGTTCCGCGAGGCGTACTGCGACCTGGACGACGGCCAGGCCTCCGCCCGGGTGGTCGACGCGATGCTCCGCATCGAGGGGTAGTCACCGGCCCGCAACAGGAGCGCCCGGCGCGGTTCGCGCCGGGCGCTTCGGCATTTCCTGGGAATTTCCTGGGAGGATCACCGCCCTTTACGCCCGCATTGCACTCGAACTCACGTTTCGCCAGCGAATTTCCGAGGAAATTCGCCGAACCGTACAGTTGACCCCGGGTGGCGTCCCGGTATGGGATGTCAATTCGGTCCCGGCCCGATCGAAACCGGCCCGGCGACCCCTTCCCGGTGCACCGTCATGCACCGGGACCCCGTCCCCGAAGGGCCCGTCCAGCGATGCCTGTGCTCACACGGTTCGTCCTGCCACACGCCGCTCCCCGTGTGACCACCGGCCGCCCGGACGACGACCAGGACGTCGTCTTCGGGCTGCTGCGCGCCCGCTGGCACGGCCGCGGCCTGGAACTCACCGGCTTCGCCCGCCCGAACGACCGTGACACCGGCCGCCCCGGCTCCGCCTGGACCTGGCTGACCCTGCGCCACCAGGACCCGTCCGAACCGCCGGTGCACCTGCGCTCCAGGCCCCGCCGGATGCCCGAGGTCACCGACGACAGCGCCCAGCCCGAGCACAACCACGACTGGTCCGGCTTCACCGCGCTGATAGAACCCGACCGGCTGCGCCGCGGGGGCGACTGGCTGCTCGGCGAATGGCAGATCGAGACCACGCTCTTCACCCGCCCGCGCCCCACCAGGGTGCGCCGCCAGTACGGCGCCCTCGCCCCGCACTGGTGCGGCTCCGGCGAGTACCCGCCGGCCCGCTGGGTGGACCGCGACGTCCGGCTCCAGCCCTTCTTCGCGGACGACCGGCTCCGGCTGCTGCTGGAGCGCCCGGCCGTCCGGATCACCCGGGTCACCCCCGCCGACGACGGCCTCGACCTCGCCGGCGTCGCCGACGACTGCCCCCCGGGCACCGTGCTGCGGCTGCGCCACCGGGAGAGCGACGCGGCGGCCGAGCAGCCGCTCGACCGCACCGGCAACGGCTTCACCGTCCGGCTGCCGTACCGGCCGTTCACCGCCGACGGACGCGGCGGCGGCGGACTGGAGCACTGGGACGCCGAACTGCTGCGCCCCGACGGCGGCACCGAGCAGCTCTGCCTCGACGAGCGCGGCGGCCCGGTGGCCGGCCAGCACCGGCTGCCCGGCACCCCGGACCGGGTGCTCTACCTCAAGCACCTCGCCGACGGCCGGCTCCAGGTCTGCGTCCAGCCCGCGGCCGGCCTGGTCGACCGGATCGCCGTACGGGACGACGGCTTCGAGCTGTCCGGCCACTGCCCGGATCCGGCCGCGGACCGGCTGGAGCTGGTGCTGCGTCACTCCGGCACCGCGAGCGAGGTCCGCACCCCGGTCGACACCGGCCCGGACGGCCGCTTCCGGGTCCGGGTGCCCGCCACCCGCACCGGCTCCGACGGCGCCGCGCTGCCGCTGCGCAAGGGCATCTGGGAGGCCGCGCTGGAGCCGGCCGGACGCCCCGGCGACGGCCGCCCGCTGCTCGCCGCCCCCGCCGCGCTGCCCACCGTCCCCGCCGCCGCCACCGCGGGCGGCAAGCGGATCCTGCTGCAGCGCCGCTGGCACGACACCCTGCTGGTGGACTCCACCCCGGTGCTCACCCCCACCGAGCGCAGCGCCTGGGCGCAGAGCCGCCAGCGCGCCGAGCGCTACCCGGCCGCCCGCCACGAGCCGCTGCGCGAGGCGGTGCTGTACGACGTGTTCGGCGGCCGCGGCTACGCCGACTCGCCGCGCGCGGTGCACGCCGAACTCTCGCGCCGGGAGCCGGAGTCCGAGCACCTGTGGGTGGTCGACGACGCCCAGGCCGAGGTCCCGCCCGGGGTCGTCCCGGTGCGGATCTGGAGCCCGGAGTGGTACCGCGCGCTGGCCACCTGCCGCTACCTGGTCGGCAACACCCACTTCCCCGACTTCCTGGAGCGCCGCCCCGGCCAGGTCGTCGTGCAGACCTGGCACGGCTCCCTGCTGAAGCGGATCGCCCACGACGTCGAGAACCCCTGGCTGTCCGACCACGGCTACCTGGAGGCGCTCGACCGGGAGACCCCGCAGTGGAGCCTGCTGCTCTCCCCCAGCCCGTTCGCCACCCCGATCCTGCGGCGCGCCTTCCACTACGGCGGCGAGGTGCTGGAGTCCGGCTACCCGCGCAACGACGTGCTCGCCCGCCCGGACGAGCGGACCGCCGCGGCCGTCCGCCGCCGGCTCGGCATCCCCGAGGGCAAGCGGATCGTGCTGTACGCGCCCACCTGGCGCGAGGACCAGCAGCGCGGCGACGGCGACGGGTTCCGGCTCGACCTCCGGCTGGACCTCGACCACGCCCGGCGCCTGCTCGGCTCCGACCACGTGCTGCTGGTCCGTCCGCACGCGCACGTGCGCGAGCCGCTGCCCGGCGCCGGCGACGGCTTCCTGTACGACTGCGGGGACTACCCCGACCCGCAGGAACTGCTGCTGGTCGCGGACGTGCTGGTGACCGACTACTCGTCGATCATGTTCGACTTCGCCATCACCGGCCGTCCGATGTACTTCTTCACCTACGACCTGGAGCACTACCGCGACACCCTGCGCGGCTTCTACTTCGACTTCGAGTCGAACGCCCCCGGGCCGCTGGTGCCGACCTCGGCCGAACTGCTCGGCGCGCTGCGCGGACTCGCCGACGGCGACGCCGCGCTGCCGCCCGGCTACGCCGAGCGCTACCGGCGCTTCCAGGCCGAGCACAGTGTGCTGGAGGACGGCGGCGCGGCCCGCCGGGTGGTCGACCGGATGCTCGAACTGGGGCGGGCCGCGGGCTAGTTCGGGCCCGGCTCGGACCCGGTTCGGGCCCGGCTCGGGCCTGCTCCGGCAGCTCAGCCGAAGGAGTGGCTCCGCCAGGGCCGCCAGACCTCGTCCGTGCCGAAGCGGGAGAGGCCGAAGCCCGACACCGTGAAGGCCGCCCGGAAACCGCGCGCCTGCTCGTACGCCTGGTCCAACACGTCGTCCGGCAGGCCGTGGGCGACCGTCACGTGCGGGTGGTACGGGAAGGCCAGCTCGCGGGCCAGCGGGCCGGAGCGGATGTCCGCCTCCAGCAGCCGGCACTCCTGCGCGCCCTCCTCGACCCGGACGTACACCACAGGGGAGACCGGGCGGAAGGTCCCGCTGCCGCGCAGCAGCATCCGGAACGGCCGGTGCGCGGCCGCCACCGCCGCCAGGTGCTCCTCGATCTTCGGCAGCTCCCCGGCGGGCACCTCGGTCGGCGGCAGCAAGGTGACGTGCGTGGGTATCGACCGGGCCAGCGGATCGCCGTGCCCGGCCCTGGCGTCCTGGATCGCCGTGCCGTACGGGTCCGGGACGCTCACGGACACGCCGATGGTGACGACCTCGGGGAGGTCGCCACCACCGGGCAGGTGCGTGAGGGGAGTCACCGCTTGGCGGCCGGGAGGAAGCCGATCCGGTCGTACACCGACTCCAGCGTCCTGGACGCCACCTCGCGGGCCTTCTCGGCGCCGTTCGCCAGCACCCGGTCCAGCTCGGCCGGGTCGTCCAGGAAGGTGCGGGTGCGCTCCTGGAAGGGGGTGACCCACTCGGTGAACAGCTCGGCCAGCTCGGTCTTCAGGGCGCCGTACATCTTGCCCTCGAAGTGCTCGACCAGCTGGTCGACCGACTGCCCGCTGAGCGCGGAGTGGATGCGCAGCAGGTTGGAGACGCCGGCCTTCTGCTCCTCGTCGTAGGAGACCACGGTGCCGGTGTCGGTGACGGCGCTCCTGAACTTCTTCGCGCTCGCCTTCGGCTCGTCCAGCAGGCTGACCAGACCCTTGGGCGAGGACGCGGACTTGCTCATCTTCACGCCGGGGTCCTGGAGGTCCATGATCTTCGCCGTCTCCTTGAGGATGTACGGCTTCGGGACCGTGAAGGTCGACCCGAAACGGGTGTTGAACCGGTCCGCGAGGTCCCGGGTGAGCTCCAGGTGCTGGCGCTGGTCCTCACCGACCGGGACGGCGTCCGCCTGGTAGAGCAGGACGTCCGCGACCATCAGGACCGGGTAGGTGAACAGGCCGACGGTGGTGCTGTCGGCGCCGTGCCGGGTCGACTTGTCCTTGAACTGGGTCATCCGGGAGGCCTCGCCGAAGCCGGTGATGCAGTTCATCACCCAGGCGAGCTGCGCGTGCTCGGGCACCTGCGACTGGACGAACAGGGTGCAGTGCTCCGGGTCGAGGCCGGCACCGAGCAGCTGGGCAGCGGAGACCCGGGTGTTCTCGCGCAGCTCCTTCGGGTCCTGGGCGACCGTGATGGCGTGCAGGTCGACCACCATGTAGAAGGCGTCGTTCTCCTTCTGGAGGTCGACCCACTGGCGCACCGCGCCCAGGTAGTTGCCGAGGTGGAACGAGCCGGAGGTGGGCTGGATGCCGGAGAGCACCCGGGGACGGTCCTTGACCGGACCAGTGACCGCTGCGTTGACCATGCGGGCCATTCTTCCAGTTCCACCGCTCGCTCAGGAAACCTCCGCCCCCGGAGGTCCGGCCAGTGTGACCGCACTCACCCCCACCCTGGCGATCCGCCGGCCCTCGACCTTGGCCACCGTCAGCAGCACCTCGCCGTCGCCCTCGACCGGGACGCGCACCTGGTCGCCGTCCCTGGGCAGCCGGCCGAGCGCGGCGACCAGGCAGCCGGCCACCGTCTCGTACGGCCCCTCGGGCAGGGTGACGCCGGTCTCCTCCGCGAAGTCGCCGAGGTTGAGCAGACCGTCCAGCTCCACGCCGCCGCCGGCCAGCCGGCGGGTGGGCGCGGCCTCCGGGCGGTCGTACTCGTCCCTGATCTCGCCGATCACCTCCTCGACCAGGTCCTCCAGGGTGACGATCCCGGCGGTGCCGCCGTACTCGTCCACCACGATCGCCAGGTGGTGGCCCTCCCGGCGCATCTCGCCCATCGCCTCCAGCACCCGCTTGGTGCCGGGCAGCAGCTTGACCGGGCGGGACAGGTCGCGGACCTTGGCGGCCTGCTCGCCGCGCGCGCCGTACAGGTCGCGGACGTGGACGAAGCCGACCACCGCGTCGGCGCTGCCCTCGACCACCGGGTAGCGCGAGTGCGGCGAGGTGTCGGCCTGGTGCCGGACGGCGGCCAGCGGGCGCTCGGCGTCCAGGAAGGTCACCTCGGTGCGCGGGACCATCACCTCGCGCAGCTGGCGCTCCCCCGCGGAGAACACGTCCGCGATCAACGCCCGTTCGTCGCTTCCGAGTTCGGTACTGGCCGCGACCAGGCCGCGCAGCTCCTCGGAGCTCATCGAGCCGCGGCCGGCGGCCGGGTCGCCGCCGAGCAGCCGGACCATCAGGTTGGTCGAGTGGCCGAGCAGCCAGATCGCCGGGCGCAGCACCACCGACATCACGTCCACGACCGGGGCGGCGATGACCGCGATGGACTCGGCGCGCTGAAGACCGATCCGCTTCGGGGTCAGCTCGCCCAGCACCAGCGAGGCGTAGCTGATCACCAGGGTGAGGCCGACCAGTGCCACCGCGTCGGACACGCCCTCGGACAGCCCGGCCCGGACGAACAGCGGGGCGACCTTGCCGGCCAGGGTGTCCGCGCCGAAGGCGGCGGACAGGAAGCCCATGCAGGTCACCCCGACCTGCACGGCGGCCAGGAAACGGTTGGGGTCGGCGGCCAGGTGCGCGGCCCGCGCCGAGCGCCGGGTGCCGCGCGCCTCCAGCGCCCGGATCTGGCCCTCGCGCAGCGAGATCAGCGAGATCTCGGCGACGTTGAACAGCCCGCCCAGCATGATGAAGACGAGGACGAGCGCGGCGTCCCCGAGGGTTTCGTTCACAGCGGGCCAGTGTAGGGCGGCCGGTGCGGGCGGGCGCCGGACACGACGGGCGGGCCGGAGCCTGACACGACGGCGGCCCGCCGCTTCCGGGAGGGAAGCGGCGGGCCGCCGGTACAGCCGTGCGGGGCGGGCTCAGATGAGGCCGAGCTCCTGGACCGCGTCGCGCTCGTCGGCCAGCTCCTTGACCGAGGCGTCGATGCGGGCGCGCGAGAAGTCGGAGATCTCCAGGCCCTGGACGATCTCGAACGCGCCGTTCTTGGTGGTGACCGGGAAGGAGGAGATCAGGCCGGCCGGAACGCCGTAGGAGCCGTCGGAGACGATGCCCATGGAGGTCCAGTCGCCCTCGGCGGTGCCGTTGACCCAGGTGTGCACGTGGTCGATGGCGGCGTTGGCGGCCGAGGCGGCCGAGGAGGCGCCACGGGCGTCGATGATGGCGGCACCGCGCTTGGCGACGGTCGGGATGAAGTCGCCCTCCAGCCAGGCCTGGTCGCTGCCGACGGCCTCGAAGGCCGGCTTGCCGGCGATCTCGGCCTGGAAGATGTCCGGGTACTGGGTCGCGGAGTGGTTGCCCCAGATGGTGACGCGCTTGATGTCCGAGACCGGGGCGCCGGTCTTGATGGACAGCTGGCCGACGGCGCGGTTGTGGTCCAGGCGGGTCATCGCGGTGAAGCGCTCGGCCGGGACGTCCGGGGCGTTGCGCTGGGCGATCAGGGCGTTGGTGTTGGCCGGGTTGCCGACGACCAGGACCTTGATGTCGTCCGCGGCGTGGGCGTTGATGGCCTTGCCCTGCGGGCCGAAGATGCCGCCGTTGGCCTTGAGGAGGTCACCGCGCTCCATGCCCGCGGTGCGCGGACGGGCGCCGACCAGCAGCGCGACGTTGGCGCCGTCGAAGGCCTCGTTCGGCTGGTCGGTGATCGTGATGTCGCGCAGCAGCGGGAAGGCGCAGTCGACGAGCTCCATGGCGGTGCCCTCGGCGGCCTTCAGGCCCTGCGGGATCTCCAGGAGGCGCAGGTTCACCGGCACGTCGGCGCCGAGCAGGTGGCCCGAGGCGATGCGGAAGAGCAGCGCGTAGCCGATCTGGCCGGCCGCTCCGGTGATGGTGACGTTGACGGGGGTGCGAGTCATTTCTACCTTCTCCAGCAAATCGCCAGGCGCCCCAGGCACACCGGCGCTGGAGCCGAGGACGGTCTCTCGACATCGAGAGACCGGCGTCAGGTTATCGCAAAGGGAAGCCTACGCCGCGGGTACCGGCCTGGCTGATGCGTCACAGAACGCGCCGCGGCCCCCGCCCGATCCCCCGGAATCCGGGGGATCGGGCGGGGGCCGCGAACGACCCGCGCGAACGACCCGCGCGAACGGCCCGTGCGGGCCGTCGGTGCGGGCCGGTCAGTGCTTGGGCCGGCCCATCAGCTGGCCGATGTTGTCGAGCAGCGGTATCTGCACCCACGGGTTCGGCTGGGCCACCAGCGTCAGCAGCACGATCGAGGCGCCCAGGAAGGTCAGCACGATCACGTCGGTGAAACGGCTGCGCACCGCCAGCATCCCGACCTCGGGCAGCACCAGCCGCAGCACCGCGCCGAGCAGCACGCCGCAGCCGAGGATCAGCAGCCCGTACTTGAAACCGTCCTTGAAGTCGGCGAACCAGGTGACCGCGAGGCCCGCGCCGACCACCAGCAGGACCAGCGTTATCGGCCACTGCCGCACCGGCAGGGCGTGGTCGCGTCCGAAGGCCGCGCCCGCGCCCTCGGGCGGCAGGGTGCCGGTGGTGCCGACCGGCCTGCGCCGGGGCTTCGCCGGTCGCGGTTCAGTCATCGCTCGCCGTCCCTCGGGTGTCAGACGCCGGCGCGGCGCTCGGCCGCCTCGACGATGTTGTTGAGCAGCATCGCGCGGGTCATCGGGCCCACACCGCCGGGGTTCGGGGAGATCCAGCCGGCCACCTCGGCCACGCCCGGGTGGACGTCGCCGACGATCTTGCCCTCGCTGCGGCTGACGCCCACGTCCAGCACCGCGGCGCCCGGCTTGACGTCCTCCGGCTTGACCAGGTGCGGCACGCCGGCGGCGGCCACGATGATGTCGGCCTTGCGCAGGTGGGCGCCGAGGTCCTGGGTGCCGGTGTGGCACAGGGTGACGGTGGCGTTCTCGCTGCGGCGGGTCAGCAGCAGGCCGATCGAGCGGCCGACGGTGATGCCGCGGCCGACCACGACCACCTCGGCGCCGTTGATCTCGACGTCGTGGCGGCGCAGCAGCTCGACGATGCCGAGCGGGGTGCACGGCAGCGGGCCGTCGATGCCCAGGGCGAGCCGGCCGAGCGAGGTCGGGTGCAGGCCGTCGGCGTCCTTGTCCGGGTCCATCAGCTCCAGGACCGGGTTCTGGTCGAGGCCCCTGGGCAGCGGCAGCTGGACGATGTAGCCGGTGCAGGTCGGGTCGGCGTTGAGCTCGCGGACGACGTTCTCGACGTCCTCCTGGGTGGCGGTGGCGGGCAGCTCGCGCTGGATCGAGGCGATGCCGACCTCGGCGCAGTCCTTGTGCTTGCCGTTCACGTACCAGCGGCTGCCCGGGTCGTCGCCGACCAGGACGGTGCCGAGGCCGGGCGTGACGCCCTTCGCCTTGAGGACCGCCACGCGGGCGGCGAGTTCGGACTTGATCGCGGCGGCGGTGGCCTTGCCATCGAGAATCTGGGCAGTCATGACCCCATTCTCCCGGATCGCGCGGGCTCCCCGTACCGAGGGCGCCCGACCGGCGCGGGACGGTCCCGGACGGCCGTGCGGACGGGTGGACACGCGGTGGACGAGCGGGTGAACGGACGGGTACGAAGGTTCGCCGCACGTTGCGGTTGCGCCACAGTCTTGACCCGGCGCGCGGAACCGGCTGGACAGGGCGCCATCGTCCGGTTGACGATAAGCGCATTCCCGCCGCGAACCGGCCCGGTGACGGGCCGACGGCCCTCGCGGCGGAGCGTTGTACCCCGGGGGAAAGAGCCAGTGAGCCGATCACAGCAGAACGAGCAGTCCGACCGCGGCGGCACCGCCCCGCCCGTGCCTCACCCGTCGGCCGACTCGCTTCCCTGACGCTCACCACTCTGCCGAGCCGCGGCGCCCGTCACCGCCGCCGGGCTGTCACCCCGCCGCGCTAGCGTCCCCTTCGGCCGGTGACCCGACTCACCAGCCGGCACCGGGCCGTCAGCGTCCCGTCCCCGCGTCCCCGTAACTGCCCGGAGGCATCCATGAGTTACCCGCCCGACCCGAACAACCCGTACGGCCAGCCGCAGGCCGCGGCCCCGGGCTACGGCCAGCCGCAGGCCGCCCCCGGCTACGGCTACCCGCAGCAGGCCCCGCCGCCGGCCGCCGCCCCGGGCTACGGCTACCCGCAGCAGGCCCCGGCCTACGGCTACGTGCCGGTCGCGCCGCCGTCCATGCCGGGCCTGATGACCACCGCCCGGGTGCTGCTGTTCATCGTCGGCGGCGTGCAGACGCTCGCCGCGATCTCCTACATCATCATCGGGGCGGCCGCCAAGGACGTCACCACCGCCGCCAGCAGGACCACCAGCGACGACAACCCGTTCACCGCGCTGGGCGACGCCGCCGCCGGTGTCCTGCTCGTCGTCGGTGTGGTGTTCGGGCTGTTCGCCGCGCTCTCCATCACGCTCGGCGCGAAGTTCGGCAAGGGCGGCAACGCCGTCCGGGTCACCACCATCGTGTACGGCTCGCTGGGCGCCCTGGTCGGCCTGCTGATCCTGCTGGGCGCCGTCTCCGGCGGCACCGCGGTCGGCCTGGTGATGGCCGTGCTCTGGCTGGCGATCAGCATCATCTGGATCACCGCCATGTGCATCCAGGACGGCGTCAACTGGTTCAACCGCCCGCGGTACTGACCGGTCCCCGTGACAGAGCGGCCCGGCTCCCTCCTCGGAGGGGGCCGGGCCGCTCTGTCACACCGTCACGCCGTGGGCGGGATCAGTGGAAGAAGTGCCGCGCACCGGTGAAGTACATGGTCACACCGGCCTCGGCGGCCGCCGCGACGACCTCCTCGTCGCGGATCGAACCACCGGGCTGCACGATCGCCCTGACACCGGCCGCGATCAGGATCGCCGGGCCGTCCGCGAACGGGAAGAAGGCGTCCGAGGCCGCGTAGGCGCCCTTGGCGCGCTCCCCGGCCCGCTCGACCGCGAGCTTGCAGGAGTCCACCCGGTTGACCTGGCCCATGCCGACGCCGACCGAGGCGCCGTCCTTGGCCAGCAGGATCGCGTTGGACTTCACGGCCCGGCAGGCCCGCCAGGCGAAGGCCAGCTCGGCCAGCTCGTCCGCGGCGAGCGCCTCACCGCTGGCGAGGGTCCAGTTCGCCGGGTCGTCGCCCTCGGCGTGCACCCGGTCGGCGTCCTGGAGCAGCACGCCGCCGGAGACCGGGCGCACCTCCTGGCGGTTCGCCGGGGCCCCGGGGGCCAGCAGCACCCGCAGGTTCTTCTTGCGGGTGAGCACCTCCAGGGCGCCCTCCTCGTAACCGGGGGCCACCACGACCTCGGTGAAGATCGGGGCGATCTGCTCGGCCAGCGCGACGGTGACCGGACGGTTGACCGCGATCACGCCGCCGTACGCGGAGACCGGGTCGCACTCGTGCGCCCTGCGGTGCGCCTCGGCGACGTCGGCGCCGGTCGCGATGCCGCACGGGTTGGCGTGCTTGATGATCGCGACGGCCGGCTCGGCGTGGTCGTAGGCGGCGCGGCGGGCGGCGTCGGTGTCGACGTAGTTGTTGTACGACATCTCCTTGCCGTGCAGCTGCTGCGCGCCGGCCAGGCCGCCGGTGCCGTCGCTGTACAGCGCGGCGCCCTGGTGCGGGTTCTCGCCGTAGCGCAGCACGTTCTGCCGCTCCCAGGTGGCGCCCAGGAACTCGGGGAACCGCTCGTCGCTGGGCGCGTAGCCGTCCTCGAACCAGGAGGCGACGGCCACGTCGTAGGCGGCGGTGTGGGCGAACGCGGCACCGGCCAGGCGCTTGCGGGTGGCCAGGTCGAAGCCGCCCTCCCGCGCCGCCTCCAGCACGTCGCCGTAGCGGGCCGGGTCGACCACCACGGCCACCGAGGGGTGGTTCTTCGCGGCGGCGCGGACCATGCTCGGGCCACCGATGTCGATCTGCTCGACGCACTCGTCCGGGGTCGCGCCGGAGGCGACGGTGGCCTTGAACGGGTAGAGGTTCACCACAACCAGGTCGAAGGGCTCGACACCCAGCTCGGCCAGCTGCGCGCGGTGCGACTCCAGCCGCAGGTCGGCCAGCACGCCGGCGTGCACGCGGGGGTGCAGCGTCTTCACGCGCCCGTCCAGGCACTCCGGGAAGCCGGTCAGCTCGGAGACCTCGGTCACCGGGACGCCGGCGGCGGCGATCCGGCCGGCGGTGGAGCCGGTGGAGACGATGGCGACCCCGGCGGTGTGCAGGCCCTGGGCCAGCTCCTCCAGACCGGTCTTGTCGTACACGCTGATCAGCGCGCGACGGATCGGACGAACGTTCTCCGAAACGGGCGTGGTGGTGGAGCTGGCACTCATGCCGGAATCCATACCTTTCGGTCCTCGATGCGGTGACCTTCGCGGGCCAGTCGGCCCACGACGTCGACGAGCAGCTTCCGCTCGACAGTCTTGATGCGCTCGTGCAGCGCTTCGCCGCCATCGGCGTGGTCGGCGTCGGTGACCTCGACGACGCCCTGCGCGATGATCGGCCCGGTGTCCACGCCGGAGTCGACCAGGTGGACGGTGCAGCCGGTGACCCTCACGCCGTACGCGAGCGCGTCGGTGACGCCGTGGGCGCCGGGGAACGACGGCAGCAGCGCGGGGTGGGTGTTGACGATCCGCCCGGCGAAGGCGGCGACGAACTCGGGGCCGAGGATCTTCATGAAGCCGGCCGTGACCACCAGGTCCGGCTGGTACCCGGCGACGGAGGCGGTCAGCGCGCGGTCCCAGTCGGCGCGGTCCCGGAAGTCCTTCACCCGGTGGACGAAGGTCGGCAGGCCGGCCTTCCCGGCGCGCTCCAGTCCGGCGATCCCGTCCCGGTCCGCGCCGACCGCGATGATCCCGGCGCCGTAGGCCGGGTCGGCGACGGCGTCGATCAGCGCCTGGAGGTTGGTGCCGGAGCCGGAGACCAGCACCACCAGTCGGGCCGGACCGGGCGTACGGGGCGGGAAGTGCTGGGCGGGGGCGGCCACTGCGCGTTTCTCCGTAGGTCGGGCGCCGTCCGCTGGTACGTCCACCGGCGGTGGGGCCACTACGAACGGCAGGTCGAGCGAGGGGGAACTCCGGGGAAACCCACCGCGACGCGGGCCCCGGGGAACCTCTGTGGGCTGCTGACCGTCACCACGATAACGGCTGGTCGGACGGCCTCCGCACCCTCCCGGCGGCGCTACGCGCGTAGTTGAGACGGGGATCTCCTCCGGCCCGCCGCACCGGAGTTGCCCCGGCCCGTACCGGCCCTCCCGGGCCCCGGGCACGGCCCGCCGACGGCCCGGCGGGCGGCTGCGGGATCATTGGGGCGCGGGAGACCGCTCCGACGCGAGACCCTCCGAACGAGGCCCCGACCGAGAAGGAATGGCTGAACCCATGAGCAGCGGCGACGACACCGGCGAGCGCAACCCCTTCGCGCCGCCGCCGGCGGATGCCCCGGACGAGCCGTGGCAGCCGCGCAGCCCCTGGGCCGGCGGGGGCCAGGACGGTACCGGAGGTCAGGGCGGGCCCGGTGGTCCCGGCGGGCAGGGGGGTCCCGGCGGGCAGGGGGGCGAGCGCCCGCGGCTCCCGTCGCCGTGGGGCCCCGGCAGCGGCGACGGCCGTCCCGGCCAGCGCCCGCCGGCCCCGCAGCCGCCCCGGCTCGACCCCGCCGACCCGGTCCACCGCAAGGCCCGCAACGCCGCGCTGGCCGGGCCGTTCGCGCTGGTCTGCCTGTTCGCGGGGTTCCACTGGATCGCCCTGCTGGTGGGGGCGCTCGGCATCGTCTGGGGCGTCGGCGCGCTGCGCGGCCGGCAGCCCGCCCCGGCCGCCGTCGCGATCGCCGGCCCGGCCGGCCCCGTCCCCGCGGCCCCGGCGTCGAACCCGCTCACCCCGGCCGCGCTCGCCGGCATCCTGACCGGCGCGATGACCATCGTGGTCGCCACCACGGTGATCGGCCTCGGGTACCACTACCGCGACTACGTCACCTGCGTCCAGGACTCGCTGACCAGCGTCGGCGCCCAGAACTGCGACCGGTACGCGCCGCAGTGGTACGTGGACTTCAGCGGGAACACCGAGTAGGTCAGCCCGCCGGGTCCGGGTCGTCGGGGCCCGGCCCGCCGGCGCCCCCGGCACCCGGTGCGGACAGCCGCACCACGAGGGCGTGCGTACGGGCGCGCAATCCCAGTACGCTCCGGCGCGCCTGCCCCGCGAGCGGGGCGTACGCGCCCCTGCCGTCCGCCGGGCCCAGGGTGCGGTACCGGACCAGCAGGGCGCCGGGAACGGCCACCAGCGCGATCCAGCCCGCCGCCGCCAGGCCCGTCCACCCCGGCACCGGCCCCACCCAGGCCATCCGCTCCCCCGCCAGCGCCCCGCCGGAGAGCCGGCCCAGCAGCGCCGCGCCCGCCCCGACCGTCAGCGCCACCGCCAGGGCCGCCACCGCCGTCGCGGCCCACGGCCAGGGCTCCGGCCGCTCCCCCGACCCGGCGGCCGGGAGCCGCCGGCCCGCCGCCGCCCGGCCCAGCAGCACCGCCGGCACCACTCCGGCCAGCAGCGGCAGGGCCGACACCACGAACCGCCAGCCGCCCGGGCCGTCCGCCGGCAGCAGGGCGAACAGCGGGAACTCGGGCACCGGGCCCAGCGCCGTACCGGCCGGCGACACCACCGTCCCGGTGCCCACCACGAACCCGGGGCCCAGCGCGTACGCGGCGCCCCACAGCACCGCGTTCGGCAGCAGCACCACCGTCAGCAGCAGCAGCCCCAGCAGCGCGGCGGGCCCGCCGCCCAGCAGCGCCGTCCCGCGCCCGCCGCCCGCCACCGCGTCCAGCACCGCCGAGCCCGCCACCAGCAGGGCGCCCGCCGCGACCAGCCCGGCCCCGGCGGCCAGCGCCGCGGCCCGGAGCACCGGCCCGGCGCCGGCCGGACGGTACGGCGGCGGGAGGCGGTCCAGCGGGGAGCCGGCCGGCGCGTCGAGGACGGTGACCGAGCGGGCTCCGGCCGCCGTCGCCAGGCCCGCCACCAGGGCCACCACCAGGACGTCCGTCAGCACCCGGCTGCGGAACAGCCCGGCGCCCGCGCAGTGCAGCGCCACCGCGACGGCCACCGCGCAGTACCCCGCCCAGAGCGCCACCGGGCCGCCCCAGCGCGAACGCAGCCCGCGCCGCGCCGCCACCCCGGCGCCCGCCCGGTAGAGCCGGACCACGGCCAGGGCCCCGATCAGCAGCGGTGTGACGGTCAGCGGGGCGTCCGCCGCGCCGCGCACCACCGGCGCGCCGTGCCCGAGCAGCCAGAGCACCCCCGCCAACCGGGTGGCAGCGGTCGCGCCGTCGTCCGCGTACGGCGTCACCACCCAGAGCCCGAGCACCGGCACCCCGACCGCCGCCAGACCGACCAGCGCCGTCCGCACCCCCGCCAACAGGTCGGCCAGCGCGGGGCGTCCGCGCAATTCGCCGGACGATTCGATGATCGGACGGCCCATCAGCTGCGTCATGCGCCACATGGTGCCAAGGCGACTCGCCATGCTCCGTGAAGCGCGAAACCGCCGCCGTGTCCCAGATTATTGGCTTATGCGCATTTTCAGACCTTGCCCCCAAGCCGCCGGCGCCCCGGCCCGGAGCGTCTGATGGCCACGCCGCCCACCGCCGACTCCCCCACTCCGGAGCGCCACCGCAGCCCAGCCCGCGCCGAGACCGACGCGGGCCGCCTGCTGCGGAAGCTGACCCCCCGTGAGGCCCAGGCCCTGGCCCACCTCGCGGCCGGCCACGACCTCCCCCGCACCGCCGCCACCCTCGGGGTCACCCCCACCACGGCCCGCAGCTACCTCCAGCGCGCCCTGCGCAAGCTCGGCGCCCGCACCGAGGCCGAGGCCCTCGCCCTGCTGGCCGGCTCGCTGCCGCCCCCCGCGGACCCCGCCCCGGCCGGCCCGGAAGCGGCCGCGGACGCCGAACCCCCCTCGGCGGGGCCGATGCCGACGGGACCGGCCACAGCGACGGGCACGAAGGAGTCGAAGGGCACGAACGGGAAGCGTCGCCGCCCCAGGACCGGGAAGCCCACCCCTGGTGCCCTCGGCGACGCAGGGCCGGGGACTGCGGCCGGGAACCCGTGCCAGGGCTCCTCCCCCGCCCCACCCGGCGGCGCGCCACCGGCCGCCGGGCGCGCGCAGGAGGAATGCGCGCCCACCGGCCCGGCGGCACGCCCCGCCGCACCGACGGCGGGCGACGGGCATGGTCAGCCCTCCGGTACGAGCCGCACACCGGCGCCCCCCGCGGACCCCGGACCGGTCAGGCCGGAGAGCACCCAGGCCCCCGACGGGCGCCCGTCCCCTGGCGTCGGCCATGGGCCGACAGCCCCGACCGGCGCTGCCGGCGACGGCGGCCCACCCCGTCGGCCCCCGGCCGCGCAGCAGACGGACGACGGGCAGCCTCAGGCCGCCGGGCCCGTGGAGCCCATCGCCGCCGAGCCCGACCGCACCCGGGAGACCGGACAGCACGACGCCGCCACACCCCCGCCCACACCCCCGGCCCCGCCCACACCCCCGGCCCTGCCCGTCGGCCCCGGGCAGGCGGCGCTGGCCGCCGTCGCGCCCTCGGGCGCGGACGACGACCTCGACGCGGAACCCCCGTTCCCCCCGGTGATCGGTTTCGAGGAGCTCTACGAGTCGGCCCACACCCGGCTGGTCCAGCAGGTCTTCCTGCTGACCGCCTGCCGGCACCGGGCCGTGCACTGCGTACGGCGGGCGTTCGGGGACGCCCGGCGGAGCTGGGGCGCGGTGGCCCGCTCGGGGAGCCCGGAGGGGTGGGTCCGGGTCAGGGCCTGCGAGCTGGCGCTGTCGCCGTGGCACCGGGGCGGCCCCCGGCGGGCGCACGCGTGGCGGCTGCCGCACCGGCGGATCAAGGTGCGGCCCGCCGACGAGTCCCAGGCCGTGCTGCCGGACCACGACCGGCTGACCGACCGGGACCGGGCGCTGCTGAAGGCGCTCAAGCGGCTGTCCAGGCCGCAGCGCCGGGCGCTGGTGCTGCACGACGGACTCGGCCTGCCGGCCGTGGCGGTCGCGGTGGAGGTGGAGTCCACCCTGGCGGCGGCCGAGGGCCGGGTGTGGGCCGCCCGGGCGGCGCTGGCCCGGTGGGTGCCCGAGCTGGTCGGTGCCGACCCGGCGGCGCCGGGCTTCGCGGACGGGCTGAGCGGACTGCTGCACCGGGCGGCGGTGCGCGGGTGCCCGGAGCCGTACCGGACGCCGGTGCCGGTGCTGTGGGCCAGGCACCGGCTGTGGGCGGCAGGC
Organism: Kitasatospora sp. NPDC091335; assembly: GCF_044757205.1. Lineage (NCBI taxonomy): Bacteria > Bacillati > Actinomycetota > Actinomycetes > Kitasatosporales > Streptomycetaceae > Kitasatospora > Kitasatospora sp. NPDC091335. Next base: position 35,323 of record NZ_JBIVUM010000021.1, on the reverse strand, counting down.
CGGACGGGCGCGGCGGCGCTGCTGACGGTGGCGGTGGGCGGGGCGACGCTGGCGACCCTGGCGGGGGTGCGCCCGGCGGAGCTGTTCCGGCCGCCGGCCCCGCCGGCGCCCGCGCCGTGCCTGTCCGCCGGAGCGGAGGCGGAGGAACCCGGCGTGCCGCTGCGGCCCGGCCGGGAGCCGAACGGCATCACCAGCATCTGGTGCAGCCCGGCGCCCGGGCTGGAGGCCGTCCTGATGGAGCCGCAGCCGCAGGCGGCCGCGCGCTGGGAGCTGCCGGCGGCGGCCCGGGGTGCCGCTCCCCCGCCGCAGGGCCCGGTGGCCTGTCCGCTCTGGTCGCCGCTGCCCTGCACGACGGGGCCGAAGGGCCGCTGAGCCGGAACGACGAGCGCCCCCGCCCGGGAAGGGCGGGGGCGCTCGTCACGCGCGGGGCGGGATCAGGCCTGGGCGGCGATGATCTCGCGGGCCAGGCGGGCGGTCTCGGACGGCGTCTTGCCGACCTTGACACCGGCGGCCTCGAGGGCCTCCTTCTTCGCCTGGGCGGTGCCCGAGGAGCCCGAGACGATGGCGCCGGCGTGGCCCATGGTCTTGCCCTCGGGAGCGGTGAAGCCCGCGACGTAGCCGACGACCGGCTTGGTCACGTTCGCCTTGATGAAGTCCGCGGCACGCTCCTCGGCGTCGCCACCGATCTCACCGATCATGACGATGAGCTCGGTCTCCGGGTCCTCCTGGAAGGCCTTGAGCGCGTCGATGTGGGTGGTGCCGATGACCGGGTCGCCACCGATGCCGACGGCCGAGGTGAAGCCGATGTCCCGCAGCTCGTACATGAGCTGGTAGGTCAGGGTGCCGGACTTCGAGACCAGGCCGATCTTGCCGGAGGTGGTGATGTCGGCCGGGATGATGCCGGCGTTCGACTGCCCGGGGCTGATCAGGCCGGGGCAGTTCGGGCCGATGATGCGGGTCTTGTTGCCCTTGGCACCGGCGTGCGCCCAGAAGGCGGCGGTGTCGTGCACCGGGACGCCCTCGGTGATGACGACCGCGAGGCCGATCTCGGCGTCGACGGCCTCGACGACGGCGTCCTTGGTGAACTTCGGCGGCACGAAGATGACGGTGACGTCGGCACCGGTCTTCTCGATGGCCTCGGCGACGGTGCCGAAGACGGGCACCTCGGTGCCGTCGACGTCTACCGTGGTGCCGGCCTTGCGCGGGTTGACACCGCCGACGATCTGGGTGCCGGAGGCGAGCATGCGGCGAGTGTGCTTCATGCCCTCGGAGCCGGTCATGCCCTGGACGATGACCTTGCTGTCCTTGGTAAGGAAGATAGCCATGGTTGTGAAGTCCCCTTCCTTACTTGTTGGCCAGCTCGGCGGCGCGGTCAGCGGCGCCGTCCATGGTGTCCACACGCTGGACCAGCGGGTGGTTCGCGTCGTCGAGGATCTTGCGACCCAGCTCCGCGTTGTTGCCGTCCAGGCGGACGACCAGCGGCTTGGTGACGTTCTCGCCCTTGCTCGCGAGGAGCTCCAGGGCCTGCACGATGCCGTTGGCGACCGCGTCGCACGCGGTGATGCCGCCGAAGACGTTGACGAAGACCGACTTGACGTCGGGGTCGCCCAGGATGATCTCCAGGCCGTTCGCCATGACCTCGGCGGAGGCGCCGCCGCCGATGTCGAGGAAGTTGGCGGGCTTGACGCCGCCGTGGTTCTCACCGGCGTAGGCGACCACGTCGAGGGTGCTCATGACGAGGCCCGCGCCGTTGCCGATGATGCCGACCTGGCCGTCGAGCTTGACGTAGTTCAGGCCCTTGGCCTTGGCGGCGGCCTCCAGCGGGTTGGCCGCGGCCTTGTCCTCCAGGGCCTCGTGCTCGGGCTGGCGGAACTCGGCGTTCTCGTCCAGCGAGACCTTGCCGTCGAGCGCGATGATCTTGCCGTCACCGGACTTGATCAGCGGGTTGACCTCGACGAGGAGGGCGTCCTCCTTGATGAAGACGGTCCACAGCTTCTGCAGGACGTCGGCGACCTGGTCGGCGATCTCGGCCGGGAACTTCGCCGCGGCGACGATCTCGGCGGCCTTCTCCGGGGTGCAGCCCTCGTTGGCGTCGACCGGGATCTTGGCGAGCGCCTCGGGGTTCTGCTCGGCGACGACCTCGATCTCCACGCCGCCCTCGACGCTGGCCATGGCCAGGAAGGTGCGGTTGGTACGGTCCAGCAGGAACGAGACGTAGTACTCGTCCTTGATGTCCGCGGTCTGGGCCAGCATCACCTTGTGAACGGTGTGGCCCTTGATGTCCATACCGAGGATCGCCTCGGCCTTGGCGACGGCGTCGGCCGGGTCGGCGGCGAGCTTGACGCCACCGGCCTTGCCGCGGCCGCCGACCTTCACCTGAGCCTTGACGACGGCGCGTCCGCCGAAGCGCTCGGCGATGGCGCGAGCCGCTTCGGGGGTCTCGATGACATCACCGTCAAGCACGGGCACACCGTGCTTGGCGAAGAGGTCCCTCGCCTGGTACTCGAACAGGTCCACGTGTGTTCGTCCTTGTTCGTGGTCGCGGATTGTGTCTCTACGAGCGTGCCACGGCAGGATCTTCGCTGCGGGTCGTCGGGGCGGTGCGGGTACGCAGAGGTACGGCCTTGCGGCCCACACAGCCACGGGCGCTCACGTCAATCAACACGCGCGTCACGTCCGTCTGGCAGGTTATCCCCGTGGGACGGGACCATTCCGCCCGGGGCCTGCCCGTCTTGGGTGAGAACCGTCACAGAAGGCCAGGAAGGACCGGGTGGACGCCCGGTCCGCCGATCCGGCCGATTAGCGCATCCGGGTGAACCCTCAAGCTCCCCCGCCGGCCCCCTCGATCAGACTCCGCGGGATCGGGCGCTTCTCGATCGCCGCCGCCATGATCTCGGGGAAGGCGTCCGGGGTGCAGGCGAAGGCGGGCGCGCCGAGCGAGGCGAGGGCGGCGGCGTGCGCGTGGTCGTACGCCGGGGCCCCCTCGTCGGAGAGCGCGAGCAGCGCGATGAACTGGACGCCGGCCGCCTTCATCGCGGCGACCCGCTTGAGCATGCCGTCCCTGATGCCGCCCTCGTACAGGTCGCTGATCAGCACCACGACGGTCTCGGAGGGCCGGGTGATCTTCGACTGGCAGTAGGCGAGCGCGCGGTTGATGTCGGTGCCGCCGCCGAGCTGGGTGGCGAACAGGACGTCGACCGGATCGGTGAGCTGTTCGGTGAGGTCGACCACCGAGGTGTCGAAGACGACCAGCCGGGTGTCCAGGGTGCGCATCGAGGAGAGCACCGCGCCGAAGACCGCCGAGTGCACGACCGAGGGCGCCATCGAGCCCGACTGGTCCACGCAGAGGATGACGTCCTTCTTCACGGCGTGCTGGGCGCGGGCGTAGCCGACCAGCCGCTCGGGGACGACGGTGCCGTGCTCGGGCAGGTAGTTCCTCAGGTTGGCCCGGATGGTGCGGTCCCAGTCGATGTCGCGGTGGCGCGGCCGGTTCACCTTGGCGCTGCGGTCGAGGGCGCCGCCGAGGGTGGCCCGGGTGCGGTCGGCGAGCCGGCGCTCCAGGTCGGCGACCACCTTGCCGACCACCGCCCTGGCGGTCTCCCTGGTGGTCTCGGGCAGCGCGTGCTTGAGCGAGAGCAGGGTGCCGACCAGGTGCACGTCCGGCTCGACGGCCTCCAGCATCTCCGGCTCCAGCAGCAGCCGGTCCAGGCCGAGCCTGGTGATCGCGTCCTGCTGCATCAGCTGGACGACGGTGGACGGGAAGTACTCGCGGATGTCGCCCAGCCAGCGGGCCACCTGCGGGGCCGAGCCGCCCAGCCCGGCACTGCGGCGGCCGCCGCGGGCCGTCCTGGCGCCCTCCTCGGGGGCGCCGCGGTAGAGCGCGGCGAGGGCGCCGTCCATCGCGGCGTCGCGGCCGTGCAGGGTGCGGCCGGTGCCGTCGGCCTCGCCGCCGAGCACCAGCCGCCAGCGGCGCAGCCGTTCGTCGGTCGTGGGCGCTGCCATCTCGTCCTCCTCCTTCAGCGGGTCCTGCGGTGGGGCAGGTGATCGGTACGGCGGGTGCCGGCGGTACGGCGGGTGTCAGGTGTCGCGGCCGGCGGCCTGCCGGGGGATCTTCGGGCGGATGCCGAGCAGCAGGGCCACCACCGGGACGGCGGCGTCGGCGCGGGCCCGGTCCAGCTCGCGGGCCGCCGCAGGGGCCGCCGGGGGCTCGCCGAGCGGGCCGGCCGCGACCCGGCCGCCGACGGTGCTGCGCACCCCGGCCTCCAGCCCGGCGAAGGTACGGCGCAGCAGCGGCAGGACGTCGGTGAAGACCTCGCCGCTCACCCCGGTCAGCCACTCGTCCAGCAGGGCGAGCAGCCGGGGGTCGTGCAGCAGCAGGGCGCCGCCGCCGGTGAGGAAGCCCTCGACCCAACCGGCCGCGTCCGCGGGGGCGTTGGCGACCGAGAGCACCAGCCGGAGCCGCCGGCCGGCCTCCTCGGAGTCGAGCCGTCCGTCGTCCAGCAGCAGCCGTACGGCCCGGCCGCGCAGCAGTCCGGGGGCGCCGGTGGCCGGTCCGCCGGCCGGCTCGCGGCGGGCCAGCGAGCGCAGGGCGGCGGCCCAGCGGTCGGCCAGACCGGTCAGACCGTCGGGGTCATCGGGGTCATCGGGACCCCCCGGGCCCTTGGGGTCCGAGGGCCCCGGCCCGGCGGCGGCGGTGCCGCCGGTGTCGGAGGCCAGCAGGCCGATCGCGCCGTGCACCTCGTCGAGACGGCCGCGCATCGCCGCCGCGCTCTCCGCGTCCAGGCCGACGCAGGCGGGCGGCAGCCCGACGCAGATCCGCTCGGCCAGGCCCGAGGCCGCCCCGGCGAGCGCGCCGTGGTCGGTGCCGCGCACGTCGCCGTAGCGCAGCGCGCGGACCAGGGCGGGCAGCGCGCCCGCGAGGTGGGCCACGTCGGTGTCCAGGGCCGCGCAGTCGGCGAGCACCCGCATCACGGCGGGCAGCGCGCCGGACAGCCCGGCCAGCAGGCAGGTCTCCACCAGGCCGGTCAGCTCGGCCAGTTCCCCGGCGGCGCGGGCGGTGCCGACGGCCTTGTTGACCGCCGCCTCCTCGACCGTGGTGCCCCACTGGGCGGCCTCGGCGATCCGGACCGCGAACTCGGGCTGCCAGCACAGCCGCCAGCTCTCCCGGAACGTCCCGGTCGAGTTCACCGAGGAGCGCGCGGGCACCCCCCAGTCCACGCCCAGCAGCCGCAGCCGGTGCAGCAGCCGGGAGCGGGCCGCGTCGGTCTCCTTGCGCAGGTCGAGGCCGACGTCCTTCGGCGCGGCCTCGGGCTTGAGCCGCAGCGAGCGCTGCAGCCGGGTCAGGTCGCGCTGGAGCGGCACCGCGGGGGCGGCGTCGGGGACCTCGCCGAGCGCGTCGCCGACCACCAGGCGGTCCCTGACCAGCTCCAGGGCGACGTCCGAACCCTCGCAGAGCACCGCGCGGACGGCGTCCAGGGTCTCGGTCAGCCCGGCGAGCGGGCGGCCGCGCAGCACGGCCAGGGTCTCGGCCAGCCGGACCGCCTCGATCACGTGCGCGGAGGAGACCGGGTGGTCCTCGGCGCGCAGCAGGCCGGCGGCCCGGGTGAGCCAGCGCGGCACCGGGTCGCCGTCGGTGGTGAACAGGTGGTGGTACCAGCCGGGCGACCGCACGCCCGCGCCGTAGCCGGTGGCCTGGGAGAGCCGGCGGTGCGTCCACGGCACCCAGGTGATGTCCGTCCTGGTCTTCTTCGGCAGCTCGGCGAGCAGCGCCCGGTCGTGGGCGGCGGTGGGCATCCGTTCCAGCGCGGGGACGTGGAAGGCCCCGCAGACCACGGCGATCCTGCGGTGCCCGGCCCGGCGGGCGGCGCGGATCTGCTGACGCATGTACGCCTCGCGCCGGAGGTCCCGGCGGGACTCGGCGAGGCCCTCGGCGCGCAGGGCGCCCATCGCCTCGGCGACGGCGGCGAACGGCGCCAGCGCGTCGGCGCCGGGCGCGCGGTGCTCGACCACGTCCTCCCACCAGCGCTCCGGGTCGTCGTGCCCGGCCGCCTCGGCGAGCAGCGCCAGCGGGTCGGCGGGCAGCTCGGCGTCGGCATCGGCATCGGCGGCGGCGCCATCGGCGTCCTCCGGGGCCGGCGCGAAGCCGTACCCGGCGGGCAGGTCGATGAAGCGGACCGGCAGGTCGAGCTCCACGGCGTACCGGATCGCCACCCACTCCGGGGAGAACTCGGCGTACGGCCAGAAGGCGGCCTTCGCCGGGTCGTCCACCGCGTGGGCGAGCAGCGCCACCGGCGGGACCAGGTCCTTCCCTGCGGCCAGGTGCACGATGCCGTCGGCCTCCGGCGGGCCCTCGATCAGCACCGCGTCGGGCCGCCACTGCGCCAGCGCGGCGGCCACCGCCCTGGCCGAGCCGGGGCCGTGGTGGCGGATGCCCAGCAGGGCGACCTCGGCCTCGGTCATACCGCCACCTCGCGGGCGGCGCGGTAGAAGTCCTTCCAGCCGTCGCGCTCGCGCACCACCCCTTCGACGTACTCGCGCCAGACCGCCCGGTCCGCCACCGGGTCGCGGACGACGGCGCCGAGGATGCCGGCCGCAACGTCCCCGGCGCGCAGCACGCCGTCGCCGAAGTGGGTGGCCAGGGCCATCCCGTTGGTCACCACCGAGATCGCCTCGGCGGTGGACAGGGTGCCGCTCGGGGTCTTGACCTTCGTCCGGCCGTCCACCGTGATCCCGGCCCGCAGCTCGCGGAAGACGGTCACCACCCGCCTGATCTCCTCGGCGCCGCCGGGCAGTTCGGGCAGTTCCAGGGAGCGGCCGAGCTGGCCGACCCGGCGGGTGACGATGTCGACCTCCTCGTCCAGCGAGCCCGGCAGCGGCAGCACCACGGTGTTGAAGCGGCGGCGCAGCGCGCTGGACAGCTCGTTGACGCCGCGGTCGCGGTCGTTGGCGGTGGCGATCACGTTGAAGCCGCGCACCGCCTGCGTCTCGGATCCCAACTCCGGTATCGGGAGCGTCTTCTCGGACAGGATGGTGATCAGACTGTCCTGCACGTCGGCCGGGATGCGGGTGAGTTCCTCGACCCGGGCGATCTTGCCGTCGGCCATCGCCCGCATCAGCGGCGAGGGCACCAGCGCGTCCGGGCCGGGGCCGCGGGTGAGCAGCCGGGCGTAGTTCCAGCCGTACCGGACGGCCTCCTCCGGGGTGCCGGCGGTGCCCTGCACCAGCATCGTGGAGTCGCCGCTGATCGCCGCGGCCAGGTGCTCGGACACCCAGGTCTTCGCGGTGCCCGGCACGCCGAGCAGCAGCAGCGCGCGGTCCGTCGCCAGGGTCGTCACAGCGACCTCGACGACCCGGCGCGGGCCGACGTACTTGGGGGTGATCCGGGTGCCGTCGGGCAGTTCGCCGCCGAGCAGGTACGTCGCCACGGCCCACGGCGAGAGCTTCCAGCGCTCGGGACGCGGACGGTCGTCCTGCCCGGCCAGCGCGGCCAGTTCACCGGCGAAGGCGTCCTCGGCGTGCTGCCGCAGAACGTCGGTCATCTCGGGCTCCTTCGGGTCGGCCGCCGGGCACACGGGTGCCCCGGGCGGCAGGGTGATCGGGGGGAGCCAGGTCGGCGTCCCGGCCTGTGGGAACCACCCTGCACCGGGCCACTGACATCGGCCGCCGGCCCGGCGCGGGGCTCCGGACGGGCCGTCAGCCACTGTCAGTGGCCCCGCCTACGGTCGGTCGCATGGAGGAACGCTGGAGCACCGAACACGTCCTGTCCCTGGCCCCTGACGCCCCCTCGCAGAAGGCCGCGGGCAAGCTCTCCTCGCCCGCGCCGTGGTCCGGCACCGGCACCGACGGCGACGCGGTCTGGGGCGAGTGCAAGGGCAGCGGCCGCACGCCGTACCGCACCGCGATCGAACTCGCCACGCCCGCCTACCAGTGCAACTGCCCCAGCCGGAAGTTCCCGTGCAAGCACGCGCTCGGGCTCCTCCTGCTGTGGAGCGGCTCCCCGGAGGCCGTCGCGGCCGGCGAGCCCGCCGAGTGGGCGGCCGAGTGGCTCGCGTCCCGCCGCAAGCGCGCCGAGGAGGGTGCGAAGGGCGCCAGGAAGCCGGTCGATCCGGAGGCCGCCCGGCGCCGGGCCGAGAAGCGCGCCGCCAACGTCGCGGCCGGGGCCGCGGAGCTGCGGCTGCGGCTGGCCGACCGGGTGCGGCACGGCCTGGCCGACCAGTCCACCGCCGGGCCCTGGGGGGAGGTCGCCGCCCGGATGGTCGACGCCCAGGCCCCCGGCCTGGCCACCCGGGTCCGCGAACTGGACGCGCTGCCGCAGGAGCGGCTGCTGGAGGAGTACGCGATGCTGCACCTGCTCGCCACCGCCGCCACCCGGACGGACGAGCTGCCGGCCGGGCTGGCCGCCACCGTCCGCACCCGGGTCGGCTACCCCGCGGACACCAGCCGGACGGACCCCACCGTCCGCGACCGCTGGCTGGTGCTCGGCACCAGGACGGCGCCGATGGAAGGGGGCACCGACGAGCGGCTCACCACCCGCCGGATCTGGCTGCGCGGCGCCAAGACCGGCCGCCTGGCCCTGCTGCTCTCCTTCGGCCACCAGGGCCAGGCGCCCGCCCTCGCCCTGCCGACCGGCCGGGTGGTGGAGGCCGGCCTCGCCTACTTCCCCGGCGCCCACCCGCTCCGCGCCGAGCTCGGGGAACGCTACGGCGCCCCCGAGCCCGGCCCCGCCGACCCGCCCGCCGGCCTCACCGTCGCCGAGGCGGTGGCCGGCTACGGCACCGCCGTCGCCGACGACCCGTGGCTGGAGAGCCGGCCGACCGTCCTCGCCGACGTCGTCCCGGTCCGCACCCCGGACGGCTGGTACCTGACGGACGGCCACCACACCGTGCCGGTCCACGCCTCGGCCGTCCCGGAGACGGCGCTGTGGCGGCTGGCCGCGGTCTCCACCGGCCACCCGCTGACGGTCTTCGGCGAGTACGGCCACCAGGGCTTCACCCCGGTCACGGCCTGGGCCGCCGGCCGGCGCCCGGTCGGCCTCACCAACGCTTAGGAGGACCCGGCATGACGACCACCCAGGACCCGTGGGAGACCCTGCGCACCAGCGCCCTGCTCGGCACCGAGCGCCGCCCGCTCCCGGCCACCGCCCTGCCGCTCGCCGACGCCGTGGACCGGGGTGACCCGGCCACCGCCCTGCTGGAGCTGGCCGCCCTGGCCACCGTCCGCCGCCGGGCCGGGGCACTGCCCGTACCGGCCACCGATCCGCCGGGACCGCCCGCGGCCGAGGACGCCCGCCCCGAACTACCCGAACCGGCCGCCCGCCGGCTGGCCGTCCTGCTCTCGGGCCGGTCCGGCAGCGGCGGCGGCGCCCAGGCCAACCTCGCCGAGCTGCTCCCGCAGTGGCTCGGCACCGCCAGGGCCCTGGGCCTGCGCCCGCCCGCCGCGCTGATACCCGGCCTGCTCGACGCCGCCCGGGCCCGCGGCGAACTGCGCGCCGACGCCGTGGCGCTGGCCGGTCCGCCCGGCCGCTGGCTGGCCGAGCAGAACCCCGACTGGCGGTTCGTGCTGCGCACCGCCGACCAGGACGCGGTCCGGCGTGAGGACGACCCGGCCGACCACCAGGTGTGGCACGAGGGCCTGTTCGCCGAGCGGGTCACCCATCTCACGCTGCTGCGCCGCCACGACCCCGCCGCGGGGCTGGAGTTGCTGCGCGGCACCTGGTCCACCGAGCGCGCCGAGGACCGCCTGCTCTTCCTGGACGCCCTCCAGGACGGCCTCTCCCCCGCCGACGAACCGTTCCTGGAGGCCGCCCTCGGCGACCGCAGCAAGAACGTCCGGGCCACCGCCGCCGAGCTGCTCTCCACCCTGCCCGGCTCGGCGCTGGCCGGCCGGATGGCCGAGCGGGCGCGGGCCGCCGTCCGGCTCGCCTGCGCCGGCACGCACCTGCTGGTCACCCCGCCCGTCGAGTGCGACGCGCGGATGCAGCGCGATGGGATCGCGCCCAAGTCGCCCACCGGGCGCGGCGAACGGGCCTGGTGGTTCGGCGAGGTGGTGGCCGCCGCACCGCTCCGGGTCTGGTCGGAGAGCACCGGGCTGACGCCCGGGCAGCTGCTCGCCCTGCGGGTCGGCGACAGCATCGACGAGACCAGCAGCAGCTGGGCCGACGACCTGCGGGAGGCCTGGGCACGGGCCGCCGTCCGCCAGCAGGACGCCGGCTGGGCCCGGGCACTGCTCGGCCCGGCGCCCACCGGACGCGGTGCGCGGGCCCGCGCGCCGCGCACCACCGGCGCCCCGGCCAAGCTGCTGGCCGTCCTCCCGCCGCGGGAACGGGCCGTCTGGACGGCCGCGTTCATCGAGGCGCACGGGCTGGGCGAGGCCTTCCAGCTGCTCGGCGCCTGCGCCACCCCGTGGACGCCGCCGCTGTCCACCGCCGTGGTCACCGCCCTGGCCGGGGCCGCCGCCTCCGGGGCGTACCCGTGGAGCCACAGCGGGGTGCTCGGGATGACGGAGCGCGCGCTCGCCCCGGAGACGGCCGCCGCGGTGGAACGGCTGGCCGCCGAGGCCGCCCCCGACTCCGCCTGGTCCGAGACCTTCGCCCGGCTGGCCGGCACCCTGCGCTTCCGGGCGGCGATGCTCGCGGAGCTGACGGGCTGAGCCCGGGGCCCGGAGCCGGGGTACGGCGGAGCGCCCGGGCACGACGGAGCGGGCCGGCCCCCGAGGGGACCGGCCCGCCCGGCGCGTCCGTCCTCAGCCGGCGGCGCGCAGGTTCGCCTCGACCCAGGCGACCACGTCCCTGGTCGGCGTGCCCGGGGTGAAGATGTCGGCGACGCCCATCGCCTTGAGCTCGGCGATGTCCTCGTCCGGGATGATCCCCCCGCAGAAGACCTTGATGTCCTCCGCGTCGCGTTCCTTCAGCAGCTCCAGCACCCGCGCGCACAGCGTCATGTGGGCGCCGGAGAGGATCGACAGCCCGATGCCGTCCGCGTCCTCCTGGATCGCGGTGTCGACGACCTGCTCGGGCGTCTGGTGCAGTCCGGTGTAGATGACCTCCATACCGGCGTCGCGCAGGGCGCGCGCGATGACCTTGGCACCACGGTCGTGACCGTCGAGCCCCGGCTTGGCGACCACCACACGGATCGGCCCCGACACACTCATGACTGCCTCCTGGACCTCGTCGTCCACCCTCCGACCGGACCTCGTGGGCCGCCGGCGCGGTTAACGGTCGATAACCAACCTGAGGGGAGGTTAGCGCCACCCGGCGCGGTTGGCCGTGCCACCCCCGAAGAGGAGGGCAAAGTCACAGCTCCGGCCCTTGCTACCAGCGGGTATACCCGTCCTTCCCGCAACCTCCGCACAGACCCCCCGGCCGACCCCTTGACATCCGGGGGGTTTTCCGGGGCGCCGGCCTTGGAGCTACAGTCACGGCTGTTTTCCCTCGTCCGACGACGTCCGAGGCCCACCGAGGAGGCAGCCCCCGATGGCTCCCGAAGCAGCCGCCCGTCCGACCCGCGCGGAGCTGCGCCTCGCCGCCCGCGAACAGTCCCGCGCCCAGCGCCGCGGCGCCGCCAGGGCGGCCACCCGGACGGCGCTGCTGCGGGTGGCGCTGCCGTCGGTGGCCGCGCTCGGGGTGGCGGCCGCGGCGGCGATCACGGTGCAGGGGGAGGCGGACCAGCAGCGCGCCCAGGCCGCCGGGCCGGTGCGGCCGCAGGTCGCGGCGGACGAGGCCCCGGGCGACCCGGCCGCGAAGGCGGCCGCCGCACAGGCGCTCGCGACCGGCGACCAGCCGGCGGCCTCGCGCGGCGACGCCCGGCAGCCGCTGGCCGGCACCCAGCCCACCGAGGCCCCCACCGCGCAGCCCACCCCCGAACCGGCGCCCGAGCCGGTCAGGCCCGCGGCGGTCATGCCGGTCGCCCAGCACGGCCTCGGCGAACTGTTCGGCGAGGCCGGCACCCACTGGGCCAACCGGCACACCGGCATCGACTTCCCGGTGGACGGCGGCTCCGAGGTCCGCGCCGTGACCGACGGCACCGTCCGCACCCAGTGGAACGCGTTCTACGGCTACATGACGATCCTCAAGATGCCCGACGGCACCGAGGCCTGGTACTGCCACCTGCGGGCGTACAAGGTGCGCAAGGGCCCGGTGAAGCAGGGCGACGTGATCGCCTTCGTCGGCAGCAGCGGCAACAGCACCGGTCCGCACCTGCACTTCGAGATCCGGCCGCAGGGCAGCGGGCCGGTCGACCCGCTGCCCTGGTTCCTCTCGAACGGACTGGACCCTCGCTGAGGTCCTACAGCTTCTCCACCGGCGCGTAGCGCAGCAGCAGCTGCTTGCGCCCCTCGGTGCCGAAGTCGACGGTGGCCTGCGCCCGGTCGCCGAAGCCCGTGACGCCGACCACCGTGCCCAGCCCGAAGCTGTCGTGGGTGACCCGGTCGCCGACCGCGAGCGAGACGGCGTCGCGCTCCACGACGGGCTTGCCGGCGCGCCGCGCGGACTGCCCCCAGCCCGCCTTCGGCGCGGCCGAGGACGACGGGGAAGTCCGCGGACTCCCGCCCCCGGACGAGGACTTGCCCCAGGACGAGCCCGAGGAGTAACCGCGCTGGACCGGCGCCTGGGCAGCCCCGGTGCGCTTCCACTCCACCAGCGTCTCCGGGATCTCCTCCAGGAACCGCGAGGCCGGGTTGTAGGCCGGCTGCCCCCAGGCGCTGCGCAGCACCGAGCGGGTCAGGTAGAGCCGCTCGCGCGCCCGGGTGAGCCCGACGTACGCGAGGCGGCGCTCCTCCTCCAGCTCCTTGACCTGGTTGAGCGCCCGCATGTGCGGGAAGATCCCGTCCTCCATGCCGGTCAGGAAGACCACCGGGAACTCCAGGCCCTTGGCGGTGTGCAGGGTCATCATCGTGATGACGCCCTGGCCCTCCTCGGCCTCGTCCGGGCTTCCTCCTTCTGTCCCGTACTGCTTCGCGTCCGGGCCTCGCTTTTCTGTCCCGTACTGCTTCGCGTCCGGGCCTCGCTTTTCTGTCCCGTACTGCTTCGCGTCCGGGATCTGGTCCGAGTCGGCGACCAGCGCGACCCGCTCCAGGAAGTCGGCCAGCGAGCCGACCGGCGGCGTGCCCTCCTCCCCGGCGTCCGGCCGCTCGCCCGGGTCCTGCTCGTACTCCAGGGCGACGGAGGCCAGCTCCTGGAGGTTCTCCACCCGGGTCTCGTCCTGCGGGTCGGTGGAGGCCTGGAGCTCGGCCAGGTAGCCGGTCTCCTCCAGGACGGCCTCCAGCACCGCCGCCGGGCCGGCGCCCGACTCGACCACCTGGCGCAGCCCGGCCATCAGGGTGTTGAACTTCTTCACCGCGTTGGCCGAGCGCGCGGCCATCCCGTACGCCTCGTCGACCCGCACCAGCGCCTGGGCGAAGGAGATCCGCTCCCGCGCGGCCAGCGCGTCGACCATCGCCTCGGCCCGCTCACCGATGCCGCGCTTGGGCACGTTGAGGATCCGGCGCAGCGGCACGGTGTCCTCCGGGTTGGAGAGCACCCGCAGGTACGCCAGGACGTCCCTGACCTCCTTGCGCTCGTAGAAGCGCACCCCGCCGACCACCTTGTACGGCAGGCCGACCCGGATGAACACCTCCTCGAACACCCGGGACTGGGCGTTGGTCCGGTAGAAGATCGCGACGTCGCCGGGCTTGGTCTCGCCCCGGTCGGTGAGCCGGTCGATCTCGTCGGCGATGAACTGGGCCTCGCCGTGCTCGTCGTCCGCGACGTAGCCGACGACCTTCTCGCCGTGGTCCCCGGCCGTCCAGAGCTTCTTCTCGCGGCGGTTGGCGTTGCGCTCGATGACGGCGTTGGCGGCGCTCAGGATGGTCTGGGTGGAGCGGTAGTTCTGCTCCAGCAGGATCGTGGTCGCGTTCGGGTAGTCCTCCTCGAACTGGAGGATGTTGCGGATCGTCGCGCCGCGGAAGGCGTAGATCGACTGGTCCGCGTCACCGACCACGCACAGCTCGGCCGGCGGCACCTCGGCGAGCTGCCCGGCGGCCGGGTTCACGAAGTCGCCGTCCGCGGTGCGCTTCGGCGCGGCCCCGACCGACCCCCCGCTCAGCTCCCGGACCAGCGTGTACTGGGCGTGGTTGGTGTCCTGGTACTCGTCGACCAGGATGTGCCGGAACCGGCGCCGGTAGTGCTCGGCGACGTCGGGGAAGGCCTGGAGCAGGTTCACCGTCGTCATGACGATGTCGTCGAAGTCCAGCGCGTTGGCCTCGCGCAGCCGCCGCTGGTAGAGCGCGTACGCCTCGGCGAGCTTCTTCTCCGTCGGGTTGGCGGCCTGGTCGGCGAAGGTCTCCTCGTCGATCAGCTCGTTCTTGAGGTTGCTGACCTTCGCCGTGAAGGACTTCGGCGGGAACTGCTTCGGGTCCAGGTCGAGGTCGCGGCAGACCAGCGACATCAGCCGCTGCGAGTCGGACGAGTCGTAGATCGAGAAGCTGGAGGTGAAGCCCAGCTGCTTGGACTCGCGGCGCAGGATGCGCACGCAGGCGCTGTGGAAGGTGGAGACCCACATCGCCCGGGCGCGCGGGCCGACCAGCGCCTCGACGCGCTCGCGCATCTCGCCGGCGGCCTTGTTGGTGAAGGTGATCGCCAGGATCTCGCCCGGCTGCACGCCGCGGGCGCCCAGCAGGTAGGCGATCCGGTGGGTCAGCACCCGGGTCTTGCCCGAGCCGGCGCCGGCCACGATCAGCAGCGGCGAGCCCGCGTGCAGCACCGCCTCGCGCTGCGGGTCGTTCATCCCCTCCAGCAGCTGCGCCGGATCCACCGCCGTCCGCGCGGCACCGTTGCGGTACCAGGCGTCCCGCTCGGTCTCGGCGGCGTGGTCGGTCCGGAACAGCCCCTCCGGGATGGACTCCTCGTACGCGTCGTACGGGACGTCGTCCTCGTACGGCGGAGGCTCCTCCTCGGCGGGTGCGGCGGGCTGCTTCGACCCGGCGGCGGGTGCCTCGAAGCCGGGGAGCGGAAGGTCGTCAAAGAGGCTACTCATGGCACATCGAGTCTATGGCCACCCGCCGACAACCCCGCCCGCCCCGGAGGAACCGGGGCGGGCGGCCTCGACGGCGTGCGGCCGGCGGGGGCGGGTCAGACCAGGCGGCGCGCGGTGGCCCAGCGGGTCAGCTCGTGGCGGTTGCTCAGCTGGAGCTTGCGCAGGACGGCGGAGACGTGGCTCTCGACCGTCTTCACCGAGATGAAGAGCTGCTTGGCGATCTCCTTGTACGCGTAGCCGCGGGCGATCAGCCGCAGCACCTCGCGCTCGCGCTGGGTGAGCCGGTCCAGGTCCTCGTCCACCGGCGGGGTGTCGGTGGCGGCGAAGGCGTCCAGCACGAAGCCGGCCAGCCGGGGCGAGAACACCGCGTCGCCGTCGGCGATCCGGAAGACCGCGTTCACCAGGTCGGTGCCGGTGATGGTCTTGGTGACGTAGCCGCGCGCGCCGCCGCGGATGACGCCGATGACGTCCTCGGCGGCGTCCGACACCGACAGCGCCAGGAACTTCACCCCTCCCTGCTCGCCCATCACGCCGACCGACCGGCGCAGCACCTCGACGCCGCCGCCGCCCGGCAGGTGGACGTCGAGCAGCACCACGTCGGGCCTGGTCTCGGCGACCACGCGGACCGCCGAGTCCACGTCGTCGGCCTCGCCGACCACGTCGATGCCGGTCACCTCGGTACGGCCGATCTCCGCCCTGACCCCCGTCCGGAACATCCGGTGGTCGTCCACCAGCACGACCCGGGCGGTCCTCCCCCAGCCTCCGGCCGGGGGGACCGCCGTCGGCGTTTCCTCAGTCATCCGCTCTCTCCATCTCCAGCTCGACCTCGGTACCGCCGCCCGCCGCGGGCCGCACCCGAGCGGTGCCGCCGTTGCGCTTCATCCGGCCGATGATCGACTCCCGTACGCCCATCCGGTCCTCGGGCACCGTGTCGGGGTCGAAGCCGGGGCCGTGGTCACGGATGAACACCGACACCGTCCTCCCCTCCACCTCGGCGTAGACCTGGACCGGTCCCCCGCCACCGTACTTGGCCGCGTTGACGGTCGCCTCCCTCGCGGCCTGCATCTGTGCCGCGATCCTCTCGTCCATCGGGCAGTCGCCGACGATCACCACCTCGACCGGGACGCCGTGCCGGTCCTCGACCTCGGCGACGGCGGCCCGCAGGCTCTCCGCCATGGTGTCCGGCGCGGCCTCGGCGGCGGCCTCCGGGCGGTACAGCCACAGCCGCAGCTCGCGCTCCTGCGAGCGGGCCAGCCGCAGCACCTCCTTGGGGTCCTCGGCCCGGCGCTGGATCAGGGTCAGGGTGTGCAGCACGGAGTCGTGGATGTGCGCGGCGATCTCGGCCCGTTCCTGGGCCCGGATGCGGGCGGTGCGCTCGGCCCCGAGGTCCTGCCACAGCCGCAGCCCGTACGGGCCGAGCAGCACCAGCACGCCGGCCAGCACCGCGATCGAGGCCTCGATCACCGAGCCGAGCGGGGAGCCGCCCTGCATGGCGAGCAGCGCGATGGTGCCGGCCACCGCGAGCAGCACGCCCGCGCCGACCCGGGTGTAGGCGCCGCGCCGCTTCTCGCCCTCCTCGATGCCGAACCAGCGCTGCCAGCGCGAGTCGTCGGCCTGCCGCCAGACCAGCGCCACGCCGACGCCGATCGCCAGCAGCGGCCAGGTGTACGGCTTGGCGGTCTGCCAGCCGAGCACGTTGAGCAGGGCGATCAGGCCGATCACCGTCATCACCAGCGCGGCGAGCTGGCCCAGGCCGCCCTGCCCGCCCTTGTCGGCCTGCCCGTCCTCCTCGCCCTCGACGGGGGCGGTCACCGGCTCGCCCTGGAGGGTGTGCTGGAGCAGCCGGCGCATCCGGCCGAGCCAGCCGCCGACCGCCGGGACCTTGTTCAGCAGGCCGCCCTGCACCCCGGACGAGGCCGGCACGAACGTCCCGTTGAGGTACACCCACTGGGCGCCGCCGCGCTGCGAGGGCTCGCCGATGCCGATCGGCACCACGAACCAGAACGCCGCGTACAGCAGCGCGCCGATCCCCTGCGCGAAGAACAGCACGACGAAGGCGATCCGCACCCACCGCACCGGCAGTCCCAGGTGCACCGCCAGGCCGTTCGCGACGCCGCCCAGCATCCGGCCCTGCGGGCTGCGGTAGAGCCGCCGGTACGGCGGCTTCCCGTCGTCGGACGCGTTCGGGTCGGCGCCGGCCGACGACGCGGCGTCGGGGGCGATGGGTCGGGGATCGGTACCGGGGGCTGCCACGCCACCGATGGTTCCACGCGGGCACCCGCGGGCGCATCAGGGTGTGTCCCCATCCCGTATCAGGGACAAGTCAGGGTACGGACAGGGGTCCACCCGGTTGGGCCGGACCGGCCCCTGCCGGAAGGATGGTGTCCATGACCGAGGACCCCCGCATCGAGGAGGCCGGGGCCGCCGCCCCGCCGGAACCGGACCGCCCGCCGCTGACCAGGGCCGAGCACCGCCGTGTGGTGGCCGGCGTCTGCGGCGGCCTCGGCCGTCACCTGGACATCGACCCGGTGGTCTTCCGGGTCGTCACGGTGGTGCTGTGCCTCTCCGGCGGCCTCGGCCTGTTCCTGTACGGCCTGGCCTGGCTGATCGTCCCCACCGACGACGACGCCAAGGGCCGCGGCGGGCGCACCGAGCTCCAGCGGGTGCTCACCGGGCGGGTGGACGGCCAGTCCATCGGCGCGGTGCTGCTGACCGTGATCGGCACCGGGGTGTTCTTCTCCTCGATGGGCGACGGCGACCAGATGTTCCCGCTGCTGCTGCTCGCCGCCCTGGTCTTCCTGGCGGTGCGCTACGACCCGGAACGCCGCCGCGGACGGGGGCGCGAGCGCCGCCACTGCGGCCCGTACGACCGCCACTTCCCGGAGACCGGGGGCGGCGGGGCCACCGGCGACACCACGGGCACCGGGGCCTACCGCTGGCCGCGGCCCGAGCAGGACGAGCAGGACGAGCAGGCCGACGCCGGGCCCACCGCCGACCGGACGGCGGGGAAGGCCCCCGCCGACGGCCCGGCCCCCGGCGGCTACCTGTGGGACCCGCGGCACCCCGAGCGCAACCCGTACGGCGCCACCTCGGCCACCCCGACCCCGCCGTTCGGCACCCCGGTGCCGCCGGCCGGCGGCCCGGCCCAGCCCTGGTGGCAGCGCGCCGACCTGCCGGCGGGCGACCCGCTGCGCAAGGAGCACGCCAAGCGCCGCCCCGAGCCCGCCGTCGTCCGGCACCCCAAGGAGCGTTCGCCGCTCGGCTTCTTCGGCTTCCTGCTGGCGGTCGGTGCGGCCGCCGCGGTCTGGGCCGTCTCGTCCGGGCGCCACGGCAGTACCACGGTGCTGAGCGCGACGGTGCTGGCCACCGCGCTGCTGGTGGTGGGCCTGACGCTGGTGGTCGGCGCGAAGTTCGGCCGGGCCCGCAGGCTGGCGATGACCGGTCTGGTGCTCACCCTGGCGCTGGCCTTCGTCGGCCACTCGCCGGACTCCATGCGCAACGCCGTCGGCGATCGCGACTGGACCGTCACCACGGCGGCCGAGCTGCACGACCGGTACAACCTGGGTGCGGGGCAGCTCCGGCTGGACCTGTCCGGACTCGACCCGGCCGGCGAGACCCTCGCCACCAAGGCCGACCTCGGCGCCGGCGACATGACCGTCACCCTGCCGGACGACGTGACGGTGAACCTGGTGGCCCGGGTCGGCCTCGGCAACGTCACCGTTCCGGGTGACCGCAGCAACAGCACCGGGCGGCACAGCTACCTGATCAGCCCTGCCAACGGGCAGCCGGCCAAGGGCACGCTCAATCTCGAACTCGGAATCGGGCTCGGCAACATCAAGGTGGTCCAGCAGTGAGGAAGCACCGGCTCGACCTGTTCTCGCTGATCGCGGGCGCGCTGTTCACCGTGATCGCGGTGCTGTACCTGGTCGCGGCGCTCAACGACCAGTCGGTGAACGGGCGGATCGTCATCCCGGTCACCTTCATCGTGCTCGGCGTCGGCGGCCTGGCCGGCGCGGTCGCGGCGGTGGCCCGGCGCGGCCGCCCCGACCGCGAGGACTGACCCCGAGGACTGACCGCGCGGGCCGGCCGTCCGAACCGACCGCTCGGCCCCCGGCCGTACCCCTGGGTCCTCAGCTCTGCTGCGGGCCCAGGGTCAGCTGGTCCCCGTCCTTGGTCACGGCGTACCTGGGCAGCGGCTTGACCGCGGGCCCGTTGACCACCGCACCGGTCTCGGCGTCGAACCTGGAGCCGTGGCAGGGGCAGTACAGCCGGCCGTTCTTCGGCGCGTCCACCGCGCAGCCGGAGTGGGTGCACACCGCGGAGAAGGCGCAGTACTGGCCGGACTTGGGCTGCACGATGTAGACGGCGTCCCCGGTGGCCGGGTCCTTGACCTGGGCCGAGCCGCCGACCGGCACGCTCGCGGCGGGCACCGCGGGGGCCGGCGCCGGGGCGGCCGAGACCGGAGCCGCCGACTGCTTGGGCGCGGCCTCCTCGTCCCTGCCGAAGGTGCGGGTCAGCGAGCCGGTGAGCAGCCCGGCCCCGCCGATCGCGACGGCCGCGATCCCGCCGTCCACCAGCGCCCGGCGCTTGACGTGGTCCTCGCCCAGCCCGCGCGCCCGGTCCCGCCCGGCCCGGCGGGCCAGGTAGCCGTCCACCGACAGGTACGGCGTGCCGGCCAGCAGCAGCGGGGTCCAGGCCATCAGGTAGGCCAGGTCGTTGCCGAGGTAGTACGGCGAGACGCTCCAGCTGACGGTCAGCCAGAGGCTGAGGTTGAGCAGCGCGCCGCCGAGCGCGGCGACCCGGCCCCAGAGGCCGAGCAGGGTACCGAGGCCCACCGCCAGCTCGCCGAAGGCGACGGCGAGCGCGAACAGGGTCGGGTGGTCGAGGGCGGGGCCGAGCAGGAAGGAGATCGGGCTGCCGCCCGCCTTGGCGGCCTGGGTCTGCGAGACGAAGGAGGCCGGGTCGCCCGCCCCGGCCAGGAAGTGCGCGTCGGAGAGCTTGTCGAGCGCGGCGTAGACGAAGGTGACACCGAGGAAGAGCCGCAGGGGCAGCAGCGCGTACCTCGACGCGAGCGCCCGCCACCGCGCCGCCCGGCCGGTCGCTCCCCCGCCGGCCGGCACCGGGTTGCTGGCCTCCGACATCGCTCACACCTTCCCTCGCCGCCTGCCACTCCCTGACAGGTCCGGTCCGCATTCTGCCCGCTCCTGCGCGCTTTCGGTGGGAGGTCCCACCCGGGGAGCGGCGCCCGTACGGCGAAACGGCCGCGCCGTCGCTCCCTTCAGTACGGGAACGACGGCGCGGCCGTTCAGGCATCGGCCTCAGGACGAAGAAGGGCCCCGGCGGCCGGCGGGAGTGGTCACTCCCACTCGATGGTGCCCGGCGGCTTGCTGGTGACGTCGACGACGACGCGGTTCACGTCGCGGACCTCGTTGGTGATCCGGGTGGAGATCTTCGCCAGCACGTCGTACGGCAGGCGCGACCAGTCGGCGGTCATGGCGTCCTCGGACGAGACCGGGCGCAGCACGATCGGGTGACCGTAGGTGCGGCCGTCGCCCTGCACGCCCACGCTGCGGACGTCGGCGAGCAGCACGACCGGGCACTGCCAGATCTCGCGGTCCAGACCGGCCGCGGTCAGCTCCTCGCGGGCGATCGCGTCGGCGTCGCGGAGCAGGTCCAGACGCTCCTTGGTGACCTCGCCGACGATCCGGATGCCCAGACCCGGGCCCGGGAACGGCTGGCGCTGGACGATCTCCTCCGGCAGGCCCAGCTCCTGGCCGACCATCCGGACCTCGTCCTTGAACAGCTTGCGCAGCGGCTCGACCAGCTGGAACTGGAGGTCCTCGGGCAGGCCGCCGACGTTGTGGTGGGACTTGATGTTGGCGGTGCCCTCGCCGCCGCCGGACTCCACCACGTCCGGGTACAGGGTGCCCTGGACCAGGAAGTCGACCGACTCGCCCTGCTCGCCGGCCTCGGCGACGATCTCGGCCTGGGCCTGCTCGAAGACCCGGATGAACTCCCGGCCGATGATCTTGCGCTTCTCCTCGGGGTCGCTGACCCCCTTCAGCGCGTTCAGGAAGCGCTCGGAGGCGTCGACGACCTTCAGCTGGACGCCGGTGGCGGCCACGAAGTCCTTCTCGACCTGCTCGGTCTCGCCCTTGCGCATCAGGCCGTGGTCGACGTAGACGCAGGTCAGACGGTCGCCGATGGCCTTGTTGACCAGGGCGGCCGCGACCGCGGAGTCCACGCCGCCGGACAGGCCGCAGATCGCGCGCTTGTTGCCGACCTGCGCGCGGATCAGGGCGATCTGCTCGTCGACCACGCTGCCGGTGGTCCAGGTCGGGGAGATGCCGGCGCCGCGGTAGAGGAAGTGCTCCAGGACCTGCTGGCCGTGGTCGGAGTGCAGCACCTCGGGGTGGTACTGGACGCCGTAGAGCCGGGCCTCGTCGTTCTCGAAGGCCGCGACCGGGACCAGGTCGGTGGAGGCGGTGACGGCGAAGCCCTCCGGGGCGGCGGAGCAGGCGTCACCGTGCGACATCCACACCGAGTGCTGCGCCGGAACGCCCTCGAACAAGGTGGAGCCGGCGCGGGAGACGCTCAGCGGGGTGCGGCCGTACTCGCGGGCGCCGTTGTTGTCGACGGTGCCGCCGAGGCTCTTGGCCATCAGCTGGAAGCCGTAGCACATGCCGAAGACCGGGACACCGGCCTCGAAGATCGCGCGGTCGATCTGCGGCGCGCCCTCTTCGTAGACCGACGACGGGCCGCCGGAGAGGATGATCGCCTTGGGGTTCTTGGCGAGCATCTCGGCGACCGGCATGCTGCTCGGCACGATCTCGCTGTAGACCCGCGCCTCACGCACCCGACGGGCGATGAGCTGGGCGTACTGGGCACCGAAGTCGACCACCAGGACGGGGTCGTTGTCCGGCGCGGACTGGACGGGAATTGCAGAGGACACGGACGGCCTTCCGGCAGCGGTATCGAGGTGTCGCACACGGCCGTCTCCCCGTCGGGGGGCTGCGGCGGCGGACGGTGTGGGGTGTCTGGACACCGATTCTACCGGGCTGTCCGGTTTCACTCGTCTGCCCGTCCGGTGGACCGTGACCGGGCGGGGCGGCGGTTCGTTGCTCCTGACGAACGTACGGCCGCGGCGCGTCCGCCAGACGCGCCGCCCGCCCCCGCGGGGGCACCGCCGTACGGATGCAGGACCACGCGTGGAGTTCCATCCCAGTCCACCGGCGCACGTGGTGCCGCCGCCCGGCCCGCCGGGCGCGGCTCCGTGGGACCGTGCGCGGGTGCCGCGGCCGGCCAGCAGGGGACAGCGACCCCGGCCGCGACTGGGCCGAGAGGTGGGACGGCCGGGATCCGGGGACGCCCGGGACCGGCCGTCGCACCCCCGGTCCGATCCGGCGCACGCCCAGGCGCACTCCCCGCCGCCTCGCACCGCTACGCGCGTCTCCGTGCGCCGCAACCATCCAGGCCGCTACACACCGTGATCATCGACGACGGTCCTGACAGGAAATGCTCTGCGTCGAACTGTGCCGAACCGGTTGCAGAGCGAGCCCTTCGTCCAGCACGATGCTCGTTGTAAGCGGTTCTCCCGGCGCCTCACGGCTCACCGAGGAGGCCGCGACGGCGTTCTCCGCAGCCGCGCCGCAGGGCCGTGGCAGCGGTTTACAGTTCACGCTCCGTGAGCGATGGAACCGGCGCAGACCTGCGCGCCGAACCCCCGCGCACGAGCGTGCGCGCCCCGCGCGGCCGGCCACCCACGCCGGAGCCGCACGGCGCGCCCCGAAGCCGACCGACACGACGGCGCCCCTCCCCCGGCGCCGTCACCCAGCACCGGCGCGGCCCTGACGCCGAGTGCTGAACGACAAAGGGCCCCGTTCCCCCGCGGGGCCCTTTGCCCGTTTCCGGACCGTCCTGCTTCAGCCGTTCTGCTTCAGCTGTCCTGCTTCAGCCGTCCTGCTCCGGCCCTGCCTTCGCCGGACCGGCCTGCCCCGGCTCAGGGGTGCTCGCGCCAGACGCTCGGATCGACCGGCTCCTCGGCCGGAGGCGGCACCGCACCGGACACCGGCGTCCGGCCGGCCGGGGCGGGCGGCACCTCGTGCGAGGCGAGCACCTCGCTCACCCCGCCGCCGGTGGCGAACGGCGCGTCCTGCGCCGCCATGGCCTGCGCCGGAGCACCCTGCGCCGGGACACCGTGCGCCGGCGTCGCGTACGGCACCTCCGGCGGCACCGCCGGGTACGGCACGGAGCCCCGCGACGGGGCGAACGGGGACTCGGCGTACGGGACGGCGCCGCTCGGCGCTCCCGCGCCCCGGCCCCGGACGGCCGCCAGCAGCGGCGGCACCAGCAGCACGCCGGCCAGCGCCCAGAGCGCGTTGGCCACCAGCACGCTCAGGAACACCAGCCCGGACGACTCCTCCTGGGAGAGCTCCGTCCGCGCGGAGCCGACCCAGCCCGTGGTGGACGTGGTCCGCGTCACCAGCGTGCCCGCGAAGGTCATCAGCAGGGTGAGCGCCCCCGCCTGCACGGCCGCCAGGCGCAGCCGGTCGACGGTGTCCAGGCGCCGGCGGAACGCCGCCCAGCCGAGCAGGCCCGCCGCGAGGAGTGCGAGCAGGCCGGCCCACCGCCAGTCCGCGGTCTGGTCCTGGAGGTCGAAGAAGGAGAACTCCGTCTCGGTGTCGCCGTCCTGCCAGGAGTCCCCGGCGGCTTCGCCGTCCTCGAACAGTCCGGACTGCGAGCGGAAGGTCGCCCCCGAGCCGAAGCCGAGCAGGGTGAGACCGAGGTTGGGCAGGAAGGCCAGCGAGATGCCGGTCCGCGCCCCGCTCTCGCCGTTCACCGCGACGAGGACGAAGGCCGCCACCGAGGACAGTCCCACCGTGACGGCCATCGCCTGACCGGCGGTCAGCGCGGCCACCGCCCAGCCGCGCACCGCGCGGTTGCGCCAGGCGGCCCAGCGCAGCGCGTCGGTGCCGTAGACGACGAAGGCCAGCAGGCCGGCCAGCACCGCGGTCCAGGCGACCGCCTCCGGCCAGCCGGAGCCCGCGGTGATCAGCGGCCCGCCGGGCTTCCCGCTGCCCGGGTCGACGAAGGTCAGCCCGCCGGTACGGCCCGAGGGGTGCCACCGGGTACCGGCGAACAGTCCGATCAGCGCGGTCACCGCCGCGAGGACCAGGGCGGTGCGCAGCGCCTCCCCGGCGGCCCGGCCCCGGCCGAGCTGGCCCTCCAGCGCCTTGCGCCGGCGCAGCCCGGCCCGCAGGCCGAGCCAGAGCGCCAGGCACCACAGGGCGGTGACGGTCATCGGCAGCACCCGGTACGCGACCTCCATCCGGCCGGCCCCGTCCCGGGCCATCGGGCTCTGGAGGCCGAGCCGGAACGGTGCGCCGAGCGCGTTCAGGGCCATCGACAGCGACGCGCCGAAGCGCTCGCCGAAGCCTGCCGCCGACGGGAACCAGTACTCGTACCGGTAGTCGCCCGGGATCGCCGCGATCAGCGCCGCGGCCAGCAGCACGAGGGTCGGCGCGACGGCCGCCCTGACCGCCGGGCGCCAGTCCGCCCCGGTCAGCAGGCGCCGGAGCGCCGGCTCCTGGTCGGACGGCTGCCCGGCGCCGCAGCTGCCCAGGGCGGGCGGGGCGACCGCGGATCCGCCGGGACCGTACTCCGGCGCACCCCCTGGCGGCGGACCGGACGGCGGCCCGTACCCGGGCGGCGGCCCGTACCCGGGCGGCGGGACGGACGGAGCCGCACCCGGCGGAGGCGGCGGGACGGCGGGCGGGGCCTGCGGCGGCGCGGGAGGCGCGAACGGCCGGCCGCAGGAACCGCAGGCGGCCGCCCCCTCCCCCGAAGTCGCCCCGCACGATGCGCAGTTGGCCATGGACCGCGTTCCCCCCGCTCGACGAGCCCCTGGGTGCCCCCGGGAGCCCGTTTATCCCATCGGATCCGAACGGATGTCAACCGGTCGCAGGGGCAGGCGGATCGGCCGGGACGGGGGCGTCAGCCGCCCTTCTTCGGGACCTCGGGGACGGGCAGCAACGGCAGCCGCAGCGCGCCGAACGCGCCCTCGGGCACGGCCGGCCGCACCGGTGCCACGGCCGCGACCCGCCGGTACTCCCCGCCCTGGTCCGGCCGCGGGTCCGCCTCGCCCTTGTTGGGCCACATCGACATGGCGCGCTCGGCCTGCGCGGTGATGGTGAGCGAGGGGTTGACGCCCAGGTTGGCGGAGACGGCCGAACCGTCCACCACGCTGATCCCGGGGTACCCGTAGAGCCGGTGGTACGGGTCCACCACGCCGGTCTCCGCGGCGTCGCCGATCGGGCAGCCGCCGAGGAAGTGCGCCGTCATCGGGATGTCGAAGATCTCGCCGACGGTGCTGCCGGCGAAGCCGTTGATCTCGTCGGCCAGGGCCTGGGCGCCCTTCTCGGCGGCCGGGATCCAGGTCGGGTTGGGGGCGCCGTGGCCCTGGGAGGAGGTCAGCCGCGCCTTGCCCAGCGGCCCCTTCTTCAGCGAGACGGTGATCGAGTTGTCCAGCGACTGCATCACCAGGCCGATGATCGTCTTCTCGGACCAGCGGTGCTGGTTCATCGAGCGGACGAAGTTCACCGGGTGGAGCGCCGAGTTGCCCAGGTAGCGCAGCCAGCGCGGCGTCTTCCCGCCGCCCCTGACCTGGGCGATGGACAGCGCGCCCATCGCGTTGGAGCCCTTGCCGTAGCGGACCGGCTCGATGTGGGTGCTGGCGTCCGGGTGGATCGAGGAGGTGATCGCCACGCCCTTGGTGAAGTCCGCCCGGGTGCCGTAGCGCCGGTCGGTGGTCTGCGCGCCCACCAGGGCCTCGGAGTTGGTGCGGGTCAGCTCGCCCAGCCGGTCGGAGATCCGGGGCAGGTGGCCGGCGTCGCGCATCCGGTGCAGCAGCGACTGGGTGCCGTAGGTGCCGGCCGCGACGATCACCCGGGCCGCGGTGATGGTCCGCGCGCCCGCCTTCACCGGGTCGGTCCTCGAACGCGAGTCGGTGCGGCGCACGTCCACCGCGAAGCCCCGGTTCCCGTCGGCGCCGTCGCCGCCGATCTCCCGGATCCGGGCCACCGTGGTGAGCGGGTGGATCTCCGCGCCGCCCCGCTCGGCCAGGTGGAGGTAGTTCTCGGTGAGCATGTTCTTGGCGCCGTGTCGGCAGCCGGTCATGCACTCGCCGCACTCCACGCAGGCCCTGCGGGCCGGGCCCGCCCCGCCGAAGTACGGGTCGGCGACCTCGCCGCCGGGCGCCGCCCCGGCACCGCCTCCCCCGGGCTCCGTCCCGGAGCTGCCCCCGGCGTCCCCGCCGTCGCCGAAGAAGACCCCGACCGGCGCCATGTGGAAGGTGTCGCCGACACCCATCCGCTCGGCGGCCGCCTTGAGGTGGACGTCGGAGGGGGTCAGGGTCGGGTTGAGCCGGACCCCGAGCATCCGCTGCGCCTGGTCGTAGAAGGGCGACAACTCCTGCTGCCAGTCGGTGATGTGGCGCCACTGGCGGTCCTCGAAGAACGCCTTCGGCGGCACGTACAGGGTGTTGGCGTAGTTCAGCGAACCGCCGCCGACCCCGGCGCCGGCCAGGATCAGCACGTTGGCCAGCAGGTGGATGCGCTGGATGCCGTACAGCCCGAACTGCGGTGCCCACAGGTAGTTCTGGAGGTCCCAGGAGTTCCTGGGCAGTTCGTCCCGGTCGAAGCGCCGACCGGCCTCCAGGACGGCGACCCGGTAGCCCTTCTCGGTCAGCCGCAGGGCCGCGACCGAACCGCCGAAGCCGGACCCGACCACCACCACGTCGTAGTCGAACTCCGCCGCACCGCCGGACTGCACCATCTGCCACTGCTCCTTCGCCGGGTGAACCTGCCTGTGGGTGCCGCGGTCCGGGCCCCGCCGGAGCGCGGGGCCCGCGTGCCGCCGGGGCCTGGCCGGGGACCTGCCCGGCCGGCGGCCTACTTGAAGCGCAGCGCCTTGAGCGCCCGCAGCCCGCCGGTCATCACGGCGGCGAACTGCTTGTCGTCCAGGCCGAACGAGGGCGCGATCGGCAGCAGCCGCTGGGTCGCGATGGTCTGCGCCTCGGTGAAGCGCAGGATGCCCTCGGCGCCGTGCCGGCGGCCGAGCCCGGAGTCGCCCATGCCGCCCATCGGGGAGCCGACCGAGCCGTACGCGGCCGCGTAGGCCTCGTTGACGTTGACCGTGCCGGTGCGCAGCCGGGCCGCGACCGTCCGGCCGCGCCGCAGGTCCCTGGTCCAGACGCTGGAGTTCAGGCCGTACGGCGTGGAGTTGGCGGCGGCCACCGCCTCGTCCTCGGTGTCGAAGCGGTAGAGGGAGACGACCGGGCCGAAGGTCTCCTCGGCGCAGACCGCCATGTCCGGGGTGACGCCGTCGAGGATGGTCGGCTCGAAGAAGAACGGGCCGAGGTCCGGCCTGGCGCGCCCGCCGGCCACCACGGTGGCGCCCGCCTTGACCGCCTCCTCCACGTGCCGGGTGGTGGTCTCCAGCTGGCGGACGGAGACCAGCGAGCCCATGTCCGCGCCGTACGCGAGGCCGCCGCCGAGGCGCAGTGCCCGGGTGCGGGCGGCGAAGCGCTCCAGGAACTCGTCGGCCACCGAGCGGTGCACCAGCAGCCGCTCGATCGAGATGCACAGCTGCCCGGCGGAGGAGAAGCAGGCCCGGACGGCGCCCGCGGCGGCCGCGTCGAGGTCCGCGTCGGCGAGCACCAGCATGGCGTTCTTGCCGCCGAGTTCGAGCGAGGCGCCGACCAGCCGGGCGGCGGCGCGCTGGGCGACGTCGCGGCCGGTGCGGGTGGAGCCGGTGAACGAGACGTAGTCGGCCCGCTCGACCACGGCGGGGCCGATCACCGGGCCGTCGCCGATCACGATCTGCCACAGGTCGGCCGGCAGTCCGGCCTCGACCAGCAGCCCGCGGGCCCACAGCGCGGTCAGCGCGGTCTGGGTGTCGGGCTTGTTGACCACCGCGTTGCCGGCCACGAAGGCGGGCAGGGCGTCGCCGACGGACAGCTCCAACGGGTAGTTCCACGGCGAGATGTGGCCGATCACGCCCTTGGGGCGGCGGGCCTCGACCGCGTGGGTGAGCACCGGCAGCGCGCCGCCGCGCCGCTTGTCCCTGAGGTACCCGTGCGCGGCCCGCCCGTAGTGCCGGGCGGCCATGGCGACGGCCAGCACCTCCTCGAAGGCGTGCGGCCTGGCCTTGCCGGTCTCCGCCTGGATGAGGTCCAGCACCTCGTCCTGCCGCTTGAGCAGCAGGTCGTGGAAGCGCAGCAGGACGGCGGCGCGGCGGCGCACCGGCAGCGCGGCCCAGGCCGCCTGGGCGCGGCGGGCCAGCTGGAAGGCGACCTCGACGTCGGCCGGGGTGGACCGCGGCAGGCTGGCCAGCCGTTCCCCGGTCAGCGGGGCGACGGTCTCCACCAGGTCGGGTTCGCCGGTGGCGGTGACGCCGGCGGCCAGCCTGGTGACCAGGGCCGGCGGGACGGCCGCCGCGACGGTCCTGCCGCCGCCGGGGGCCGCCGGGTTGCCGGCGCCGGGGTGTTCGGTGGCCACTGCGTCTGCTGTGAGGTCCGACATACGGCGCAGCCTAGGCGCTCGACGGCCGGTCCGGTACCCGTCGGTAACAAGAATCTGCCGCAGTCGGGCGAAAGCGGACGCCTTCGCCCGCCACCGGTCAGCGGGTCGGGCTGAAGTTGTTCAGCACCGCGTAGAAGCGCTGCTCGGCCTCGTTCCACTCGCTGCCCCGCTCCGGGCTGGACGAGTAGATGGCGTAGCTGGTGCCGTCCTGGCCGATGAACTCGGTCTCGATCGCGCGCCGGCGGCCGCCCTCCTTGGCCGCGTAGCTGAACTCCCAGACCGCCGCCTCCTGGCCCTTCACCGCCGTGCCGGCCATCCGGTGCTGCTTGTAGTCCCTGAGCGACTTGGAGACGCTGGTCTCCATCTGCCGCATGTGCTCCAGCGGCTTGACCGACTGCCCGACGGTCACGGCGAACTGGAGGTAGTGCACCTTGGCGTCGGGGCTGTAGAAGATCTGGTTGTCACCCGAGCTGATCCGCTGCCAGGACGGGGTCCCGTTCGGCAGCGGGAAGCGGAATCCGGCCGGGTCGTCGACCCAGTGGTAGCCGCTGGGCGCCGCCAGTGCGGGGCCGGCGTCGCTGGTGGGCTCCGGCCCGGTGGACTCGGCGGGCGCGGTCGGCGTCGGGTCGTCGTTGCCGCCACCGCCCAGCACGTTCCGGGTGGTGAGGAAGGTGCCCGCGGCGGCCAGCAGGCCGACGGCCACCGCGATGCCGACGATCTTCAGCAGGTTGCGGCGTCTCGCCGGTCCGCGCACGGGTGTGTGGGAGTGCGGCACCGGCGCGACGGGCCCGGTGTGCGCCCGGGCGGCTGCCTGCGCGCCCCCGTCCGTGTCCGGTCCTGCGGGGACGGCGGGGCTGACGGGGACGGCGGGAACCGCGGGGCCGGCCGGCCCGGAGGCCTTCGGCTCGGTCGGCTCCTCGGAGCCCTCGACCGGCTCCGCCACGCCCTCCGAACCCTCGCTGCGATCCACCACCGGCACCGACTGGGTGGGCACCCGACCCGCCGCGACCGACTTGAGGCCCATGGTGTGCCCGGCCTGCACCTCGGCCAGCATCCTGGACGCCTCGTCCGCGGTGGGCCGCTCGGCCGGGTCCTTGGCCATCAGCGCGGACAGCACGGGTCCCAGCGGACCGGCCCGCCGCGACTCCGGCAGCGGTTCGTCGACCACCGCGGCGAGCGTGCTGATCGGCGAGTCCCGGCGGAACGGCGACTGGCCCTCGACCGCCGCGTACAGCGTCGCCCCGAGGCCCCACAGGTCGGAGGCCGGCCCGGGCCGCTCGCCCTGGGCGCGCTCCGGCGCCAGGTAGTCCGGCGAGCCGACCAGGTCGCCCGGCCGGGTCAGCTCGGTCGAGCCCTCGTACTTCGCGATGCCGAAGTCCAGCAGCACCACCCGGCCGGTGCCGCGCTCCAGCAGCACGTTGGCCGGCTTCACGTCCCGGTGCAGCACGCCCAGCTGGTGGCCGCGGTGCAGCGCGGCCAGCACCTGGCTGCCGACCTCGGCGGCGGCGCGCGGCTGCAGGGTGCCGTCCTGGCTGATCACGTCGGCCAGCGAGCGGCCGTCGACCAGTTCCATCACGATCCACGGCCGGCCGTCCTGCTCCAGCACGTCGTGCACGGTGATCACGCCGGGGTGCTTGATCCGCGCGGCCGCGCTGGCCTCGCGCTTCATCCGGGTGTGCAGGATCTGGAGGTCCTCCTCCGGCAGGTGGTTGACGGTCAGCTCCTTGACCGCGACCTCGCGGTCGAGCATCCGGTCCCAGGCCCGCCAGACGGTACCCATGCCGCCCCGGCCGAGCCGCTCGCCGAGCTCGTACCGCCCGGCCAGCAACCGCTCCGCCTCGGCCGCCTCCGGCCCGTCCTGCACGCCCATCTGCGCCCGCTCCCCCACACGTTCCGCCTGCCGTCACCGCCGACGGAGGGCCTGGTGCAGACCACTGTTCGAACAAATCCCACGCACACATTAAGCGCACCTCGCCGCCCCCGGTAACCACGCCCGCCCGCTGGACCCGAAGGCCGGAATCCAGGCGGACCGTCAGCCCGCGAACAGCACCACGGCGGCGATTCCGAGCACCAGCAGCACGAACACCCCGCCCACCAACAGCGGGCCCAGCAGGGCGGGGGGTATCCGCGGCGGTTTCGCCCCGTTTCCCGCCCCCGGATCCCCGGTGCTGCCGCCCTTCCGGGCACTCCTCCCGACCCTGGAACCCCTCGCCTTCCCGCCCCGCGTGCGCGGCACCAGCGGCGCCTCCGGCTTCAGCACCGGAACCCCGCCCGTCCGACGCTGCGCCGCCCGCTCCTCGTCGACCGGCTCCGGCGCCCCCGCCAGCAGCTCCGCCAGCTCCCCGCGCGCCGCCTCCGCCGTCGGCCGCAGCGCCGGATCGGGCTGCACCAGCCCCTCCACCAGCGGTCCGAGCGCCCCGCACACCACCGAGGGCTCGCGCCGCCCGTCCCGTACGGCCGTCACCAGCTCCGGCACGCTCCGCTCCGGGTACGGCGAGCGGCCGGCGACCAGCCGCTGCACCAGCACCCCGAGCGCCCAGCAGTCGCCGGCCGGGCCGCCGTCCAACGGCCAGCGCTCCGCCACCGGGCCGACCAGGGTGGCCCGC
This sequence comes from Kitasatospora sp. NPDC091335, assembly GCF_044757205.1. Taxonomy (NCBI): domain Bacteria; kingdom Bacillati; phylum Actinomycetota; class Actinomycetes; order Kitasatosporales; family Streptomycetaceae; genus Kitasatospora; species Kitasatospora sp. NPDC091335. The sequence goes on along the minus strand of NZ_JBIVUM010000021.1, from coordinate 4,129 downwards.
ACCTCGTAGCGGCGCCGCCCGCCGGGCCCGCCGAGCTCCTCGGACAGTGCCTCCTCGGCCACCCCGGCGAGCAGCCCGCCGAGCATCGCCGCGCCGTCCTCGCACACCAGCACCGACTCCGCTGTCAGGTTGCCGTGGGTCAGCCCGGCGGCGTGCAGCGCCCGCAGCGCGCCGGCCAGATCCGCCGCCAGCTCGGCCGCCCGGTACGGCGCCAGCGGCCCGGCGGCGAGCAGCTCGGCCACCGTGACCCCGGCCGGCCGCTCCTCCACCGTCCACAGCAGCTCGTCCTCGACGAACGCCCCGACCCCGCGCAACAGCCGCGGGTGCGCGACCGGCGCGGCCGAACCGACCGCCGCCACCCGCCGCACCAGCCGGTCCGCCTGCGCCGCGGACGCCTCCTCCGGGTCCTGAGCGGCCGTCAGCACCCCCGGCAGCTCCAGGGCGCGCAGCAGCACCGACTCACCGGTCCGATCGTCCACCGCGTGGGCGCACAGCGGTCCGGGACGGTCCGTCAGCCGGTACCGTCCCGCCAGCAGTTCCCCGGGGCCGCCTCGCATGCCAGTTCCTCTCACTCACCGAGCAGCCTACTGAGCGGCTCCTTTAGGCTCGGCCCCATGGACTGGACCGATCTGATCGACACCGCCTTCGAGGCCGCGGGAAACAGCGGCAAAGCCAAGGCCGAGGCCGTACGCGCCGTCGAGGCGACCGTGATCGACGGCGAGAAGCCGGTCGCCTCCACTGCCGGTCGCCACCCCGACCACTTCCGCAAGGGAGTGCTCGTGCTGACCACCCACCGGCTGCTCTTCCTGAAGGACGGGAAGCCGCCGGTACCGGTTCCGCTCGCCGCCGTCAGCGACGTCTCCGTGACCCGCACCAAGCTCAACGGCGAAGTGCTCCTGGTGGTGGCGATGACCGGCTCGCACCGTTTCGAGGACGTGGTCAAGGCCGACTTCTTCGCCGAGCAGCTCCGGGCGGCCGCCCGGGCCGCCAGGAACGCCCCGAAGGCCGTGGCCGCCGCCGAACCCGGCACCGGTGAACAGCTCATCGCCCAGCTGGAGCGGCTGGCCGCCCTGCGCGCCTCCGGCGCGCTCACCGAGGACGAGTTCACCCGCGCCAAGCAGCGCCTGATCGGCTGACCTCAGGGCGCGGGCTGGAAACTGTCGAAGACGACGTCCCGGACCGGGGCCTGCGCGGCCCACTCGGAGTCCGGGACTATCCAGTAGATCGAGTACCCGTACTTGGCCGGCGTCCCGGTCACGAAGCCGCGGTTGAGCGAGTGCGTCTTGGGCGTGCCGTTGGTCCACTCCCAGTCCGCGGCGTTGCTCCACTGCCGGTAGCTGATCGCCGACAGGTTCAGCCGCTGGTAGTTGGTGACCTGCCCGCGGACGTTCGGCTCGGACTCCTGCCAGTCCGCGACCGCGCTCGCACCCGGCGAGGCGGTCCACTCGATCCGCAGCTGACTGCCGTCCGCCGCGTTCTTGAAGATCCGCCGGTTGGCGTCCGACCCGGTCGGCTGAAGACCGTCCGGAAGCACCACCGAGAAGCCGCTCGGGTCCTTGTACTCGTGGTACCCGGCCGGCACCGACCCGCCCGGCGTGGGCTGCGCCGGGGGCTCCACGGGGGCCGCCGGCGCGGAGGCGGACTGCGCGGGCGCGTCCGGCGCCGCGGCCGGATCGGTCGTCCGGACGGGCTCGGGCGCCGGCGCGGGGGCGGGCCCGCTGGACGGAGCCGCCGCACTCCCGCTCGGCACCGGATCCGTGTCGGCCGCCACCGGAGCGGTGGCCCCCGCACTCTGCGAGGCCGCGCCGTTCGAGCCCCCGTCCCCGTCACCGACCGCCTGGAGCAACGCGACCACTCCCGCGATCAGCAGCAGCACCACGATCACGGTCGCGATCGCCAGCCGCCGCCGTCCGGTGCGCGGGTCGGCCCCGGCCGCCTGAGTCGCGCCCATCGTCCACTCACTGGTCACCGGCCGGATCGGCTCCGGCCCCGCCGCGGCGGGCTCGGCCTCGGCGGGCTCCGCCACCGGCTCCGCGTCCTTGGCCCGGCTCCCCACCCGGACCGTCCCCAGCAACCCGCCCACGGTCCGCTTGCGGCCGTCCCCGGGCTTCTCCCCCACCGGCTCCGAAGCCTCCGCCGGCTTCCCCGCCTCCGCCGACTTCCCCGACCCCTCCGACTTCTCCGCCGACGTCTCCACCGGCACCGCGTGCTCGGTGGTCGACTCGGCCCGCGCGGTCGCCTCCGCGACCACCCGCTTGAGCATCGACCGGGTCTGCGAGGCGTCCAGCCGCTCGGCCGGGTCCTTCGCCAGCAGCCCCTCGATCACCGGCCCCAGCGACCCCGCGTTCGCCGGTGTGGCCAGGTCCTCGGTCATCACCGCGGTCAGCGTGGCCAGCGCCGAGCCCCGGTCGTACGGCGGCCGGCCCTCGACCATCGCGTACAGCGTGCCGCCCAGCGACCACAGGTCGGCCGGCGGCCCCGGCTTCTGCCCGCGCGCCCGCTCCGGCGAGATGTACGAGGGCGCGCCGACCAGCATCCCGGTGGAGGTGACGGAGGCGTCGCCCTCCACACTGGCGATGCCGAAGTCGGTCAGCACCACCCGCCCGTCCTCGCCGATCAGCACGTTGGACGGCTTGACGTCCCGGTGCAGGATGCCCAGCGCGTGCGCCGCGCTGAGCACGCCCAGCACGTCCAGCGCGATCTCCGCCGCCCGGGCGGGCGCCAGCGGCCCGTCCTCCCGCACCACGTCGGCCAGCGAGCGGGACTCGACCAGCTCCATGACGATCCACGGCCGGTCGTCCTCGTCGACCACGTCGAAGACCGTCACCGCCGAGCTGTGCCGGATCCGCGCCGTCGCCTTCGCCTCGCGCAGCGTCCGGGTGATCAGCCGGTGCTTCTCCTCCTCGTCGACGCTGGCGTTCATCCGCAGTTCCTTGACCGCGACGGTCCGGCCCAGCATCTCGTCCTCGGCGCGCCACACGGTGCCCATGCCGCCACGCCCGAGCACGCCGTTCAGGCGGTAGCGGCCGGCCAGGAGGCGGCCGGTGGAACCCTTCGCCTGGGTCATACGGAACGTTCCCCCATGTGCTGCCGGCGGTCGTGGTGACGGCGCATCGGCCCGACCTGGGTCCCGAACGCCCAAGCCTCCATCATCCCCTGTCCCGAGGGTCCGCGACCACCCGGCCCCCGCCCCAACCTGGGACGAACCGGAACGGGTGCGGCGCTCCGTGCCCGTTCTGTGATCGAAAACTCGCCAAGATCTGTCCGGGCCACTGCTACCGTTCGGCAGCTCATCGTCTTTCCGGGGGGGATTCGACGCCCATGACCGCACCCGCCCCGGGCGCTGACGGCCCATCGACCAGGCCGCACACCGCCCGGCACTACTCGGTCGCACCACCCCCGGTCTTCCCCGAAGGCTACGTCGCCCCCGGCATGCCAGGCGCCCCGGTCCCCGGCTTCGAACCCGCCGAACCCACCCCCCGGACCACCCCCCGCCGCCGCACCGCCCTGGCCGTGGCCCTCGCCCTCCTCGCCATGCTGCTCGGCGGCCTGGCCTACGGAAGCGCCCCCCTGCGCGCCGCCGACAGCCTCGGCTGGCTGGCCATCGCCCCCGCCGGCCTGGTCGCCCTCCCCCTGGGCCTCCTCGGCGGCCAGAGCCGCTTACTCCCCCCACTCGGCGCCCTCCTCGCAGCCGGCGCCCTCCTCCTCGGCCAGCTGACCGAACACCTCCGCCTGGTCCACGCCGACGGCCCCGGCCCCCGCGGCCTCCTCCACGACACCCTCACCACCTGGCGCACGGACCTCCGCCCCCTCGACGCCGCCTTCTACACCATCGCCCTCATCGGCGGCTTCCTCCTCACCCGCCGTACCGCCAACCGAAGTTGACCCCACAGCCCCCCAGCGCCCCTCCCCCTGCCCCAGCCCCTGCCCCCACCACCCTTCCCCTTTGCCCCAGCCCACCTCCCTGTCCCACCCACCTCCCTGTCCCACCCACCCGCCCACCTGTCCCCACCCACCCACCCGCCCTTCCCCCTCCCGGCGAGAGGGACGCGCTGCGGGCGGGGGCGGCGCAGGGGGTGGCCCGGAGAGGGGCGTGACGGGTGATTTTCAGACTGCCACCGCCGTCCGG
>NZ_JBIVUM010000020.1:149461-152105 GCF_044757205.1 Kitasatospora sp. NPDC091335 | reverse complement strand
TGTCGATGCGTCACCACCCGCGACAACAACCACGCCGAAACTGAAACGCAACGCACCTCACGTGGCGACCGCAGATCTCAAGACCGGGTCACTAGAGCACGTCCTCGAGCTCCCGCAGCAACCGCGCCTTCGCCCGCGCGCCCACCACCGACCGCACCGGCTGCCCGTCCCGGAACACCATCAGCGTCGGCATCGACAGCACCGCGTACGCCGCCTGCGTCCGCGGGTTGTGGTCCACGTCCACACTCACCACCCGCAGCCGGTGCGCCTCCTCCCGTGCGATGTCCGCCAGCACCGGCGCCATCATCCGGCACGGCGGGCACCAGTCCGCCGTGAAGTCGACCAGCACCGGTCCTTCGGCCGCCAGCACCTCGGTGGCGAACGTCTCGTCCGTCACCGCCGGCACACCCGTGATCTGCACCATCGTCTACTCCTTCACCAGTTCACACAGAGGCGGTTCCTCGACGGCGGCCAACTCGTCCCGGGCCTTCACCGCCCGCTCGAACTGCCCCGCCACCTGAGCCCGCACGTCCTGGAGCCGGGCGATGCACTCGTCCAGCTCCCCCAACTTCCGCCGGTACACCTCCAGAGAGGCCGGGCACGAGTCCCCCTCCGGGTGCCCCGCCCGCAGGCACTCCACGAACGGCCTGGTCTCCTCCAGCCCGAACCCGAAGTCCTGCAGCATCCGGATCTCCCGCAGCAACCGCAGATCCCCCTCGTCGTACGCCCGGTACCCGTTGCCCGCCCGCCGGGCCGGCAACAATCCCAACTGCTCGTAGTACCGCAACGCCCGCGTGGTCGTCCCCGCCCGCTCCGCCAACTCCCCGATCCGCATGCCGAACCACTCCTCCCGCACTTCCGACAACGACCGTAAACCTTCCCCTCAACGTCAACGCCAGCCTCAACCCCGCAGACGCACAGCCGCGCAGACACGCAGGCACGCAGGCACGCAGGCACGCAGGGCGAAGCCCACCCCATCAGCAACTCCCAGCGGGCACTATGTCCCCATGGATCTCGGACTGAAGGACAAGGCCTACATCGTCACCGGCGCCACCCGAGGCCTCGGCCTCGCCGGCGCCCGCGAACTCGCCGCCGACGGCGCCCGTGTGCTCATCAGCGGCCGAACCCGGCAAGCCGTCGACACCGCCGTCGCCGAACTCGAAACTCTCGGCACCGCCCGGGGCCTCGTCGCCGACAACGCCGCTCCCGACACCCCGGAGCGCCTCATCGCCGAGGCGCGTCGGCAGTTCGGCCGCCTGGACGGCATCCTGATCAGCGTCGGCGGCCCCAAGGCCGGGCCCGTGGAGACCACCCCCGAGGACGCCTGGCGCGACGCGTTCGAGTCCGTCTTCCTCGGCGCCCTACGCCTCGCCCGCGCCACCGCAGCCGCACTCCCCGACGGCGGTGTGATCGCCTTCGTGCTCTCCAGCTCGGTCCGCCAGCCGATCCCCGGCCTGGCCATCTCCAACGGTCTGCGCCCTGGCCTCGCCATGGCCGCCAAGGCCCTCGCCGACGAGCTCGGCCCCCGCGGCATCCGGGTACTCGGCCTGCTCCCGGCCCGGATCGACACCGACCGGGTCCGCGAACTCGACGGTCTCGCCGCCGACCCGGATGCCGCCCGCACCGCGGCCAGCGCCGCCATCCCGCTCCGCCGATACGGCTCCCCCGAGGAGTTCGGCAAGGTCGCCGCCTTCCTGCTCTCCCCCGCCGCCTCCTACCTGACCGGCATCATGGTCCCGGTCGACGGCGGCGCTCTCCGCTCCCTGTGATCTCCGCCCCTTGCATCACTCCCGACTATTCCAATCCTGACTAGTCACGATCGACCAATCACCTCCGACCAGTCCGCTCCGCTCATTCCACCCGTGGCTGCCTGCGCCCCCGCCGACCCCGCCCCCGCCGCGGCGCGGCGGGGGCCGCCTGCAAGACCCGGATCCGTAGCTCGGCCGGCAGCTCCGCCAGCCACAGGCTCCCGAGGGCATCCGCCCGAGGCCCGTCCTCGAAGTGCTCCACCAGCGCTGCCGGGTCCCCGCCCGGCTTCAGCCGCACGGCACCGCGCAACCGTGGATGGCCGGGCGCCCGCACCAACCGCACTCCGGCCCGCTCGACCTCCGGCAGCACCGCCGTCCCACTCTCCAGCGCCTCCTCCAGCGCCCGCGCACCGACCCGCAGCCGAAGCCCGCTCACCCCCGGCGTCGGCACCGCGATGCTCGACAGCCCACTGCGCCTCAGCTGCGCCACCAGCCACCACGCCGTCCCCGCCACGAGCACGGCCAGCCCGCCGATCACCGTCGGCCACCACCACGCCGACGCCACCCAGCGCCCCCTCGACCGCGCGCTCACCACCGGCTGGTCCGGCGAGGTGAGCGGCCACCACCCCGGAGGCTGGACGCCCAGCCTCCGGTACAGGTCGAGCCCACCCGCCAGCACCAGCACCCCGACACCGAACAGCACCACCCCCACCGCCCCCAGCAGCACCCGATTGACGACCGTCCGCCTCACCCGGCCGCCCCCGGCCCCTCGCCACCGGCCACCCCGGCGCCGCCGGCCCCCGGGCCCGGGCCCGGGGCGGGCCCCCCGGGCCGCCCCCCCCCCCCCCCCCCGCCCCCCCCCCCCCCCCCCGGCCCACCCCCACCGCCCCCCCCCC
>NZ_JBIVUM010000020.1:0-149451 GCF_044757205.1 Kitasatospora sp. NPDC091335 | reverse complement strand
GGGGGCCTGTGGGGGTCCAACGGGGCCGTGCCCCCGGCCGCGGGGCCCGGGCCGGGTACAAGGGCCTACCCCCGCCCCCGCCCGGGGGCGGGGCCGGGGGCCCGCCCGCCTCGTCCTCCCCCACCACACCCGCCGTCCCCCGCGCCGCCCGCACGTCCAACCGCATCGGCCGCCCCAGCCCCACCCTCCCCAGCTCGTCCCGCAGCTGCCGCTGCACCAACGCCGGCTCCGCAGCCCCGGCCAACGAGATCCGGATCCGCCGCCGCCCGACCCGGATCCGCAGCCGGTCGATCCCGTCCAGACCTGCCGCCCGGTCCGTCAGCAGGTGCCCGACACCGGTCCGGTCGATGGCCGCCGTCGTCCCTCCGTACGGCCGCAGTACGAGCCACCTCCGCAGCCCGGGGGCGACGGCCAGCCACAGCAGCCACCCACCGAGCAGGGTCGCCGCCCCGGCCCCCACCAGCACCCAGAGGTCGTCGAGGTGCCGCGTCGCCAGCTCATCCGCGATCTGCGCCCGCCACCTCCGCGCCGGCTGCCCCACCCGCACCGCGACCACGTCGTACAGCAGGGCACCCGCCACCACCAGCACCGCCGTCGCCACCAGCGCGGCCGCGGCCGTACGAGGCGCCCGCAGCCGCCGTACCTTCCCCGACCGACCCCCCGGACCAGCCCCCTGGTCCGCCCCCTCGGTCCCCTTCGCCCCGGAAGCCTCCGTACTCACGACGCGCCCCCTGTCACCAACTTCTCGACCACGACCACCACTTCCGACACCCTGGTCCCGGTCAGCCCCACCACCCGCTCGGCGATCCGCCGCCGCACCGCCCCGGCCAGTGCCGCGATGTCCGACGGAAACGGCAGCTCCACCGTGACCCTGACCGTCACCGTGCTCCCCGGCACGGTCACCGAGACATGCGGCGGCGCCCCCTTCGCCCGCCCGGCGGGCCAGGCCTCGGCCAGCACCTCCCGGACGGCCCGAGCCGCGATCCGGGCGTACACCCGATCAGCCACCCGAAGCCGCCCCCGGCGTCCGGGCACGGAACCCGAAGCCGGACCGGCGACCGAACCGGAAGCCGAAGCCGGAACCGACGCGGGCCCCGCCATCAGCGGCGCCGGTCGCGGCCGCGGAGCAGCTCCCCGAGGTCGCCCAACTCGATGTCGCCCTCCAGCAGGCGCCCGACCACGAAGCCGACCAGTCCGAGCACGGCCACCAACAGGAAGGCCGCGAACCCGCCGAAGTACCCGGCGAAGCCGAGGGCCATGCCCACCACCAGGCCGACGATGGCCAGGTTCATCCGCTACTCCCTCGTCTCCCGCTACCTCGTCCAGCCGGACCCCGGCCCGCCGCCTCCGCCACGGGCCTCACCATCGCGCCGCTACTTGAGCTTCGGCCGCTGACCTGACGTCGCGACCGGTTCCTCTTCCTCCTCGTACTCCGGTTCGTCCGGCAGGTGGACGTCGTTGACCGCGATGTTGACCTCGACGACTTCCAGGCCGGTCATCCGTTCGACCGCGTTGATGATGTTCTCCCTGACCTGCCGGGCCAGTTCGGGAATGACCACGCCGTACTCGACCACCAGGGCGATGTCGATCGCGGACTGCTTCTCGCCGACCTCGGCCTTGATGCCCCGTCCGACGCTGGGCTTGCCGCCGGGCACCCGGTCCCGCATCGCGCCGAAGGTGCGGGCGAGCCCGGAGCCGAGCGCATGGATGCCGGTGACCTCACGGGCCGCCATCCCGGCGATCTTCTCCACCACACCGACGGCCAGCGCCGTACGGCCGCGTTCCTCCACCGGCTTGGCGCCGCCCCCGGCGCCGGGCGGCGAACCGGGGGGCGGACCGCTGCCGGCGTGCTTGTGCATGGTCGCGGGCGTCGGAGTGTCAGGCATGGGCACATCTCCCGTCGTACGGCTCCAGCTATATCGCAAACCTCCCCAACTCTGGCATTCCGCCGCGTCCCCCGCCCGCCGAGCGGCGCCAACCCGACGCCCGTCCGGCCGTACGCGGACCCCCACGGCCGTACGACCCCGCACCCCGACCGGAACGCCCCCGGCGCCGCCGGCGCCCCCGGAAACACCGAAAGGGCCCGCCCCCGGGAGATCCCCCCGGGGGCGGGCCCTGCGTCGGTGCCGTACGGCGGTCAGTCGCCGATGCCGGCGAGCTCCCGCAGCCGACGGGCCTGCGCCGCCCGTTCGGCCGAACGCTGCTCGTCGAAGGAACGCCCGGCGGCCCCCTGCAGCAGGGCCTTGGTCTCGATCACCGCTCCGCGCGGAGCGGCCAGCAGGGCCGCCGCGAGGTCGCGGGCAGCCGCCTCCAGTTCCTCCCCCGACACCGCCAGGTTGGCCAGCCCGATCGCGGCGGCCTCCTCGGCACCCACCCAGCGTCCGGTCGCGCAGATCTCCAGTGCCCGCGCGTAGCCGACGAGTTCGGTGAGCGGCTTGGTGCCCGCCAGGTCCGGTACGAGGCCCAGCGAGGTCTCCTTCATCGCGAACCGGACGTCCTCGGCGACCACCCGCAGGTCGCAGCCGAGGGCGAGCTGGAAGCCCGCTCCGACGGCGTGGCCCTGGACCGCCGCGATGGAGATCAGGTCCGGACGGCGCCACCAGGTGAAGGCCTCCTGGTACGAGGCGATGGCGTCGTCCAGCTCCCCGTCGGCGGAGGCGGCCAGCTGGAGGAAGGTGGGCTCACCCGGGATGCCCTCGGGGGTGAACATGGCCCGGTCCAGCCCCGCCGAGAAGGAGACCCCCTCCGCGCGCAGCAGCACCACCCGGACACTGCCGGGCAGCTCGCGGCCGGCGTCGGCGAGGGCGCGCCAGAGCGCGGGCGACTGGGCGTTGCGCCGCTTGGGCTGACACAGGGTGACAACGGCGAGTTCGCCTTCGATCTCCAGGCGGACGCCGTCCCGCTCCCAGCTCGGGGCCTGCGGGTCGGTGGCGGGGGCGGTCATGCGGGGACCTCCGGTGGCGAGGGACTTGGCTACCGGAGAGTAACAAATCTGGGCGCGCCAGGGCAGGGCCCCGACCCCGGAAAGATCGACAGGGCCACGAAGACCGGCAATGAGTGAAAGGAAAACGAACGGAGAAAAGAAACGGGGGACGGGCGACACCCCGGACATGACGATCGGCGGCCGGTCCACACGACCCGAGGGCGGACGCCCAGCCGACGCTCAGCTGACGTCTCCTCGGTCGGCGCCCTGCCGCCGCGTCATCCAGCCTATGGCTGACGAACCGTCAGGAACCTGCCCCGGCAGTCGCCTTGCTCTTGCCCCGCGTGGCACCGCCACGACCCCGGAGAATGACTCCGGATTCGCTCAACATCCGGTGCACGAAGCCGTACGAACGACCGGTCTCCTCCGCGAGAGCGCGAATGCTCGCCCCGGAGTCGTACTTCTTCTTGAGATCGGCCGCGAGCTTCTCACGCGCGGCACCGGTCACCCGGCTGCCCTTTTTCAGAGTCTCGGCCACCCGTGCCTCCTCGTAGCGTTGCTCGGTCAGATTCCCATGATCACCCATCCACCGCGTCCTGGCCACCCATTCGACAAGGTCGATGTCGGAAATGCGTGGTCCGCCGGTGGTGATCCGAGCGCATCGGGGCGCTCACACAGAGTGTGCGCCCCCAGGTGGAAGTCGCCATTCGCCGAGAAAGAGCTGATCAGCAGCGTCGGCCCGACCACGATCGAGTGGCGGGCCGACGGGAAGTCCTCAAACGGAATCCAGGTCTACTTCATTCCCGGACACGCCGAAAGGACTAGATATTCTCATCCGAAAAGCGGATGTCGCGTCTACTTCCGGTCAGGCGAGGGAGACCAGATCGGCGTAGGCCGGGCTCCAGAGGTCCTCCACCCCGTCCGGCAGCAGGATGATCCGCTCCGGCTGGAGCGCGTCGACCGCGCCCTCGTCGTGGGTGACCAGGACGACCGCCCCGGCGAACTCGCGCAGCGCGCCCAGGATCTCCTCGCGGCTGGCCGGGTCGAGGTTGTTGGTGGGCTCGTCGAGCAGCAGCACGTTGGCGGAGGAGACCACCAGGGTGGCCAGCGCCAGACGGGTCTTCTCGCCGCCGGAGAGCACCCCGGCCGGCTTGTCGACGTCGTCGCCGGAGAACAGGAAGGAGCCGAGGATCTTGCGGATCTGCACCAGGTCGGTGTCCGGGGCGGCCGAGCGCATGTTCTCCAGCACGCTGCGGTCCGGGTCCAGGGTCTCGTGCTCCTGGGCGTAGTAGCCGATCTTCAGGCCGTGGCCGGGGATCACCTCGCCGGTGTCCGACTGCTCCACCCCGGCGAGCATCCGCAGCAGGGTGGTCTTGCCGGCACCGTTCAGGCCGAGGACGACGACCCGCGAACCGCGGTCGATCGCCAGGTCCACGCCCGTGAAGATCTCCAGCGAGCCGTAGGACTTGGAGAGGTCCGCCGCGGTCAGCGGGGTCTTGCCGCAGGGGGCCGGGTCCGGGAAGCGCAGCTTGGCGACCCGGTCGTTCTGGCGCACCTGCTCCAGCCCGGACAGCAGCTTCTCGGCACGGCGGGCCATGTTCTGCGCGGCCACCGTCTTGGTCGCCTTGGCGCGCATCTTGTCGGCCTGGGCGTTGAGGGTCGCGGCCTTCTTCTCGGCGTTGGCCCGCTCGCGCTTGCGGCGCTTCTCGTCGTCCTCGCGCTGCTGCTGGTACTGCTTCCAGCCCATGTTGTAGACGTCGATGGCCGACCGGTTGGCGTCCAGGTAGAAGACCTTGTTGACGACCGTCTCGACCAGGTCGACGTCGTGCGAGATGACGATGAAGCCGCCCTTGTAGGTCTTCAGGAAGTCCCGCAGCCAGGCGATCGAGTCCGCGTCCAGGTGGTTGGTGGGCTCGTCGAGCAGCAGCACGTCGGAGTCCGAGAAGAGGATCCGGGCCAGCTCGACGCGGCGGCGCTGACCACCGGAGAGGGTGTGCAGCGGCTGGGCGAGGATGCGGTCCGGCAGGCCCAGCGCGGCGGCGATGGTGGCGGCCTCGGCCTCGGCGGCGTACCCGCCCTTGGTGAGGAACTCGGTCTCCAGCCGGGCGTACTTCTTCATCGCGTTGTCCTGGGTGGCACCCTTGCCGTTGGCCATCCGGTCCTCGTTCTCGCGCATCTTCCTCAGCACGGTGTCGAGGCCGCGGGCGGACAGGATGCGGTCCTTGGCGAGGACGTCCAGGTCACCGGTGCGCGGGTCCTGCGGGAGGTAGCCGACCTCGCCCGAACGGGTGACGGTACCGGCGGCCGGCAGGCCCTCGCCGGCCAGCACCTTGGTGAGCGTGGTCTTGCCTGCGCCGTTGCGGCCGACCAGGCCGATCCGGTCGCCGGCGGCGACCTTGAAGCTCGCGGACTCGATCAGGATTCGGGCACCGGCACGCAGTTCGAGGGCGTTGGCGGAAATCATGGCTGGGTACTACTCCTGGGACGTGGGCGGGCGGCCGGGTGCGACGGACCCGGGGCCGGTTGACGTGAGGGGGACTTCATCGACGGTCGGCGCGGCCTTCGTGGCGCCGCCGCCCGCTATTGCCCGGAGAAAATAGCCATGGCGGCAAGTCTACCGGGCCCCGCACGGCCCCCGGGGAGTCGCCGGCCAGGGGGTGCCCGCCGCTCCGCGGGCCGTCCCGGCTACTGCGGCTGCGCGGCCGGCCGATCCCCCACGGGGGCGTCGATGGCGTCCGGGGCGGGGGCGGGCGCTCCCGCTCCCGCGCTCGCCGGAGCCTGGGCCTGGGCCGCCGACGGATCCGCGCAGCCGCCCTGCGGACGGACCGCCGCGAACGGGGCGTCCACGCTGCCGCAGGCCGTCTCGGGCGCGGCTGCCCTGGTGTCGAAGACCCTGGGCGGGACGATCGGGCCGTCGGTGATCTCCACCCTGCTGCGGTCCAGGACCTTGACGGTGGCGGTCGGGCCGGTGTTCGTCGTCCAGCCGCTGCTGTCCAGCCGGTAGCCGGTGATGCCGCCGGAGACGGCCTGCCCGCCGCTGTTGGCGCAGGTGCGCGGGACGAGCACGGCGTAGTCGGTGTGGACGGCGCGCAGCGGGTCGTAGACGCAGCTGCCGGACGGCTTGTCGTTGTAGCGCAGGTCGCCGTCGGCGTCGCGCAGGCCCATGGTCAGGTTCGGCGTGACCAGGGCGAGCCAGGGCGAGCCGTCCCGCTGGACGGTGTGCAGCGCGGCCGCGGCCCGCTGCTTGGCGAGCGCCGTGCGCTGGGCGTCGGTCCGCTTGTCGGCGCCGGGCTCGCCGTCGCCGCGCAGCCAGTCGGCCAGGCCGGGCACCGCCCGGTGCCAGCGCACCTCGTGGTCGCCGGGGCGCACCGAGGTGACCAGGCCGTCGTCCCAGACCACGATCGCGTTGTCGCCGGCCATCGCCAGGTGGAGCGCCTCGGCGCCCTCGCGGCGGTAGGACCAGGCCTGCTCGCCGGTCTGCTTGTGGAAGGCCTCCAGGCCGGGGCCCACCCGCAGGTCGAGGTCGGCCGAGCTGAGCGACTCGGAGTTCACCGGCGCCGCCCCCGCGTCGCCGGGTCCCGCCACCCGGTCGCCGAACGGCACCGGCTTGTTCGCGTGCGCCGCCGCTCCGGCCGCAAGGACCAGCATCACCGCCGAGACAGGCAGGATCGAGCGGGGGGTCAGTACACGCAGCGGCTTCCAGGACACCGCCGGAGCGTACCTTTCGCCGGGCCCGCGAGTCAGCCCGGTTCCGCCGCCCGCCCGTCCCGCCCAGCGCGCGCCCGGCACCGTGCGCCCTCCCCGCATGCCCGCCCGCCCACCTGCACCGTCGGGGCTCCGGCCGCTGCGCGGGGCGTGCCGGAGCGGGCCGGACGGGCCCGACCGGACCGTTACAGAGCTGATACATGGCCGCCGGTCGCCGAGCGTTGCGACAGACGGCGTTCGAATGGCGCCCACTTTAGGGTGACATTCGGCTTTTTCGCCCTCCGTCGGCCCTACTGTCGGCGAGCGGGGCGCCACGGTCCGTCCACGCCGAGACCGGGCGCCCCGCTCACGCGACGTCCGGAGGAGAGAGCATGCGAATCGGCCGCCTGACGCTGGCCGCCGCCACCCTGTTGCTGATGGCCACGGCCAGCGTTCCTGCCGGGACGCCGTTCAGCCAGACCGAACGGCACACCCTCTCCTCGGACGCCGTCGAGCCACGCGGCGCGGCCCCCCGCCCCCTGGTCCAGCGACCGGCGCACGAGCCCCCGTTCGGCGCCTTCGTCGGTTCCTGGGACGACTACATCCCGCAGATCGGCCGGTACGCACAGTGGCTGGGCGACGCGAACATGCAGGTCGGCCACACCTATCTGGCGGGCAACGGCTGGAGCGACGTCGAGGGCGAGCCGTTGGTGCTCGGCCTGTGGTCGCAGTGGCGGCAGGCCGACCCGTCCCGGCTGCTGGTGCTCGGCGTGCCGATGCTGGTGCCCAACGAGGCGGACGTCCCGGACGGCGAGGTCGCCAAACTGCTCGCCCAGGGGGCGCGCGGAGACTTCGACGGGCACTTCCTCAAGCTCGCGCGCCGGTTGGTCGCGCTGGGCGGCGCGGACACCGTGCTCACTCTCGGCTGGGAGATGAACGGCACCACGTACACCCACCGCTGCAAGCCCGACCCGTCCGCGTGGAAGGGGTACTGGCGGCGGATCGTCGGGGTGATGCGCTCGGTGCCCGGGCAGCGGTTCCGCTTCGACTTCGCCCCCAGCCGGGGTCTGGACGCCGTCCCGTGGACCAAGTGCTACCCCGGCGACGACGTGGTCGACATCATCGGCATGGACAACTACGACCAGCCCGCCGGGGGCACCTTCGACGACTACGTGCGCGAGCCGTACGGCCTCCAGGACCAGGTGGAGTTCGCCGCCAAGCGCGGCAAGCCGGTCTCGTACCCGGAGTGGGGGCTGTTCCGCAACGGCGACAACCCCGAGTTCGTGCAGCGGATGGTCGACTGGATCCGCACCCACGACACCGCTTACCAGACCGTCACCGACTACTGCCCGCACGGCTTCTTCCAGTGCGACCGCAATCCGCGCTCGGCGGCGAGGTTCAAGCAGCTGATGTCCGGTTCGAAGGGGGCGCCGGAGCCGTCCGGCGTACCGACGGCGCCCACCGCCCCCGTAGCGCCGGGCGTACCCGCGGTGCCGGGCCCGCCCGAGGCGCCCGAGACGCCGGCCGTGCCGACCGCCCCCGCCGTGCCCGGCGGTGCCGCCGCACCGAGCCGGACGGCGAGCCCGTCGGCCCGGCCGGCGACCGGCAAGTCGACGGGCAGGCCGACGCAGGCGGCGCACGCCCGGCACTGAGCGGTCAGCTGCGGCGGCGGGCCAGCAGCGCCTCCTTGAGCCGGGGGAAGCGGGTGCGCAGCTGGTGCGCCGCCGCCTGCCGGGTGCGCACCGCCCCGGCCCGGGCGGCGGCCGCCGGGGCCGCCCCCACCGGGCCGAGCAGCAGCCGCTGGTTGGACAGCCGGTCCGGCCGCCAGCGCTGCTTGTACGGCTCCTGGCCGCGCAGCAGGCCGAGCACCGGGACGCCCGCGCCGACCGTCTCGTCCAGTGCGGCGCTGAACAGCAGCCCGGCGATGTCCAGCCGCTCGCGCAGCACCGGGTGCGCGCCGTACATGTACAGCCCGCCGAAGGACGGGCAGAGCAGCAGCAGGTTCACCGCGACGAGCTGGCCGTCCAGGTGGAACCGGTGGACGGTGGCCTTGCCGGCGGCGACCAGACCGGTGGTGGAATCGGCCAGGTGCCGGGAGAACCGCTCGGTGCGGTGCTCGGGGGTGACACCGCGCGCCTGCCACTGCAGGAAGTGCAGCCGCAGCAGACTCTCCAGGGCCTGCGGCACCTCGGCCGCCGGGGTCGTGCTGACCGTCACCCCGGCCTCGGCGATCTTGCGGAGCTTCACCCGGCTGCGCTGGGCGGTCTTGCCGGGCACCCGCTTGAGCAGTCGCTCCATCGACACGGCCGGCAGGTACTGGCAGAGCGAGTCCTGGTGACGGCGGCGGCTGCCGCGCCAGTGCTGGTACACCCGCTGCACCGCCGCGTCGGGGTGCACCTCGCGCAGCTCCAGCCAGTGCCAGGGGCGGGTGAGCGGGAGGGTGGCGGCGAACTCGGCGGCGGCCCGGTCGGCGAACTCGTCGTCGAGCAGGACGTCGGTGTAGTCGATCAGCCCGCCGCCGAGGCCGGTCAGGCCGCCGAGCGGTCCGCCGCGGCGCAGGAAGGCGCCCGCGCCGACCAGCCGGCCGCCCCGGCGGACCAGCACCACGAGCAGGCTGCCCGGGCGGCCGTAGTGGCGCCACCAGGAGCGCTGCCAGGCGGCGGCCTGGAAGAAGGTGGCGGTCCGACAGCGGGCGGCCAGGTCGTCCCACTCCTCGGCGAGGGTGTCCAGGGCGTCGTCCTCGCGCCGCAGCTCGGTGGTCCAGGACGGCGCGGTCGACTGGGTGGGCAGGCTGCTTCTGCGGGTCTCGGTGCTCATCGGCCGCTCCCGGCCGGGGTCTTGGCCTGGGCGACGGACTGCTGCGGCACTGCGGGCTGCTTCGCCGTCGCGGGCGGCTCCTCGGCGGGGGCCTGCCCCGCGGCCGGGGGCTGCTCCGCCGCGGCGGGTTCGGCAGCGGGCTTCTCGTCGCCCTGGGGGTCGGCCTGGCCGTCGGTCTTCTCGCCCGCCTTCTCGTCGGCCTTCTCGTCGGCCTTCACGCCCGCGGCCCCGGACTTCGTCCTGGCCTTGGTCTTGGCCTCGGCCCCGGCCTTGGGCTCGGCCTCCCTCTCCGGCTTGGCCTCCGTCTTGGTCTCCACCTCGGTCTTGGCCTCGGTCTTGGCCTCGGTCCCCGTCTTGGTCTCCACCTCGGCTTTGGCCTCGGTCTTGGTCTCGGCCTTGGCCTTGGCCTCGTCCTTGGCCTCGGGCGTGACCCCGGCCTTGGGCTCGGACTTGGCCTCGGGCGTGGCCCCGGCCTTGGGCTCGGACTTGGCCTCGGGCGTGGCCCCGGCCTTGGGCTCGGACTTGGCCGGCTCCTCGCCGCGCGGGCGCGGCGGCGTGGGCGACGCGGCCGGCGTGGAGGCGGCGGGGACGCGCGCTGCCGGCGCGGCCTGCGGCGTTCCGGGGCTCGCGGCGGCCTCCGGCGTCCCGGCGCCACCGCGACGGCGGGTCATCATCACCAGCGCGCCCACCAGCAGCCCGGCCGCGCCGCCGACCGCGACGTCCAGCTTCCCCGAGGGCGTGGTCGGCTTGTCCGGCGCGGCGGCCGGGGCCAGCGTCACCAGCCGGACGTTGGTGTCCTTGCTGCTGGAGTTGGCGAAGGTGACCAGCGAGCGGGCCACCGCGTCGGCGGTCCTGGCGGCCTCCTGGGGGCGCTGCCCGGTGCCGGTGATCTCGATCATCGGGGCGTCCGGGGAGGTCGTCCCGTGCACCAGCGACGCCAGCTGGGACCGGGTGTGGCCGGTCTCGGCGGCCGCCACCGCGAGTACCTGCGGCTGACCGGCCAGCCGGCCGTACGCCTGGGCGAAGTTGGTCGCGAGCGCGGCCTCCCCGGGGATCTGCGCGACCACGAGGACGTAGGCGTTGGCGGCGTACGACGGGTGCGCCGCGACGGCGTACCCGGCGCCGGCCGCGGCGCCCAGCGGAACCGCGAGCACCACCGGCCACCAGCGGCGGACCAGGCGGCGGGCGCTTCGGCGCGGTGTGGTCATGGGTTGGCTCCTTGGGTCTGGTACGGCGTTCCGGCGGTGGCGGGCGGTCAGCCGCGGGCCAGCCGGTCGTAGAGGGCGCCCAGGTCGGCGGCGACCCGGGCGATGTCGTAGTGGCCGACGGCCGGGGGGTGCGGCAGCGGGTCGGCGGTGTGTTCGCTGAGCGGCCGCAGGTCGCGCAGCGCGGCGGCGTAGGCGGCGGGCTCGGAGGGGACGCGGCGGGCCTGCGGGGCGGCGCTGGGCGGCAGTTCGTCGAGCGCCGGGCACGCGCTGTGCCGTACCGGCAGCCCGGCCGCGAGACCCTCCAGGACGCCGAGGCCGAAGGTCTCCGCGGTGGAGGGGGCGGCCAGCACGTCGATGGCGGCCAGCAGTTCGGGCACGTCGTCGCGCTCGCCGGTGAGCACCAGCCGCTCCCGCACGCCGAGTTCGCCGGCCCTGCGCTCCAGCGCGGCGCGCTCGGGGCCCTCGCCGACCAGCACCAGCCGGGTGCCCGGGTCGAGGTCGGCGAGCGCCTCGACCAGCACGTCGAAGCGCTTGCCCGGGACCAGTCGGCCCACCCCGCCGACCACCCAGCTTCCGTGCGGCAGGCCGAGTTCGGCCCGCAGCCGGCGGCGTACGGCGGCCCGCTCGGCGGGCGGGAGGCGGTAGCGGGAGGTGTCGACGCCGTTCGGGATCAGCTCGATCCTGGCCGGCGGGACGCCCCAGGAGCGCAGCGTCTGGGCGACCTGGCGGGAGACCGCGACGGTGGTGCTGCCGAGCCGCTCGGCCGCCAGGTAGAGGCCCTTGACGCCGCGGGTGACCGGGCGGCCCTCGATCTCCCCGGCGTGCAGCGAGTGCTCGGTGGAGACCACCGCGCGCACCCCGGCCAGCCGCGCGGCCGACCGGCCGTACACCTGTGCCCGGTAGAGGTGGGTGTGCACCAGGTCGTAGTGGCCGGCCCGGACCAGCCGGACCAGCCGGGGCAGTGCGCCCAGGTCCCGGTTGCCGCGCATGCCGAGGTGGTGGACGGTGACGCCGTCGGCGCGCAGCGCGGCGGCGACCGTGCCGGGGTTGGTCAGGGCGAGCACCTCGCACTGCTGGTGCGCCGGCAGGTGCCGCAGCAGCAGGTGGAGTTGCCGCTCGGCGCCGCCGGCGGCCAGGCCCGTGACGATGTGCAGCACTCTCACGGCCGGCGCTCCCGACGGCCTCGGCGCAGCTCGGTGACAGCGTCGCGCAGCCGGTGCCGGCCCTGTTTGGCGCGCAGCCGCCAGGCGCCGTCGCGGTCGCCGACGTAGCAGCGGGGCAGGGCGAAGCGGCCGGTGAGCGGGGAGTGCGCGATGGCGCAGGCGTAGTCGTACCCGGCGTCGCGCACGGCCAGGGCGGCGGGGAGGTCGACGGCGCCGTACGGGTAGCAGAAGCCGGTGACGGGGCCGCCGACGGCCTCCTCCAGCAGGCGCCGGCTCTCCCCGGCCTGGGTGGCGAGGGCCTCGGCCGGCAGTCCGGGCAGTGCCTCGTGGCCGAGGCCGTGCGAGCCGATCTCCCAGCCGGCGTCGGCGAGTTCGGTGACCTCCCGGACGGTGAGCAGCTTCTTGCGCGGCCCTTCGGCGTCCCAGTCGTTGTCCCGGCCGAGCAGGTCGGCGACCACGTACGCGGTGGCGGTGAAGCCGTACGCCTGGAGGATCGGCACCGCGTACCGGGCGAAGTCGGCGTAGCCGTCGTCGAAGGTCAGGCCGACCAGCCCGTCGTCCCGGCCGAGGGCGCGGGCCCTCATCAGTTCGCGGACCGAGACGCCGTGCCGGCCGCTCCGGTGCAGCCAGGCGATCTGTTCGGCGAACCGCTCGGGGCTGACGGTGAGCCGGTAGGGGTCCTCCTTCTCGACCGCCACCGAGTGGTACATCAGGATCCACGGTGAGGCGGCGCCCGGGATCGGCGGTTCGTCGGCCGGGCGGCGGTCCCTGGGCGGTCGTGCCCGGTGCGGTGGTGCGTTGCCGACGCTCGCCCGGGCCGAACGGACGGTTCCCCGTTCATTGTCCATGGGGACGCTTCCCTTCTTCGGCGACGGTTGGCGGGTTGCGGACGGGCCTCAGGGCCCGGGTGACGGCGAGGACCGGGCCGCGCACCTCGCGGGCGCCGAACCCGGTGCCGAGGGCGGCGAAGGCCAGCGCGACGACGAGGCCTCCGAGGAGGGTCGAGAACAGGGGGTCGGCGGCCAGTCCGGCGGCGGCGGTGCCGAGCACGGTGGCGCCGCCGGCGGCGGCCACCAGCCGTCCGTGGCCGCCGAGCACCAGGCGCAGCCGCAGCGGGATGCCGCGCAGCACCAGGCCGTGCAGCAGCAGGGCGGCGGCGGCGGTGATGCCGGCCGCGTTGCCGGCGGCGAGCCCGAGGGCGCCGAAGCCCGGTGTGGCGAGCAGGCCGGTGGTGACGGTGACGCCGAGGCCGAGCACCATCGCGGCGGCCGGGTACCAGTCCAGCAGCCGGCGGCGGCCGTCCTCGGGGCCCGGGTCGTCGGCCCTGCGGACCACCGGGCACAGCGAGAAGTACGGTCGGATCATCACGCCGATCAGCGCCTGGGCGGGCAGGCCGACGCTGTACACCCGGATGACGTCGGCGGTGGCGGCGGTGTCGTGCGGGCCGAAGGCGCCGCGCTCGAAGAGCAGCGAGACCACCGAGGGGGCGCAGGCCATCAGGAAGGCGGTGCCGAACAGGACGACGGCGGCCGCCTGGCCGAGGTCCTTCTCCACCCGGTCACGGGCGGCGGTGAGGTCCCCGGCGGCGAGCGCCCGGGCGACCAGCGGGAAGGTGACGGTGCAGATCAGGATGCCCGCCGTCATGGCGAGCTGGGAGACCTTGGCGGCGTAGTTGAGGTGCGAGATGGTGCCGGGGGGCAGCGCCGAGCCTAGGTAGCGCTCGACGAACACCTGGGACTGCCGGGTGAGGGTGAAGGCCGCCACCGGCAGCAGCGCGAGCGGCATCAGCACCAGGGCCCGGCGCGAGCGGCGGCCGCGGCCGGTGCCCTGCCCGCCCGGAGTGCCCTGGCGCAGCCGGCGCAGGAACGGGCCGACCAGCAGACCGGCCATCAGCAGGCTGCCGGCCGCGACGCCGAGGGCGGCGGAGCGCACCCCGAGGAAGGAGTGCAGGCCGAGCAGGACGGCGAGGATGCCGAGGTTGTACGCGACGTAGATGCCGGCCGGGGCGGTGAAGCGGTGGTGGGCGCGCAGCGCGGCGGCCAGGTAGCCGGCCATGCCGAAGGGCAGCACGGTGATCGCGGTGATCCGGGTGCAGGTGACGGCCAGTCCTGGGTCGGTGAGGCCGGGGGCGAGCAGTGCGACCAGTCCGGGGGCGCCGAGGGCGGCGGCCAGGGCGAGGCCGCTGAGCGCGATCAGCAGCCAGGGCAGGGTGGCGCGGACCAGTTGGCGGACCGGGTCGGGGGCGTCCGGGTCCTCCTCGCGCAGCACCAGGGCGAGGGCGAAGGCGGGCACCATGAGGAAGGACATGGCGTCCTCGATCAGCAGCGGTGCGGCGGTCTCGGGGACGGTCCAGGCGACCAGGAAGGCGTCGGTGCCCTGGTTGGCGCCGAAGTAGCGGGCCAGCAGGAGGTCGCGCAGCAGGCCGAGGCCGGAGCCGGCGGCGCTGAGCACGGCGGTGATGCCGAAGGCCTTGGCGAGGAAGCCGCGCCGGGGGGGCTGCTGGGGCGCGGCGGCCGGGCCCTCCCCGGGGGCCGCGTTGCCGCGGGGGGCCGGGAGGCCGGTGGCGAGGGGGGCCGGCGGCTGGTCGGTGGTCACCGGGCAGCCTCCACGGTGGCCCGCTCTCCGCCGGGTGGCCCGGGGTGGGGCTCCCCTGCGGCGGCGCGGGCGGCGAGGCCGAGGACGACGGAGGTCAGCACGGTGGTGGTGCCGCCGATGTCGGCGTACAGGAAGTCGATCAGCACCCAGGAGAGCAGGGCGAGCGCGGCGAGCCCGGGGCCGCGACGGTGGCGCAGGCAGCCGAGCAGGAGGGTGAGGAAGAGCGCGGCGTAGGCGCTGATGCCGATCAGGCCCTGCTCGCTGAGCACCAGGAGGTACATGTTGTGCGGGGAGAGCAGCGGCTCGCGCTGGAAGCCGATGGTGGCGTCGGCGGCGTCGCTGCCGGAGGACAGCCGCAACGGGGCGTGGCTGTCGCGCAGTTGCTGGAAGGCCTTGGGCCCGGCGCCGTGCACGGGGTGGTCCTGCCAGATCCGGCCGGCCGTGGCCCACAGGTCGTAGCGGTCGGAGACCGACTGGTCGGGGGCGGCGGAGACGGAGCCGATCGAGCTGAGCCGCTTGGTGACGCCGGAGCCGCCGAGGCCGAGGCCGCCGACCAGGACGACCGCGGCGGCCAGGCCGAGGACGGCGCCGCGCACCAGCAGCCGGGCGTCGGCGCGCAGCAGCAGCACGGTGGCGGCGAGGCCGGTGGCGATCCAGCTGCCGCGGCTGAAGGAGACGGCCAGCGGGAAGGCGAGGAAGGCGGCGGCGGCGAACATCGCGCGGCGCAGCCGGACGTCGCCGCCCGGCCCTCGCTCGCCGAGGGCCAGGGCGAGGGCGGCGAGCAGCCCGTAGCTGACCACGCTGGACATCGCCATGATGTCGAGCGCGCCGAAGGTGCCGACGGCCCTGATCGGCTGGCCGGTGTAGGAGGCGCCGGTGTGGGTGAGGTACTGCTTCGCGCCGACCACGCCCTGGACCAGCGCGGCGAGCACGAAGGAGCCGAGGACCAGGCGCTGGTCGGTGCGGTCGCGCAGTGAGCAGAGCACCGCGGCCGGGACCAGGACGAACACCTGGGTGAGCCGGACGAAGCCGGTGACGCCGGCGGCGGGGTCGATCGAGCCGACGGTGGCGACGGCGGCGGCGACCACGACGGCGCCGAACAGCGCGCAGGTGGTGCGGTCGATCGCGGGCAGCCGTCCGCGCAGCAGGTTGAGCGCGGTGAGGGCGACCAGGGCCAGCGAGGCGAGGTCGGCGGCGGTGACGTGGACGGCGGCGGCGACGTCCTTCTCTCCGGTGGGCACGCAGACCAGCAGGACGGTGACCGCTGCCAGGCCACTGGTGCGGTCCGCGACCGCCGGGAGGGCCTTCCGTAAGACCGGGCGGGGGAAGGCGGGGAGGGTCAGGGCCACGCGGGGTCAGCTCCCGTCCGGGTGGAGCATCACGGCCGCGGTCCGGCACAGGATCTTGACGTCCTGCCAGAGGCTCCAGCTCTCGATGTAGCGGTTGTCGAACCTGGCCCGGTCCTCGATGGAGGTGTCCCCGCGCAGGCCGTTGACCTGGGCCAGGCCGGTGAGGCCGACCGGCACCCGGTGGCGGTCGGCGTACTCGGGGTGGGCCTGGCCGAACCGCATGACGAAGTACGGGCGTTCGGGGCGCGGGCCGACCAGGCTCATGTCGCCGCGCAGGATGTTCCACAGCTGCGGCAGCTCGTCCAGCGAGCTCTTGCGCAGCAGCCTGCCGACGGTGCCCATCCGGTGGTCCTGGGAGATGTTCCAGCGGGTGGCGGACTCGTGCTCGTTGCTCGGGCGCAGGGTGCGGAACTTGAGGACGGTGAAGACCCGGCCGTCCAGGCCGGTGCGCTGCTGGCGGAAGAGCACGCCGGGGCCGGTGTCGAAGCGGACGGCGAGGGCGCAGAGCACCAGGACGGGGGCGAGCAGCAGCAGGCCGGTGGCGGCGGCGGTGACGTCCAGGGCGCGCTTGACGGCCCAGCCGGGGCGGCGCGTCGCCGGGCGGCCGACCCGCAGACAGGGGAAGCCCCACAGGTGGTCGCCGCCGGTGACCGGGGTGGTGGGCAGCGAGCCGTACTCGCGCAGTGCGGGGACCAGCCAGACCTGGCAGCCGAGCCGGGCGGCGTCGCGCAGGGTGGCGGCGGTCTCGGCCTCGTCGGCGGCGCCGGCGGTGGCGATGACGTGCTGGACGCGGTGCCGGCGCACCTCGCGTTCCAGTACCTCGCGGCCGCCGAGCACGGGCAGGTCGGTGCCGCCGGGCAGCAGCGGCGGGTCGGCGTCGAGGAAGCCGACCGGGCGCATCCCGTACTCGCGGTGCTCGGACAGCGCGGTGGCGACCCGGCGGCCGAGCCGTCCGGCGCCGAGCACCAGGACGGGGCTGGGGTGGTTGCGGCGGAGCCGCCGGACCAGGTGGTAGAGGACGGCGCGGCCGGCGGCGGCGATCAGCAGCTGGGCGCCGAGCAGGGCGGTGAGCCGGGCGGGGCCGGCCGGGCCGCAGTCGGGCCAGTGGTCGCCGAGGCAGCTGGACAGGGTGACGGCGAAGGCGGTCGCGACCACGGCCCGGGCGGCCAGCGCGGGCAGTTCGTCCAGGACGGAGAGGCTGAGCCGGGAGCGGTAGAGGCCACCGGCCAGGTTGAGCAGGAGCAGCAGGGGCAGGAGGGCGGGGACGCCGAGCAGGGGGTCGAGCGGGGCGGCCGGGTCGACGGCCCGGTTGGCGATGCCGCCGGCGGAGCAGAGCGCGATGACGTCGGCCTGGACCAGGGCGAGCGACAGGGCCAGCCGGGAGCGGACCGCCCCGCGGGGCCGGCGGGGCGGCGTGACCGCCCGGGGGTACGTCGTCCCCGCCGGGCGGTCGAGCAGCCCCGTGCCGGGCCGGCGGGGGCCGGACAGGGGTCCACCCGCTCGCGGCACACTGTCGTGGTCAATGGTCATCAGCGCACGATCTCCCCTGCGGTGTGCCCGGGGTGACGGCGCCCCGGCACCGGCTGGCGCGGGGCGGCCGTCCCGGCCCGGTGGGCGCGGTCCTGACAGCACCTGCTGCCGCTGACGGCTTTCGGGCGTCCGGTGGCGGGGCCGATCGCGAATGGACCGATCACACAGGGACCGATCCCGAATGGAACGATCGCGAATGGGCCGGTCACGAAGGAATCGGTCACAACGGGCTCAGCCGAGAATTCCCGGCAAGAAATCCGAGCGAAGCAGGCAAAATCCGACAATACAGAACCAGGCCGTACAGTCCGGAAGTTGACTTGCCGTTTCATTCCAGCCGCCCATTAATAGGTATTTCGGATTTGACGCCTCGCCCCCGCGTCCGGTCGGGGGTGCGAATACGACAGCGCCGGAAACGGCGGGCATTCACGGCATGTGAAACGATCAGATCCGCTCTGGGACACGGGCCCGGCGCCGCCCCGCCGCCGGGCCGGCGCCCAGCAGGTGGCGGTAGAGGACGTCCACCTGTTCGACCACGGTCCGCACGTCGTGCCGGCCCGCCACGTGTTCGCGCAGCCGGGCACCACGCCGCTCACATTCGATCGGATCGGACAACGCGTCCCCCATTCGGGTGGCAAGCGCCCGTACGTCCTCGGGCGGGACCACCGCGTGCCCGAGCTCGGACGGCGGCAGGCACTCCCGGGCGCCGGACACGTCCGTCAGCAGCACCGGACGGGCGGCCGCCATCGCCTCCAGCGGGGCCAGCGCCATCCCCTCCCAGCGCGAGGGCAGCACCACCAGGTCGGCCGCCGCCAGCCACGGGCGCGGGTCCGGCACGTCCCCGACCAGCCGGATCCTGGCGGGCTCGGCGGTCCCCCGGACCAGCTCGGCCACCCGCTGCTCCTCGGGGCCGCCGCCGACCAGCGCCAGCCTGGCCCGCGGCACCCGGCGCAGCACCTCGGGCCAGGCGGCCAGCAGCACGTCCTGGCCCTTCTGCCGGCACAGCCGTCCGACGCACACCGCGAGCGGGGCGTCCAGGTCCAGGCCGAGCGCGATCCTGGCGGCGCGGCGGTCGGCGGGTGCGTAGTGGCGCACGTCCACACCGTTGGGCACCACCGCCCAGTCGGCGTGCAACCCCGCGGCCACGCCGTCGGCCCGCTCCTGGACGCTGACGCACAGCAGCCGGTGCGACCAGCGGGTGGCGAAGCGCTCCCAGCGCAGGGTGGCGGCGGCCAGCGAGCCGTCCACGGCGGCGAAGGACCAGGCGTGCGGCTGGAAGACGGTCGGCACCGCGCCGCGCACCGCGAGCCGGCCGGCCAGCCCGGCCTTGGCGCTGTGCAGGTGGACCACGTCGGGCCCGGCCGCCCGGACGATCCGGCGCAGCCGCCAGGCCTCGGCGGCCGTGCCGGGGCCCGGGGAGCGCCGGGCAGGCCAGTCCTGGACCAGCGCGCCCACCGCGGCGGCCTCCTCGGCCAGCCGCCCGCCGCGCGGGCAGGCGACCAGCACCCGGTGGCCGGCCTCCCGTTGGCCCCGGACCAGATCGGCGACGACGCGGGCGACCCCGCCGTCCACCGGTTGCGAAATGTGAAGGATCGTCATATGCACGGCGGCGAGCCTAGGGTGGCTCCCCCGTGCCGGGCGGCCCCCGTCACCCGCAGGTGGCGGTTCGGCCACCCGTACGGCTTTCGGCTCGTACGGGTGGCCGAGCTGCCCGAATCATCGAGCGATTCGATCGCCCTGACGGATTTACCCGCGTGAATCGCGCGGGCGGGGATTCCGTTGCCCGACGAGGCCCGCCGGAAGCCGGTGGCCCCGGCGGGCCTCGGTGAAACTCAGCGGGCCTCGGCAGGCCTCAACGGGCCGCATAGGCCTCAATGGGCCTCATCGGGCTCCCGCCGGCCTCAGCGGACTTCGTCGGCGAGGTTGGCCAGCACCTCGTCGTGGATCCGGTTGAGGCCCTTCGGGGCGAAGGTCCGCTCGAAGAAGCCGCCGATGCCGGTCGCGCCCTGCCAGGTGGCGGTCACGGTGACCTTGGCGCGGCCCTCGCCGACGGCGGCGACGGTCCAGGTGATCACCATGCTGGAGTTGGCGTCCTTCTCCACCAGGCAGTCGGGCTGGGGCGCCGAGACGGTGAAGAGGCAGTCGCGCACCCGCTTCTCGGTGGCCTGGAGCTTCCAGTGCACCTGGGTGCCGGCGCCGGTGCCGCCGACCCGCACCTCGTACTCGCTGTACTGCGCGGGCAGCAGCTTCGGGCGGGTCACCTGGTAGTCGGCCAGCGCCTCGTACACCCGCTCGGGCGCGGCGTCGTAGACCCGCTCGGTGGTGGCCTGCACCTGTCCCATGACCTTGCTCTCCTCGTGTGGTGGGTACGGTCTGTCCGGCAAGCCAATCACAGGGTCGCGCCCGCGACGCGGCGGGATAGGGTGGCCGGTGTGCTCGATCTGGTGACTGCTGTGCGCTACGTCGACCCGCTGCGGGCCGGCGGCTCCGTCCCCGGCGTGGTGGAGACCGACGACCTGGGCACGTACGTGGTCAAGTTCACCGGGGCCGCGCAGGGCCGCAAGGCGCTGATCGCCGAGGTGATCGTGGGCGAGCTGGCCCGGCGGCTGGGGCTGCGGGTGCCGGAGCTGCGGCTGGTCGACTTCGACCCGGCCGTCGCCGCGGACGAGCCGGACGCCGAGATCCAGGACATGCTCAAGGCCAGCTCCGGCCTCAACCTCGGGATGGACCTGCTGCCCGGAGCCCGCGACTTCCGGCCGGGGATGATCGCGGTCGACCCGGCCGAGGCCGGCCGGGTGGTCTGGCTGGACGCCCTGACCGGCAACGTCGACCGCACCGTGCACAACCCCAACCTGGTGGTCTGGCACGGGCGGCTCTGGCTGATCGACAACGGCGCCGCGCTGATCTTCCACCACCGCTGGGCGGGCGCCGGGGCGGCGGTCGGCAAGCGGTACGACCTCAGCGCGCACGCGCTCGGCGGCTCGGCCCCGGACGTCCGGCTGGCCGACGAGGAACTCGGGCCGCTGGTCACCGTGCCACTGCTGGAGGAGGTGCTGGCGCTGGTCCCGGACGAGTGGCTGGCCGACGAGCCGGGCTTCGACTCGGCGGACGCCGTCCGGCACGCCTACGTCGCCCACCTGGCCGCCAGGGTGGTGCTCTCCGGACAGTGGCTGCCGGAGGGCTTCGCCACACCCGAGCAGCTGCGCGAGGCGGAGCGGCGCCAGGCGGCCAGGACCCGGGCCGGGCGGCCCGCCTGGCTACAGGAGGTGCCGGACCTGCACGGCAAGCCGTCGGTGGAGACGGTCTGGGAGAACCACGTCGACGAGGGCTGACCGGGCCGGGCGGCCGTGGCCTCCCGGACGGTGGTGCTCCGGCATGTGGGCATCCCGGTGTGTCGGCATCCCGGTGTCCGTACGCCGGTGGGCTCCGGTGGGCTCCGGTGGGCTCCGGTGGGCTCCGGTGAGCGAACGCGGCCGGGGAGCGGGACCTTGTGGTCCCGCTCCCCGGCCCGGCTTGTTCGGATGTGTCCGCGGTCAGCGCGTCAGCGCCACCACTGGACCGACTTCTCGGCGTTGATCAGGCCGGCGCCGTAGAAGCCGTTGTCGTTCACGCCGCCCTCGCAGGTGGCCTTGTAGGCACCGGTGCCGCCCGGGTTGAACTCGCCGCTCGGGCACGGGACGGACTCGGCGTGGGTGGTCAGCATCTCGGTCAGCTCGTCCGGGCTGGCCCACGGGAAGGTGCTGGCGAGCAGCGCGACCACGCCGACGGCGTGCGGGGTGGCCATCGAGGTGCCCTGCATGTAACCGTACTTGCCACCGGGGAGGGTGGAGAGGATGCGGCCGTCCTTGTCCGGGGTGTTCGGCAGCTGGTAGCGGCGGTCGCCACCGGGCGCGGTGACGGACACGACGCCCTTGCCGTAGCTGGAGTAGTACGCCTTGACGCCCTCGGAGCCCACCGAGGAGACGGCGACGACGCCGGGCAGCTCGGTCGGCAGCGACAGGCAGTCGTTGGTGATCGGGCGGGTGCCGGGGGTGGTGTCGTCCGGGCTCGCCACGTCGACGGTCTTGTGCGCCAGGTCGATGTTCTCGTTGCCCGCGGCGGCGACGTTGAGGACGCCCTTGCGCTGCGAGAAGGCGACGGCCTTGCGGACGGCGTCCGAGATCGCGGCCTGGTCCTTGTCCGTCTTGCAGTTGAACATCCACGGGTCGACGAAGTAGCTGTTGTTCGTCACCTTGAAGCCGTGCTCGCCGGCCCAGACGAAGCCGCAGACCGCGCTCTCCGGGTAGATGAACCCGCCGTCGTCGACGACCTTGACGGCGGCCAGCTTCACGTTCGGCGCGACGCCGACGATGCCCTTGCCGTTCTTGGCGGCGGCGATGGTGCCGGCCACGTGGGTGCCGTGGTCACTGTTGGTCGGCTGCCAGGCCTTCCAGTCGGTGTTCGGCTTGCCGTCGATGCAGGAGACCGACTGCGCGGCGTCCACGTTGGCGGCGAGGTCCTCGTGGGTGGCGTCGATGCCGGAGTCCAGCACGCCGACGGTGACGTTGCGGCTGCCGGTCGAGATCTTGTGCGCCTTGTCCGCACCGATCTGACGCATGTCCCACTGGTAGGCGTCGTACGGCTCCTGGCCCGCGGCGGGCGCGGCGGCCGGCTCGGCGGCGACCTCGGCCTTGCCCTGGTCGGCCGCGACGATGCCCTTGGTGCGGCTGGCACCGACCGAGTCGACGCCCTTGGCCAGGCGCAGCTTCTCGGCGAACTTGGTGTCGTTCGAGCGGGCGATCACGACGCCGATCTGCTCGTACGACTGGACCACCGTGCCGCCGAGGCCGGCGACGGCCTTCTCGACCTTCTGCACCTGCCCGTGGTTGGCCTTGGTGTTGACGACGTAGCTGAGCAGCGGACCGGTCGTCGAGTCGGCCACGGGGGCCGCGACGGCGGTGCCGGCCGGCAGCGCCAGGGCGCCGGCGGTGGCGAGCACGAGGCCCACCGCCGCATACCGGGTGCGGCTGATCCGGGGAACTCTCATGGGGGTTGGCCTCCCGAGTCGTCAGGCGGCAGCTGCGGTTGGCAGGTGCACTGGGAATGACCGGGACGCTAATGAAGATTTACTGAAAAGCGCAAGGGGTAGTCATCTAATCGTCACATCTGAACCAAGAACAGGGGTTACCGGCCCTCGGAGTTCAACAAGGGCAACAGAGTTCCAGAGTGTTAAAAAGTGATGGTTCGCCGACGTGCGGCCGCGCCCGTCACACCGGGGTTCACACCGTGGTTCACGGCGTGCTTCGCAGCACGGTCCGCAGCGTGGTCCGCGCCGCGGTGACCAGCGAGGAGCCGGCGAGGGGGCAGCGGGGGGAGCAGCCCGGATCGCAGCGCTACAACGCGTACAACCGAAGCGCGTTGCCGGCTGCGATCTGCCGCGCCACCCGCTCGGCGTCGGCCGCGGCGCAGGCGCAGTCGGCCTGCCAGCTCGCCAGCACCCCATGCAGTCCGTGTCGGAACTGACAGGTGCCCACCAAATACAGTTCGGGCAACCCGTAGGCATCGGTGGAGAACAGCAATTTCCCGAACGGGGCCAGCTCCAGCATCTCGCCCAGCACCGCCGCCACCCGCGGACCGGTGTACGAGGCCGTCAGCCCGAGGTCGGTGTACACCGTCGGGAAGGCCTGGGCCAGCCAGGCGGCCTGCCGGTGGTACGGGTAGCCGTGCAGCAGCACCAGCGGGACGCCGCTGGGCTCGGCGGCGCGCACGAAGTCCGTCAGCAGCGACGGATCGGCCCCGTGCAGTGTGAGGTCGGGGTCGCCGAAGCCGGTGTGGAGCTGGAGCGGCAGACCCAGCCCGGCGCAGACGTCCACGGCCGTCCAGAGCAGGTGGTGCAGCAGCACCGGGTCGGTCAGCCGGCCGCTCCCGCCGCGCAGGTGGGCGCCGGCCGCGGCCACCACGGCCGTACGGTCCGGGCGTTCGGCGGGGGCCGCCAGGCCGTGCCGGTAGGCGAGCACCGACTTGACCGCGACGGCCCCGGCGGCGGCCGTCGCCAGCGCCTCGGCGACGGCCGCCGGCCAGGCCTCGGCGACGGACGTCACCGTCTCGGCCACCGACTCCAGCCGGACCACCTCGTACACCGACGCCCCGGTGGCCTCGGCGAGTTCGGGCAGCGGCAGCAGCTCGTGGCCCGCGGCGGCGGTCAGCCCCGTGTCCACCAGGCAGATGTCCAGCCCGGCCGCCGCCAGCAGCCGCCGGGTGGCCTCGGGGGCGCCCAACTCCCGTCGCCGGGCCAGGTAGTCGGCCGCCGGGGCATGCGCCGGCAGGCCGAGCACGGGCGGGCACCAGCGCCGCACCGCCAGGCCCAGCGCGCTGTCGAAGGGCGAGCAACCGGGCGCGGGCGGACGGTCGGACTCGGTGAGCAGCCCGGCCAGGGCGTCGTCGGTGAGCTCGGCCGCCACCACGCTGTGGCAGTGGTGGTCGACCAGCGCGGGCTCCTCCGGCCGGGCCACCGCTCAGTACCGCCAGCGGGTCGCCGCGACCAACTCCTCGGGTGTGGCGGCGGCGTACTGCGCCTCCTCCGCCCGGCGCACCGCCAGCACCGCCTGGTGGAGCGGCTCGCCGAGCGTCTCGCGCAGCACCGCGGAACGCTCGTACGCGGCGATCGCCTCGGCTGGGCCCGCCGGCAGCCGGGGCACCGTGCCCGGCTCGGCGGCCGCCGGATCCCCGGTGAACTCCGGTGGCAGCGCGCGGCGCTGGTCCAGCCCGGCGAGGCCGGCCGCGATCACCCCGCCGACCACCAGGTACGGGTTGGCGCTCGCGTCGAAGCACTTGACCTCGGCGTTGGCGGCGGCGGCCCGCTCCCCGGTGGAGCCGGTCACCAGGCGCAGCGCGGCCTCGCGGTTCTCCAGGCCCCAGCACTGGTAGGCGCCGGCCCAGTGCCGGGGGACCAGACGCAGGTACCCGGCGGGGCTGGAGCAGCCCAGCACCAGCAGTTCGGGCAGCGCGTCGAGCACCCCGGAGAGGAAGCCCTCGGCCTCGGCGGTCAGGCCGTGCGGACCCGGGCCGCCGTGGCCGAGGTTGCGGCCCTCCCGCCAGAGGCTGACGTGCAGGTGGCCGCCGTTGCCGACGCTGCCGGCCTCGACCACCGGGGCGAAGGAGACCCGCAGGCCGTGCCGGGCGGAGACGGCCCGGACGGTGTGCCGGACCAGGACGGAGGTGTCGGCGGCGGCGACCGGGCCCTCGGGGGCGACCGAGACCTCGAACTGGCCCGGGGCGTACTCGGGGTGGATCTGGAGGACGCTCAGCCCCTGCCGGCCGAGGGCGCGCAGCACGTCGCGCAGGTAGTCGGAGAGGTCGGTGAGCCGGTGCATCCCGTACGCCGGCCCGTGCGTCGGGTAGCGCGGCTCCTCCGGTGGCGCGCCGGCCAGGGCGACCGTCCACTCGACCTCGATGCCCGCCTTGAGGCTCAGGCCGCGCGCGGCCGCCGCGGCCTCGGCTCCCCGGGCGAACAGCCGCTGGCAGCCCGGGTGCGGGGCGCCGGCCTGGGTGTACCTGTCCCCCGGGGCCCAGGCCCAGCCGGGCTGGGCGGCCAGGGGGACGATCCGGTCGAGGTCCGGGTAGAGCCTGAGGTCCCCGGTGGGGCCGCCGATGATCGGGCTGGTGGTGATCGCGTCGTCGGCGAGGAACACGTCGAAGCAGGGGGCGGTGCCGACGCCCCACTGCGCGGTGTGCACCAGGCCGTCGAGCGGCACTGCCTTGACCCGGGTGATGCCGGCGTTGTCCACCCAGGTGACGGCGACGGCCTCGACGGCCTCGGTGCGCAGCCGGTCGGCGGCCTCCTCGGCGCGCCGGGCCCGCTCGCCGCGCGGTGGCAGCGCGACGGCCGCCGCGGTGCCGAACCGTTCGGCGGCGACGGGCCGTTCGGCGGCGGGCTGCTCGGCGGGACCGGGCGCGGTGGGGCCGGCGGTGGCGGTTCCGGTGGTTCCGGTGGTCATGTCCTCATGCTGCCCCGCCGACGGGGGCCGGGTAACTCCCCTATCGGGTGGTCCGCTTGGCCGCCCTGTTCACCCGTTCACTCGTTCGGGGCGAACCTGGCGGTCAACTCCCCCGCCGTGATCCGTTCCAGGGTGTCGGGGGCGGCGTCGGTCGGGCCAGGGTGGAGCCGGTAGAGCGTGCCGCACACCCCCGCCGGGGCGGGCACGTCGGCGTGCACCAGGGCGGCGAACGCCCGGGCTCCGGTGAGGCGTTCGGCGATCAGCCGGGCGGTGTCGTCCGGCGGCCGCTCGGTGTGCCGGTCGCTCCGGCCGCCCGCCCGCAGCCGTTCGGCGAAGGCGGCCACCCGTTCGTCCGCGCCCCGGCGGTAGACGTCGAGTCCGCGGCCGGTCCGGTCGCGGACCAGCACCTCGTCGCTGCCGGCCGCGCCGACGGCGCAGGCGAGGTCCCACAGGGTGGCCCGGGTGCCGGGCGCGAAGTGGGCCGTGACGTCGGCGGCCAGTGCGCCGATCTCGGCGTGGTGCCGGGCGAGGTTGTGGAACCCGGCGGCGGCGCCCACGTCGAGGTCGGTCCAGGTGTGGCTGCGGGTCCCGAGGTCGACGATCATCGGCACGCGGATCCTGGCGCTCCCGGCGAGGTCGAACCGCTGGCGGACGCTCCCGGGGTGGAAGCCGCCGGTGCGCCGGCGGGTCGCCTCGGCAGGGGTCAGCGCCATGAACCCGGCGAAGGCCTCGGTGAGGTCCTCGAAGGGGACGTCGTTGTAGCTGAACACCACCACCACGGCGTACCGGGCACCGGCCTCGCCCAGCGCGGGCAGGTCGAGGTCGACGAACTCGGTGGCGCCGTGCGGCGGCGGGGCGCTGGTGTAGTCGCCGGAGTGGACGGCGGCGCGCGGCCCGGTGACCAGCCGGGTGTAGTCGCACAGGCCGGCGAACCGCCACTCCTCGTCGTAGAAGGCGACCGACAGGTCGAGGTCCACCCTCTGGTGCGGGCGCTGCATCCAGTGCAGGAAGAGCCGCAGCCGCTGCCCGTCCGGGAGGGGCTGCACGCTGCCGCGCGGCACCGCGACCAGGGTCCTGGCACTGGCGCGTTCGGCGAAGGGCACCACCAGGTCGGCCAGCGCGGCGTCCAGCACGGCCACCTCGTAGCGCTCCGCACCCCGGGCCGACTCACCGGCCCGGCGCAGCAGTTCGGCCTCGATCAGGGCGCAGACGGGTGCGCTGAGCGCGGCCGGGACGGGCGTTCCCGGGTCGGCGCGGGCATGCGCCGAGGCGACCCGGCCGCGCGGGAAGTACAGCCGCCGCTCGCCGTACTCGCGCGGCGCGCGCAGCCGCCCGTACGCGCCGAGCAGCGGTCCCGGGGCGACCGCGCGCAGGGCGGCGGGCAGCGCCCCGGCGAGTTCGGCGGGCAGTGGCTCGTCGGGCAGCCAGGTGGCGTGCACCCGCAGCAGGTGGTGCAGCCGGCGCACCAGTTCGCCGGGGCGGCGGGCCAGCAGTCGGACGGCGGCGGGCAGGTCGCCCTGTCCGAGGGCCTGCTCGACCCGGGCGGCGAAGGTCTCCACGGTCAGCCGGGTGTGGCCACCGGGGGCCTCCCGCCCCGCCCCCGAACGGTTTTCCGGCTCCGACCCCTTCCTACTCGCGAGTAGCCTCGCTACAGTGGCCGGACACGCACCACACCGCCGGGCTTCGGGAGCCGCACCGGCGGCAGGCCGCGGTCGCCGTTTCTCCGGCGCTCGCACGGTGCGCCTTCACCGGCAGGTGCCGCGGACCGCGGCGGGCCGGGTTCCTCCTCTCATTCAGGGTCGCTTCCTTCACCTTCGAGCGCCTGAACACCACGGCACATCCGCAGTTCGGCCGGAGCGGACCGGCGGCTGCCCGGGTGCGCCGACACCCCCGTCATCTCCCCAGCCCCCGCGCGTGGACCCTCCTCCGGCGGCTGCCGCCCCCGGCGTACGGGCGCGGCGGCGTGCCCGCCGGAGCACGCGCGGGCCCTTCATGACTAGGAGTCAGGACAGATGGAGCGTCCCTTCCCCACTGTCGCCGTCGTCGGCCTCGGCACGATGGGTGCCGGCGTCGCGGTGGCGGTCGCCAAGAGCGGCCGCCGGGTGATCGGCATCGAGGCCACCGAGGAATCGGCCGCCCGGGCGCTGGCCCGGATCAAGGAGGCCACCGCGCACGCGGTGCACCGCGAGCGGCTCACCACCGAGGAGCGCGCCGGACTGCTGGACCGAATCTCGGTCGGCCACGAGCTGGCGGCCGCCGCCGGGGCGGACCTGGTGATCGAGGAGGTGCCCGAGCAACTGGAACTGAAGCGGGAGGTCTTCGCCGAGCTGGACCGGATCTGCCCGGAGAGCACCGTGCTGGCCACCGGCACCACCGCGCTGTCGGTGACCCGGATCGCCGCCGCGACCGCCCGTCCGGAGCGGGTCCTCGGCCTGCACTTCTTCAACCCGGTGCACGGCATGAAGCTGGTCGAGGTGGTCCGCACCGTGCTGACCTCCGCGCGGACCGCCGAGGACGCCGCTGCCTTCGCCCGCGACCTGGGCAAGGAGCCGGTGGCGGCCGGCGACCGGGCCGGCTTCGTGGTGAACGGCCTGCTGTTCGCGTACCTGAACCAGGCCGCCGCGATGTTCGAGTCCAAGTACGCCTCGCGGGAGGACATCGACGCCGCGATGCGGCTCGGCTGCGGCCTGCCGATGGGACCGCTGGCGCTGCTCGACCTGATCGGCATCGACACCGCGCGCACCGTGCTGGAGGCGATGTACGAGCAGTCCAGGGACCGTCTGCACGCGCCCGCCCCGATCCTCGGCCAGCTGGTCGCGGCCGGACTGCTGGGCCGCAAGACCGGCCGCGGCTTCTACGCCTACGAGGCGCCGGGCTCGTCCAAGCCGGTGGACGCGGCGGCCGGACCCGCGCTGCCGAAGGTGCCGGGCCGGGAGGTGCGCACCGTCGGCGTCTGCGGTTCGGGGACGATGGCCACCGGTATCGCCGAGGTGTTCGCCAAGGCCGGGCGCCCGGTGCTGCTGGCCGCCCGCAGCCGGGAGAAGGCCGAGCGGGCCAAGGCGCAGCTGGCGAAGTCGCTGGAGCGTTCGGTGGCCAAGGGCCGGCTGTCCGCCGAGGCCCGGGACGCCGCGCTGGCGCTGGTCACTCCGGTCGGCCGGTACGCCGAGCTGGCCGAGGTCGACCTGGTGGTCGAGGCGGTCGCCGAGGACCTGGCGGTCAAGCGGGAGCTGTTCGCCACCCTGGACGGGATCGTCAAGCCGGGCGCGGTGCTCGCCACCACCACCTCCTCGCTGCCGGTGATCAGCTGCGCGACCGCCACCTCGCGGCCGCAGGACGTGATCGGGATGCACTTCTTCAACCCCGCCCCGGCGATGAAGCTGGTCGAGGTGGTCTCCACCGTGCTGACCGCGCCGGACGTCACCGCGACCGTGCTGGCGCTGACGGCCGAGGTCCGCAAGCACCCGGTGGAGTGCGGCGACCGGGCCGGCTTCATCGTCAACGCGCTGCTCTTCCCCTATCTGAACGACGCGGTGCGGATGCTCCAGGAGCACTACGCGACGGTGGACGACATCGACACCGCGATGAAGCTCGGCTGCGGGTACCCGATGGGTCCGTTCGAGCTGCTGGACGTGGTCGGCCTGGACGTCTCGCTCACCATCGAGCAGGTGCTGCACCAGGAGTTCCGCGAGCCCGGGCTGGCCGCCGCACCGCTGCTGGAGCACCTGGTCGCGGCGGGCTGCCTGGGCCGCAAGACCGGCCGCGGCTTCCGCGACCACGCGCGCCGGTGACCACGCCGCAGGCCGGGGGCGGCCCGTACGAGGCACCGTACGAGACGCCGCGCGAGAGCCCGTACGGGGTGTCGTACGGGTCGTCGCTCGGGGCGCAGCCGGCCGGACCGCACTCCCCCGGGCCGCAGCCACACGCGGGCGCGGCGCCGGGGAACAGCGCCCCGCCGTACGGCTCCGCGCCCTCAGCGCCCTCAGTGCCCTCCACTCGTCCCGGTTGGAGCCCGGGGACGGTGTCCTCCCGCTGGCCCCGCCCGGCGGTGGCCGGCCCGGTCACACCGGTCCGGCGGGGAAGGGCCGCGGCCGCGCCGTCCGGGCCGTGTAGCGTTCCGGACATGGATCGGGTTCAGTCAACCTCCCCGCAGCACCCCGCCGGGCCGCACCGCGGCGCCGACCGGACCGCCTCCTCGACCGGGGGCACCGGGCCTGACGGCGGGCCGGGCAGCCGCCGGGCGGCGGCGCAGCGCCAGCAGATGCGTCAGGACCTGGCCACGGCCGCGATGGAGCTGTTCGCCTCGCAGGGCTACGAGGAGACCACGGTCGACCAGATCGCGGCCGCCGCCGGGGTGGCCCGGCGCACCTTCTTCCGGTACTTCCGGTCCAAGGAGGAGGCGATCTTCCCGGACCACGACGACACCCTGGTACGGGTGGCCGACCTGCTGGCCAGCGCCGAGCCGGAGGAGCACCCGCTGGACGTGGTCTGCCGGGGCATCAAGGAGGTGCTGCGGATGTACGCCTCCACCCCGGGGGTGTCGGTCGCGCGGTACCAGCTGATCCGTCAGGTCCCGGCGCTGCGCGAACGGGAGATCGCCGTGGTGGCCCGCTACGAGCGGTTGTTCACCCGCTACCTGCTGGGGCGCTTCGACACCGGCGAGTCCATCCCGTCCGGCTGGCAGCGCGGCGGCGAGGACGACTCGATGCTGGCCGAGGTCTCCGCGGCGGCGGTGGTCGCGGCGCACAACCACGTGCTGCGGCGCTGGCTGCGGGCGGGCGGCCGGGGCGACGTGGAGGAGCAGCTGGACCACTCCTTCGAGGTGATCCGGCGAACCTTCTGGGCCTCCAGCGCACCGGGTGCCAGACGCCGGGGATCGGTGGTGGCACCGGGTGCCAGTGGGACCCCCGGGGACACCGGCGCCGAGAGCGCACTGAGTGCCAGTCCCGGAGGTGAGGTGCTCATCACAGTCGCCAGGACGGACGCTCCACTGGACGTCGTGGTGGACAGCATCCGGGCCGCACTGAGTGGCGCCCGACAGCTGTAAGCGCAGCATTCACGCAGGTCAGAGCGATATCGAGGGCCCGCGCCGAACGGTCGGCGCGGGCCTTCCCCATGCCCGCGCGACGCGCGTCACGCAGCCTCCGAAGCCGTCGGAATTCCTGGCACCCGGTGTCTTTACGAGTGGCACAGGGTGCCACTACCTTGTTACCCACCAGTCGCGGCGCCGCGGCTCCCCACCTCGGCGCGCCGCGGTCCGGCGTTCCCACACCCCGGGAACAGTGCCAGAACGGCCCGGTCCACCCCCGGGCGCCAGCCTGACCCGCCCACCACCCACTTCAGCGAAGCCGGTGTCCGCTCCCGGCTCCCCCAGACGCCCTGTGCCCCTCACACAGGTACGCCTTCGGAGGCAGCCATGCAGGAAATCCTCGACGCGATCCTCAGCCCCGACACCACGTCGGCGGACTTCGCGGCGATCAAGCTCCCCGAGTCCTACCGGGCCGTGACGCTCCACAAGGACGAGGAGCAGATGTTCGCGGGCCTCGCCAGCCGCGACAAGGACCCGCGCAAGTCCCTTCACCTCGACGACGTCGCCCTGCCCGAGCTGGGCCCGGGCGAGGCCCTGGTCGCCGTCATGGCCAGCGCGGTGAACTACAACACCGTCTGGAGCTCGATCTTCGAACCGGTCTCCACCTTCGGCTTCCTGGAGCGCTACGGCCGGCTGTCGCCGCTCACCGAGCGCCACGACCTGCCGTACCACGTGGTCGGCTCCGACCTCGCCGGCGTGGTGCTGCGCACCGGCGCCGGGGTCAACGCCTGGAAGCCGGGCGACGAGGTCGTCGCGCACTGCCTGTCGGTCGAGCTGGAGTCCCCGGACGGCCACGACGACACGATGATGGACCCGGAGCAGCGCATCTGGGGCTTCGAGACCAACTTCGGCGGTCTGGCCCAGCTGGCCCTGGTGAAGA
This sequence comes from Kitasatospora sp. NPDC091335, assembly GCF_044757205.1. Lineage (NCBI taxonomy): Bacteria > Bacillati > Actinomycetota > Actinomycetes > Kitasatosporales > Streptomycetaceae > Kitasatospora > Kitasatospora sp. NPDC091335. The sequence goes on along the minus strand of NZ_JBIVUM010000020.1, from coordinate 118,243 downwards.
CCAACCAGCTGCTGCCCAAGCCCGGTCACCTCACCTGGGAGGAGGCCGCCTCCCCCGGCCTGGTCAACTCCACCGCCTACCGCCAGCTGGTGTCGCGCAACGGCGCCGGCATGAAGCAGGGCGACAACGTGCTGATCTGGGGCGCCAGCGGCGGCCTCGGCTCGTACGCCACCCAGTACGCGCTGGCCGGCGGCGCCACCCCGATCTGCGTGGTCTCCAGCGACCAGAAGGCCGAGATCTGCCGCGCCATGGGCGCCGAGGCGATCATCGACCGCTCGGCCGAGGGCTACCGGTTCTGGAAGGACGAGCACACCCAGGATCCGCGCGAGTGGAAGCGCCTGGGTACGAGGATCCGCGAGTTCACCGGTGGCGAGGACGTGGACATCGTCTTCGAGCACCCGGGCCGGGAGACCTTCGGCGCCTCGGTGTACGTCACCCGCAAGGGCGGCACCATCGTCACCTGCGCCTCCACCTCCGGCTTCATGCACCAGTACGACAACCGGTACCTGTGGATGTCGCTCAAGCGGATCGTCGGCTCGCACTTCGCCAACTACCGCGAGGCCTTCGAGGCCAACCGCCTGATCGCCAAGGGCAGGATCCACCCGACCCTGTCCAAGGTCTACTCCATGGAGGAGACCGGACAGGCCGCCCTGGACGTGCACCACAACAAGCACCAGGGCAAGGTCGGTGTGCTCTGCCTGGCCCCCGAAGAGGGCCTCGGCGTACGCGACGCGGAGTTCCGCGCCCGGCACGTCGACGCCATCAACCGCTTCCGCAACGTGTGAGACGGGTCCGATGACTGAGCCCCAGAAGCGTGACCGTCCCTGGCTGATGCGCACCTACGCCGGCCACTCCACCGCGAGCGACTCCAACGCGCTCTACCGGCGGAACCTGGCGAAGGGCCAGACCGGTCTGTCCGTCGCGTTCGACCTGCCGACCCAGACCGGCTACGACTCCGACCACGTGCTCGCCCGCGGCGAGGTCGGCCGGGTCGGCGTCCCGGTCGGGCACGTCGGCGACATGCGCACCCTGTTCGACGGCATCCCGCTCGAACGGACCAACACCTCCATGACGATCAACGCCACCGCGATGTGGCTGCTGGCGCTCTACCAGGTGGTCGCCGAGGAACAGGGCGCCGACGTCGCCAAGCTCACCGGCACCACCCAGAACGACATCGTCAAGGAGTACCTGTCGCGCGGGACGCACGTCTTCCCGCCCGGCCCGTCGGTGCGGCTGATCACCGACATGATCGCCTACACGGTCGGCAGCATCCCCAAGTGGAACCCGATCAACATCTGCAGCTACCACCTCCAGGAGGCCGGGGCCACGCCCGTCCAGGAGATCGCCTACGCGATGTGCACCGCCATCTCGGTGCTCGACGCCGTGCGCGACTCCGGCCAGGTGCCGGCCGAGCGGATGGGCGAGGTGGTCGCCCGGATCTCCTTCTTCGTGAACGCCGGTGTGCGCTTCGTCGAGGAGATGTGCAAGATGCGCGCCTTCGCCCGGCTGTGGGAGAAGGTCACCCTGGAGCGGTACGGCGTCACCGACCCCAAGCAGCGCCGCTTCCGCTACGGCGTCCAGGTGAACTCGCTCGGCCTGACCGAGGCCCAGCCGGAGAACAACGTCCAGCGGATCGTCCTGGAGATGCTGGCCGTCACCCTCTCCAAGGACGCCCGGGCGCGGGCCGTCCAGCTGCCCGCCTGGAACGAGGCGCTCGGCCTGCCGCGGCCCTGGGACCAGCAGTGGTCGCTGCGCATCCAGCAGGTACTGGCGTACGAGTCGGACCTGCTGGAGTACGGCGACCTCTTCAACGGCTCCGAGGTCGTCGAGACCAAGACCGCCGAGCTGCTGGCCGGTGCCGAGGCGGAGATCGCCAAGGTGCTGGAGATGGGGGCCAAGGCCGGCAACCGCGGCATCATCCCGGCCGTCGAGTCCGGCTACCTGAAGTCCAACCTGGTCGCCTCGCACGCCGCCCGCCGGGCCCGGATCGAGTCCGGCGAGGACAAGATCATCGGGGTGAACTGCTTCGACACCACCGAGCCGAGCCCGCTCACCGCCGACCTCGACACCGCGATCATGGTGGTGGACCCGGCCTCCGAGCAGTCCGTGCTCGCCGCCCTGGAGGCCTGGCGCGCCGGGCGCGACGAGACCGCCGTCCAGGCGTCGCTGGCCGAACTCAAGGCCGTCGCCGCCACCGAGGCCAACCTGATGCCGGCCACGCTCGCCTGCGCCCGGGCCGGCGTCACCACCGGAGAGTGGGCCTTCGCCCTGCGCGAGGTCTTCGGCGAGTACCGCGCCCCCACCGGCGTGGGCGGCGCCCCCGTCGCCGTGGCCGCCGAGCCCGGCGGCGAACTGGAGCAGGTCCGGGCCGCCGTCGCCGCGACCGCCGAGGAGCTGGGCGCGGGCAGACTGCGCCTGCTGGTCGGCAAGCCCGGCCTGGACGGGCACTCCAACGGCGCCGAGCAGATCGCCGTCCGGGCCCGCGACGCCGGGTTCGAGGTGGTCTACCAGGGCATCCGGCTGACCCCGGAACAGATCGTCTCCGCCGCCGTCGCGGAGGACGTGCACTGCGTGGGCCTGTCCATCCTCTCCGGCGCGCACAGCGAGCTGGTGCCCGACGTCCTGAAGCGGCTGCGCCGCGCCGGGGTGGAGGATGTCCCGGTGATCGTTGGTGGCATCATCCCGGCAGCGGACGGCGAGGCCCTCAGGGCCGCCGGCGTCGCCGCCGTGTTCACCCCGAAGGACTTCGGCATCACCACCATCATCGGCCGGATCGTGGACGAGATCCGGCTGGCCAACAAACTCCAGCCGTGGACGCCCGCACCGACCGCGGCCACGAACTGACCAGCTGACCAGCTGACCACTGGGAAGGAACCCTCGATTCTTATGACTGCTCCCCACCCGTCGCCCGCCACCACCCTTCCTCCGAGCGGCTCCGCCGCCGGCTTCGACCGTCTGCGCCCGCGCCGCTCGTGTCTCGCCGTGCCGGGCAGCAACCCGCGCTTCCTGGAGAAGGCCCAGGGCCTGCCCGCCGACCAGGTCTTCCTCGACCTGGAGGACGCCTGCGCCCCGCTGGTCAAGGAGAGCGCCCGCCACAACATCGTCGACGCGCTCAACAACGGCGACTGGGGCGGCAAGACCCGCGTCGTGCGGGTCAACGACTGGACCACGCACTGGACCTACCGGGACGTGATCACCGTGGTCGAGGGCGCCGGCCCCAACCTCGACTGCATCATGCTGCCCAAGGTCCAGGACGCCGGGCAGGTCAAGGCGCTCGACCTGCTGCTCACCCAGATCGAGAAGACCATGGGCTTCGAGGTCGGCCGGATCGGCATCGAGGCTCAGATCGAGAACGCCAAGGGCCTGATCAACGTCGACGCCATCGCCGAGGCCTCGCCCCGGCTGGAGACCATCATCTTCGGCCCCGCCGACTTCATGGCCTCCATCAACATGAAGTCGCTGGTCGTCGGCGAGCAGCCGCCGGGCTACGGCGCCGACGCCTACCACTACATCCTGATGCGCATCCTGATGGCCGCCCGCGCCAACGACCTCCAGGCGATCGACGGGCCGTACCTCCAGATCCGCAACCAGGAGGGCTACCGCGAGGTCGCCCGCCGCTCGGCCGCCCTCGGCTTCGACGGCAAGTGGGTGCTCCACCCGGACCAGGTCGCCGCCGCGAACGAGATCTACTCGCCCTCGCAGGAGGACTACGACCACGCCGAGCTGATCCTCGACGCGTACGACTACTGCACCTCCGAGGCGGGCGGCGCCAAGGGCTCCGCGATGCTCGGCGACGAGATGATCGACGAGGCCAGCCGCAAGATGGCACTGGTCGTCTCCGGCAAGGGCCGGGCCGCGGGCATGCAGCGCACCACCAAGTTCGAGATCCCGGAAAGCTGAGGGCCCGAGGCATGCAGTTCGGACGCACCTACGAGGAGTTCGAGGTCGGCGCGGTCTACAAGCACTGGCCCGGCAAGACCGTCACCGAGTACGACGACCACCTCTTCTGCCTGCTCACCATGAACCACCACCCGCTCCACATGGACACCAACTACGCGGAGAAGACGACGGACTTCGGCAGGAACGTCGTGGTGGGCAACTACGTCTACTCGCTGCTGCTGGGCATGTCCGTCCCTGACGTCTCCGGCAAGGCGATCGCCAACCTGGAGATCGAGTCGCTGCGCCACGTCGCGCCGACCTTCCACGGCGACACCGTCTACGGCGAGACCACCGTGCTCGACAAGTGGCCGTCCAAGTCCAAGGACGACCGCGGCATCGTGTACGTCGAGACCAAGGGGTACAAGCAGGACGGCACGGTCGTCTGCATCTTCCGCCGCAAGGTGATGGTGCCGACCGAGACGTACACCAAGGAGCGCGGCGGCGAGCAGCCCGGCCGTCCGACCCCGCTCTCCTGATCCTCTCCCCTTTATAAGGGGGACCCTCCGTCCGTGGAGGATCCCCCCTGCCGAGAGACCCCGGACGGGCAGGCCGCCGTCATCGGCCGCGCCCCACCCGGTACCGGGGGCCCTGCTGCCGCAGCCACGCCGGCAGGGCCCCCGCAATCCCCCCCCCCGGGGGGATTCCCCGACCTTCCGCAGACCCTCAGACCATTTCGGAGCCGCACGATGGGACGCCTCGCACAGACCGAAGGCCTCACCGAGATCCAGCGGGACATCCTCGCCACCGTGCGGGATTTCGTCGACAAGGAGATCATTCCGGTCGCGACCGAGCTGGAACACAAGGACGAGTACCCGACCGCCATCGTCGAGGGCATGAAGCAGCTCGGCCTCTTCGGTCTCACCATCCCCGAGGAGTACGGCGGCCTCGGCGAATCGCTGCTCACCTACGCCCTGGTGGTCGAGGAGATCGCCCGCGGCTGGATGTCGGTCTCCGGCATCGTGAACACCCACTTCATCGTGGCGCACATGATCAACGCCCACGGCACCCAGGAGCAGAAGGACCACTTCCTGCCGAAGATGGCGGCCGGCGAGATCCGCGGCGCCTTCTCGATGTCCGAGCCGGGCCTCGGGTCCGATGTTTCGGCCATCTCCACCAAGGGCGTCAAGGACGGGGAGTTCTACGTCCTCAACGGCCAGAAGATGTGGCTCACCAACGGCGGCACCTCCACCCTGGTAGCGGTCCTCTGCAAGACCGACGAGGGCGGCGACACCCCGTACAGGAACATGACCACCTTCCTGATCGAGAAGGAGTCCGGTTTCGGCCCGAACCCCGGGGTTCCCGGCCTGACCGTGCCCGGCAAGATCGAGAAGATGGGCTACAAGGGCGTCGACACCACCGAGCTGATCCTCCAGGACGTCCGGATCCCGGCCGACCGCGTCCTCGGCGGCGTCCCCGGCCGCGGCTTCTACCAGATGATGGACGGCGTCGAGGTCGGCCGCGTCAACGTGGCCGCCCGAGGCTGCGGCGTCGCCCGCCGCGCCTTCGAGCTCGGCATCTCCTACGCCCAGCAGCGCTCCACCTTCGGCAAGAAGATCGCCGAGCACCAGGCGATCCAGTTCAAGCTCGCCGAGATGGCCACCAAGGTCGAGGCCGCCCACCAGATGATGGTCATGGCCGCCCGCAAGAAGGACGGCGGCGAGCGCAACGACCTCGAGGCCGGCATGGCCAAGTACCTCGCCTCCGAGTACTGCAAGGAGGTCGTCGAGGACGCCTTCCGCATCCACGGCGGCTACGGCTTCTCCAAGGAGTACGAGATCGAGCGCCTCTACCGCGAGGCCCCGATGCTGCTCATCGGTGAAGGTACTGCGGAGATCCAGAAGATGATCGTCGGACGCCGGCTCCTGGAGGAGTACCGGATCGCCGAGTGACCCCCCCGGCCGCCCGTTCGACGGACCACGTCGCCGGGCGGCCCCTCGAACCGCCGGTCGACGGGCGTGCGGGCCCGTCCCGGCGGAGCGCCGTGCCCCGTCACGGGCCCGGCCTGGTCCGCCAGGGTCCGGCACGGCCCTCCGGAAGCGGCCCCAGGGCGTACAGCTGCATCGACGCGCCCTGCGGCCGCTTCCGCACACCTGCTCGCGGCCGCTACGGCCGTTACGCCCACCGGGTTCCGTTCGCCCACCCGTTGAGACAAGAGTCACCAGGCGTGTCCGGGCCCTTGGGAACCGGACCGGGCCGAGCTACGGTCGTGGGAGTGGACGCGCACACGCGCCGCCACCGGACACCTGAACGAGCAGGCGGGTTGCCCACCCACCGTGTGCTCCCGATAGCATCCACCGGGACAGCAAGCCGTCCCTCTATTACCGATTCCGCGGTGGCCCCCGTCCAGCGGCCATGATCCCCCGCGACAAAGGTCTTCGATGCCCATCAGCCCGTCCCCTCACACCTCCGTCACGGACCGCGATGCCCTCGCAGCCCCGACGGCCGGTCGGCGACCCCGCGTGACCATCGCGCGCGGAGCCACCCCCTGGTTCGTCCCCACCCTCGCCACGGCCGCCGTGACCACCGCCCTCACCAGGCGCAGCGGCAAGTGGGCCCTGGCTGCGGTACCCGCCTGCGCACTCGGCGCCGGCATGCTGTGGTTCTTCCGCGACCCCGAGCGTGAGATCGGCACGGGCAGAGTGATCTCCCCCGCCGACGGCGTGGTGCAGAGCATCGATGCCTGGCCGGACGGCCGCACCCGGGTCGCGATCTTCATGAGTCCGCTGAACGTCCACGTCAACCGCGCGCCCCTGCCGGGCACGGTGACGTCGGTCGAGCACGTCGCGGGCGGCTTCGTCCCCGCGTTCAACAAGGACAGCGACCAGAACGAGCGGGTCGTCTGGCACTTCGACACCGAGCTCGGCGACATCGAGATGGTCCAGATCGCGGGGGCCGTGGCCCGCCGCATCGTGCCGTACGTCGACGCCGGTACCAAGGTCGAGCAGGGCGACCGGATCGGTCTGATCCGGTTCGGGTCCCGGGTCGACACCTACCTGCCGGTCGGCGTCGAGGTCGGCGTCGAGGTCGGCCAGAAGACCACAGCCGGGGTGACGCGCCTTGACCGTGACTGATCCTGAGACAATCGTCGGCCTGGACGACGAGGAGACGGCCCTGCGCCGCCGCCGCTGGGCGCGCGACCGCGAGCTGCGCGCTCCGCGCTCTCCCCAGCACCTGTCCACCGCCGACTTCCTGACCCTGGGGAACGCCGTCTGCGGCTTCCTGGCGATCTACTCGATCACCACCGGGGTCCTGGTCCCGCACATCACCAACCCGGACGCCGCTCCGGACCGGCACAGCGCCGCCACCGCGGTCACACTGCTGCTGATCGGCTCGATGTGCGACCTCTTCGACGGCCTGGTGGCGCGCAAGCTGCGTTCCTCGGCCCTCGGGGCGGAACTGGACAACCTGGCGGACCTGATCAGCTTCGGCATCGCGCCGGCCTACTTCGTCGCGGTCTGGGGCATGGTCTCCCAGGGTTCCAACAGCAAGCTGTCGGCGCTCATCGCCATCACCGTGCTGCTCGCCGTGGTGCTGCGGCTGGCCCGCTTCTCGGCCGTGAAGATGCGGCCCGGGGTGTTCCAGGGCATGCCCTGCCCGATGGGCGCGATGACGGTGATCGCCATCGTGCTGCTCGACCCGCCGTTCCTGCCCGGTCTGCTCGCCATCTTCGGCGCGGCGTACCTGATGGTCAGCCGGATCGAGTACCCGAAGCCGCAGGGGCTGCTGGCCACCGCCACGCTCTGCTGGATCGTGGTCTCCATCGGCTGCCTGGCCGCGTGGGCCACCGGCCTGCCCGGCGGCGACAGGCTGATGCACGTCGGTGCGTTCGCCCAGATCACCCTCGCCGCGATGGCGCCGCTGCTGGTCATCCGCCGCAAGGTGGGGCAGAAGGTCGGCGACGTCCGCGCCCGGCGGGCGGAGTCGCGGGTCGGCTGATCCCCGCAATTGTCATAAGAGTCAGGGCCCGGAACCTGTTGGTTCCGGGCCCTTCCTCGTGTGTCACAACAGCCGGGACAGCCGGGGCGTCGTCGGTACGGGCTCAGACACCGTCGGTACGGACGCCGGGGCGGCCGTCGCTGCGGACCCCGGACTCCTCCGCAATTGTCATAAAACTCAGGCGCCCCCGGTGTGCACGCTGAACGCCGAGCGCCGCGCCGCCCGGGCCACGACCGGGTCCGGGTGCACGCCCGAGACCGCCGTCAGCACCGAGGCCGCCCGCGGGTGCCCGGACTGCCGGGCCCTGGCGAAGAGCCGGACCGGGTCGCCGGCCGAGGCGCCCTCGACGTGGCCCACCAGCAGCTCCGTCTCACCGTGGTCGAGCACCGCGGCCGCGGTGTCCACCCAGAGCCAGGCCGCATCCTCCGCACCCAGCACGTCCGCCGGGGAGACGCCCTCGTCCGCGCGCTCCGCCAGCCAGAGCAGCGCGTAAGGACGCAGCACCGGCTCGTCCACCGACGCGCGCACCGCCTGCTCGGCCGGACCCCCGGCCACCCGCAGCGCCTCGAAGGCGAGCCCGCGCACCAGCGCGTCGTCGCCCTGAGCGGCGTCCAGCAGCTCGCCCACCGCCCGGTCCGCCGGACGCGCCGCGACCCAGGCGCGGAACTCGGCGCGGGCCGGGCCCGGCGAGTAGTCCGCACAGGCGTTCAGCAGCTCGAAGGCGCTCTGCTCGATGTGCCCGGCCGCGGTCTGCGCGACCGTGCAGATCTCCTCCAGCTTCGCCCGCACCGCCCAGTGGCCGAGCGGCGACAGCTCTGCGGCATCGTTCCTGCGCACCAGGGCGCCGACCGCCGCCAGGCCGTCCAGCATCCAGTCCAGGACGGCGGCCACGTCGGAGGGCGCGGGCGGGGTGTCGATCTGCGGCGCCCGGCAGGTGCCGCGGACGGCGGAGACGGCGGAGGCGGCGTGCGGCACGGGCGACAGGCCCGGACCGCCGAGACCGGCGCCGACCCGTCGCTCGTCCAGTCCGCGGCGCAGCAGCTCCAGCAGCTCGCTCTCGGCGACCGGGCCGTCCACCAGGTGCAGGAAGGAGAGCAGCTGCGGGGCCTGGTCCACGGCCTGCCCGGCCAGTACGGCGAACACGCCGCGCAGCGCGGCGGGCGGCACCGGGGCGAGCAGGGTCCAGGCGTCGAACAGCGCCGACCAGCCTCGCACCACGGCCTCGTCGTCGTGCTCCCAGGCGTGCAGGCGCCAGCCGGGGCCGGCTCCGCCGTCCCGGGCCTCCACCAGGCCGACCAGCAGCGCCTGTCCCCAGGCCTTGGCGGCGGCGCCGACGGTCATGGCCAGCGCCCGGCCCGCCGTCCGGGCGTCGTCCGGGAGCAGTTCGCCGCGCTTGTCGACCTCGGACAGCTCGCCGGCCCAGCGGGCGATCCGGACGGCGTCGACCAGCATCCGGCGGGCCAGCGGCGCCAGCTCGGAGGGTGCCGGGAAGCCCTCCGGCACGGGAACCCGGCCCCGACCGGGAGCCGGAGCGGGCCCTCGTCGCCGGGGTACTCCGTTACGGGGGACACCCGCCCCGCCCTGCCTGCCACCGGCGGGCCGTTGGGCCGTTCCGGGGAGACGGGTCACCGTCGCACCGGTACCGATCGTCGGCGGGAGCGGGGCATCACGGTCGCGCGGGTTCCGAGACGTCACGTCGAGCAGTCTTCCCCTTGTACCGGCCTTCTGTCACATCCGGTTGTCCGTACGACCGGGCGACCGCCTGTGCCACCTCCGCAAGATCGGGCAACCACGGCAAACTGCCTGGCCGGAAACGTGTGACACGGCCATGCCACCCAAGGCGCCTCCGTCGCCGGGAATGTCCGACCGGTCACACTGTGTAGCGACAGGGGTTGAGAGGAGGGGCAAGTTTTTGCCCCGGCCGAGGGGGTGGATTTCCTGGGGGAATCCCGTTCCGCCAACGCCCGGCGGGGCTGTCCAGCCCCAATCCGGACGGATGGCGCACGGACCGGCGGGGTCATAGTGCACGAGAAGTCGGCCGGTTCGACTTCTCGTGCCGCCCGGCGAAATAGAGAAACGTTCATTCGTGAACAGGTGAAGCTCTCGGGAAAAGCGCCGGAGCCCGGCGGGCCTCTCCCCCACGGGCACGTCCCGCCCTAGAGAAGCGGTGTGAGCCAGCGGCGGAGAAGCTCCGTGTAGTGATCGGGGGAGGCGTTCCAGAGGGTGGCGTGGCCGGCGCCGGGGAACGCCCGGAGGCTGACCACGTCGGGGTGGGCGGCGGCCAGCTTCTCGGCGGTGCGGAAGGGGGCGATCGGATCTGCCGGACTGTGCAGGAGGAGGGTGGGGACGCGCAGGTCGGTGCCCTCGGCGATCCGGCTGAAGTCGGCGAGGTCGACGCCGGTGCGACCCTCCGCGGCGAGGGCGCCGAGTTCGGCGGCGACGCCCCGGAAGCCGGCCCGGGCGGCGTCCCGGCGGGCGGAGGCCGGCAGGTCGAGCACGGGCGAGTCGAGGATCAGCCCGCGGATGGCGTACGACCAGGCCGAGCGGGCCGCCGTCTGGAGGACCATGGTGGCGCCGAGGGACCAGCCGTAGAGGATCACCTTGCCCGCACCGTTGTCGAGTGCCAGCCGTACCGCCGACTCGATGTCGCGCCACTCGGTCTCGCCGAAGTGGCTGAGCCCGTCCGGGGAGGCGGGGGCACCCTCGTCACCGCGGTAGGTGACGGCGAGGACGGGCAGCCTGAGCCGGTCGAGGACGGGGAGCACCGGGAGGGTCTGTCCGCGGTCGGACTCCGGGCCGTGCACCAGGATCACCCAGGTGCCGCGCCGGCCGTCGAGTCGCCAGGCGGGCAGGGCGCCGAGTTCGCCGTCCGCCGTGGTGTCGGTGAAGGCGAGGCCGAGCGCCTCGGTGGGGTCGCCGAGGTGGACGCGGGGAGTGAAGCGAACCTCGGTGCCGGGGGTGAGGGTGCCCAGGTCGGCGCGGACCAGCCGGCGGGTGACGCTCTGCTCGTCGCGGTGCAGGACCTCCTCGACGACCGCGTGCCCGCCGTCCGCCCACTCGACCGCCCAGCGGCCGGGGCGCAGGCTCTCGGGACCGCGGGAGAAGGTGATCCGTCCGGGAGCGAGACCGCGGACCACGACCGGCCCGGACTCCTGGACGGCGGTCGCCGGACGGACCATCCGCTCGGAGGCCCGGCGGCCGACCACCAGCACGGCGGCCCCGACCGCGGCGGCCGCCACGACGGCGGCGGTTCCCCAACGCATTTCGCTCCCCGCTCTGTTGCTCACGCACCGGACGGTGCTCGGGCACCAGTTCACCGGCGCCCCGCCCGCCCGGCCACCGGACTGGGCCATCCGGGTCATGCGGGCGATGCCCCGGCGGTGCTGAGGAGGTGCCAGAAGCCCGTGGCGAGGAGGACGGGGGCGATCGGAGGTACCCAGGCGGAAGGGGACGGGCTCGTCCCGGTGAAAAGTCACAAGAGTCACGAGAGTGGTGGGAGTGGCGAGACTGGCGACGGGAGCCGGCGAGAGCGGACCGGGCCGGTGCCGGGTCGGGCGATCGGAGGGGGCGTCAGCGATGTCCGGGTGTGACCAACCCCTCCGTGACCTCGGTTGACTCCCGGTTCTGGCCCGTGATGGGATCCTGGGGCCAAACGGAGGGCATGGAGAGGAAGCCGGTGGAAGTCCGGCGCGGTCCCGCCACTGTCACCGGGGAGCACGCTCGGAACATCGCCACGGCGGGCCGTCGAAGGCCGCTGGAAGGCTCCGAGGGTGCGTCCGACCCGGAAGCCAGGAGACTCTCGCCCCCGTCACGTCGATCCAGGGCGCGGACCCTGAGTGAGGACACGCACCCGATGCAGGCTGCCCCGCCCCGCCGGACTTCGAGCTGCCTTCCGCCGTGCGCCCGCTGACCCCGCGCCCGCTGACCCGCGCCGCCGCGTTCGCGCTCGGCGCCGTCGCGGGCCACGCCGCGGACGCCCGCTTCGGCGACCCCCGCCGGGGCCACCCGGTGGCCGCCTTCGGCAGCGCCGCGACCGCCCTGGAGCGACGGCTGTGGCGCGACGACCGCGCCGCCGGAGCCGGGTACACGGCGCTGTGCGTCGGCGCGGTCGCGGCGGGCGCGCTCGCCCTGGACCGTACGGTGGGCCGGCGCCCGCTGGGCCGGGCGGCGCTGGCGGCGGCCGCGACCTGGACGGTGCTCGGCGGCACCTCGCTGACCCGGGAGGCCCGCACCATCGGCCGCTCGCTGGCCGCGGGCGACCTCGCGGCCGCCCGCGAGCGGCTGCCGCACCTGTGCGGACGGGACCCGAGCGCACTGGACGAGCAGCAGATCGCCCGGGCGGTGGTCGAGTCGGTGGCCGAGAACACCGCCGACGCCGTGGTGAACGCGCTGACCTGGGGCGCCCTGGCCGGCACCCCCGGTCTGCTGGCCTTCCGCGCCGTGAACACCCTGGACGCCATGGTGGGCCACCGCTCGCCGCGCCACACCCGGTTCGGCTGGGCCTCGGCCCGGCTGGACGACCTGGCGGGCTGGCCGGGCGCCCGGCTGACGGCGCTGCTGACGGTGGCCGCCGCGCCCGAGCCCAGGACGGCCTGGCGGGTCTGGCGGCGGGACGGCTCCGCGCATCCGAGCCCGAACGCGGGCCAGGCGGAGGCGGCCTTCGCCGGCGCGGTGGGCGTTCGGCTGGGCGGGACGCTCCGGTACGGCGAGCGGGTGGAGCACCGTCCGGTGCTGGGCGCGGAGCTGCGCCCGGTGACGGTGGACGACATCGAGCGGGCCTGCGCGCTGTCCCGGCGGGTGGGCGCACTGGCGCTGGGTACGACGGTCTCGGGGCACGTCCTGCTGCGGGCGTTCCTGGGGAAGAAGAGGGGAAGGGCATGACGAACGCGCTGCTGGTCGCGGGGACGACCTCGGACGCGGGCAAGAGCGTGGTGACGGCCGGGATCTGCCGTTGGCTCGTCCGCCAGGGTGTGCGGGTCGCGCCGTTCAAGGCGCAGAACATGTCGCTCAACTCCTTCGTCACCGCCGGCGGCGCCGAGATCGGCCGCGCCCAGGCGATGCAGGCGCAGGCCGCCCGGGTGGAGCCGGAGGCGGCGATGAACCCGGTGCTGCTCAAACCGGGCGCGGACGGCCGCAGCCAGGTGGTGCTGCTCGGCAGAGCGGTCGCCGAGGTGGGCGCGCTGGACTACCGCGAGCGCAAGCCCGTCCTGCTGGAGCGCGCCCTGGAGTGCCTGGCCGACCTGCGCCGCCGCTACGACGTGGTCGTCTGCGAGGGCGCCGGCTCGCCCGCCGAGATCAACCTGCGCGACCGCGACATCGCCAACATGGGCCTGGCCACGGCCGCCGCCCTGCCGGTGGTGGTGGTCGGGGACATCGACCGCGGCGGGGTCTTCGCGGCGATGTACGGGACGCTGGCGCTGCTCTCGGCGGAGGACCAGCGGCACGTGGCGGGCTGGTTCGTCAACAAGTTCCGCGGCGACGCGCGGCTGCTGGCGCCCGGGCTGGAGATGCTGCACGAGCTGACCGGCCGTCCGGTGCTGGGCACCCTGCCGATGCTGCCGGGGCTGTGGCTGGACGCCGAGGACTCGCTGGACCTGTCCACCGTGGTGGACCGGGTGGACGGCCGCGGGCCGCTCGGCGCGGACGTGCTGCGGGTGACCGTGGTGCGCTTCCCGCGGCTGTCCAACTTCACCGACCTGGACGCGCTCGCGCAGGAGCCGGGCGTGCTGGTGCGCTGGGCGACCCGGCCGGAGGAGCTGGCCGACGCCGACCTGGTGGTGCTGCCCGGCACCCGGGCCACCGTCGCGGACCTCGCCTGGCTGCGCGAACGCGGCCTGGAGCCGGCCCTGAGGGCGCGGGCGGCGGCCGGGCTGCCGCTCCTCGGCGTCTGCGGCGGCTACCAGATGCTGGGGCGCTCGATCGTGGACGAGGTCGAGTCGAAGGCGGGCGCCGTCGAGGGTCTCGGCCTGCTGCCGACGCACGTGCGGTTCGGCGTGGAGAAGGTGCTGGCGCGGCCGGTCGGCGAGGCGTTCGGTCAGCGGGTGGAGGGCTACGAGATCCACCACGGGGTGGTGACGGTCGAGGGCGGCGGGGAGGTGTTCCTCTCCGATGGCCACGGGCAGGGCCTGGACGGCTGCCGGGTGGGCTCGGTCTGGGGCACGACCTGGCACGGCGCGCTGGAGAACGACGGGTTCCGCCGCGAATTCCTGCGCGAGGTGGCCGGGTTGGCCGGCCGGGCGTTCGTCGCGGCGCCGGACACCTCCTTCGCCGCGGCGCGCGAGGCCCGGCTGGACCGGCTGGGCGACCTGATCGAGGAGCACGCCGACACCGACGCGCTGTGGAAGCTGATCGAGGGCGGAGTGCCGGCGGCCGGATCGCTGCCGTTCGTCCCGCCCGGGGCCCCTGGGAGTGACGCATGAGCCGGACAGGACCGCGAGACCAGGCTGGTCCGCAGAGCCAGGTTGGTCCGCAGAGCCAGGCAGGACCGCGGGACCAGGCTGGTCCCGCGGAACCGGGCACGACAGGAGTGGGGTACGGCATGAGTGACGTCCGCTATCCGTTCACCGCGATCGTCGGCATGGCCGACCTGCGGCTCGGGCTGCTGCTGAACGCGGTCTCCCCGGCCGTGGGCGGCGTGCTGGTGCGCGGCGAGAAGGGCACCGCGAAGTCGACCATGGTGCGCGCGCTGGCCGGCCTGCTGCCGTCCATCGCCACCGTGGACGGCTGCCGCTTCGCCTGCGACCCGGCCGCGCCCGACCCGCAGTGCCCGGACGGGCCGCACGTCTCCCCGCCTTTCTCCGAACGGCCGTCCCAGCTGGTCGAGTTGCCGGTCGGCGTGGCCGAGGACCGGATCGTCGGCTCGCTCGACCTGGAGCGGGCGCTGGCCGAGGGCGTCAAGGCCTACGAGCCGGGGCTGCTCGCCAGGGCGCACCGCGGCGTGCTCTACATCGACGAGGTCAACCTGCTCCAGGACCACGTGGTGGACCTGCTGCTGGACGCCGCCGCGATGGGGCGCTCCTACGTCGAGCGCGAGGGCGTGTCGGTGCGGCACGCGGCCCGGTTCCTGCTGGTCGGCACGATGAACCCGGAGGAGGGCGAGCTGCGGCCGCAGCTGCTCGACCGGTTCGGCCTGACCGTCGAGATCGCCGCCACCCGCGACCCGGTCGAGCGCGCCGAGGTGGTCCGCCGCCGGCTCGCGTACGACGTGGACCCGGCCGGCTTCGCCGCGCGGTTCGCCGAGGAGGAGCGGGCACTCGCCGAACGCATCACCACCGCACGGGAGTTGCTTCCCAAGGTGGAGCTGCCGGATGTGGCACTGCGTCAGATCACCGCCGTCTGCGCCGCGTTCGAGGTGGACGGGCTGCGCGCGGACATCGTGATGGCCCGCACGGCCGTCGCGCTGGCCGCCTGGGACGGGCGCACCGAGGTGCTGGAGGAGGACGTCCGCAAGGCGGCCCGGCTTGCGCTGCCGCACCGGCGCCGGCGCAACCCCTTCGACGCGCCCGGACTGGACGAGGAGCAGCTGGAGCGCACGCTGGAGGAGCAGGCACAGGGCGACGACCCCGAGCCGGACCCCGAGCCCGAGGGCGACGGTCCGGGGCCCGACGGCGACGGCCCCGGCAACGGCGACGGCCCTGACGGGGGCGGCCCGGACGGCGGCGGGGCGCCCGATCCGTCCGACGGCGGCACTCCGGAGGCCACCGCCCCCGACGGCACCGGCGGTGCCGAGAGCGCCGAGGGCGGCGACGCACCCGCGCAGCAGCCCGTACCGGCCCAACACCCGGCCCAACACCCGGCCCCCGCACGGGAGTCGTCGCCGGTCGCGGCCGGAGACCCGTACCGGACCCGGCTGTTCACCGTCCGCGGCACCGGCCACGGCGCCCAGGGCCGCCGTTCCCCCGCCGAGACCACCGGCGGGCACACCGTCCGCGCCCGCCGCCCGCAGGGCGCGCTCGGCCGGCTGCACCTGACCGCGACCCTCCAGGCCGCCGCGCCGCACCAGGCCGCGCGCGGGCGCAGCGGTCGGGCGCTGGTGCTGCGCAAGGACGACTTCCGCGAGCAGGTGTGCCAGGGAAGGGAGTCCAACCTGGTGCTGTTCGTGGTGGACGCCTCCGGTTCGATGGCCGCCCGGCAGCGGATGACCGCCGTCAAGGGCGCGGTGCTGTCGCTGCTGATGGACGCCTACCAGCGCCGGGACAAGATCGGGATGATCACCTTCCGCGGCTCGGGCGCCGAACTGGCGCTGCCGCCCACCTCCTCCGTGGAGGTCGGCGCGGCCCGGCTGGAGTCGCTGCCCACCGGCGGCCGGACCCCGCTGGCCGCCGGCCTGCTGCGCGCGCACGAGGTGCTGCGGGTGGAGCGGCTGCGCGACCCGAACCGGCGCCCGCTGCTGGTCGTGGTGACCGACGGCCGGGCCACCGGCGGGCGGGACGCGCTCGCGCAGTCGCACCGCGCGGCCGCGCTGTTCGCGGCGCAGGGCGCCGCGAGCGTGGTGCTGGACTGCGAGTCGGGCCCGGTCCGGCTGGGGCTGGCCCACACCCTGGCCGGGCTGCTCGGCGGCACCGCCGTCAGCCTGGACGAGCTGCGCGCCGAGGGCGTGGCCTCGCTCGTCCGCGCCAACCGCTCCGAGAACCGCTCCGAGAGCCGTTCGACCACCACCATGCGAAAGGCGGCCTGACCGATGCCCAAGGGTGTCCCCGAGAGCGTTCCCGACGACGGCATGACCACCCGCCAGCGCCGTACGCTGCCGATCACCGCCGTGCACACCGGCCCGGGCAAGGGCAAGTCCACGGCCGCGTTCGGCATGGCGCTGCGGGCCTGGAACCAGGGCTGGCCGGTCGGGGTGTTCCAGTTCGTGAAGTCCGCCAAGTGGAAGGTCGGCGAGGAGAACGCGCTGCGCGTGCTCGGCGCCTCCGGCGAGGGCGGCACCGTCGACTGGCACAAGATGGGCTCGGGCTGGTCCTGGATCCAGCGCTCCGCCGAACAGGAGATGTCCAGCGAGGAGGCGGCCAAGGAGGGCTGGGAGCAGGTCAAGCGGGACCTCGCCGCCGAGACCTACCGCTTCTACGTGCTGGACGAGTTCACCTACCCGATGCACTGGGGGTGGATCGACCCGGACGAGGTGGTGGCCGTGCTCAGGGACCGCCCGGGCAGCCAGCACGTCGTCATCACCGGCCGGTACGCGCCCGAGGCGCTGACCGGATTCGCCGACCTGGTCACCGAGATGACCAAGGTCAAGCACCCCATGGACGCCGGCCGCAAGGGCCAGCGCGGTATCGAGTGGTAGACCGTTGAGCAGCATTCCCCGCCTCGTCGTCGCCGCGCCCTCCTCGGGCGCCGGCAAGACCACCGTCGCCACCGGCCTGATCGCCGCGCTCGCCGCGCGCGGACTGGCGGTGTCGCCGCACAAGGTCGGCCCCGACTACATCGACCCGGGCTACCACGCGCTCGCCGCCGGGCGCCCGGGCCGCAACCTGGACGCCTTCATGTGCGGGCCCGAGCGGATCGCGCCGCTGTTCCTGCACGGGGCGGCGGGGGCGGACGTCGCGGTGGTCGAGGGGGTCATGGGCCTGTTCGACGGGGCCTCCGGGCGCGGGGAGCTGGCGTCCACGGCGCACGTCGCCAAGCTGCTGCGGGCACCGGTGGTGCTGGTGGTGGACGGCTCCTCGCAGTCCCGCTCGGTGGCCGCGCTGGTGCACGGCTTCGCCTCCTGGGACCCGCAGGTGCGGCTCGCCGGGGTGATCCTCAACCGGGTCGCCTCCGACCGGCACGAGCACCTCCTGCGCGAGGCGCTGGAGGAGGGCTCCGGCGTACCGGTGCTGGGCGCGCTGCGCCGCTCGGCCGCGGTCGCCACGCCGTCCCGCCACCTCGGGCTGATCCCCGCCGTGGAGCGCTCGGCCGAGGCCCTGAAGGCGGTCGCCGACATGGGCGAACTGGTCGCCTCCTCGGTCGATCTGGACGCGCTGCTCGAACTGGCGCGGACGGCGCCGGAGTTGGACGCCGAGCCGTGGGACCCGGCGGCCGAGGTCACCCCGGTGGCCGGCCGGCCGCGGATCGCGGTGGCGGGCGGCGCCGCGTTCTCCTTCTCGTACGCCGAGAACGCCGAACTGCTGGGCGCCGCGGGCGCGGAGGTGGTCCCGTTCGACCCGCTGCACGCCACGGCGCTGCCCGAGGGCACCGCCGGACTGGTGATCGGCGGCGGATTCCCCGAGCTGTACGTGCGCGAGCTGAGCGGCAACGACCGGCTGCGCGCCGCCATCGCCGCGTTCGCGGCCGCGGGCGCGCCGATCGCCGCCGAGTGCGCCGGGCTGCTGTACCTGGGGCGGGAGTTGGACGGCCTGCCGATGTGCGGCGTGCTGGCCACCGACGCCCGGATGACCGAGCGGCTCACCCTCGGCTACCGGGAGGCGGTCGCGCTGCACGACTCCCCGCTGGCCCCGGCCGGCACCAGGCTGCGCGGCCACGAGTTCCACCGCACGGTCTGCGAGCCCGGCGCGGGCGAACTCCCCGCCTGGGGCTGGCGCCTGCCGGCCGGGCCGCGTACGGAGGGCTTCGCGGAGGGCAACGTGCACGCCTCCTACCTGCACCTGCACTGGGCGGGTGCGCCGGCGCTGGCGGCGTCGTTCACGTCCGCGGCGGCGGCGTTCGCGGCGGGGGCGGCCGGGGCCGCGGGGGCGCCCGGGGCGGCGTAGGGCGCGACCTCCTGGCGCACTGCCGGTCCCCGATGCCCTGCCGGCCTCGATGCCCTGCCGGCCCCGACGCCCTCCGGCGGGGAAACGCCGCGACGCCGCGGGGTGCCCGGCCTATGCTGCGCGCATGCATGTGATCGTCCTCAACGGCGGGTCCAGCTCGGGCAAGTCGAGCATCGCCGGACGCCTCCAGGAGTTGCTCCCGGAGCCGTGGCTGCACCTCGGCACGGACACCATGGTCGACGCGCTGCCGCCCTCGCTGCGCAGCGGCGGCGAGGGGATCGGCGGACTGGAGGACGGGGACGGCACGGTCCGGGTCGGTCCGGTGTTCGCGACGCTGGACGCCGCCTGGACGGTCGGCGTGGCGGCGATGGCCCGGGCCGGGGCCCGGATCGTGGTGGACGAGGTGTTCCTCGGCGGCACCGCCTCGCAGGCCCGGTGGCGAGCGGCCCTGGAGGGCCTGGAGGTGCTCTGGGTCGGGGTGCGCTGCGACCCGGCGGTGGCCGCGGCCCGGGAGGCCGCGCGAGGCGACCGGGTGGCGGGGATGGCCGCCGCACAGGCGAAGTCGGTGCACCGGGGCGTCACGTACGACCTGGTGGTGGACACCTCTCGGGCCTCCGCGGCGGACTGCGCGCAGGTCATCGCCACGCAGGTCATCGCCGCACAGGTCGAGACCGCGCGGATCGGGGCCACGCGGGCGACGGCCGGCGGTTCGCCCGACGCCCGGGCCGACACCGCCTCGTAGCCCTTCGCGCTACTCCCGGTCGAGCAGCACGGTGAGGTAGCACGCCATCTCGGCGCGCAGTTCCTCCGGCGCCGGGATGTGCCAGTGCCCGCTGCCCGCCGTCGCGTTGAACAGCACCCCGTCGCACCAGCGGATCAGGCGGCGGGCGTCCGCCGTCGGGTCGGCCGAGCCGCACCGCGCGAGCAGGACGGCGGCGAGGTCGGCGAAGCGGGTGCCCAGACGGTCGTAGACGGCGCGCAGTTCGGGCCGCCGGGTGGCCTCCAGCGCGAGCTCCAGGCGGGCCAGGGTGAGCCGGCGCCCACTGGTGAGCGCCCGGTACAGCACGTCGGCACCGACCCGTACGAGGAGGGCCCGCGCGGCGGCGGGGTCGGGCGGCGCCGCGGCGGGGGCCTGCCCGGTGAGGACCGGGTGGTCCTCGGTCTCCCGCTCGACGATCCGGGTGAGCGCGAGTTCGAGCAGGGCCGCCCTGGTCCGGGCGAGGTTGGAGGTCGAGCCGGCGGGCAGGCCGGCCTCCTCGTCCACGGCGCGGTGGGTCAGCCCGCGCAGACCACGCTCGGCGATCAGGGTGACGGCGGCGTCGGCGATCAGGGTCGGGCGCGGGGGCGTCATGGGTCCGATCATGGCCTTTCTCCTCGGGCGATCCCAATTCACTACAGCAGTAGTGTCCCGCGAACTACACCTGTAGTACGGTGCTGGCAGACGGAGACTACAGATGTAGTCCGAGGAGAGGAGCCCTCCCGTGGACGCCCAGCAGGACAGGCGGCAGCGCAGGCAACAGGACGGCAGGCACCAGACCGACAGGCAGGCGATCGTCATCGGCGGCGGCATCGGCGGACTCACCGCCGCGCTCGCCCTGCACCGCCAGGGTGTCCCGGTACGCGTCCACGAGCGCGCCGAATCTCTCGAACCGGTCGGCGCCGGGCTCGTCCTGGCCCCCAACGCCCTGCGTTCCCTCGACCGGCTCGGCGTCGGCGAACGGCTGCGCGCCCTCGCCACCCCGCACCCCGCCGTCGGCCTGCGCCACCCCTCCGGCCGCTGGCTCGCCCGCACCAGCACCTCGGCCCTGGAGGCCTGCTTCGGCGACATGATCGCCGCCGTCGCCCGCGCCGACGTCATCGCCGCCCTGGTCGACGCACTCCCGGAGGGCACCGTCCGCACCGGCTCGCCCGCCACGCTCGTCACCCCCGGCAGCACCGCCGAGCCCGCCGTCGTCCGCACCGGTGACGGAGAGGAGAACGCCGCGCTGGTCGTCGCCGCCGACGGCATCCGTTCCGCGACCCGCGGTCTGCTCTTCCCGCGGCACCCCGGCCCCCGCTACAGCGGCTTCACCAGCTGGCGCACCGTCGTCACCCCCGGCCGTCACCCGGCCACCGCCGGCGAGGTGTGGGGCCGCGGGCGCCTCGCCGGGATCGTCCCGCTCGCCGACGGCCGGGTCTACGTCTACGGCGCCGCCCTCGCCCCGGCCGGCGAGCGGGCCGCCGATGGCGACGAGCGCTCCGAACTCCTGCGCCGGTACGGCGACTGGTGCGCCCCGGTGCCGCAGCTGTTCGCCCTCGCCGAGCCCGGGCGCGTGCTGCGCCACGACGTCTGGGACCTCACCGACCCGCTGCCCGCCCACCACCACGGCAGGGTCGCCCTCCTCGGCGACGCCGCCCACGCGATGTGCCCCTTCCAGGGCCAGGGCGCCTGCCAGGCCATCGAGGACGGGCTCATCCTCGCCTCCCTGCTCACCCCCGCCACCGACCCGGCCGCCGTCCTGCCCGCCTACACCGCAGCCCGGCTCCCCCGCACCACCGCGGTCGCCGCCGGCTCCCGTCGCATCGGCGGCCTCGTCGCCCTCCGCTCCCCCGCCGCCACCTGCCTGCGCACCGCAGCCCTCACCCTCGCCGGACTCCTCCCCGCCCGCACCCTGCTCGGCCCCTCGGCCCGGACGTACGACTGGCAGCCACCGGACCTGGGCGAGGCGGGCTGAGAGCACCCCCGGACGCCGACAGCCGAGCGCGGTGGGCTGAACGACCGGCTGTGTGTGCCGGGCGCGCGCCGGCGAGCCGCGCGCCGGACGTCCGCGTCACGCGCCCTTGCCGAAGGTCCCCCTGAGCGGGTCGCCCCGGTGACAGGCGGCGCAGCGCACCCGGGTGTAGATCGCCACCGGTCCCATGAAGACGTCCTCCCGCCCGTCGGCCGGGGACTCGGAGGCGGCCGGCTTCCCGCAGTCGAGGCAGACCCGTCGGGAGCGGGCGGCGACGGAGCAGGCGCGGCAGATCAGGTGGGTCGGGTGTTCCGCGTGCACGACGACCGGCTGCGGCCCGCCGTACAGCAGGTGGTCGCACCACGTGCAGGACTCGTCCGCCTGCGACGCCAGCATCCGGGCCCTGGTCTCCTGCTGCCACTTCGCCGCGTTCTGCAGCGGCACCCTCACCGGCGGCCCCCACCCGGCGGAGGTGAGCCACTGGGCGCCCTCCGCACCGGCGGCCCGCAGCTGGTCGTCGACGGCGATGTCCCTGGGGGTCTTCTCTTTCATCGGGGCCTCTCCTCCGGTGGGCTTCCACGGGGGATAACGCCGCCGGGACACCGCTGGACACGCGGCCCGTCGGCCGCGGCCGACGGAACCGCAGGCGAAACCCGTACCGAGCGCCCCCGGAGCGCGCCGGCCCCAGAGTGCGCCGGCCCCGGCTCAGAGGATCGGTTCGGTGTCCCCGTGCGCGACGAGGAGCTTGCGCAGCAGGGCGTCCAGCCGGGCGCGCTCGTCCTGGTCGAGGGCCGAGAGGATGCGTTCCTCGTTGCGGACGTGGCCGTCCATGGCGCCGTCGATCAGCTCCTTGCCGGCCGGGGTGAGGCGGACCAGGACGGCGCGGCGGTCGGTCGGGCAGGGGTTGCGCTCGACCAGGCCCTTGGCGGACAGCCGGTCGACCCGGTTGGTGATGGCGCCGGAGGTGACCATCGCGGACTTGAGCAGCGCGCGGGCGTTGAGCTCGTACGGCTCGCCGGAGCGGCGCAGGGTGGCCAGGACGTCGAACTCGGAGGAGTCCAGGCCGCAGCGGGTGAAGTACTCGCGCAGTGCGTTGTCGACCCGGACGTTGAGCCGTCGCAGCCGGCCGACCAGGGCCATCGGCCCGGAATCCAGGTCGGGGCGGGCCCTGGCCCACTGCTCGACGATGTCGTCCACGGTGTCGCGCTGCTGCATGCCCGCCGCCTTCCCGGAGCCGTCTGTGCGAAGCTGCCGGGTCGCCCACCCGTCCGAAGCCGTCCGGGCGACCCGATGCAGATATCTTAACATTCACATACTTGACGTTCGCCAACTCCCAGGCGTAAAAATACCTCAACGTTCAGATAATCAACGTTCAGGGGAACGTCATGGCCGTCATCGACCGCAAGCGCGCGGGAATCGCCGCCACCGCCGCACTCGCCCCGGCAGCCTGGGGCACCACCTACCTCGTCACCACCCAGCTGCTGCCCGACGGCCGCCCGCTGCTGCTCGCCGCGCTCCGCGCGCTCCCGGCCGGGCTCCTCCTGCTGCTGATCGGCCGCCGACTTCCCAAGGGGCGCTGGTGGGGGCGCGCAGCCGTACTCGGGATGCTCAACATCGGGCTGTTCTTCCCGCTGATGTTCGTCGGCGCGTACCGCCTGCCAGGCGGCGTCGCGGCCACCATCGGGGCGATCCAGCCGCTGCTCGTCGCCGGGTTCTCCATCGGTGTGCTGCGTGTGCGGCCGGGCCGGCGGGCGGTGGTCGCCGGGCTGGTCGGGGTCGGCGGGGTCGCCCTGCTGGTGCTCAAGAGCGGCGCGCGGCTGGACGGCGTCGGGATCGCGGCGATGGTCGCCGGGGTCGCGCTGATGGCCATGGGCACCGTCCTCACCCGCCGCTGGGGGCGCCCCGAGGGCGCCACCCTGCTCGACCTCACCGCCTGGCAGCTCCTGGCCGGCTCGGTCTTCCTCGTCCCGCTCGCCGCCCTGGTCGAGGGCGCGCCGCCCGCCCTGAGCGCCGCCAACCTGGCCGGCTTCGCCTACCTCGGCCTGTTCGGCACCGCGCTCGGCTACGTCCTCTGGTTCCGCGGCATCCAGCAGCTCGGCGCCGGCCCGGCCTCGTTCCTCGGCCTGGTCAACCCGGTCGTCGCCACCCTCGGCGGCCTCCTCGTCCTCGGCCAGACCCTCACCCCCTGGCAGGTCCTCGGCCTCCTCCTCGCCCTCGCCGCCCTGCTCGCCGGCCAGTGCCCCGCCCGCCCCACCCCGGCACCGGTCGCAGCACCGGCCCCCACCCCCGCCCCCGCCGCGACACCCGCTCCGCTCCCCGAACCGGCGGCCGCCCGCTGAGAGCCCTCGCACACCTGCGCCCCGCCGAACCCGTCCGGCGGGGCGCAGACACGTACGGCGGGCGGTGGGCGACGGGCGGCACCTGACGGGCCTCGCGACCGGTCGGCGGCACAGCGGAAGCGGCCTCCCGGAGCGCCGGGCCGGCGGCTCGGCGCCACCGCCCGCCCGCAGGAGCCACGGCCCCGCTGGAACAACCGCCGGTTCAGCCGGTGGCGCGGATGTAGATGTCGGCGGCGCCGGCGAGGCCGCCGGGGATGGTGGCGACGTAGATGCGGCGGGCGGTGGGGGCGTGGGCGGGGAGGTCGGTGGGGGTCGGGTCCGCGGTGGGGGTGGGGCTCGGTGCGGGGGTGGGATCTTCCGGCGCGAGGTCGGTGGCGGGAGCCTCGTCGGCGGTGGGGGCCGGATCGGCGTCCGGGTCCACGGGGTCGGCGGGGTCGGCGGCGAGCTGGCCGGCCTCGGCGGCGGGGGCGGCCTCCGGCGAGGGGCTCTCGCTGGGCGTCGCGTCGGCGGACGGGGCGACGGACGGGGTCACGGACTCCGTGGACGGGGCGGCGGCGGTCGGCGGCGAGGACTCGGGGAGTTCCGAGGCCTCGGCCGGCTCGTCGCCGCCGAGGGCGGCGAGCAGGTCGGGCGGGAGCGGGGCGACCGGCCCCGGCGTGGGGAGGTCGTAGGCGCTGAGGAAGTCGCCGAGGCCGGGAGCCCTCCCGCCGCCGAGGCGGTAGTGCAGGTAGGCGACCGGGGCGCCGTCCGAGGTGTGGGTGTAGACGGCGCCGACCGGGACGTAGAAGCGTCCTGCGCCGGGGTGCTGGGAGGGGTGCAGGCCGGCCAGGCGTTCGGCGCGGTCCCGGTCGGTCTCGCGGCCGGTGCGGCCGACGGTGAACGCGTTGACGCCGCGCACCACGAGGGCGGCGGCGACGGACACGCACAGCACCAGTCCGACGGCGACGGTGCGCCGCAGGACCGGTCGGCCGTGCAGGGCGGGCCAGGAATCGGTCACCATGCGTTCGGGCGGGATACCGTCCACGGTTGTCTTGCTCCCCCGTTCGATCAGGGCGCTCGATCGGGACGTCCGGCCGGTACGCCCGGCCCGGACGCTCGACCGGCACGTCACACTCTGCACGACGTGGGACCGTAGCCGAGAGTTCCTCAGCCCAGGTAGGCGGGGGCCACCGCGGCCTTGGTGACCTGCTGCGCGCCGCCCGAACCGTCGGCCGGAACGGTCCACAGGTCCGCACCGTAGTCGCCGGGCAGGGCGTACACCAGGGTGCCGTCGCCGGACCAGAGCACCTGGTCGTCGATGTTGCGCCGCTCGGCGGTGGCGGTCTCGGTCATGGTGGCGAGGTCGAGCACGTAGAGCCGCCACGGGGCGTCGACGGGCAGGCCGGGAACGCGCTTCTTGTACGCGACGCGGGTGCCGTCCGGGGAGAGCGAGGGGCACTCGACGTTGTCGTGCAGGGTGGTGAGGGTGCGGGCGGCGAGGTCGCCGCGGACCAGGTGGGTCCGCCCGGCGCTGGCGAGGGTGGCGTGGAAGGTGTTGTCGTCGGCGAAGGTGACGCCCCAGATGTTGACGTCGTGCGCCTGGTACGGGTGTCCGTCCAGGACGACCGCGAAGTCCTCCAGGTTCTCCCGCAGGTTCCAGTCCCTGACGTCCACGATCGAGGTGCGGGTGGAGAAGTCGCTGCCCGCGTACGAGTCGCCGCTGACGAAGACCGTCCAGGCGGCGAGGTGCCCGGAGGGCGAGACCCGGGAGCGGGTGGGGATGCCGGCGGCGGGGAAGGACCGGAGTTCGCGCAGGTGGTCGTCCAGGACCACGGCGCGGTAGGTGTCCTCCAGCGCGCCGTGCTGGGCCTGGAGGCAGATGCCGGTGCCGGCGGCGGCGTGGAAGCGCAGGCACTGGACGCCGGAGGCGGTGCGCGGGCCGTCGGGGCGGTCGGCTGGGACGGTGGTGATCTCGTCCCGGTGCGGGCCCCAGGCCATGTTGCGGAACAGCAGCTGCCGTCCGTGGCCGGACGCCCCGAGCGACACGGCGCCGGAGGCGACCTCGGGACCGCCGGGCTGGACCTGGTCCCGACGGGCGGTGCGGTCGGCGGCGTGGAGCACGGCTCCGGTGCCGACCGCACCGAGCAGCACGACGGCGACCAGCAGGACGATCACCCTGGTCCGGTTCTGCAGGTTCACGGCTTCTCCTCGGCGGCGGGGGCGGGTTGGGACGTGCCGGTGACGGGCCCGGCCGCGGTTCCCGGTCTCCCGTCACCGGCGGCGGCCGCATCGGCTTCGGACGGGCGCAGCACGGCCGCCGCGCCGAGCACGCACAGCGCCAGCGCGCCCGCCGACCAGCCCAGCGCCGCCGGGCCGCCGACCGCGCCCCACAGCGCGCCGAACAGCAGCGAGCAGGCGAACCTGGCCAGCGCCTGCCCGGTGCCGACCAGGGCGAGCCCGGCGCCGCGCTGCCCGGCGGGCACCGTGTCGGCGGCCGCGGCGGCGAGCACGCCGTCGGTGGCCGCGTAGAAGGTGCCGTGCAGCAGCAGGACGCAGAGCGCCGCGGGCACCCCGCGCAGCGGCGAGAGCAGAAGCCCGTACGCGAGCAGCAGCACCCCGTGCCCGGCGAGGAAGAGCCGGTGGCGGCCGATCCGGTCGGCGAGCGCGCCGAGCGGGACGGCGAGCAGCAGGAAGGCGGCGGCGGTGCCCAGCGGCAGCAGCGGGAACAGGCCGACGGGCAGGTCCAGCCGGCGCTGGACGAGCAGGTAGAGGAAGGAGTCGCTGACGGTGGTGAGGCCGAGCAGGACGGCGCAGAGCGTCAGCCGGCGCAGGCCCGGCAGGCGCAGCAGGGTGAGACTGTCGCGGAGCGAGGGGGTGGAAGTCGACAAGTCGTCACGACTGCCGCGGTTCGGCACGAACAGCAGCAGGATCAGCACGCCGAGCGCCGCGACGCACGCGCTGACCGTGAACACCGCGTCGTAGCCGTGCCGCTCGCCGCCGTCGGCGAGCAGCGGGCCGCCGGCCAGCCGCAGCACCAGGAAGGCGGTGAGCGGGCCGAGCAGGGCACCGGCCGTGTCCATCGCCCGGTGCACGCCGAACGCCCGGCCGCGGTGCGCGGGTTCGGTGGCCAGCGAGATCATCGCGTCCCTGGGTGCGGTGCGCAGGCCCTTGCCGGTGCGGTCGACGGCGATCACGGCGCCGATCAGCGGGACGGTGTGGACGAACAGCAGCAGCGGACGGCACAGCGCGGACAGCCCGTACCCGACGGCCGCGACGGCCTTGTGCCGGGCGGCGCCGTCCCGGCCGCGGCGGTCGGCGAGGTGGCCGCCGACCAGCCGGACCAGGGCGCTGAAGCCGTTCTGGATGCCGTCGAGCAGGCCGAAGCCGAGCGGGGAGAGGCCGAGACCGGTGAGCAGGTAGAGGGGGAGGACGGCGGTGACCATCTCGGAGGAGATGTCGGTGACCAGGCTGACGGTGCCGAGGGCGATGACCGCCCCGGGCACGGTGCGCAGGGCGGCGCCCCGCCGGGCCTGGCCGGTGGCCGGCGCGTCGGGGGCCTTCGAACTGCGGGAGTCCGCGACGTACACGGGCGTCAGTTCCGGATTCCGGTGGTGGCGGTGCCGCGGCCGGCCGGGCCCCGGGCGGGACGCGCGGAGGAGGAGGAAACGGAGGCAGGGGCACCGGCCGTGGGCGTGCCTGGGGTGCGCGGTCGTGCGAAGGCCATGGGGGTCCTCCGGATGTCGGGGCTTCCCGGGCGGGAGCGCCGAGAACAGTAGGAGCGCCGTGGTGTCGTGTACCTCACAACGGAGGTGAAGAACAGGCGAACAGCTGCCGCGCCGGGCGGGCCCGCCGGCACGGACCGGCGCCGGAGGTCGCACCTGTCGCGATTGACCCGTTCCGGCCGGGCGTGGTGGGATCTCCGGAGCTTGTGACGAAGGAGTGCGGCACGTGATCGGACTGGTCGCAGCCGTCCCGGCCGACGGGCCCGAGGACGCCCCGGTCCTGCGGATCGCCGCCCCGGACGACCGGCACGACGGGC
The DNA here is from genome assembly GCF_044757205.1 of Kitasatospora sp. NPDC091335. Taxonomy (NCBI): domain Bacteria; kingdom Bacillati; phylum Actinomycetota; class Actinomycetes; order Kitasatosporales; family Streptomycetaceae; genus Kitasatospora; species Kitasatospora sp. NPDC091335. The sequence continues at coordinate 90,609 of NZ_JBIVUM010000020.1, read as the reverse complement.
ACCGCCGGGACGACCGGCACGACCGGGACAGCGAGTACGAGCGGGACGACCCGGGCGGCAGCCTGCCGGTCCTCCCCCGCACCCTGGTGGCCGGCATCGGCGCGAGCAGCCGCGCCGAACGGACCGAGGTGCTGCGGCTGCTGACGGACACCCTCGCGGAGGCCTGCCTGGCCCGCTCCGCGGTGGCCCGGCTGGCGACCGTGGCGGGCAAGGCGGACCACCCGGCGGTGCGCTGGGCGGCCGAACACCTCACCGGGGTACCGGTGGACGAGTACCCGGCGGCGGCGCTGGCGGGAGTGCCGGTGCCGAACCCCTCCGCCGTGGTCGGCGCGGCCGTCGGCACCGCGAGCGTGGCCGAGGCGGCGGCGCTCGCGAGCGCGCCGGGCGGGCGGCTGGTGGTCGCCAAGCGCAGGTCGGCGGGGGCGACGGTCGCGATCGCCCGGGCGACGGTGCCCGGACGGATCGCGCTGCTCGACCTCGGCCCCAAACCCGGCCCCGTCCTCGGCCCCGGGTCCGGGTCCGGGTCCGGATCCTGCGTATCGGGGCCGCGGGTCCGGGCGGAGCTGCGGAGCGCCTCGGCGGTGGTGGGCACGCCGGCGGCGGTCGCGGCGGTGGCCGGTGTGCTCCGGCCGGACACCTGGCGGATCGCGGTGCCGGACGGCCCCCGGGCACCGCTCGACGCCTCCGGGAGGGCGCTCGACCGCACCGGGACGGCCGTCGCCCTCGCCTCCCACGGCCACACCGTGGCCCTGGTCACCCTCGGTGACGGTGCGCGGCTCACCGTGCCGCCCGGCCCGTACGAGGTCCACCCCGTCCACCTCCGGCCCTGACCTCCCGCCCGCGCCCGAACCCGACCGCCCACGCCGTCCACATCGCCCCCACCATCCGCACCGCCCACAAGGAGACCCCACGTGACCGCCCCCGAACCCGACCTGCGCCACCACGGCGACGCCGAGGTGCGCGCCGACGGGCTCGGCCTGGTCGACCTCGCCGTCAACGTCCGCACCGGCACTCCCCCGGCCTGGCTGCGCGAGCACCTCGCGGCCACCCTCGGCGACCTCGCCGCCTATCCCGACCAGAGCGCCGCGCGCGCCGCGGTGGCCGCCCGGCACGCCCGCCCGGTCGAGGAGGTGCTGCTCACCTCGGGGGCGGCCGAGGCCTTCGTCCTGCTCGCGCGGGTACTGACGTCACGTCACATCGTCGTCGTGCACCCGCAGTTCACCGAGCCGGAGGCGGCACTGCGGGACGCCGGGCACCGGGTGCACCGGGTGCTGCTCTCCCCCGGCGACGGGTTCCGGCTGGGCGCCGTCCCCGAGGAGGCTGACCTGGTCGTCCTCGGCAACCCGACCAACCCGACCTCCGTCCTCCACCCCGCCGAGGCCGTCGCCGCGCTGGCCCGGCCAGGGCGCACCCTGGTGGTGGACGAGGCGTTCATGGACGCCGTGCCGGGCGAGCGGGAGTCCCTGGCCTCCGTCCGCGACCTGCCCGGCCGGGTCGTCGTGCTGCGCAGCCTCACCAAGACCTGGGGCCTGGCCGGGCTGCGGATCGGCTACGTGCTCGGCCCGGCCCCGCTGATCGCCGACCTCGGCGCCGCCCAGCCGCTCTGGCCGGTCTCCACCCCCGCGCTGGCCGCCGCCGAGGTGTGCAGCGGCCCGGACGCGCTCGCCGAGGCGGAGCGGGCGGCGGCCGAACTGGCGCTCCGGCGCGAGCACCTGGTGAAGGGACTGGCCGCCTTCCGGTCGGTGCGACTGCACGGCGAACCGGCCGCCTCCTTCGTGCTGGTACGGCTGCCGGAGGCGGCGGCGGTCCGGGAGCGGCTGCGCGCGCACGGCTTCGCCGTCCGGCGCGGGGACACCTTCCCGGGGCTGGGCCAGGAGTGGCTGCGGATCGCCGTCCGGGACGAGGAGACCACCGACCGCTTCCTCGACGCCCTTGGGGCCGTGCTCGGTTCGGCGTGACGGCAGGCCCGCCCGGGCGGACGGCCGCGTTCAGTCCATCGTGATCCGGTCCCCGGTCCTGATCACGCCCGGCACCACCACCCGGGCGTACACCCCCGCGCAGGGCAACGCCGGCATGCCGTCCAGCGGCACCACCCGGTTCCGCTCGGCCGGGATGCGCAGCGCCTCGGGGCGGCGGGGCAGCGGCCCGTGCCGCAGGGTGGGGACGGCGCAGCGCGGGGTGGGCGCGATGACTCGCAGGCGCAGGGTCGGGCCGATCGCCAACTCCCGCCCCACCCAGGCGTTCTCGACGTAGCCCTCGCCCTCGGTGCGGATCACCAGGTTCGGCCGGTAGCGCTCGGCCTCGCTGCCGGTGGCGCGCAGGGTCGAGGTGGTGATCAGGTGCAGCGGCGCGAAGTCGAAGAAGCCGCCGTCCGGTGCGGCGCGGCCCAACTCGTTGACGGTGAAGTCGGTTTCGGCCGCGCTTCCGCGAGCCAGCACCTCCTCGGGAACGGCCCGTTCGACGGTCGCGCCGGGCGGGCGCTCGTCGATCAGCGCGACCTCGCGGCCGAGCGCCTCGGACAGCTCCCGCTCGTCCGCGCCCCGGCCGTCCGGGCCGCTGACGGCCACGCGGCCGTCCGTCGTGGTCCTGGCCGTGTACCCGAGCAGGCCGGCCCACAGCCGGGGGCGCTTGGCGCTGGCCACCCGGCCGGTGGCCAGGTCGAGCAGCGCCCGCTCGCGGTCGCCGGCCAGGCCCCGGCCGGTCACCTCGGCCCGGTCGAGTTCCTCGCCGAGCAGCCCCTTCACCGGGTAGCGCCGCAGCCGTTCGACCGTACCGGCCACTCGCGTTCCGTTCGCTCCCGCCTCGGCCACGCCCGTCACTCGTCCTCCTCCGCCCATTCCCGCAGAGCCTCGAAGTGCAGCTCCCGCAGTCCGATCCGCGGGTCGACCCAGAGGGCCAGTGCCGGGGCCGGGTGGTTCGCCTCGATCCACTCGATGTCCTGCGGGCCGAGTTCGTCGTCCACCCAGACGAACGGGCGCCCGGCGGCCCAGGCGACCACGTCCCTGGTCTTCCAGTGCAGCCCGTCCGGGTCCTCCCGGAACTCCTCCGTCCAACGGATGTACGGGAGTTCGGGCAGACCGAGCGGCGGGGCGATGAAGGTGTTCGCCTCGTCCATCCAGAGCGACGGGTCGCCCTTGCACCTCCAGGATGCAGGCTCGTGCCGCTGACTGGAGAGTGGAACCATGGCTCGCAAGCCTGCCGGACCGGTGCGATACCTCGACCTGCTTCTGCGGAAGTCGCAGGTCGTGCGGGGTACGGCTGCGCGGGACATCCTGTCACTGAAGGCACAGGAGACGCGGGGCCGGGCGTGGGGTAAGCAGAACGGCTACACGATCCGCCGTGTCTTCCGCGAGAACCTTTCGGCCTACAAGAAGGGCGTGAAGCGACCGGACTTCGATGAAGCGGTGCACGCCCTTCTCGAAGGGGACTCGGACTGCCTGTGGGTGTACGACTCCTCCCGCTACTCCCGCCAGGGTGCGGGCGATGTGCTGAAGATTCTGGACGTTCCGGGCAAGCGTCTGGTGTTCGACCTGGACCGTCTGGACACCGAGATCCCGGCCGACCGCGTCCGCATCGTCGGCAAGGCGGAGGACGCCCGCGAGTACAGCCGGGTCCTGTCGGAGAAGGTCCGGGACACCAAGGCCCAGCAGCGCGAAGAGGGCAAGTGGCTGACCATGCCGCCCTTCGGGCTGAAGGTCACGAAGAAGCGCAAGCTCAAGCACGGCAAGCTGTGGCCGGTGGCCGAGCGCATCCACCGGGAGGCTGCGGAGGGCAAGTCGAACCGGAAGATCGCGCTCGGGCTGACCGCCGACGGCTTCCGGGCGACCCGGGGCGGCCCGTTCCGCTCGAATACGGTCGGCAAGATCCTGCGGAACCCCGTCTACCTGGGGTGGCAGATCGTGACGGTGAACGGGCACGCCCAGCTGTACCTGAACGCCAAGGGCAAGCCGGTGCGGGTGTTCGCCAAGGGGGTGGAGGGCATCCCGCAGGAGGTCTGGGACAAGCACCGGAGGATCGCGGCCGGGTTCGAGCGGCGCAAGAATCTGCCGACCGTGGACGAGCAGTCGAAGCCGGTCGAGCGCTCGCCTGCGTCGGGGCTGATGTGGTGCGACGGCGGGGGCCGTGACCCGAAGAAGGGGCACTTGGCGACGATCCACGGCCAGTCGTTCCGGTGCGGCCGGCTCAACCTTGGGATGGCCGACTGCCCCGGCCCGGTGACCGGCATGCGAACCTCGGTGGAACGCGTTCTCGCTGAGGAGTGGCACAAGAAGCTGACCACCTCTGCTCCGCTGAGTCCCGTGATGGCGGCCGTCGCGGAAGGCTGGGTGGTCCTCTCGCAGCCGGAGGAGAGCCAGAAGGAGTCCGAGGCCCGAGGCCAGATCAAGCTGGCGGAGGAGGCCGTGGCCCGCCTCGACCGCCTCAACGCGGGCGGGGCCTACACCGGCCGCGACGGCGAGGAGACGTTCATCAAGCTGCGCCGGGCTGCGGTGGAGGACGTGGAGAGCGCCCGGAAGGAGTGGGAAGCGGTGGCGAAGCCGATGGCGGACATCTCGGTGTTGAGAAATCCCAAGCGGTGTCTGGAGCTGTGGGAGACCTCGGACGCCCACTACCGGGGGCAGCTGCTGCGGCTGGCGATCGAGCGGGTGTTCCTGTTGAAGGCCCCTTACCCGGGGGCGCGGCTCACGGCGGACCGGCTGGTCATCGTGTGGAAGAAGCCGCGGGCGTGGAAGCCGCCGGAGAAGGGGGATGGGGAGAAGGCGGAGGAGTCCGGGGCAGACGAGTCCTGAAACGAGGAAAAGGCCCCCGGTCAGCACTGTGCGAGCAGTGCCGGCCGGGGGCCTTGACGTGGGTCAGGTGGACAGGATTCGGAGCAGGGCCAGGGCGAGGCGGCGGGTGCGGCCGATCTCGGCCAGCAGTTCCACCGCGTGGTCAGGCACGTCGGAGCAAGCCAGCAGGGTCCTGGCCTCCGTGGTGCTGAGGTACTGGGTCAGCAGATACTCGCCGTTGCAGCGGTCGGCCTGGAGCCTGCGCAGGGTGACCTCGGCGATCACCCGGTGGTCGGGCCCGCTCATGCGGACATCCAACCACCGAGGCTGTCACCAACTGCAATCTTCGATGTCGGTGGCGAGGTCGAGTGCGACGTGCTCCGGGAGGGGGACGACCGTCCGGGTGAGCTGTCCGGGCGCGTGGTGCTCGGTCTCGATGACGATGACGCGTTCGCCCGCCGGGGTGCGGGCCTCGTAGGCGCGGGCCGCCTGGTGGACGACGGCGTGGATCACGGGGAGGGTCACGCCGCTCCCTTCAGCAGGTAGTTCGCCATGGCGATCTTGGAGGCGACTCCGGCGTCCGGGCCGAGAAGTTCGGAGGCGCGCAGGAACGCGCGCTCGCGTTCCGCGGTGCCGTCCTGCGGCAGCATGACGTCGGCGAAGGTGGGCAGCGCGGACGGTATCTCGGGGATGGCGGGCTGCGGGGCGGTGAGCTGGTCGGCCAGGACCGGCTGCGGGAGGGCGGCCGGGGAGGTGGAGCCGCCGGCCACCAGGTAGGGGTTCCCGTCCTGGCGGGCCTGCTCGGCCTGGCGGGCGGCTTCCATCTCCCCGAGGCGTCGGGCGGCCTCGGCCTCCTCCTGGCGCACGCGCTCGATCTCCAGCACGGTGGTGCGGGACTGCGCGGCCGACTGGATCAGGGTGTTGCCCAGCGACTCGGCGACCTCCGGGTTCAGGTAGATGGACGCGGTGGTCTCGCCGCAGTGGACGAGTAGGCCGATGTCGCCTTCGCCGTCCACGTGGGTGCGGGCGTAGTCGCGAGGGCCGTCGTACTTGCAGGGGAAGCGCTGCTCGTCCAGGCGTACGGTCTCAGGTGCGGTTGTCATGGGGCTCTCTCTCCGTCATCTAGGTGAACAGGGCCAGGAACGCCTGGACTTCGCGGGCGGAGTGGCCGGAGTCGTAGCGGACGGTCTGGCCGTCGTGGGCGATTTCCAGGCTGTAGCCGTCGCTGTCGTCGTGGTCGGCGAAGACGCGCACGGTCGCGCCGCAGGGCAGTTCGTGGGTTCCGACTGGGGACTTCATCGCGCGTTCCTTCCATGGGAGTTCGGCACGCTTGAGGCGGGGTGGTTAGCAGTGGTGTTCACGCGGTGGCCCGCAGCTTCTTGAGGGCACGCGACCAGGTGGCCTTGACGCTGCCGGGGGTGCTGCCCAGCGCCTCGGCTATGGCGGTGGCGTGCAGCTTTCCGGCGTCGGTGAGCATCGGCGGTCCGTCAAAGCCGAACGCGCAGCGGGCGATGGCGGCCTCGGTCGGCGACATGCCGGCCAGCAGCTCGGCGGCCTTCGCCCGCGCGGCGGCGGCGTAGCGGGTGGAGGTCTCGGCTTCCACGTCGCGGTCGATGATCGCGCCGGTGGCGTGCTTGCCGCGCTTGGTGCCGGTGACCTTCACGCCCTTGCAGCGCACGGCGTCGCGCGAGATCTCCAGGGGGTTGTGCGCCAGGGAGGGCTGGAGGTCGGTGCACCAGCCCTCCGTGGTGGCCGCGCCGACGACCGGCCGGCCGTCCTTGACCGCGAGGCGCAGGCGGGCGGTGCGCGGGGTGGTGCCGAGCGGGGTGTACTCGACCAGGCGGTCCGGGTCCTGGGCGGTGGAAGCGTCGAGCGCGCTGTCCGGCACGGCGGAGATCGGCACCGGGCGGTCGAACGCGGCGGCGACGATGTCGGCCTGCTCGGCGGAGAAGCGGCGGCCTGTCACCGGGTGGTTGACCAACTCCGCCTTCGCGGCGTCGAAATCGCCGTCGCTGCGGGACAGGGCGCCCATGAACGCGGCGGAGGCCGAGCGGGGCACGCCCGGTGCGTTCTCGCGGGCGCTGACCGCACGCCCGTCGAGCTTGGCCCGCTGGAAGGCGTAGGAGGTGAACTCCGCGCGGTTGTCGGCGTCGACGTCCCACGCGTGGATCGCGCGCCAGAACGAGAACCGCATCTCCTGGGCGATGTCCTGGGCGGCCTGGTGGCTGTCGCCTTCCATCTGCGCTGCGCGCTTGCGGGAGACGGACCGGGCGATGCCCTCAAGTCCGTTCAGGATCTCCTCCGTTGCGACCCGGCCCCGGTCGAGTTTGCCCATGCCGGTCAGGGCGGGCAGCGGCTTGGGGGCCTGGGCCTGGAGGATCAGTGCGGGGGTGATGCAGGGGGAAGACATGAAGATTCCTTGGCATGTACAGAACATTGATGAGGGCATGAGGCGTCGCCGCGCGGGGGACCGCAAAAGGGCATGGCGAAGCCACCGGCCGGCACTCAGGCCGCATCAGGGCATGACAATGCCCCGGCGGGCAACGGCCGCGTCGGGGCATGAAAAAGCCCCTGCCGGTTCGGGGTCAGCCGAAGGGCAGGGGCGTGAAGGGGCCTGTCGTCAGGTCAGGCCGCGAGAACTCCCGCACGGCTTCGGCGTGGTGCCGATGCCGCAGCGAGGGTGAGCCGCCGCGAGCGCAGGGCCATGCAGCGGGAGAGACGTAGGTGCAGGGCGCGCTCCACGCGCGCCCGATGGGGTAACGGCCGGACAGACCGGTGGATGTGCAGGGCCGCTAACGTCCGCAGCCACGTCCAGGCGGACACCCACCCGGAAGGCTCGTCGGCCGGCGACTCGACGCTGAAGCGACTGCCGTCGGTGATGCCCATGGCGAGGCGGACGGCCAGCGCCAGGGCAGGGGTGATGGTCCGGGCGACCTCCCGGCGGACTCGGGCGATGCGGCGGAGGTACCGGCGAGCACCGCCGGACCGGGACCATCCTCCCCGCCGCATCGCTACTCCTTGTTATCGGCCGCGCATCCTCCGGCGCGGCGTGCGAGGGGAGCATAGGCATGTGTCCGTTGTGTGCTCAACAAGTGAAGAGTTGGTAAAAAGATCGCTTATGTCCGAATCAAGCCCCTTACCTGCATGTATGTACGTAAAGGGTAGGTAATGTGAGTTGAGCCTCATTTGCCGTGTTTGCGGAGGTATGAGGCCCCGAGGTCGAGCCGGGCGGAGGAGTCGCCGAAGTGCCCCAGGGCGGAGTTCTCCCCCCGGCACAGAAGCCTTCTGACGGCCTGTCCGTGGGGCTTGTCGTGGTCGTGGTCGACCACGAGACGGTCGCCTGTGGCGGCCTTCTGCCCGCAGATCGCGCACCGCCACCGCTGCTGGCGGCCCATCCGTTCGTAGTCGCTCAGTGTGATGCCGTAGACCCGGCGCAGCCGGGCGTCCCGGCGCTTGCGGACGACGGCCGGGTCCTTGCCGGCCCGGTTGTTCGCGGCCTTCACGCATCGTCGGCAGACGGTGGCCCGGCCGTTCGGCGAGCGCTTGCGCCGGGCGAACTGGGCGAGTGGCTTCTCGTCGTCGCAGACCGCGCAGAACTGCGTGTGCGCGCTCTCCGGCTCCCGGTCACGCCGCATAGGCCCACTCCTTCGGCAGGCCGTAGCCGTCGGCCCAGCTCGGCCCGTAGACCTCGGCGTCGGTGTCCAGGGGCACGCCGGCGAGCGTCATCCTCATGGCCTCGGCGCACGAGCGGGCGACGTCCGCGGCCTCCCGCTTCGGAGCGGTGCCCACGACCTCGTCGTGCACCCACATGGTGAGGTAGGGGGTCAGGCCCTGGTCGTCCATCGTGATCAACGCCTGCCCCATCGTGTCCCTGGCCGTGGACTGGCACGCGTACGCGACGGCCTTGTACACCTTGTCGCGGTCCAGGTGGAGCCTGCGGCCGACCACCGTGGTCATCGTGCAGCGCTCCGCCAGCGCGACCCGTTGCATCTTGCGGGCCCACCTCTTGATCCCGGGGAAGGCCCGGCCGTAGCGCTGGAGGGTGTCACGCATGACCTCCACCTCCTGACCGGTCTGCCTGGCCAGCGTCGCCGCCCCGCCCTGGTACGCGGTGCCGAGTCCGGCGATTTTGGCGAGGGTGCGATCGGCCTTCGAGTACTCCTTGCCGTACATCATCTCGGCGGCGAACCCGTGCAGGTCGTGCCCGGCGGCGATGGCCCGGATCATCCGGGACTCCCCGGACAGCGCGGCCAGCACCCGCAGCTCGACGGCCTGCTGGTCCACCGAGAAGTAGACGTGCCCCGGCTCGGCGACCACGCACCGGCGCACTTCCCAGCCATGGGAGGGCAGTTGGGCCATGGCCGGGTCGGAGTGGCTGGCGCGGCCGGTCTGGGCCCCCAGAGGGTTGATCTTCGGGTGGATGCGGTCGAAGGCGTCGCGGTTGTTCAGCATCGCCTCGGCGTAGGACGTGGACCACTTCCCCGCGCGCTTCGCCCGCAGCACCGCGTCCGCCAGGACGTTGGGCTCGCGCATCCCGAGGCGCTGCCAGTCCTGGTCCAGGTCCGCCAAGGGCAACAGCACCTCCTTGGCCACCGACAACGCGCCGCTGTCGGTCTTCTCCGTCAACCGCTCGCCCATGCCCAGCAGCGCGCCGGCCACCTGGTCCGGGGAGTTCACCGAGTCCACGCCGAAGCGGGCCGCGATGTCGGAGAAGAGCTTCTTCTCGTCGGCGAGGCGGCCCACCAGGCCCTTGGTGTACTCGGGGTCGATGAGCATGCCGGTGCGCTGCAACTTCGCGCAGACCAGGGCAAGACGGTGTTCGTACGGCAGCAGCGCCGAGCGCAGCCCCTCCGCCTGGTACCGGGCCAGCAGCTTGGGCAGCAGCCGGGCGACGAGCAGGGCGTCGAGACCGGCGTACAACTCGTAGACGTCGTGCGAGAGGTCGATCCGCGCCCAGCCGTTCTCCTTGGTGAGGCCCATGCTGTTGAAGACCTTCGTCAGGTCGTTCTGCGTGTCCGGCGCGGCCGGGTCGACGTACCAGGCCGACAACGGCTTCAACGACAGGCCGACGCCGCCCTCGTAGTCGTGGCGGCTGTCGAGCAGATGGGCTGCGACCCGGGAGTCCTGGGCCCGGGGGTAGAGGTCTTCGAGCCGGATGCCCAGCTCGGTGTCGACCTTCAGCGCGTCGAACGCCAGGTTGTGGGCGACCATGTTGGGGAGCGCGGCCAGCGCCTCCCGGGCGGCCTCGCGGAACGGGCCGCCGAGTTCGACGGGGATGACGTACGCGGTGTGGGTGTCGCCGAACTGGACGAGCCGTATTCGGTCGGTCCAGGCCAGGCCGGTGGTCTCGGTGTCGAAGCCCAGCAGGGTGCCGGCCGCCGCGTGGGCGGTCCACCAGGTGCGGAACTCCCGCAGGTCGTCCCAGCGTTCGGGGACCTTGATCTCGACCGGCTCTCCGGCCAGTCGGTACGGGTGTACCCGCATGTGCTCTTTTCCTAGTCGTTGGTGATGTCGAAGACTCCCGGCCCGGCCGGTGGCTGGTCGGCGAAGCGGACGCCCAGCAGCATCCGGCCCTTGTTCATGCGGTGCTGGCGGATGCCGCGCTCGTCCAGCGCGGAGATGAAGCCACGGCGGGTCCACGCCTTCTCGCCCTGGGCCTCGCACCAGTCGCGGTACGCGGTGTAAGCCTCCTGCGCGGGGACGTGGCTCTTGTCGCTGCCGGTCCTCACCAGGACGTCCGTCAGGAACTCCGCCAGCGCGTCCGAGTTCTCCTTGAAGTTGCTGGTGGCGGTCTTGATGCAGTCGGGCTCCTTCAGGCCCTCCGCGTACCACTCCACTGCGCCGGCCACCGCCCACGCCGCGATGCCCTCGGCCTCCTGGCGCAGGGTGGCGAAGATGCCGTGGTCGCGCTCTTCCGGGGCGAAGTAGCGGTCGAACTTGATCAGCTTCACCCGCCTCCACAACCCGGTGTCCTGGGAACGGAACTGAGGGGTGTGGTTGGACGCCAACCACAGCAGGAAAGTCGGGGCGTACGTGAAGAAGTTCTCCCTCATGAACCGCGCGGTGAGCCGGTCGGATCCGGTGGCCCTCTTCAGCACGGACTCGCTCATCGCTTTGCCCGCCTCGCCTTCGCTGGCCATGACCATCCGGGCCCCGCGCAGCGCGGCCAGGTCGGCGGGGATGCTGCTGCCCCGGTCCTCGAACGTCTCGAACCTGGTGGTCTCGCTGAGCGCGTCGAAGACGTACGACAGGGTGTCCAGGAACACGCTCTTGCCGTTCGCGCCGACACCGACCAGCACCGCGAACGCCTGCTCCGCAGTGCTGCCCGTGATGCCGTACCCGCACAGCCGGCGGATGTAGGCGGGCATCAGCGGCTCGTTGGGGAACACCTCGTCCAGGAACCGCAGCCAGCGCGGGGCCGTCGCCTTCGGGTTGTACTTCCACGGGAGCGCCTTGGTCAGCATGTCCGCCGGGTCGTGGGGCTGAGCCACGCCCGTACGCAGGTCCACCGTGCAGTCGGCGAAGCTGAGCAGGTGCGGCTGGTTGTCGAAGTCGTCCACCTCGCAGTGCACGCCCCGCACCGAGGCCAGCTCGCGCATCAGGTCATCGATCCGCCTGGCCATGGTGAAGCCCTTCGCGGCCTTCGCCAGCGGCAGCGCTGCGACCTGCTTCTCGTACTCGGCCTCCAAGGCATCCCCGGCCAGCTTCAGCGCCAGCGCCTCCCGGATGACCGCCTTCTCCCGGGCCAGCGTCTCGACCATCGCCGCGCCGAGGTCGTGGGCGGCCTGGCGCACCAGCACCTCGTTGCGCACCCAGTGCGTCCCGCTCCAGACGTGGAAGCCGACACCGTCGGCGTAGCGGATGCCGCCCTTGGTGTACTGGACCAGCGCGTGGGCGTTGACGATGTCGCTCGCCCCGTACCGGGACGCCGCTTCGCGGTAGGCCGCCACCGCTTCGGCCGGCGGCAGCGTCAGCGCGGGCCGGTCCGGCTCGTACGGGGTTGTCAGGCTGTCGATGGCGTACGTCACCGGGTCTCTCTCCATACTGCGTAGTCCTTGAAACCGGCGGGAAGGGTCAACCGCCGGGCGGGCAGGCCCCGTTCATGGAGCGCGGCCAGAATGGTCTGGGCGAAGGCACGGCCCGACCTGTCGTTGTCGCCGCACACCCGCACGTCGCGGCCGGCCAGGCCGGCGGCCAGCGCGTCCAACGTGGCGGGATCGTTGTTGAGCAGCGCGGCCCCGCGCACCCCGACGGCGTTGTAGCCGTCGGCGACCACGGCCAGCGGGTCCGACAGGCCCTCGGCGACGATCCACGGCGCGCCGGGGTCGGCCCCGGGGAACACCCCGTACCGCTGCCACTCGAAGCCGTCGGGGTTGGCGAGCGAGATCCACCGGCCGGGGCAACGCCCCGAGAGGTCCCGGCCCTGGGCGCCCCTGGCCACTCCCGCGAAGTCGGCCATCGGCACGACCAGGCGGGGATACCGGACGAACGAGGTCGGAACCCACTCGGGGCACGGCTGCGGGCCCGGCCACCAGCGCAGACCCAGCCGGTCCTGCTCCGCCGCGCCCAGACCGAAACGTCTCTGTGCGTAGGCGACAGCCGGGGCGGCATCGTCACCGGCCGGCAGGCTGTCCAGCCACACCCGCAGCGCCGCCGTCAGGAACGGGGAGACCGGCTCCGGCCGGGCCTCGGCGACGGCGACCAGGCCCTCCGAGTCCACGTTGAACAGGTTCCGGGGCAGCAGGTCCATCCCGGCGACGATGTCCTCGAAGGCGCACCCGGCGCGGCAGGCCAGGCCCACCATGCCGTTGGTCTTCAGGTTGATCCACAGCGACGGCTTCCCGTCGTCGTGCGCCGGGCAGCGCGCCACCCACTCGCCGCTCTGGTAGTCCCGCCACTCCTCCAGGCGGTCCAGGATCGCCGACATGCGCAACGGCCCTCTCCTCTTCGGTTAGTAACCGGCCTCCCGAAGGGCCTTGACGATCGCCGCGTGCGTGCGGATGGAGGTGACGGCGTACCCGTCCTCGGTCTTCGCGCGGGGCTTCTTGACGTACGCGACGCCGAACGGCATCCCGGCGTTCTTCGCCTCGGCCTCGGCCTGGCGGACGTACGAGGCGAGGTCGTACGACTTCTCCGCCTTGCACTCCCCGGCGAACGGGCGTACCCCGAGGTCGCCGATGTCGTTCACGCCCTCCTGGACGTTGCGCCGGATGTTGTCCGGGTCCAGCGGGTCCTTCCAGCGCACGGCGCGGTCGCCGTCCTGCCAGAACTCCCGGTACTGGCCGAGCTGTTCGTTCAGGTAGTCGGCCACCGCGGATTCCCACGCGGTGCCCTTCGCCTTCGAGCGGTTGGCCACTAGGCGGTCACCACCGTCAGGGCCGCGCCCCGGAACACGGCGACGGCCGCGGCCTGCCAGTAGCGCAACCAGTCCTCGCGTCCACGCGCGCCGGCCAGGAACACGATGGTGTCCCCGGACCCGGCCCTGTACAGGTCCCCGATCGCCGGGGCGACGCCCAGGCCGATGCGGTAGGTCACGTCTCCTCCTGAGGGCGCTGCTCGCGGAAGTCGACGGTGTGGGCCGCGTCGGAGGCCCGCAGCAGTCGGCACGGGGACGCGCCTTCGGCGGCAAGAGCCCGTGCTCGGGTGCGCAGGAAGGTCCGCCGCTGCTCGGGCGGGACCTTCCACAGCGGGGTGAAGTGGTCGCTCACCGGGCCGGGCCCTCCTCCGGCAGATGGGCCCAGGAGGTCCGGCGGGCGATGTGGCGGCACGCTCGCTCGGAGATGTTGAACGCCTCCGCGAGCGCGGCGAGGCTAGCGCCCAGGTCGGCCGCGCGCCTGATCGCGTAGACCTTGCGCTCGGTGAGCTTGGCCTGCGAGTTGCGGGTGCCGGCCGACGGCGGGCGCGGGGACTCGCGGAAGGCCATGCGCATGATCTCCTGCGCCCGGTCAACGGCGGGCAGGGGGTTGACGAGGCGGGCCGGAATCGGCTCCGCGCTGGTCGGGGTGTGCAAAGGGGTTCTCTCTCTGTCAGGGGGTTCCGAGCGCAGCGACCAGCTCGGCCACGGCGTCCAGGCTGTGCAGGTAGGCGCGGTTCGTCTGGACGGGGTCGCGCAGGGCCGCCAGGGCTTCCACCAAGCGCCCCACCGCGTCCCCGGCGGGTCCGGGAATGCGGTCTTCGATGTCCTCGGTGGCCTCGAACATCCGAGTGACGTACGTCTCCACTCGTCGGCCCTGCGGCACCGGCAGCACTGTCCCGGGAGGCTCGTCGGAGATGGCGGCCTCGGCCTGCTCCAGAGTCACCCCGTCGGTCTTCTTCGCCTTCGGCGGGTTCGCCCGGCGGTAGTACTCCGTCCATGCCTTCGCGGCAGGAAGCTCCACATCCATGCCCGGAACCAGCTCGGTGCGCGGCGGGACGTGCCCGTCCTTGGCGAGGAGATCCCACGTCCTGACGTATGCCTTCACGGTGTTGCGGGACCTCCCCGCGCCCTGCGCGAAGGTCTCGGCCGACACCTTCATGTCAGAACTGACATGAGCCGAGGTCCCACTCAGCTCCACGCACCGGGCGGCGAGCAAGGCAAGGAACGCCTTGCTGCTGGCCTTGCCGAACAGCTCGGCGTCGACCTCCCACGCGGTCACCGCTGGGCACCCATCGCGTGAACGATCATCTGGACCGTGGCGGCCAGGCGCTCGGGGACCACGACGTTGACGAAGCCGGGCGGCGGGGAGTCAGGGAGGACCACGGTCAGTGCCGGGGCTGCCCGGCGGACGGCATCGGGCAGTGCCCTGATCGCGTTGGTGTAGTGCGGGGAGAGCTGGTTCTTCTCGTCGGCAACGACGTACAGGATGCCGGGGCCAGAGAGGATACCGGCGCGGGCCGCCATCTGCTCGAAGGTCAGCCCCGTGCGGTCCCGCTGCTCCAGCAGCTCGGCCGCACGCATGCGCGCGGGCAGGCTCTGGCACGGAGCTGCGGCCGGGGCGGGCTTCTTCGCCTGGGCTCGAACGGCCGCCTCGGTCCGGCCGAGCAGCCGGGCGATCTCCGCGAATCCAACGCCCTCGGCGCGGAGCAGCGTTAGGCGGCGCTTGTCCGCAGGCTCCCAGGCCCGCCCGTGGCGCTGAAGGCCCGCGTGGTTGATACAGGTGTTCATGTTTCTCTCTCCCGGGAAACGGGAGCGGGACCGGCCCCCGAGGGACCGGTCCCGCTGGTGGTGGTGCAGGTGGAGCGCCGTTAGAACGGCGGCTCCTCCTCGACGGCCGCAGCCGGGGTGTCGGTGATCGCCTGCTCGTATGGCTTGATGACCTTGGCGGTGAGCTTCTGGTAGTCCACGTCCCGACCTGCCTTGCTCGTGTACTGCACGCGCTCGTTGACCAGGTGGACCAGAGCCGGGCCGCCGATCTTCGCCAGCGCGTTCTTCAGCGCGGGCAGCTCGCTGATCAGCGTCCAGCCCGACGTCTTGTAACGGAAGACGCCCAGGTGCGGGTCGTGCGCGAGCCGGAAGTTGATGCGGATGTCCGGCTTGGGGCCCCGCTCGTCCTTCGCCCGCGACCGCAGTTCCGCGATGGTGCGCGGGCAGCGGCACGGCGCGCCCACGTCCTCCGGCGGGCTGAGGAAGGTCCGGGTGTTGCAATGGTGGGCGAGCTTGCCATTGACCCAGTGCTTCATGTCGAACTCGATCGCCTCCGGGCCGTCGATGACGACCTCGACGCGGTCGGTGTCGGTGTCCACCGCGATGGCGTCCTCGGCTTCGGTGTCCAGCTCGTGCGGCGTGCCGCCCAGCAGCTCCGCCACCGCCTCCGCGGTGGCCGGTACCGCGCTGGTGACGCGCCACTTGTGCAGGGCCCGGGGGAAGCCGCCAGCCGGGTCGGGCTCGTAGGCCCGGAAGGTCCCGGCCACGTCCGGGCGGGCGTTGGCCTCGGCGCGTTCCGCGCGCTCCGCCAGCTCCGGGTCGCTGTTGAAGATGTTGTCGAGTGCGTCGCTCAAGTGCTTCCGTTCTGTCGGGTGCGGGCCGCCGGTCGAGCGCCCCGTCGCTTAAGTCGGGGTGGTTAACCAGCCCCGTGGGGGTTAAGTCGGAACGGCTATAAGGCCCGGGTCAGGAGGCGCGGCGAGCGGTGCCGGTCAGGCGGCCGGCCTCGTTCTTCCAGGCCACGCGGCCGATGATCCCGGCGTCCGAGGCCCGGTCGTCGGCGAAGCGGCGGCGCAGGGTCAGGAACCGGTCGAAGATCGCGTTGTCGATCGTCACCGGGCGGAACTCGGCCCTCTGCGGGGTGATGTGGAGCACCGCGCCGGCATCGACCTTCGGGAACGCCCGGATCTTGCGGTCCACGGTGATCAGGTCGTCCGCATGGGCGTACGCGGCGAGCTGGTAGGCGACCGACAGATACACGCTCTTGGCGGTCTTCAGGTCGCCCAGAACCGTCCTCCCGTTGATCTTCACCATGAAGTCGAACGAGCCCGCGTACCCGTGCTCACGGGACCAGGCGACGTCTTCGGCGTGCAGCAGCTCGGGCTGGTAGCGGTCGAGCCACGCCTCGATGTGCGGCACGTACGGCTCAACGTCGTGGTGCGGGTACGGCACCTCCTCACCGCGCAGCCGCAGCTCGAAGTAGTCGTGCACCAGGCTGCCCACATCCGCGCGGACCTTGGTGTACCTCTTCGCCGCGTACTTCAAGAAGTCCACGGCCGCCTGCCGGTCGCGGGCGGCGATGCGCTGGACCACCTCCAGGTCGGTCACCGCGGCCTCGGCCGCCATGCCGGCCGACCAGTCCTGAAGGAACGGCTTCGCCTCCATGCTCAGGATGGACGTCACCGAGGGGGCGAGGTCGCCCGACTCCGGGTGGACGTAGTACCGGCTGCCGGACTGGTAGATCGTGCGGACGCCGTCAGACATGGGCTCTCGATTCTGTTGGAGGGCATGGAAAAAGGCCCGCCCCGGCCGGGGCGGGCCACCGCGCAGCGGCGCGGGATCATGCAGCGGCGAGCAGCGACGGCAGGGTCTCCACGTAGCCGGGCACCTCCGCCTGGATGCGGGCGTTCGCGGCCTGCTCGTCAGCCTCGCGCTCGTCCGGAGACAGCGCGTCCGGCACGGGCGTGTAGACGAAGAGGACGTTCTCAATCGCGGTCGCGGTGCGGTCGATCGCGTCGAAGCGGTCGCGCAGGGTCATGCGGTGGCCTCCAGGGCTTCGCGGATTCGGGTGTGGAAGTCGGGGAGGGAGCCGGTGTTGGGCACGGTCCGGTCGGCGTGCTCGGGGCCGAGCTGTTCGCTCGGATGGTCGCCGTTCGGGGCACCCCGGTCGATGAACCACACCTCGAACCCGGCGGCGCGCAGCGCGTCCACCTCGTTGACGAAGCGCACATCGGTCACGACCACCGGCCCGCCGGCCGCAGCAGCGGCCCGCAGGCACCGGGTGATCCAGAAGTCCGGGTCGACGTGGCGGCGGACGCCCTCGGTGCCGAGCCGCTGCAAGAACCGCCGGGCCGCCGGGAACTTGTCCTTCACGGCCTCCCAGCCGTAGCGGTTCACCGCTTCGGCCAGGTGGACGGGGGCCGGGGCGTGCACGCCCAGCAGCTCGGTGCCCACCACCGGGTCGATGTCGTACGCCATGACCTTGAGCGGGTCGGCCAACGCGAGGCGGTTGTACCCGTGCGCCGCCAGGACGCCGGCCGCCGTGTCCTTGCCGGACCGGGCCCGGCCGATCAGTGCGATGCTCTTCAAGTCCGCACCTCCTCACCGTCGTTGAGGCGCCCCGGTTAGCAGCCGACGGCGAGGGCCCGGAAAGAAAAAGCCCCGCCCTCCCGGGGTGGGGGAAGACGGGGCCAGGAGGACGGGGTCAGCTCAGGGACTCATCCAGCGCGAGCAGCACGGCGCGGGTCTCGGCGAGCTCCCGGCGGAGCTGGTCCCGGGTTTCCGAGTCCAGGGAGGCCACGGCCTGCGGGGTGAGAGTGGCGAGCGCCTGACGGAAGCTACGGACGACCTGCGGGCTGCGGACAGGGGGGACCGCCAGGTCGTCCCCTTCTCCGAAGGCGATGCGGCTGGCGACCTGAAGCGCCCGGCGGTTTGCCGAAACGATCTCCTTCTGGGCCTGCGGCACGATCCGGTAGTACGCGAAGATCTCGTCAGAGGACGCCAGGCCCGGGAACCGCTTCTGCCGCTCGGCGGGGTCGTTGTCCAGGCTCCGGACGTAGTCGACCCGGACCTGAGACATGGCTGCGCGGATGCCCTGCCGAGTCGTCTCTCGTTCCTTCTTCAGCTCTTCCCGGCGCTCTGTGGAATCGCCCGGAGTGGGCTTGAGGCCAGCGGCGTCCAGCAGATCGGACATCCATCGCTTGGCGTCGTGGCTGTCCCGTCGCAGGTCGGGCAAGCCCTCGCTGTTCGTGAACAGCAATGTGGTCTCGAACACCACCGTCGCGAGGGGACCGTACTCACGCGCCCGCGCGGAGGCCAGCAACGGGAGAGCCCGGTTCATGACCTCCTGTGTGCCAGGAACCTCCTGCCAGTGCGGTGCCGTCTTCTTGGGGGGCAACGGGTTCCTCTCAGATCGAACAGGGACGTAGGCCAACCAGCGGCGCCCGCCATCCATTCCACCATGCTGGCTCCGGGGACGAGAAAAGGCCCCGACCTGCCACAAGGCGGGTCGGGGCGGGGTTCATCGCTTCGGCTTCATCTCGTCCGTGCCGACCACGGAGGCGGGCGCGGTGTCGGTGTGCGGGCACGCGCAGCACTCGGCGAGCGCTTCGACGCGGGCCGCCTCGCTGTTGGCTGCGTCGGTCTCGTGCGTGACCACGTGCTTACCCGCGGAGTGCCCGCCGGCCATCGCGGCGAGGGCGAGCAGCAGGCCGATGACGGCTTCGTTGGTCTCGATCCCGGCGAGTTTCGGCATGACGGTGCCGAGCACGGTGAGCAGTGCGACGACGGCCGAGCGGGCTCGCACGGGGTTGTCGGTGATCCAGGTCTTCAGGTTGTCGATGGGGTCAGCCCTTCAGGCGTGCGACGACGTCGGTGATCAGTGCGGTGCCTCCGGCGAGTCCGGAGGCGACGACGCCGTAGCGCCAGCGCTCCAGGGCGCGGACGCGGTCCTCGTGGTCTTTGAGCGTCTGGTCTACGGCGTCGCCGCTCTGGGCGAGGGAGCGGACGTCTTCTCGGACCTCGACCAGGGTGTCGTAGATTTCGCGCGGGCCGATGACGACGCCGCCCAGGCGCTCGTCCTCGCTGGCCATCAGTAGCCCCCTGAGTTCCAGGCGATCGACTCGAACGAGCCGTAGGTGGCGTTCGCGTAGCGGACTCCGGCGATGATCGAGTCCACGGGGTTGAGGATGTTGCGGTGGCCGGGCAGGGAGTAGGCGTCGAACGTCGGCTTGATGGTCTGGAGGAGGCCGTACGTCCCGCCGTACGCGGCTTCGTTGGAGTCCCAGTGGTTCTCGGCGAGCGGGTTGCCGCCGGACTCGACCATCGCGCGGTGCTCGATCGCCGCAGCGGACGGGACCAGGTCGCCGTTGGCCCGCAGGATGTCCCGGGCCTTCTCGATCCACCCGGCGAGGTCGTCGGAGTAGCCGGTGCTCGGGGTGGCCGGCACCTCCTCGACCTGCGGGTCCGGGGTGGGTTCGACCGGTGCGGGCACGGCGCGCTCCGGGGCCGGGGCCGGGGCCTTCGGGGCTGCCGGGCGCGGGACGGGCGCGGAGCCGTCCGGGATCACGATGTCCTGTCCGGGGAAGATCAGGTCGGGGTTGGCCACGGTGGCGGTGTTCGCGGCGACCAGGGCTTCCAGGGTGACGCGGTAGCAGGCGGCGATGTCCCACAGGGTGTCGCCGGGAACGACGGTGTGAACCGGCGGGGCGTCGGCCGTCGCGGTGGCGGTCGGCAGGCTGATGACCTGGCCGGCCTCGATCCGGTCCGGGTTGAGCACCTGCGGGCTGGCGTTGACCACGGCGTCCAGGCCCACGCCGTAGCGGGCGGCGATGGCGGCAAGGGTGTCGCCCGCTGCGACGGTGTGGGTGGCCGCGCCCGGGGCCGGTGCGGGCAGCGGGTCCGGGCTGGGCGCAGGCTGCTCGGTCTCGGCCGGGTCCGTCTCCGGGGCGGGCGCCTCGGTGGCCGGATCGGCGGTCGGGGCGGCCGTCGGCGACGCTGACGCGGCGGGCACGGTGATCTCCTGGCCTTCGGTGATCCGGTCCGGGCTGTCGATCTGGGGGTTCAACGCGAGCAGCCCGGCAACGGTGGTGCCGACGGCGACGGCGATCCCGCCGAGCGTCATGCCCCGGCGGACGGTGATCGTGCGGGTGGCCGGCGGCTGCGGCGCGGGCGCGCTGCCGAACTCGGCGAGCAGCCGGGCGAGCTGCTTCGGGCCGGGGATGCCGTCGGCGCTGTCGGTGTCGCCCAGCTTGAGCTGCCAGGCGCGGAAGCTCTCGGTGTCGGCGGTGCCCCAGGCCGGCCCGGGGCCCTCGGTGTAGCGGGAGCAGCCCGCGCGCACCAGGGCGTGGCCCATGGCGGTGATGTGCTCGCCGCGCGCACCCGGGCCGTACGGCTTGCCGTTGATGGTGACGGCCTGGCCGGTCGGCGGGTTGGGGGCGGTGGTGCCGCCGGAGGTGAAGGCGGGGCGGCCGACGCCGAGCACGACGGAGCGGGGGCGGGTCTTGCGGGCGACGTAGCCGCCGGAGCCCTGGCCCGCGCCGTCGCCCCGGGCGGTGTTGCCCTCGACGGTTTTCACGCTCTGGCCGGGGGCGGAGTCCTCCAGGACGATGCCCACGTGGTCGGCGGTCGGGCCGCCGTCCCAGCTGAAGAAGATGATGTCGCCGCGCCGGAACTGCTCGCCCCGGCCGTGCCACCGGCCCTTATTGCGGAAGAACTGGACGTGCGAGGGGCAGTAGGCGAACCGGCCGACGGCCGTGGCCTCGCCGCCCTTGTCGGCGCACCAGGAGGCGAACATGTCGCAGAAGGGTTCGTGGTTGAAGCCCGGGGCGTACCACTTGCCGAAGGGGGTGTCGTAGTAGCGGCCGTTCGGGCTGATGCCGCCTCGGTAGTTCTGGTCGGCCCACTTCAGGGCCTCGGTGATCATGGCTTCGCGGGAGATGTAGCGGGTCCTTTCAGCAGGAAGGCCCCGCCCGGGAGTTCGGGCGGGGCTGCTGTGCGGGTGGCAGCTGCGGGTCAGGCGTAGCCGGGCGGGAGCGGGACGGGGGTCCAGGTGCCGGCCTCGGTCGCCTTCGGGGCTTGGTTGAACGGGAGGGCCATGGCCACGCCGGGGTCGACGGTGCCGCCGCCTTCCACGTCGGTGCGGGTCTGGAGCAGGACGCGCTGCCACTCGCCGGGCTGTCCGCCGCCGGTGGGCAGGACCCAATCGAGCCTGACCCAGCCGTTGTTGAGCGCGCCGCCGGTGTACTGCCATTCCGCGGTGACCGCGCGGGCCTTGTCGACGTCGAACAGCCGGAGCCAGACGGTTGCGCCGGTTCGGCTGGAGACTCGGCAGTCCAGGCGCAGGACGGGGTGGGCGATGCCGGCGGTGGGGATGGTGGCGGCGGCGCGCCAGGCGGTGGCGACGTCCAGGCCGGGCCGGTAGGGGGTCATGGGCAGGACCGCGCCGAGGGCGCTGGCGGTGCGTTCCATCGCGGCCAGGCGGGTGTCGATGTCCTGGAACTCGTCGGCGAGGGTGGGGCGGCCGTAGACGGTCATGCGGCTGCCTCCAGTTCGCCCTTCACCCAGTCGTCCACGCGCTCGAAGATCGTGACGGGGACCAGGCTGAGGGTGGTCTCCTCGCCGGTCCGGGTGACCTTGGTACTGATCTCTTGGATGACGTACTCGGCGTCGATGCCGGGCCAGCGGGCGGTGCGGGCGCGCACGCGGATCTTGTGGCCGACGCGCAGTTCGGCGGCGGAGTACTCGCCGCCCGGGTGCAGGGTGACCTCGGGGACGGTGATCGGGAATGCGCCGACGGCGATCATGCGTTCGGCCTGCGCGGTCAGGGTCTCGACGCGCACCACGCTGTTGTTGGTGGCGATGGACGCGAGGCGGGGGATGCGGCGGCCGTCCTCGGTTTCGAGCGCGCCGTTGTACCACCAGCTCTTGAGCTGGCTCCAGCCTTCGCCAGCGCCGTTGACGCCGGTCTCGGTGCACATCTTGTCGCCGTCGGAGGTGACGGAGGTGACGGTGCAGTTCGCGCCGTGCTCCAGGACGATGCCGGTGTCCACGCCTCCGGCCGGGTACAGCCAGCGCATCCGGTTGCGGATCACGCGGGCTTCCACGTCCCAGTCGTGGTCAATGCGGAAGTCGATTCCCTTGATGACTGCGCCGAGCTGTTCGACCGCTTCACCGACACTCTTCCACTCGTACCAGGGGTAGGTGCGCTCTCGCTTCACGGTGTCCAGGTCGGGGTCGAAGGTGAGCGCGCCGGGGCCGTTGCTGCCCCAGTAGCCGTACTCGCCCGGGGCGACCGGGGAGGGGTTGTCGGAGAACTGCTGGATCAGCTCCCGGGCGATGGTGGTCTGTTCGCGCGGCGTGGTGCCGGTGGAGTACCCGAGGTTGATCATGTTGCGGCGGTAGTACTCCCACAGGCCGACGCAGTCGAGCGTCATCTCCTCGGCGGCCAGGTCCACGTTCCAGGTCAGCAGCGGGCCGCCCCACAGGACGCGGCTGCCGCGTTGGACGTGGGCGATGATCCGCCACGGCGAGATGAGCGACCAGTCGAGTCCGGCGAGGGGTTCGGCGGCCAGTGGCACGCTGAAGGAGGCGGCCCCGGGGGCGTTGAGGATCGAGCGGTAGTTCAGCGCCGAGACGGGCAGCTCGGCCAGCAGCCGGCCGCCCTTGAACTCGGAAAGGATCACGCGGTAGCTGTCGTCCATCAGGCCGCCGCCACGACGGCTTCGGCGCAGGACGTCCACGCCGAGACGAACTTGACGTTGTTGTTCTCCGTGTGGTCGGGAGAGCAGACCGTCGCGACGGACAACGGGGTGCCGGCCGGTACCCGGACGGTGGCGCAGCCCCGGGCGTCCCGGGAGTCACCGGCCCGCACGTACTGGGGGCGACCCGCGCGGCGGCGCTCCCCGTGGCCGACGACCAGCGGGGTGATCCACCCCTCGCCGAACTCGCCCCGGTAGCTGACTTCGAAGCTGACCGTCGCCAGGCGCGGGTAGGGGGTGGCCGGGGCGGTGAACTGGTGCCAGCCCTCCGCGCCCCATGCGCCCTCTCCTGCCTGGTAGGAGGCGTCCAGGCGGACGGCCCCGGGGACAAGCGGTGAGGTGGAGTTCGGCCCGGTCACCTTGTGCACAGCGGTGCTGACCGAGTCGTAGACCAGGGAGCCGGCCGGGGCACCGGTGGCGGCCTGGGCGATGCCCTGGGCCCCGGCGGTGCGCAGGTGGCGCAGCGGGGTGGTGTCGAGCTGCCCGGCGACGACGAAGCGGACGTCCTCGATGCCGGTGATGCCGGTCTGGTTGATGGAGACGATGGCCAGGCGGATGCAGTTGGAGGGCACCGGCCAGTCGCGTGCGCCGGGGGTGGACTCGGCGAGCACGGCGATCGACCAGCCCTTGGCGCCTTCCTTGGTCACCTGTGCGCCGGAGGCGGCGGTGGCGTACGGAGTGCCGTCGGCCGCGTAGGAGACGGGCTGCATGTACTGGTCCGCCGTGGTGCGGATATCGGCGAGCTGGGGGCCGGCCGGGACGGAGTCGGGGTCGGCGAACGCGACGACCAGGTCTTGGCGCGCGGCCTCTCCCGGCTTGGGGGTGGAGCACTGGAGCTGCACCGAGGCGTCCAGGTTCGCGAAGTGGACCGCGCCCTTGTGGGACACGGCCACGTCGTCGGGCAGCCACACCGACCCAGCGGCCACACTGACGCGCGGCGTGGGGTTGTCCACCTTCTCAACCAGCAGGGCGGTGGGGCCCGAGACGCCGACGTGGGCGCCCCGGGTTCCGCCGATCATCGTGCGCAGGTCCAGCGCGTCGTACCTGCCTTGCTGAATGAACAGCGGGGCGCGGAGTTCAACTGCCAAAGAAACAGGGGTCCTTACATCCAGGCGGAGCGCCACTGCACGTCCGCTGTGACCCCGGTGGGGCCTTCCAATACGTCGAGTTGAACGGTGCTCGCGCCGGGAGGCAGCGAGAACCACTGCGAGGTGGATTCGACCTGGCCGAAGCGGGACGAGCCGTTGAGGGTGATGCGGCGGCGGGCCATGTCGATCACGAGGGCGTCACCGCGGCCGACCTGGAGTCCCCGGGTGCCGAAGCGGCGGCGCACGCCGCCGTGGACGAGGGTCAGCGAGGGGTCGCGCACCTCCCCGGAGCGCGGGGTCAGGCGGACGACGGGCCAGGTGTCGACCGAGCCGGTGTTGGCAATGTCCGGAGCGGCCCGGGTGGAGGGCCCGTCGCCGAGGTCGAACGGGAACGTCAGCGGGAAGATCGGCCGGCCTTCGCGGGGCGCGGCCACGGCCACGGTCGCGGTCGCCTCGTCGGCCGAGTACAGCCGGGGGTCGGTGGCCGCCAGCTCGACAGTGACGCGGCGTCGGCCGATGTGGAAATCACGGTCGACGGTCACGGCGCGCTTGCGGACGCGGGCCATGATCCGGGCCGTCCCGCCGGCCACCCCGGGGAACGCGAAGGCGAACGGCCGCTCCTCGCCACCGGGCGCGAACGCGGCCAGCAGCGCGGGAAGCTCGTGGTCGTCCAGGGCCAGCATCGTCAGTGTGACGGTGCGCGCGCCCATGTAGTCGGTGCCGGGTGTGAGGCCGTCGCGTTGCAGAAGCTCGGCGTCCGAGGTGCGCACGTCCGGGGCGTCCAGGAGGCCGGACACCTCCTCAAGCACGACGGAGGAGTCCTCACCGAGCAGCAGCCCGCCCCACGACGCCGTCCACGGCTGGCCGGTGTAGGGGTTGTGGGCGCTGGGCTGCGGGCCGATGTCGGGCCGCGAGGGCGGGGGCAGGTCCGGCAGGGTCCGGAACGTGATGGGCTCCGACCAGGCGTCCAGGTCGGGACCGGTGCTGTGGTAGCGGACCCGGTACTCGGTGTCCGGCTCCAGCGGCGGGTCGTCGCCCAGGGGGCCCTGGTCGCCGACCAGGGCGGTGCCCGGCCAGGCCGGGTCTTCGGCGTCGTAGTGCGCCTTGCCCGTCGTGGTGTTGGTGGTTTCGACGTCCGTCCACGCGCCCGCGACCTTCGTGAAGAAGACGCGGGCGCTGTGGGCGGTGACGTCGCCGATGAAGGGTGGGGAGAGAGCCCCGATCTCGCTACCTCCCCGAGGTCTTCAGCTCCCACGCGATCTGCTTGCCGATCTCGTGGGCGTTGGCGTTGGTGGTGGCGTGGACGGTGATGTTCGGGCCGTAGCGCTCCCGGCCGGTGGCCTTCGCAGAGGTCTCCGGGTGGCGCAGGCCGGCGGCGGCGCGCTGGCCGTAGCCGTAGGCGTCGAGCGAGCGCAGCCCGGAGGCGACGGGGCGAAGGGCCTGCTCCAGCGGGCTCGCGTACGCGGCGGCCGGCATCGCGGCGAACGCCATCGGCGCGGCCATCAGTGAGCGCGGCGCGATGGCCGGAGCGGCGGCGGGCGCGGCGGCCTTGAACGGGTTGAGGGACGAGATGATCCCGGAGACGACGCCGCCGACGCTGATGCTCTTCATGCCGTTGACCAGGCCTTGGATCGCCGACTTGCCCTTGTCGAACAGCAGCGAGCCCAGGTCGCCGATTGCGCCGAGGATCTTGCCCGGCAGGCTGGAGACGTAGGAGACGACCGTGCCGATTCCGGAGGACACGCCGCTGGCGATGTTCGACCAGGCCGAAGTCACCGTGCTGACGCAGGAGTTCCACGCGGACGACGTCCAGGACTGGACGTTGTGCCAGGCCGTCGAGACGGCGGAGCCCACGGACGAGGCCGCCGAGGAGACGGTGGAGGTCACGGACGACCAGGCGGACGAGGTCCAGGAGGTCACGGAGCCCCAAGCGCTGGACGTCCAGGAGGAGACGTTGTTCCACGCGGTTGAGACGGCGGAGGCGACGGAGGACGCCGCCGAGGAGACGGTGGAGGTCACGGACGACCAGGCGGACGAGGTCCAGGAGGTTACGGCCGACCAGGCCGAGGAGACGGCGGAGCCCACGGCGCTGGCCGCTGACGAGACGGTGGACGTCACGGACGACCAGGTGGACGCCGTCCACGAGGTCACCGCGGACCAGGCTGCGGAGGTGGCGGCCGTTAGCCCGTCCCAGGCGGCTTGGACGGCGTGCCAGGCCGCGACGGCGGCGACCGCCAGGGCGTTCCAGGCGGTCATCGTGATGTCGAAGCCCAGGACGAGGGCGCGCAGGCTGAGGTCGACCAGCCGCATCATGGCGGCCGTGGCCTCGGCGTTGTCCTTGAAGACTTGGAAGAACTCGCGCAGGGTGCCCGCGAACCACGAGATCGACGCGGCGATCTCGGGCGAGAACTGGACCGCCAGCGAGGCGATCCCCTGGAGGAAGGCGTCGAGCAGCCCGTTCAGCGGGGGCAGCAGGGCCTTGAGCCGGTCGCCCCCGTTGGCCAGGACGAGGAAGAAGTCGCCGAGGCTGGCCCCGATGCCGACGAGCGCGGCGGGCAAGGCGTCGGTGAACGCCTTCATCCCCGGCGAGTTCATCGCCGCCGTGAGCTTGGGGAAGAGGACGTCGGTGAAGTCCAGGATCGACTTCACCATGGGGCGTACGAACTGCGCCCCTGAGTCGAAGAACGACTTCAGGACCGGCTCGGCCTGCTTGAACCAGGCCGTGACGTCCTTGACCGCGCCGCCGAACTCGTGGCGCATGGCGGCGGTGGCGGGTTTCAGCGCCGCCGACGCCTTCTGCATCGCCTCCTCGGCCTTGTCGCCGAGGGTCTTCATGTCGCCGGCCGCCGCGAGGGCCGCGAGGCCGAGCGGCAGGACCGGCAGGGCCGCCAGCGCCAGGACGGCGATCAGCCCGGAGGCGACGACCGTCACCCACGAGGCGATGGCCGTGACCAGCACCAGCAGCGGCAGTGCCGCTGCGGCGGACTGGGCGAACCCGGCCGCGATGCCCAGAGTGCCCTGGGCGGCCGAGGCGATGCCCGAGCCGATGCCCTGGAGGGCGGAGGCCGTCTGCTCGATCGAGAGGGTGAAGAGCCTCCCGAAGTTCCGGGCGGCCTCCGCGACCCCCGAACCCAGTTCCCGCAGACCGGACTTGATCCGGTCGAAGCCGCCCCGGGCGAGGTGGACGTTGACCGCCAGCCGCCAGCGGCGGCCGGTGAACGCCCGCAGCCGGGCCTCGGCCGGCGCGGTGTCCGCGTCGGCGCTGACCCGCGCTCGCCGCTCCCGGGTGAGAGCGGCGATCCGGGCGGCGGCCTCGCCCGTGTCGGCGACGACGTTGACCCGGACGTTGCGGTCGTGGGTCAGTTCCCGCAGCCTGGCGTTGACGCCCGTGGTGTCAAGGTCGAGCTTGACGGAGAGCTTGGTGTACTTCTCCAGCATCTCCAGGTAGTCCTTGAGCTTCCTGCGGAAGTCGCTGGTGTCGGGCAGGACGCGTACGTGGACGCGTCCGGCTTCCTTGCCGCCGGGGCCGGCCACAGGCTCACCTCCTACGTGAGTCGGACCGGCGCGGGCCGCGCAGGCACGGCGGAGCGCGCGAGCACGGCCGCCGGAAGGCGGAACGGGGTTGCAAGGGGGGAAGAGGGCTCGGCCACCGCCGGACCCCCACCCTCGCCGACCTCGCGCTGGAGCGCGGCGGAGAAGGGGTTGCTAGCGCCGGAGCTGCGGCGGGCGCGCTTGGCGTAAGGGCGCGGATAGGGCTGCGGCTTCTCCACGCTGCGCGGGTTCTTCGAAGCCTTGGCGACCTGGACATGGGTGAGCGCCTGCACGGCGTCCACCAGGTCCGCCAGGACGTACGCCTTGGCATCCCAGCCCAGGGCCTCACGGCCACCGCGCAGGGCGGCCAGCGTCGCCGAGTCGTCGGGGAGCGTCCCGATCAGGGCGAGGACGAAACGGGCGGAGTGCCGGCCCCGGACCCAGTCCAGGATGTCCACGCCGAAGAATCGGCGCAGGTCGGCGGTGATCTCCGCGCCGTGCTCGTCCAGCAACCTGATCAGGCCACGGCTTCCCCCGGCGCGGCCTCCTGCATCCACCCCTCAAGGATCTTCATCTGCTCCGGCAGCGGCAGCGCGTCCACGGACTCCCGCATCGCCTTCTTGTCGGAGGCCACCGCGACCAGCAGCGCGGACATCGCCTCGATCCTGCGCTCGTTGCTCACCTTCTCCGACTGGACGACGTCCAGCAGAGCCAGCGAGGCGGTCAGGTCCTTGCCGGGCAGGGCCTCGATCCGCCGCAGCCGCAGCTTCTTGCCGTTCTTGGCCGTGAACTTCACGCCCTTGCCGATGTGCTTGCGCTCGGCCTCGGCGGCGAGAACTGCGAAGTCAAGGGTGGTGCTCAGGGGGAACTCTCCTTGTGGGGTGGCGTGTTGTGCGGAGGCAGGCGCAGAGGCCGCACCGCTCTTCGAAGCGGGAAGCGTGCGCCCCGGGGACGGGTCAGGCCGCAGGCTTGAGACCGGTGTCGAGATCGAACACGGGGGTGACGGAGCCCAGCGGCGTGCTCTGGTTGAGGGCCACGACGGTGGCCCTGACCGGCATCTCGCCGAGTGCGGCGGGGTCCATGGTCACCGAGTCCGCGCCGATGATGCTGGTCTTCGGGTAGTGCCAGACCACGGCCTTCGTGCCGTCCACGGCGGCGACCATCAGCGCGCGGTTCTGCGCGGCCGGGGACGTCGGGATCGAGAACAGCCCCTTGGGGTCCAGGCCCTTGTCGGTGCCGTAGTACAGCCGGTAGGACTCCGCGGTGAAGTCCGACAGGTTGATCGTCACCGCGTAGGTCTTGCCGGGGTCGGTGGTCTTCAGCGACTTCTGCTGCCAGCTGCCCAGCACCTCGGGCTCGTCGCCGTCGACCGACATCTCGATGCCGTTGTCCAGGCTCGTGTTGCCGATGGACTTCCAGGTCAGGCCCTCGGGGCCCCACTTGGTCGAGTCCTTCGGGTCGAAGCCCGGCTTGCTCAGGTCCGGCAGCGCGGTGCCCGGCGGGGCGACGTAGATGTATCCGGTGCCCGGTACCAGGACCGGGGCGTCGTCAGCGGCCAAGCCGACTCCTTTCCGGCCCTCAGCGGGGCCTTGTAGCGATCATGTAGTTGGCCGAGAAGCGGTAGAAGTCCGGCTGGGCCTCGGTCATGGGGTCGGTGGTCATGATCGGACCCGTCGCTTCCCGGATGCGGGAGAGGTAGCCGTCCGTGTTGCCGAACTGCTCGAAGCACAGGCGCACCAGGCCGGCACGGGCACGGCGGGCCAGCAGGGAGGCGTCCGCGCGCGAGGTGGCGTAGGTCTGGACGGTGAACATGCCCTCGTCGATGTACCGGCGGTCCTTCATCGTTCCGCCGACGCGGCGGGCGATCACGAGGCCGCCGGCCTTGCGCAGGGCGGGCTGCCAATCGGTGGGCAGGTAGACGGCGCAGCGGATGCCGGGGAGTACGGTGCGCAGGGCGTCCAGGACGATGCGCTCGGAGTCGGGCATCAGGTACGGCTCACGGCTCACCACAGGGCGGCCTCCATCGCGTGGATGCCGTCCACGTAGCGCCCGGCCCGGTGGTTGAAGCCGCCCCAGTTCTTGTGGGCGGCGAGGGGGTCTTCGTTGAGGATGGCGTAGCCCTTGGCGTGCCGCTTCACCTTCAGCCCGGCGATGAACTCGCCGGTGTCGATGTGCAGGCTGGCCTTCGCGACGACGCGGGCCTTGCGCTCCTCGGCTTCGAGCTTGAGGGCGCCCATCACGCCGGGGAGAGCGGCGACCACGGAGTCCAGGTCAGGACGGATCTCCACCACTTTGGCCGCCCCCTTCCACGATCACGGTCACGAAGCGCATGCGATCGCTCGCGCCGTGGTGGGCGCGCGGGGCGTCCACCACGGTCCAGCGGGTGCCGGGGTCGCCGTCGTCGGCGAACTCCAGGGCGGACCACTTGTCGATGACGGTGTCCGGCGGGAAGACGACCTTGCGGCGGATCGGCGGGGACCAGCCGACCTGAGCGCCGACCGGGGCCCGCCAGCCTGCGGCGTCACCGACCGGGGCGACCCAGGCCGAGTAGGTGTTGCTCGGCCCGGGTGCCGGCCGCCGGTCGCCGTAGCCGTCATCGACCATGACCACGGTGTGCACGGTCACGCGGGTGCGCCCGCGTTCCAGCAGGCTCACACCGGCCCCCAGGAGTCCTCGGGGTCCGGGAACGGGTAGCCGGTGCGCAGGCCACGCGAGATCGCCTCGCGGCGGCCCTGCACGGACTTCAGCCCACCGCGGCCTGCCACCCGCTCGATCAGCGTGACTTCGCCCCGGGTGAGGGCGAGGCCGATCGGCGTGCCGTCCGGCATGCGGTAGGAGACCTCTCCGGCCTGCTCCTGCACGTACCCCTCGGGGTTGCGGAAGCGGCGATCGGCGACGGCCAGGGCCAGGGTGCGGATCACCGGCGGGTGCCGCTCGGGCGACCACGCGGGGTGGCCGGTGCCGGCGATCACCCAGAACGCGTCTTCGAGTGCGGCGTTGGCCCGCTCCCAGTCCGGCGTACCGGGCTCGGGGGCGGGCCTGCCGAGCCGCTTGAAGAGGTCGGCGACGTCCAGCGCCACGCTCACCCCTACTTGGCGGGCGCGGCGGCCGGCTCGCCGGTGAACGTCACCTTGATGCCACGGACCTTGGTGATGTTGGCGGGCTTGGACCAGTCGGTCTCGCCCTTCTTCAGGTCGGTGACCAGGGTGGCGCCCCAATACGAGGAGAGGAACGAACGCTCCATCGCCGCACCGCTGTTGTAGTCCTTGATCCAGCGCAGGGAGAAGCCCTCGGCGGACTGCCGGCCGCCCTTCGCGGACTCCGGAACGGACGGCGCGCCGGAGACGAGCTGAATCGCGGAGCGGTGGAAGGCGTAGATGCCCATCGGGTTCAGGACGCCGTTGGTGGACTCCACGATCTTGAAGCCGTGGACGCGGCCGAGGGTGGACTCCTTCAGGGCCGCGCCGCCGTCGGCGTGCTCGGCGGCGTTGAGGACGGAAGAGGAGTTCAGCAGGTAGAACGCGGCCTCGGACCCGAGGACGGCCGTGCGGCCCTCGGCGGGGATGTTCTCCTTGTTGAGCTGCACGCGCAGGCGGGCGAGCGCCTTGCGGATCATCTGGCCGGCCTGCTCGTCGGACGCGGCCTTGGTGAGGTCGACCGGGATCTTCGCGGCGGTGGCGACCTCGGGGAACTCGTTCATCGCCGCCGCCACCTTGTTCTCAAGGCGCTCGGTGATGGAGTCGATCTGCGGCACCATGACCTGCTCGCCGAAGCTGAGGAGGTCGAGCGACAGCTCGGCGTCGGACAGGTCCACCGCGCTGTACGCGTGGGTGTCGATCTTGACGGGCATCAGGCCCTCGTTCAGGTTCTCCGACTGAATCCAGGTGGAGGTGTCGTTGAACTTGCGCTTGGCGTCGATGGCCTCCTCCGCGCCGCGCAGGCGGGCGGGGCGGCGGATGTTGATGACCTGGCCGGTCGCGTTGACGAACTCGGACGCCGCGCGGCGGTCGAACATGTTCGCCAGGACCACGCTGTCCTTCAGGTTCGCGAGAGCCTGGGTGACCAGCTTGTCCGGGTTCTGGAAGGCGTTGGCACGTGCGGGGTTGATGCTGATGGCGCTGTTCCTCGGGAAGACGAAGAGCCGCCCCGGGGGTAGGGCGGCTCAGGCGGGACGGGTGGGGGTCAGATGCCGTAGCGGCGCTTGCGCAGTGTCTCGGCCAGGCCCTTGTACGGGTCGGGCTCGGAGTGCGGGGTCAGCCCGCCCGCGCCCAGCAGGGGCTTCGGCGCGGCGACGGCGGCCAGCTGCTCGGCGTGCGTGCGCACCGCGGCCTCGTCACCGCCCTGGACCAGGGCCGCGAGGACCGGCGGCAGGGCGTACTCGGCGGCGATCCGGTCGCGAAGGGCCTGCTCCTGGAGCTGGGCGACCTGCGCACGCAGCTCGTCCGCCTCGACACCGGCCTCGGTGGAGCGCTCGCGGGTGGCGTCCAGGTCCGCCTGCATCTTCTCGTACAGCGCCCGGTAGTCCGGCTCCACCGGAGCCGGGGCGGCCGGAGCCTGCTCACCGCTCTCCACGGCGGGGGCCTCGGGCTGCTCGGGCGCGGGTGGGGTGTCCGGGTGGGCCACGCCGCCGGGGATCGCCTCGGCCGGGGTCGGGGTCTCGGGCATCGGGGTCTCGGACACAACTCTCCTAAGTCTTCGTGGTCTTGCTGTAGTAGGTGCGCCAGTCCGCCAGCGAGCCGCCGCCGAAGTCGCGCCACATCCGGGAGAACCGGTCGTTGGCGGCGGGGAGCTGGTAGCGGCGGGAGAAGATCGGGACGGCCTGGCAGTGGCAGTACGGGTGCGCGCCGAACGCGGCCGTGCGCTTGGACTTGTAGATCGCGCCCCGGCCAGCCATGAGCGCGCAGAAGTAGCAGGGGCTCGCGTCGGTCTTGCGGTAGTAACCGATCGCCCCCGGGTCGTCCTGGAGCGCGGAGTGGATCGCGTCGCGGCCGGCATCCTGGACGAGCATCCCACCCGCCCCGGAGCCGCCGGTCTTCAGCGACTCCAGGAACTCCTTCTCCCAGGCGATCAGCTCGGCGTCGTCCAGCGCCGACGAGCCCCGGCCGGCGCGTTCGCGCTCGTGGCGCTCCACCCGATCGCCGACCTGGTGGCGGAACGCTTCAGCGGCCCGCTTGGCCTCGCGCTCCAGATCGGCGGCGGGGAAGGGGTTGCGGACGTCGACGGGCAGAGGCGTGCGCGGTCCGGAGCCGGTCCGCGTGCCCGTCAAGGTGTTGAAGTCGGACCACAGGGAACCGAGCGAGGCACCCGGGCGGTAGCCGGGGCCCCCGATCACGCGGCCGGTCTCCAGCGCCCGCACCAGGCGGTAGAAGGCGACCGACAGGGCGTAGGAGGCCGCCGCGGATTCACGGACCGCCGCCGCGTACGCGGCCTCCAGCTCGCTCAGCGAACCGGCGACCTCGCGGGCCTCGACGGCGGCCAGGGCCTCGGCCCAGCGGGCCGCGAACTCACCGGCCAGCGCTTCCTGCGCGAGCTGGTACACGGCCACCGCCCGCAGAATCTCGGCGCTTCGCGGGGTCCATGCCACCGGCCGCCTCCTTCTGCTGCTTCAGGGCCTCGGCCTCGGCGGCCTCCGCCTTCCGGGCGGCCTCCTCGGCGGCCTTCACCGCCTCGTCAATGTCGGCCTGGCTGAAGCCGGGCACCTTGCGCAGCGCCACGCTGAGCGGGACGCCCTGCTGCATCAGCTTGACCATCGCATCGGCCGCCTGGGCGAGGGATCGGGTGGCCTTCTCGGCCCACTCGACCTGGCTGCTGTCCTGCTCGATCTCGCCACGGCCGGCCGCGCGGGCGCACAGCCGGAACACCGACTCCCACGACTCGCCCAGCGAGTCCTGGAGCGTGGACAAGAAGCGCTTGAACGAGGTCTCGGCGGCGGCCAAGGCGTCCGCGCTCAGGTTCACCAGGTTCGACCCGGCGAGGTAGTGCGGCGGCACGTCGGCCAGGCCCATGATCTCCTCGACGGTCTGACGGCGGGACGCCAGCAGATCGCCGGTCGGCATCGCCGGGAGCTGCCCGAACTTGGCGTCCGAGTTGGGCGCCATCAGCAGCGTGGACGGGTCCAGCGAGGGCACGTCGTAGACGGGCTCGCCGGTCTCCGGGTCGCGGACCGGGTCGCCCGTCTCGGGGTCCAGGCGTTCGGCCGGCGCGAGGCCGGTGGCGAAGCGGATCGCGTGCGCGCCCCAGTGCTCGTTGAGCAGCAGGGACAGCGTCTGCTGGTTCAGCCTGTCCTGCGAGACGATCAGCGGCTCGACCAGGCCCCGGGTGCGGCCCCGTAGGTCCACCGCCGGGGAGAACCGGACGACCGGGCAGACGTTCATGCCGTGCGGCTCGGTGGCGAGCACCGCGGCCTCCGGCTCGGCGTCCAGGTCCACGGTGTGCTTCGCCGCCCCGTCCCACAGGAACGCCAGCGTGCGGTGCTCGTCCGGCTGCTGCTCGGGCACGTGCAGCGCGTACACCGGGTACTCGTCCCACGCCGGGTCGGCGTAGACGGCCACCGTGCTGATCGCGTCGTAGGCGCGGATCATCGGCTCGCGGCGGCCCTTGCGCGGGTCGGGGGTGACCACGGCGTAGGCCGCCCCCGAGGTCAGCGCCGCGCGGTGGACGGCGTTCTGCCGCTCGTCCAGCCGGTTGGCCTGCCAGTACTTCCACTCGTAGGCGTTCTCACCCGAGCCGGGTTTGCGGAAGCCCTGCACCCGCAGGGCGTTCAGCGGGGCCTCGACCGCGAGGGCGCTCACGTTCACGATCGACCGCTTCACGAGGTCCTTGAACTCGCTGTTCGCCTTGGCCGGCATCCACGGAGCGCGGTGCAGGCCGCGGGCGTAGCGGTCGACCAGGTTCAGACGTTCCTGGTCGCGGTCGATCAGGCCCTTCGCGTGCCGGGCACGCTGGAGGACGACGGGGAGGGAGGACATCAGAACCCTCCTCGGGTCTGTAGCTGGCCGGGGGCCTTCGGGGGCTTGAGCTTGCCGCTCTCCATGAGGCGGCGCAGGGCGATCCAGGCGATCACCATCGTGGCGTAGAGGTCCACCTTCAACTTCGACTCGCGCGACTCCTTGCCGAACGAGATGCCGTACTGGTTGGGCCTCTTGCGGGCGTTCATGGTGTGCCGGGTCAGCGAGTAGTCGCGCACGTGCGGCAGGGCCCGGGCCTCGATCGCGCCGACCATCGCCATGTGCTCGGTGGTGATCTCGCGCTGGTTGGCGCGCATGTCGAACCCGACCGACGACTTCCCGGACGCCTTGATCAGCAGGCGCTTGCCGTACCTTTCGGACCAGTCGGCGATGCGGCCCTCCCAGCCGTTCACGTCGGCGAAGAACGCGACGACGGTGTACTTCTGGAAGACGTGGTCGACCATGTCGTTGACCTCGGCCCCGTCGACCTGCCAGTCCTTGCCGGCCGGGCCGTCCGGCTTCTCCCACAGCGCGAGCGGCTGCACCAGGCGGTCCCGAACTCTCATGGCCAGCAGGCCTGTGCTGTCGTCGGTCTTGCCGCCGTCGAAGGCCAGGACGATCCGCTCGCCGGGCTTGATGCCGTCGGCCGGCTCGACCGTGGCGAGGTCCCAGGTGTCCCGGTCGACCAGCGCGTCATCGTGGCTGGAGAGCTGGTTGAGGTACTTCCGGCGGCTCTCGTCCTCGGTGGTGGAGGCCGACCAGATGTCCTTCATCACCCGGTCCGGATTGATCCAGACCGAGTCGCCACGGGCGCACAGGATCGCGGCGCGCAGCTGGTCCTCGTCGGCGAGATCGACGCCGGGCGGAGCCTCCACCGAGTCGTAGTAGATACCCGCGTCCCGGTTGACCCCGTCGCGCTGCTTCTCGAAGGCGTACCAGGTGCCTTCGGCGACCGACTCCTCGCCGATCACCGGCGCATTGGTGATCTCCATCGTCCGCCCGCCCACCTTCGTGGCGTTCGGGCGGATCGTCGCGGCCAGGCGCGGGCCGTGGTTGCCCTCGACCCAGTGCCAGGTCTCGTTGAGCAGCGCGAAGGAAGGCCGGCCGCCCTCGGCGGCGCGGAAGGACGACGCCTTGGCCTCCAGACGGCACTGCCGGCCGTCGGTGTCGGCCTGCGAGGCGTAGCAGACCTCCTGGCCGAGCTTGATCGCGTACCGGTCGATGGCGGCCTGGCTGAAGATCGTGCTCAGCGCCGACATCGTGTTGACGTTCTGGCCGGCCGCGGTGGCGAAGATCTGCACCCACGCCTCCTGCGGCGGGCCGCCGACCGGCGAGCCGTCGGGCCGGAAGCCGACCAGGCGGCACGGGCCGACGAACTCCATCGCGGCCACGGACGCCATCATCGGGTCCTTGCCCCAGCCCTTCAGCCTCCGCAGCGTGCCGGACTCGTGCCGGAATCCGCGACCCCAGGTCTCGGGGTTGTTCGGGTCCTCGGGCACGGCGTCGTCGCGCAGCTCGTACCAGCGGGCCAGGATGCGGCACTGCTCGGGGGTGTACTTCCAGTCCGGCCGGAAGGCGTGCGCCGACCAGCGCAGCAGCTCGCCCGCGAGGGTGCGGTGCGGATGCGGAACGGTGTCCGCGAGGGTACGGACCGGCTCATGGTGAAGCAGCGCAGCCCTCCTCGGTCCGGGCCCTTACATGTTCAAAAAGACATGTAGTCGTCATGTCAGAACTGACATGACGACCGCCTCAGGTCCCCTGGGCCTGCCTGCGGGCGCGTTCCTCCAGCAGCCGGGCAGCTTCGACGGAGACGTGCTCACCGGCCGCGAAGGGCGAGTTCATGTCGTGGGCCCACAGTTCGCGGGCGACGGCGTGCGGGACCTCGGAGTCCAAGCACGCCTCGTAGTAGACGATGGTCCGCGCGATGCGCAGGGACTCGTCCGAGGGGCCGACGGCCCGTGCTGCCTTGCGGCGTGCCACGGCGGGCTCCTCTCTCAGACGCGGTTTCCCCAGCGGGTGGCGATGGCGTCGCGGGCGTTGTGGCCGCGCTTCGGGCCTTCGCCCTCACCGCGGATCTTGGCGAGGTGGCCGGCGGCCTGCGTCCGGTTGAGCTGGGCCTGCGCGATACCGGGGTGCAGCACCATCATGTCCTTGCGGTTCCCGCCCTCGATCATCTGCCCCTCGCGGCGCACCACGGCGTCGAGCTGGGCGGCGCGGGCGAGCATCGGCGCGGCGATGTCGATCAGCGCGAGGTCGGTCGGCTCCAAGTCCAACTCGGTCTCGTACAGCTCGATCAGCGCGGCGCGGATCTTCGCCGGGTCCTTCTCGGTGGGGTCGACGTTCAACGGACCTCCCCGGGGTGGCGTCGGCGGGTTCGGGCGGGCTGCCAGCGGTCCGCGGCGGCCCTCTTGCGGGCTCGGCCGGCGTCGGCCGCGTCCTTGCGCAGGACGTGCCAGTCGCACAGGGCGCGGAGGTTGGCGGGCTCGTCCGAGCCGCCCTCGGAGGCGGGGACGATGTGGTCGCAGTGGCGCGCCGGTTCGGCGCAGGGCTCGCCGGTGTCGTACCGGAGGTGCTGGCACATCCAGCCGTCGCGGTTCATCACCGCGCGGCGAAGCCGGGCCCAGTGCGGAGGCAACGGGGTTGTCCGGCGCGAACTCGCGTGCACGGTGGCCTCCTTGGAGCGCAGGACCCCGCCAGGTGCTCGACCACGACCGGGGAGAGAGGACCGGAAGGGGAGCGTTGCCCTGGCGGGGCTACGACGGAGGCCGGCCGGGTGCCGCTGCAACAGGTGCGCGCACGCGCGTAGCTGCCTCCACATGTATTAAGGCGCCTCGGTTAACGCTGCCGACGCCCGCTGCCTCACCCTACGTGTTCAGTGCGTGGCAATGAGTGCATCATTGCTGGTCACGCTGTGTAGATGATCCAGAAGAAGGGGTCGGCCGGCGTTCGTATCGGATCTGGGCTGCTATGACGCTCCGGGCAATAAAGGAACGCGCGCGGGAGGCACCCCCCGGGTGCCTTGCCGACGGCAACCGAACCGACGTCACGACCGCGCGAAATCCCTTGTCTCGCTTGGGAATTGGCTTCGCTTCGCGCGAGCGCGCGTCTTCAACTCTGGCGAGATCGAGCGCCTTGCTATGTGTGACCCAGCTCACGCAAGCTCGGTTTGACTTGTCCGGTGCTCGGCCCGCAGTGTTGGTCCTGCAAGCGAACGACCGACCGGAACGAGATCACAATCCGTAACCACCGCACCCCCGCCGCCCTGGGCCTGATCATGCTGCTGGCCGGGTCGCCGTGGCAGACGCACAACTGGGGCGGCGGGCTCGCTGCCGCCCTGCTGACCGGCCTTCTGGCCCACTGGGCGGGCAAGGTGCCCGCCCTGGTGCGGCGGGCCGTCCAGGGACCGGCTGTGGCCGCTGTCGAGCCGGAGCCGGTGGCCGTCGCCTCGGTGAGCGCCTACGACCGCGACCGCGCAGAGGTCCGCACCCGCCGCCCCCGTAACCGCCGCAACTCCCGCTGACTGCCCCGCCTCAACCCCCGGAGATTTCCGATGAACCCCCGCCGCATCCTCGCCGTGATCACCCTGACCCTCGCAACCTCCTTCGGCGGGTGGCTGGTCGGCCACGCGAGCGCCGCACCGGCCACGCCCGAATCCGTGCAGGTCCAGCTGTTCAACGACGGGTGGACCGAAGGCATGCACGACGCCTGCGAGCAGGGCAGCGCGTACGCCTGCGACTGGCTTGCCACCACCCGCTGACCTGCCCCGAACCGCACCACCCGCAAGGAACAATCATGAGCACCACCCTGACCGCCGAACTCCTCACCGCCATCGAACGGCACTGCCACCGCTGGGACTTCGTGACCCGCTTGGAGGACGAAGCCGACGCCCACGGATGGGCCAGCCTCGGCATGGTGATGGACGGCACCGGCGGCCTCCTGGAGGACGGGGAAGGCTGGCACCAGCACGAGGCGGAAGCGATCCGCGCACAGTCCAACTGGCAGGCCGCCTGCCGGATCATGGGCGACGCCGCCGGGGAGTGCGGGACGCTGTGGGACACCTGCGGCGACGGGATCGTGTACGACGCCGATTCGTTCCTGGCCGCCGACGCAGCGCGCCGGATCGCCGACAGCCTGGCCGGGTACCCCCTGCTGGACGACGACGACCACACCGAGCGCGAGCGGGCCGCGATGGCCCGGGAGGTCGGCGAGGCGGGCGGACCCCTGCCGCCCGACGTGGACGCCGACGACGTGCTCCGTCAGCTGCCATGCCCCCAACTCGGGGAGATCACCTGCTACATGGTCGAAGACGCCGTGTCCGCCATGGGCTACGTACAGTGCGGCGACTGCGACGAGTGGCTGACTCCCATGGACGCCCGCGACGGTGCGCCCTTGTGCCGCGACTGCGCGCTCGAAGAGTCGTGCCGGGCCGGATCGGGAACCACCGGCAAGCCCCTGAGGGCCGTCCTCAAGCCCTACCTGGACGGCTACGCCGCCCGGCAGGGGGCCGCGTACCGCGAAGACGTCCGCGCCATCGTCCGGGGCTCCGCGCAGGGATACCGCGCCGTGTACGGCCGGGCCGCGTAGGCAACAGGCACCACCCCCTCCAACTCCCGCACCACAGAACGGAAGCACCACCATGACCCGCGCCGACATGATCCGCCTGTCCGGCTACTGGCCCGCCCTGGCCAAGCTCGGCATGGACCACCCCGACCAGGCGGCCGCGATGCTCGACGCCTTCCGCGACATGCGGCGTGACCCTGAATTCGCGCCCGGCCTCGACGTCCTGCTGGACGAGCTGTTCGACGCCCCCGACACCGTCTGACCACCCCCGACCACCACGTCCCGCGCCGACCCGAGAGAGACCCCCGTGAGCCGCACCGCCGAGTACCTGACCGACCTTGCCGAAGACGCCGGAATCGTCGCCGAGCTCGAAGCCCTCACCGCCTACGCCGCCTACGTCGGCAACGCCGAGTACGCCGTAGCCACCTTCGAAGACGCCTACGAAGGCGAGTGGGACGACCTGGAGGACTTCGCCCACGACCGGCTCATGGAGACCGACGACGAATACCGCGCGGCCGTCGAAGGATGCCGAGGCTGGCGTCCCCAACTGGACATGACCGCGTGGCAGTGCGACTACTTCCACGCCAGCAGCGGGCACGTCTTCCGGTCGCTCTGAGCTGTGCGCCCCTGGTGAGGGCCCAGCCCCCCGCCGGGCCCCCCGCCAAGGGTGCACAGACACCAGACCCCACCCCCTCCCGAACCCCTTTGGAGCACAGCCATGCCCGTTGACCTGATCAAGTCCGCCGCCGTCGCCCAGTCCTTCGCCGAAATCGTCGCGGACGTCCCGGACCACGAAGTCACCGCCACCGAAGACGAGTTCGCCTGTGAGAAGTGCGGCGGGACGCTGGAGGCCGCCGCCCCGCTCTGGTTCAACGTCCGCCGGGGCCCCGACGGAACCCCCGTCCTGGACGTGTACGGCGTCGGCGTGGAGGCGTCCACGGTCAGCTGTGCCGACTGCGGCCGGGACGCCGGGGACCACCTGGCCCAGCTGATCACCTACGCCATGTGCCCGTTTGACGCGGCGCTCAAGGGCATGGAGGTCTGAGCCGCTTCGGTGGCGGCCGGAACCCCCGGCCCCCGCCGTGGCCGCTCAGCCACCAGGCCCCGCCCCCGACCCCCGGAGCACCACCGTGACCCCCGCCGCCCGACTGCGCGCACTCCTTACCGCCGCCGCCGACTTCGAGACCGAGTGGGAAACCCGGTTCCACGAAATCCCCTCGTACAACCCCAACGCCGACGGATGGAACGACTTCCACACCGACGATGACGACTGCGAGGAGTTCGACGAGGTCATAGACAGTCGCGCACGCGACGCCTACGCCCTGTTGACCGAGACCGTGACGGCCCTGGAAGCCATCACCCGCGAGCTGGAAGCCGCCGAAGCCACCACCTCCTGACCTCCGCTGACACCAGACCCCACCCCCATCCGAACTGAAGGAACAGCGCCATGCCCACCGCCCGCCTGCAAGCCCTCGTTGACCGCGTCCACCGCAACGAACGCGACTGGGAAGCCCTCTTCTACGAGTGCGTCCCGACCTACGACCCGCACTGCGACGACCAGCCCGCCGAAGACCGGCACATGGGCCGGTACGACGAGATGAACGCCGACCGCGCGCACGACTGCCGGGAACTGCTGCTCACCCTCACCGCCGAACTCGAAGCACTCATCCGTGAGACGGAGGGCGGCCGGTGATCCGCGCCGACGACTTCGCGCTCCTCGCCCACTGGAGCTTCAGCGACCGCATCGGGGCCGACGTCGCCGACTCCGGCGGCACCACCACCGCCCGACTCGCCGAGGCCGGATACCTCACCCCCGGGCACGTGCCCGGCATCTGGCGAGCCACCCGCGCCGGACACGCTGCCCGCGCCGAGTACACCAGGGCCCACCCCGTCGGCGTCCCGGCGTGACCGATCCGGACGGCTTCGAGATCGACCCCGCCAAGCTGGACGAGCTGCGCGCCAGCGTCGCGGCCGTCACCGCCGCGAACACCGCGTTGCGCGAAGAACTCGCGGGCCTCCGGGCCGACCTGGTCAGCCTGCTCGGCCTCCTGAGCCCCTGACACCAGGCCCCGCCCCCGGGCGCCCGAAGGCCCGCCCCGAGGCCGGCATCCGGCGCGCCCCGATGCCGGCCGGGCCCAGGTCCCACCCCCCGACCCACACCACCCGCAGGAGACCGTTGTGCCCCGCTTCGCCGTCTACATCGACAACACCGAGACCTTCCGCTTCGTGGTGGAGGCCGCCGACTACGACGCCGCCGAGGCCGCCGCCGTGGACCTCTTCGAGAGCGACGCCCGCGCCGACGCCTACAGCCACGGCCACGAACCGACCGTCCACGACCCCGAGTTGTTGGACGCGCTCCCGGTCGCCGCGTGACCGCGCGCCGCTGACACCAGGCCCCACCCCCGCCACCCCGAAGGACCAGCGCCACCGTGACCGCCCTCCGTGATGAACTCGCCCCCCTGCGCGCCGAGCTGCTGTCGCTCGCCGAAGAACTCGCCCAGGCCCTCGACCCCACCGTGTGGACTGTCGACCCCCGCCGGATACCCGACTGGCACCCGTGCGTCGAACTCCTCCGCACCGAGGACAGGGCCCGCATCCTGATCCAGCAGGAACGGCTGCGCCCCGGGCGGTGGTGGGTGCACGGCGTCCTGCCCGAGAGCAGTACCTACTTCTACCGGTACGACATCGAGTCCGGGGACATCACCGTCACCCGGGCCAAGACCGGAGCCCAGGTTGCCCGGGACGTGCAGCGGCGGCTGCTGCCCGTGTTGGACGCGGCGGTCGCGGAGATGAGCGCCCGGCAGCACCGGCACCTGACCGACGTCCACGAGGTCGACACCATCGCCCGCCGCTTGAAGCGCGTGCCGCTGACCACCGGCCGGCCGCCTGGCGAGGCGAACCGGCGCAACGGCGAGGACAACGTCCGCACCCTCCGCTGGAACCAGGGGACCGGCACCTCCTGGATGTCGCCGCACGCGGAGGTCAAGGTCAGCCGCGCCCGCTTCAGCGGCATCGAGATCACGTGCTCGCACCTCACCCCCGACATGGCAGAGGCCGTGCTGCGGGCCCTCACCGCCTCGCTGCCCGCCGCCGAAGCCGCGTAGGCACCAGGCCCCACCCCCGGTTGGCACCAGGCCCCACCCCCTCCCGCACCACCGAAGGAACAGCGCCACCGTGAACAGCACCACCCTGACGACCACGCTCCGCCTGCCCCACGAGGACGGGCCCACCGAGACCGTCACCGTGACCACCCCGGCCGGTCGCGGCGCGCAGGCGAAGCACACGAAGGCCGTGCAGCTCGCGCTGGACCTGCCGAGCGCCAGCAGCCCCGGCCGCGCGGTGAAGATCGGCCCCAGCCCCCGCCCCCGGATCAAGCCCAGCAGCACCCGCACGGCAGGCGCGGGCTGGCAGCGCTGGACCGAGCCCGACGGCCGAGTCCGGTACGGCGTCGCCAGCGACACCGACCCCAGTGTCCTCGGGCTGCTCCGCCCGGCCGTCCGCGCGACCCGCGCCCGGTTCCGCGTGGTCGTCCCCGCCGACGGCGGCGAGCCGTTCGCCATCGCCACCGCCCCCGGCTTCGGCTGGTTCCGCGACAAGGACACCGAGATGGTGCCCGCGCTCCTCCAGGACTGCCTGCCCGGCCTGCTCGTCAGCGGCACCGAACTGGCGGCCTGACCCGCCTCGGCACGGTCCGGACCACCGTCCGGACCGTGCCGAGGCCCGGCCAGACCCCAGGCCCCACCCCCGAGCAGCACAGGAAAGAGCGCATGCCCAAGTACATCGTCCCCGTCGACCTCATCACCGTGCACGTTGTCCCGGTCCTCGCCCCCACCCCGGAGGCAGCCCAGGCCGAAGCCGAGCGCATCGTCACGGGCGACTGGGAGACCTGGTACGCC
The DNA here is from genome assembly GCF_044757205.1 of Kitasatospora sp. NPDC091335. Lineage (NCBI taxonomy): Bacteria > Bacillati > Actinomycetota > Actinomycetes > Kitasatosporales > Streptomycetaceae > Kitasatospora > Kitasatospora sp. NPDC091335. The sequence continues at coordinate 47,944 of NZ_JBIVUM010000020.1, read as the reverse complement.
CACACCGAGCCCGTGGTCGTCGGCGACGCCCTCACCGAAGCCGAGTGGGACGCCCAGCAGGAAGCCGACGCCCGGCTCGGCCTCGTGCCGATGGGTATCCCCGGACGCCGGCCGAAGAAGAACATCCCCGTGGCCAAGCCCCGGGCGCCCCGGACCGACCACCACGCCGACGGCTCCGTGTGCCCGCCCGCGCACAAGCACACCAGCAGCGGCAAGCCGCTCACCGAGGGCTGCCCCGGCCGGGCCTACTCCACCGCCACCTGCACCTGCGGCTGGACGACCCGCAACACCGCCAAGGGCTACACCGACGAGACCCGCAGGCGGCACCTGGCGACCGACCACCGCTGAGCCCCCGCTGGCACCAGACCCCACCCCCCGGAGAACCCCGTGCACGCCGCCCCCGAACCGCTGAAGGTCATGGACCTGCCCCGCACCCACACCTTCGGCTACGCCAGCCCCGGCACCCCGCCGCACGTCGCTGTGGTGGACGACCCCGACCGTCGGGCGCTGTGCTCCCCGGACACCCCGCTCGCCTCGGACTGGGCACTCAACGGTGACCCGCTCTGCCCGACCTGCGCCCCGCTCGTCCAGCCGTGACCCCAGACCCCACCCCCACCCCGGAGACACCAGTGCCCCCCGCTACCGCCACCGCCACCCGCTACACCCTGGTCTACCCGAAGGCCCGCCCCGAGCAGCCGCCGATGGCGGTCCGCTTCACTGTGGCCCCCGACGACGCCAAGGGCGCCTGGACCGTCGAGCGCCAGCCCTACGGAGCGGCCGGCCGAATGCTCACCGGAGACCAGCCCCGCCACTACTACGGAGACGAGGCCCAGGCCCGAGCCGAAGCCGCCTACCGAGGGCTTGTCGTCCGCGAAGTCCTCCACGTCGGGCAGCTGCTCGACCTGGAGCTGGAGCCCCGGGACGTCCGCTTCCGGGACGGCCTGCCCACCATCGACGGCATGGACGCCGGCCAGTGGCTCGACGCCCTCGGAACCGGCTGACCGCTCCCGCCGGCACCAGGCCCCACCCTCTGCCCAGGGTGGGGCCGGTGTCGAAGTGCCGGGTGTCGGAGCCCGGTTGGCATTGAGTCTCACCGTAAGAGTGCTGTGTATAGATTTTTTTAAGAGTGTCAATAAAACGACACTAACGACATGGCCCTTACGCCGTACTACCCCCTCCACCCCCAGCGTGACCACAGGCCCCCAGGAGACACCAGTGACCACCCCCGCCCGCGCCCCCTGGATACCCGGAGGCGGCACCGCCCTGGAGTGGGGCCTGCGCAACCCCTGCCCCGTCGGCGTCGGCCCCGGCGGCTACCGGGGCGAGGGCGGGAAGGTGTGGTGCCTGGACTGCGGCGACAAGTACGCCGGGCGCCCGGCCCAGGTCGGCGACGAACACCACCACCGCGACGACGCCCACCACGCCGCCCGCCTCCACGCCGACGACCACGAAGCCGACTTCCGCCGCTTCATCGCCGCCGAACGAACCCGCGAGGCCCGCGAGCAGTCGGGGTGGACGACCAGGGTGTACGGCCTCGTCGCGGCGGCCACCGGGGAGGACTACAGCGGGGTGTGGTGGGACGGCACCGGGTACCGGCTCGTCCCCGCCGGGGCCCGCCTCGGTGCCAAGGGCCGCCGGGTGCGTCGGAAGGTGGTCGAGCTGGCCATCAAGGCCGGGTTCCTCCAGCAGGACGAGCGCGGCGACGTGGTGGCCACCGTCGACGGCCGCACCATGCTCCGCATCTGGCAGCACCACCGCGCCGACCTCGCCGAGCCCTGGCCCGCCCGCCACGAACCCCAGGCCCTACCCCCGCTCCCCGGCGGCCAGGAAGCCGCCCGCCGCCGCGAGGCCACCCGCCAGCGCCTCGCCGAGCTGGAACGCCAGGCCGCCCACAGCCGCGCCGAGTTCCTACGGCGTCGTGAAGAGGCCGATCGGCAGCACCAGGCCGAGCAGGCGGACGAACGCCAGCGCCTCGCCGACGAACGGGCCGAGCGCGAGCGCGCCGACCGAGCCCGCACCGGGGCGGACATCGACCTGACGTGGGCCTCGGTGGGTGCCGGCCGCTGGACCGTCACCGGTGCCGGCCACGACCGCCGCCTGGACGTCGTCCTCAACGACCGCGACTTCGCGGAGGACATGTACGAGATCCGGGAGAACGGCTACTACATCTCCCGCCACCGCTACGAGCACCAGGCCGACGCCGCCGTACGGCAGCTGCTCGCCGACGGCGTCGAGATCGGGCAGCGAACACCAGACCCCACCCCCGCCTCACCCACCCAGCCGGCTGTCGACAGCCCCGCCTGCCGCTGGCACCAGGCCCCACCCCCACCCACCCGAACGGAAGGCACCACCCCTGAGCATTCACCCCGACAACGTCCTGCCCGACGGCCGATGGAATCCGCGGTGCTTCGAACTCGACTACGAGGGCCGCAGAGGCCACTACCGGGTCGTACGGGGCCTCGGCGAACAGATCGGCACCGTGGAGAAACGCGGGGGCGTCTGGCTGCCCAAGGACACCACCGAGGCGTGGGTGGCAGCCGCCGTCGGCCGGAGCGGCTACCTCACCCGCCGAGTCGCAGCCATCGAACTGTCCATCGCCGTCCCGCTCCCACCGCCGGAGGAAGAGGAGAAGTACCGGGTGGGCACAAGCCCCACCCCCTCGTGACCCGGCGACGAGGGCCGGGAACGCCAGGACACCCCCGCCTCCGTCGGAGGCGGGGGTGTCCTGGGCAGACGATATGGAGAAGGGCTTCTACAGACCGAGCCGCGTGCGGATGGCGGCCATGCCGTCAGCCATCGCGATGAACTCCTCTGGGGTGAGTCGAACGCCGAGGATGTCAGGATTCTGGCTGTCACCGACGAAGACCCCCGCAAGCTGTCCGTCCGCACCTGTGATCGGCGCGAACGTTGCGCACGTACCGTTCGCCTGGCTCAGCGGAGATTTGAAGCGCTCCTCGATGGGCGGGACCACGTCGTACAACTTCTGCTTTTCCATGTCACAGTTCCTTGAGTGCGGCGCTGATCAGCCCCACGGAGTCGTCAGGATCCAGCGCATTCCTTACCAGGTAGTCAAACATGCGGCGACGAGCCCGCACTTCCTTGGGGTCCTCGGCGAAGACGACTCCGGTCCCGGTATCGATCGCCGCCACCCCGGGGTCCTTCGGGTTGGGATAGTCCATGATGTTCAGAAAGAGCTGCGTTGCAGCCGCGGCTCCCGCTGAGAACGGCAGGACCCGGAGGCGGACGTTCGGTAGCTGCGCTATCTCCACGATCCGCGCCAACTGCTCACGCATTACCTCTGGGCCGCCTACCTGAGGACGGATCGCAGCCTCGGAGAAGAGAACGTCGATCGACGCCGGCCGCTCGGCCCGGGTAATGATCTCCTGCCGTCTCGCCCTCACCTCATGTTGAACGGCCAGGCGCTCCACCCCGACCTCATGAGCGGCGAACTCGTCGACACCCCTCATGTACTCCAGGGTTTGGAAGGGCCAAGGGATCAGGCTTCCCGTCGCGATGCTGATCTGGGACGCGCTGTCCTCGTATTCGATGAGCTTGACCAGGCTGCGCGGCAGATCCGCGACGTACTCGGCCCACCAAACCGCTTCCGACTCCCTGGCCCCTCTGATCTCGGCCATCAGGTCGATCCTGGTCGCCTGATCCACGCCGTAGAGGTCGAGCATCTTCCGGAGTTGCCCGTCCGTGGGGAGCTGTCCGCCCTTCTCGAACAAGCTGATCATGTCTTGACTCTTGCCGAGGGCCATGCCTACTGCGGCTTGCGTGTGGCGCGGGCGCGCCTCCAGACGAAGCGCCTTCAGCCGCCGGCCGACGTTCGCCATCGTGCGGGATGTCTGCGGCTTCGTCACCAAGCTCTTTGCTCCCTGTACAGCAGAAACGGTCGTGGGACGAGCGTAGCGCGCAGAGCGTCAACCAAGCGCCAGGAGAGTGAACTTTGACGAGTCATCACCGAAGGGTTGCGTACGAGGCTCTCGTACGAGGATTATCAATCCCGCGCCACCCCGCTACGAGCCGTCCGCGGAGTGTAGTGCGTCCGCGATGACGCACGGCTCCCTCCGGCCAACCTGTGGAGGAGCTGTGCACAATCCGTTCGATCACGCCCACCTGAGCACTGTCGTTCGTCTCTTTCGATCGGAATCCTTCGAACCCGACCCCACCTCGGTTCGCGGTGTCCGACAGCTCGTCACCGAGTCGTGCAAGGCCGTCGGGATCGACCCTGGCGACCCGGCACTCGTCGCCTGCGAGCTGGCCACGAACGCGCTCCGGCACGCTGGCACGCCGTACCAGGTGACCTTCGTGTCGCTCTGGAACCGGCTCCCGTGGATCGAAGTGATGGATCGTTCCACGGACCTCCCGAAGCCCCGTCTGGCCGGCATTTACGACACCGGCGGTCGAGGCTTCGGGCTGATCACGGAGCTGACCGCGTCGTGGCATTGGGACCTCAGCCCGGTTGATCACTACAAGATCGTCTGCGCCACTCTCAAGGGGGACTTCGATGAGTCCGGCGGACAGCATGTCCATACAGCCTTACCCGCAGGACAGCTCTCCGCTTCGTCGGGGCCGGATCAGCATCGAAGAACTCGGCCCGTCGCAGCTGGAACGCCTCGGTCAGCCTGACTTCCCCATCCTGCTGACCCTGAGCGGGGTGGCCCTCGACGCCGCCGAGGGCCACCCCTCTCCCTCGATCAAACTCCGGCTCACCCGCAAGACCGTGGTGCGGCTGGAAAACAAGATCCGAACGGTCCTCCGCCCCACGGGCGGGGCCGCGCCTTCGAACCCACAGACCCGCACCGCGCCGCGACGAGGGCCGATCTCCGTCGAGGAGATCCCGCCGACGCAGTTGCAGCTCCTCGATCGTCCGGAGCAGTCGTTCCGGATGACGTTCAGCGGCATCGAGCCGGACCCCTCCGGCGTGTGCCCTCCTCCCGTGATCGAACTTCGGCTCAACCGGTCGATGCTGGAAGACCTGCAAGCCCAGATCCGGGCCGTCCAGCTCGCATCGGTCGTGAACGCCGGCAGGGCCGCGACGGCTCCCCCGTTGGCCCGCCGCACTCGCGGTCGAGCGCTCCGAGAGCACTTCGGCTTCAGCTCCGAGCAGATCGAACAGCTTCACCAGGACCACAGCCACCAGGCGCCGTCGGCCGATCTCATGCAGCGGCTACTCGACGGCTTAAGACGGATGGAGGTGACAACGTGACCGTCGTCGTTGAGCCGCGCCTGCACGTCGAGCTGGAAGAACCGCTCACGCGGTTCACCGCGAAGTACCCCTACACCCCCGAGGCGGCGGCGTTGTCCCGCTGGCTTGTGGACGCCGCCTTGGCCTCCTGGGGGATGTTCGACCTGATCGACCCCGCCGTCCTGGTGGCAAGCGAGCTGGTGACGAACGCCATCCAGACGGGATGCCAGCTCAAGATCGGGTTCCAGGTCGAGCGCCTGGGCGAGTCCACGGTCCGGATCACGGTCAGCGACGGCTCATGCTCGATGCCGGTCTTCGTTGACGCCGGCCTGCCCGCCGGCCCCGACCACGTGCCGTCGCGCGGCCGAGGGCTCGTCATCGTCAACAGCTTGGCGCGCCGCTGGGGAGTCGACTTGTACGCCTGCGGCAAGGACGTGTGGGCCGAACTCCGGCTCAGGCCGCAGTCCCGCGCCCGCTAGTCGGCGGCAATCCAGGCTCCCAACCAACTCAAACTGCCCGCCCTTTCCCTTGAGAAACGAGTATTCAGACATGCACATGGAATGGCTCTGGGAACGCGCGCACCTCACGCACGCCCAGCTGAAGGCGCGCTCCAGGGACGCGCCGGACCTCCTGAACCTGCTGCTGCTCAGCTTGCAGGAGTACATGGGCAACGCGGCGCTGAACATGCTGAAGCTGCGAAAAATGCGGCCCAGCCAGAAGGCCACCGCTACCAGGGACCTCCAGTCGGCCTTGGCCGCGGTGGCGATGACGGCGCTGGCGGCGCTCCTGGAGTGCACCGAGGACGCGCCCGAGGTCTTCCGATCGGAGGTGGGGCCTCGAAACTAGAGCCTCGGGGCGACCCGCGCCGGGCTGCCAACAAATGACAGCCCGGCACTATCTACAACCCTGTTTCATTGCCGAAGCAGGGAGCTTTGCTATGCCCACATACAGAAACTCCGGAATGCAAAATTCCTTATAAATAGTACCGCCAAAAACGCTTTAGTGGATCTCTGGTATCGGCTATGTTAATGCCAGCTTCGAGGGGGCATCCCGCATCGGGGTGATCATCTCGAAGATTTCTTCCGGCGGCCGCCGGAAGGATGCTCGGGAAAGGAGAGTACATGTCCTCGCTCAACATCGCGGCGAGCATCGGAGCCGACCCGGAGGTCAGCGGCGTCTTCGCTGGCTCCCCGGACGTGACCACCCAGGGGAACGCCACCTTCTCCGCCGGGGGTGTCGTCACCGACGGCGACGAGATCGCCGTCAGCCTCGTGGACCAGGCGCCCGAGGACGCCGGCCTGTACGACCTGCTCGGCGTCCGGCGCACGGCCCTGCTGATCGCGGCCTGATCCCGTGGGGACCGTCATCACGGCCGTCGTGCTCACGGTGTGGTTCTTCGTGTCGGCTGCCGGCCAGTTGACGGTTCCGCGGGGAGGTCGGTTGCTGGACCGGTTGAGGCTCTGGGACATCTTCGGAATCATTCCGAATTTCCGCTTCTTTGCGCCTCGACCGGTTCAGCATGACTATCACCTTCTCATGCGGACGTCCGGACCATCCGGCGAATTCGGCCCCTGGCAGCAGGTCGCCGGCCCCCCAGAGCGCCGCTGGTGGCACGTGGCATGGAACCCGGACCGCCGCACCTTCAAAGGCTTATCCGACGTCATGTCCGTCGCGCATCGCTTTGATTTGGAGAGACCCCGCGCCGTGCAGGTTTCCCTGCCGTACCTCGCGATTCTGAACCACGTCACCGCCATTGCGTCGCAAGATCCAGACGGCCGCGAGGTTCAATTCGTCCTGGCGATTTCGCATGGCGTTCTCAGTGACGCGCACCCGGACGTGGTATTCAAATCCGGCCGCCACCGTCTTGGAGAATCTCGGTGATTCCGTCATCCGCCATCCGTATCACGGAGATCATCGCCGGAATCGGCGTACTCATCTCTTCTCTTGAGGTTCTGGCCCGGCCCCGGTCCACCGACGACAGCTCGTGGAACAGCTGGCGCGTCCTACGGCTGCGTCGGCGCTGGACTTCGACGGGGCGCTCGGGAGCCCTGTTCGACGTGCTACTGGGGTACCCCCGCGACCTGATCGGCGTGGCGGTGCGCTCGGTGGCCGCCGCCGTGCTGGTCCTGACTGCCCCCTCCGGGGCTTGGCAAGTCCTACTGCTGTGGTTGGTGACCGTGTCGCTGGCACTGCGGGGCCTGCGGACCCCCTACGGCGGCGAGGGCTCCGACCAGGTTCTCCTACTTGTCTTTGGCGCACTGGCGATGGCGCAGACGTTCGATGCCGAACAGGTAGCCCTGTGGTTCATCGTCGCCGAGGCATGCTTGGCCTACTTCTCGTCGGGGCTCGCGAAGGTTCTCCACTGGGAGTGGCGCGACGGGACCGGCCTTCTCGGTGTGCTCCGCACGCGCTCATGGGGCAACGCCTGGGCGGCCCGTCGGCTGTCCGAGCGGCCTGTTCTGTGCCGCTGGCTGTCGCTGGCTCTGATCAGTGCGGAGACGGCGTTCCCGCTGGTGCTGCTCGCGCCGCCTCCGCTGCTTCCGCTGCTGATCGGGTTGGCCCTAGTCTTCCACCTGCTTGTGGCGGTCGTGATGGGCCTGAACTGCTTCGTCTGGGCGTTCGCCGCCACCTACCCGGCCGTCGCGTACGTCGTCCTGGGAAGCGTCCGGTGACCAGCCGGTCAGCTCAGCCGAGCCAACTCCTCTTCGATCGTGCCCAGCACCCGGTCTTCGACCTCGGGGATGCCGATCTTCGCGATGATGTCGCGGAAGAATCCGCGCAGGACCAGACGCCTGGCTTCGTTCTCGTCAATGCCACGAGACATCAGGTAGAACAGCTGGTCGTCCTCGAATCGGCCGGTCGCGCTTGCGTGGCCGGCACCGACGATTTCACCGGTCTCGATCTCCAGATTCGGGACCGCGTCGGCACGGGCGCCCGGCGACAGCAGGATGTTCCTGTTAGCCACATAGGTGTCGGTACCAGGAGCGGCGGAACGGATGAACGCGTTACCGATCCACACGCTGCGCGAGTCCCGGCCGTGCACGGCGCACTTGTAGTTGACCCTGGACGTGCAGTGCGGTGCGGCGTGGTCGGCGATCGGCCGGTGCTCGATGTGCTGGCCGGCCTTCGAGAACACCAGACCCGACAGCTCCGCGTCCGCTCCAGGCGCGTCGAAGGTCAGCGTGGGGCTGACGCGGACGACCGAGCCACCAAGGCTGACGGTGGTCAGCCTGAGCTTGGCGTGGTGTCCAAGGCTCGTGTGGTGTGCGGAGACATGGACGGCGTCCGCGTTCCACTCGTGGAGGACCACCACCGCCAGGTCTGCGCTTTCGTCGGCAATCAACTCAACGTTGTCCGCGAAGGTCCCCGAGCCCGTGTAGCTCAACACGATGGTGGCCTTGCTGAACTTCCCGGCCCGGATCGTCACATGTCCGTACGCTGCGGTGTCCTCCCCCGGGCCGGTGACTCCGACCAGGACAGGTTCCGTCACGATCGTGTCCGGCGGGACAGTCACCAGGAGTGCGTGGGTGTGGCTGCGCCAGGCTTGAGCGGCGACTCGGTCGGCCGGAGCGATGGCACCGCCGATCCGGCTGTCACCGGACGCGACGACCTGAACAGCCACGCCGCTGTCCGCCTGGCCCGTGGGGCCGGCGTAAAGGCCGTTGTCGCGGTGAACAGCCTTGCCGTCGTGCAGTCCGCGCAAACGGTGCAGCGGGGTGAACCGCCATTCCTCCTCCCGGCCGGCCGGGACTTCAAATGCCTCAAGATCAAGAGAAGTGAAGCGGTGGATCGCGGACAACGCCAGAACGTCGCCACCGCCATGAGCAGCCGCATCGTGTCGTTCGTCGGGGAGCTTCATTCTCGCAGCCTACAGCGAACTGCCCTCCTGCGAGCGCTAGTTGGATCATCTGATCGATGCGCAGTGATCACGCTTCCGGCCCACACGGCACGTACCCCGCTCGAATCTCCGAGCATCCTCTCCGAATGGATAGCGCCTACATCGTGAAGCGAAAGATCCCCGATTCTGAAGTCCAGTTCGCCGCCAACAATGCCGCCTTAGCCATGGCAGCCGTCTGCCAAGTGGCGCGCGCGGATTCCGGCGTGTCCCGAGAAGAAGGGGACCGGCTCATCAAAGAGCAGATGCTTGCCGAGCTGTGCCAGCTCAGTCGTCGGCTCGGCCTCGCTCCCGACGCGGCGGTGGCCGAGCTGCTACGGGCGCTGTCGATTCTCTCGGGCGGCCTGTTGGCGGAGAACGCCCTTCTGGCCGACATGTCCGTGGCTGACCTCATCGAGATCCGGCAGATGGAACTGCGGTACGGAGGACCTGAAGGCGGAGAACAGCGGAGCAAGTGATGAGCGAGAACAAGAACACTTACCGCCTGACTGTGGCCATCACGGACCGCCAAGGGAGGAAGGTGTCGCGCGTCTACACCCCCTGGCGAGGCAGCGAGGATGAAGCGCGGCAGAAGTGGATTGCCTACGTGAAGGAATACATGCCCAAGGCAACGACCGAGGTACTGAGCTGCGAGTTCATTAGGTCGGACTGAAGGGGGGCGGTCGGCCGGGCAAGCACGGCCTCCGAATACGTCGTGGCCTCTTGCATCTCAGCACGTATCCGCAGGTCGGGAACAAGGTGCAAGGGTGATACGTTCTCCCAGGTGCTGGCCCACACCAGTTCGTACGGCAGCGCCAGCAGTTCCTCACCGTGCGACGGGTTCAGCCAGACCCGCAGCGGCTTCACCCGCTCGCGCGGCAGCGGTGCGTGGCGGGCCACCCAGGACTCCGGCAGCATCCGGTGCGTCCGGTAGCCGTCCGGGCGGCGGGTCTTGGGCGCCGCGTAGGGGTTGAGCGGCCCGTCGACGTCGAGCAGGAGCAGCGGCCGCCCGGTCATGCGGCCTCCGCCCACTCCCGCAGCCTGGCGAAGTCCCCGGCCAGCAGGCCGATCCGGGGATTGACGTGCAGGGTGAGGGCCGGCCCCGGGTGGTGGGCGGCGATCCACTCCTCGTCCTGCGGGCCGAGTTCGTCGTCCACCCAGACGAACGGGCGCCCGGCGGCCCAGGCGACCACGTCCCTGGTCTTCCAGTGCAGCCCGTCCCGGTCCTCGCCGAACAGGTCGGACCAGCGGATGTACGGGAGTTCGGGCAGACCGATGTGCGGGCCTATGTGGGTGTTGGCCTCGCCCATCCACCCGGTGGCCCACACCAGTTCGTACGGCAGCGCGAGCAGTTCCCCGCCGTGCGACGGGTTCAGCAGGACCCGCAGCGGCTTGACCCGCGCGGCGGGGGGCCTGGCGTGTCTGGCACGCGTGGCCTGCCGGGCCCGGACCGCCGCCAGGTGCTCCTGCTTCGCCACCCACCAGGCGGGGCTCAGCCGGTGGGTGTCGTAGCCCTCGGGCCTCCGCTCCGGCGCGGCGAAGGGATTGAGTGGTCCGTCCACGTCGAGGAGGAGCAGGGGCTGCTGGGTCATGCCTTGAATTCTCGGTCCGCCGGGGGCGCTTGACCAGCGATTTGCGGGTCACGATCGGGCTCCCCCACCGCCGTCCCCACCGCCGTCCCCGCCCCCGCCCCCGCCGCCGTCACGGGCGGGTCCACAGGTTGCGGGCGGCGAGCAGCGGCAGCACGCCCTCGCCGAACCAGTACGCCTCCTCCAGATGCGGCATCCCGCTCAGCACGAACTCGTCGATGCCCAGCCCGTGGTACTCGCAGATCAGGTCCGCGACCTCCCGGTGGCTGCCCACCAGCGCCGTCCCGGCGCCACCGCGCAGCAGCCCGATGCCTGCCCACAGGCCGGGATGCACCTCCAGCCGCCGCGCCGAGCCGCCGTGCAGCGCGAGCATCCTCCGCTGTCCCTCCGACTCGCTCTCGGCGAGCGCCCGTTGGGTCTCCCGTACCCGGCCCGGGTCCATCGCGGCGAGCAGCCGCTCGGTCTCCGCCCAGGCCTGCGCGGCAGTGTCCCGGGTGATCACGTGCAGCCGGATGCCGAACCGGACGGTCCGGCCCCTGGCGGCGGCCAGTTCGCGGATCCAGCGGATCTTCTCCCCCACCTGGGCGGGCGGTTCGCCCCAGGTCAGGTAGACGTCCGCGTGGTGGGCCGCGACGTCGCCGGCGGCCGGGGAGGAACCGCCGAAGTACACCGTCGGCACCGGGTCGGGCAGCCGGTTCAGCCGCGCTCCCTCGACCCTCAGGTGCGGCCCGTGGTGGTCGACCGTCTCGCCGGCCCAGAGCCGGCGGGTGATGTCCAGGAACTCCCCGGTCCGCGCGTACCGGGCGTCCTTGTTCAGGAAGTCCCCGTAGGCGCGCTGCTCGGCGGACTCCCCACCGGTCACCACGTTGAGCAACAGCCTTCCGCCGGACTGCCGTTGGTAGGTCGCGGCCATCTGCGCGGCCAGTGTCGGGCTGATCTGCCCGGGCCGGAACGCCACCAGGTACTTCAGCCGCTCGGTCACCTGGCTCAGCATCGCGGTGGTCAGCCAGGCGTCCTCGCACCAGGCCCCGGTCGGTGTCAGTACCCCCTCGAAGCCCAACTGCTCGGCGCTGCGGGCGATCTGCCCGAGGTAGCCGACGCTCGGCGGCCGGTGGGAGCCGGCCGCGCCGGGCGTGGAGCCGTGACCGCCGCCGACGATCAGCCGGCTGTCGCCGTTGGTGGGGAGGAACCAGTGGAAGGTGAGAGCCATGGACGGACACACTCCTGGGGCGGGGACTGCCTGCGGTCGGTTGACGGAACCCACCGACTGCGACACCCCGCCGCCCACACCCGTCCCAGGTCCACGTGCAGCCTGCGCACGAGAAGCGGTCGGCCCGAAGCGGTCATGCCCCGATTCTCCGCGACTCCTCCACCCCGATCAAGACGCCCGAGCAGGACGCCCCGAGCAGGACGCCCGGCCAGGACGCCCCCGCCGTCGGCGGGCGTACGAACGTCCCGGACAGCCGAACGGCCGCAGGCCCCCTCCTGCACCGGGAGGGGGCCTGCGGCCGTGGCGTGCGCGCCTCGTGGCGCGGCGGATCAGACCTGGCCGGCCTTCTCCAGGGCCTCGCAGCAGGTGTTGATCATGAGCCGGGTGACGACGTAGGGGTCGACGTTGGCGTTCGGGCGGCGGTCCTCGATGTAGCCCTTCTTGTCCACCTCGACCTGCCACGGGATGCGCACCGAGGCACCACGGTCGGAGACGCCGTAGCTGTAGGAGTTCCACGGGGCGGTCTCGTGCTTGCCGGTCAGGCGGGACTCGATGTCGGCGCCGTACTGGGTGACGTGCTCCAGCACCTTCTCCTGGGAGCTGCCGAGCGCCTCGCAGGCGGTGATGATGGCGTCGTAGCCCTCGCGCATCGCCTTGGTGGAGAAGTTGGTGTGGGCGCCGGCGCCGTTCCAGTCGCCGCGGACGGGCTTCGCGTCGAGGGTGGCGTCGATGCCGAACTCCTCGGCGGTGCGGTAGAGCAGGTAGCGGGCGACCCACATGTCGTCGGAGACGGTCAGCGCGTCGACCGGGCCGATCTGGAACTCCCACTGGCCGGGCATGACCTCGGCGTTGATGCCGCAGATGGCCAGGCCGGCGCCGATGCAGCGGTCCAGGTGCAGCTCGACGATCTCGCGGCCGAAGACCTCCTCGGCGCCGACGCCGCAGTAGTAGCCGCCCTGCGGGGCCGGGTAGCCGCCCTCCGGGAAGCCGAGCGGGCGGGAGCCCTTGAAGAAGGTGTACTCCTGCTCGATGCCGAAGATCGACTCCTGCGCGGCGTACTTCTCGGCGACCTCGCGCAGCAGTGCGCGGGTGTTGGAGACGTGCGGGGTGCCGTCCGTCTCCAGGACCTCGCAGAGGACCAGGATGTTGTCGCCACCGCGGATCGGGTCCGGAATGACCCGCACCGGGTCCAGCACGCGGTCCGAGGCGTGGCCCTCGGCCTGGCTGGTCGAGGAACCGTCGAAGCCCCAGGTCGGGATCTTGTCGGCGTTGGGCAGGACGCGAGTCTTGGAACGGAGCTTCGCGGTCGGCTTGGTGCCGTCGATCCAGATGTACTCGGCCTTGATTGCCACGGCGTGTCCCTCGCATTGCTGGCTGGTGGGTGCCCGCGTAGCGTCGCAAGCCGCCGTTTCCCGGTTGTTCCTCTCGTGTAACGCGCATGTGAACCAACCGTCCGCATCGGCACGGTCACGGTGCGGGAGTGCCGGGGACGGCACTCCCGCCGTTCCGGGTGCCGTCAGTGACGGCGGGCGTGCGCGGCGCGACGGCGCCGGGTGGCCCACAGCGCGGCCGCCCCGCCCGCGACCAGCGCGGCGGCGCCGGCCGCGAGCGGGCCGGTGGCGCTGCTGCCGCCGGTGGCCGCCAGCTTCTCCGACGGCTGCGACGACTGCCGCGACTTCTCCGGCTTCTCCGCTCCGGCCTGCGGGTCGGCGGCCCGCGAGGCGGTGGTGTCGGCGACCGGCTGGGCGGCGGGCGCGCTGGTGGGCGCGGCGCTCGGGGCGGCCGGGCCCGACGGGGTGGCCGGCGGCGCGGTGGGCTTCTCACAGCTCACCGAGGCGACGGTGATCTTCCCGGTGACCTTGGCGACGTTCAGGTTCAGCGGGTTCACCTCCACCTGCACCTCCAGGGCCGAGGCGGCGGCGGTGGTCGTGGTGACGGTCTTCTTGGAGAACTCCACCGAGACGCTGCCGATCAGCGGCACCTCCACCTTGGTCGGCCCGTACAGGCCGATGGTGACCGGCTTGCCGAGCACACTGAGCCTGACCGGCGCGATCACGTCGGCGGTCGGCTTCCCGTCGACCGGACAGGTCGCCTCGGCGCTCATCGCCTCCAGGCCCAGCAGCGCGGTGGCGGGCAGGCCCGGGGCGTGCACGTCGGCGTTGACCAGCTTGACGGAGGCGGTGGCGCCCTTGGCGTCGACGCGGGTCACCGACTTGCCGACGTCCGCCTTGACCAGGGTGACCGGACCCTGCTGGTCGACCCCGGCCACCGTGGCGGTGAGCATCGAGCCGTCGCGCTGCGCGGGCGACTCCACCTTGTTCAGCGCGATGTTCACCGGGACGTCCACCGCCTTGTTCAGCAGGCTGACGTCCAGGTCGAGTTCGGCGGTGACGGCGCGCGCCTTACCGGGCGACGGGGCGGGTTCGGCCGCCTGGACGGGCGCGGCGGTGAGCAGCGTGCTCGCCACCAGCGCGGTGGCCGCGGCAGCGGCGGAAGCGGAAACGATTCGGCGAGAAGACATGGCGATACCCCCACACGGATGAAACGATGAGACGCCAGTCTTCTCGAACAATCCGTCACATGAGTAACACGGAACGTCATTTCACTCGTTGGAGTGAGATTGACGTTTCGTGCTGACTCAACTCCGCTCCGGAATCGCCGAATTGCGGTCGCAAACCGCTACGGCAGCCGCCAGTCCACCGGCTGCGCCCCCTGCCGCACCAGCAGCTCGTTGGCCCGGCTGAACGGCCGCGAGCCGAAGAAGCCGCTGTTCGCCGAGTACGGGCTCGGGTGCGCCGACTCGATCGCCGGGATGTCCCCGAGCAGCGGCCGCAGGTTGCGGGCGTCACGCCCCCACAGGATCGCCACCAGCGGACCGCCGCGCGCCGCCAGCGCCCGGATCGCCTGCTCGGTGACCTCCTCCCAGCCCTTGCCCCGGTGCGCGGCCGGCTTGCGCGGCGCGGTGGTCAGCGCCCGGTTGAGCAGCAGCACGCCCTGCTTCGTCCACGGGGTGAGGTCCCCGTCGGACGGCTGCGGCAGGCCCAGGTCGTTCCCGTACTCCTGGTAGATGTTGATCAGGCTCGCCGGGATCGGCCGCACCTCCGGCCCCACCGAGAAGCTGAGCCCGACGGCGTGGCCCGGGGTCGGGTACGGGTCCTGCCCGACGATCAGCACCCGCACGTCGGCGAAGGGCTGCTGGAAGGCCCGCAGCACGTTCGGGCCGGAGGGCAGGTAGGTACGGCCTGCGGCCAGTTCGGCGCGCAGGAAGTCGCCCATCGCGGCGACCCGTCCGGTGACGGGTTCCAGGGCGGTGGCCCAGCCGGGCTCGACGATCTCGTTCAGTGGACGCGGTGCCATGGTCGCCACCCTATCGGCCTACACCGACAGGGCGTTCAGCGGATGATCATGTGAACGAGGCCCGGCGAGGGCCCGGCGAGCGCCGCCCGGACCACCCGCCCGGACCACCCGCCCGAAGCACCCGCCCGAAGCACCCGCCCCGCCACCCCGGCCCGCCACCGCGGCCACCGCGGCCACCCCGGCCGCCCCGACGCGGCTACCCGACCGGCCGCCCCCGCAGCACCACCAGCCGCGGGTCGGCGAGCACCCGGACGTCCGCCCGCGGGTCCTGCGCGTACACCACGAAGTCCGCCGGCGCGCCCTCCTCCAGCCCCGGCCGCCCCAGCCACTCACGCGCCCCCCAGCTCGCCGCCGACAGCGCCTCGGCCGGGCTCAGCCCCGCCCTGACCAGCTCCGCCACCTCGTCCGCGACCAGCCCGTGCGCCAGCGAGCCGCCCGCGTCGGTACCGACGAACACCGGGATGCCGGCCTCGTGCGCGGCGCCCACGGTGTCGTACCGGCGCTCGTGCAGCCGCCGCATGTGCGCCGCCCAGGCCGGGAACCTGCCCTCGCCGCCGGCCGCGAGGTCGGGGAAGGTCGCGATGTTGACCAGGGTCGGCACGATCGCCACCCCGCGCTCGGCGAAGACCGGGATCAGCTCCTCGGTCAGCCCGGTGGCGTGCTCGACGCAGTCGATCCCGGCCGCCAGCAGGTCCGGCAGCGACTCGGCGGAGAAGCAGTGCGCGGTGACCCGCGCGCCCTCCTCGTGCGCCGCCGCGATCGCCTCGGCGAGCGCGTCGCCCGGCCAGCAGGCGGCGAGGTCGCCGCGCTCGCGGTCGATCCAGTCGCCGACCAGCTTCACCCAGCCGTCCCCGCGCCTGGCCTCGGCCCGGACGTAGGCGGCCAGGTCGCCGGGCTCGATCTCGTGCGCGTAGTTGCGGATGTAGCGGCGGGTGCGGGCGATGTGCCGCCCGGCGCGGATGATCCGGGGCAGGTCCTCGCGCTCGTCGATCCAGCGGGTGTCGGCGGCCGAGCCCGCGTCGCGGATCAGCAGGGTGCCGGCGTCCCGGTCGGTGAGCGCCTGCTTCTCGCTGGTCTCGGCGTCCACCGCGCCGTGCGCGTCCAGGCCGACGTGGCAGTGGGCGTCCACCAGACCGGGCAGCACCCAGCCGGTCACCGTCCGCACGTCCCCGGCGGTCGGCGGGCGGGTGAAGCTCACCCGGCCGTCCACCACCCAGAGTTCGTCCCGGACGTCCTGCGGACCGACCAGCACCCGACCCCGCACGTGCAGCACCGCGCCATCGCTCATGGCCGCACTCTACCGACGGGCGGGTTCCGTGTAAGCGGTCACCATGGGGCAGACTCGTTGCCGGCACCCCCACCCCGCGAAAGGCGATAAAGACGTGAGTCCCTTCCTCGACCTGCCCCCGCTCAGCGCCGCCGAGTTCGCGGCGATCGAGGACCGGGTGGCCTCGCTGCTGCACACCGAGGCCGACGTGATCGTCACCCAGGGCGAGGCCCTGCTCCCCCTGGAGGCCGCGATCCGCGGCGCCGCGCACCCCGGCTCGACCGCCCTGAACATCGTCACCGGCCCGTACGGGCAGACCTTCGGCAACTGGCTGCGCTCCTGCGGCGCGAAGGTCGTCGACCTGGCCGCCCCGTTCGACAGCGCGGTGAGCGCCGAGCAGGTGGCCGAGGCCCTGGAGAGCACGCCGGAGATCGACTTCGTCTCCCTGGTGCACGCCGAGGCCGCCACCGGCAACACCAACCCGGTCGCCGGGATCGGTGCCGCGGTGCGCGAGCACGGCGCGCTGCTGATGCTCGACGCGGTCGCCTCCGTCGCGGCCGAGCCGCTGCTCACCGACGAGTGGGGCGTCGACCTGTGCGTCATCGGCGGCCAGAAGGCGATGGGCGGCCCGGCCGGGGTGTCCGCCGTGTCCGTCTCCGAGCGCGCCTGGGAGCGGATCACCGCCAACCCGGCCGCCCCGCGCCGCTCCTACCTCTCGCTGCTCGACTGGAAGGAGCGCTGGACCGACGCCGGCCGCACCGTACTGCCGCACGCCCCGGCCCAGTTGGAGATGCTCGCGCTCGGCGCCTGCCTGGACCGGATCGCCGCCGACGGCCTGCCCGCCGTGATCGCCCGCCACCGCGCCGCCTCCGCCGCCACCCGGGCCGGGGTCCGCGCGCTCGGCACCCTGTCCCCGTACGTCGTCGAGGACGCCCACGCGGCCCCGGTCGCCACCACCCTGCGCACCCCGGACGGCGTCGACGCGACCGCCCTCGCCGCCCGCCTCGACCCGGCCCTGCCGGTCCAGCCGGGCGGCGGCGCGCTGGCCGGCTCGATGCTGCGGGTCAACCACTACGGCCGGGCGGCCTCGCCGGACACCGTCCGCGCCTGCCTCACCGGCCTCGCCGGGGCGACGGACGCCGACCCGGCGCCCGCCCTGGCCGCCGCCGAGGCCGCCTGGAGCGCGGCCGTCGCGGCCTGAGCGACCCGCCCGCACACGGCGGCGGGGGGGGGGGGGGGGGGCCCGCGGCGGCCCCCCCCCCCCCCCCCCGGCCCCCCCCGCCGGGGCGCCCCCCCCCCCCCCCCCCGAGCCCGCCCCCACCAACCCCCCCCCCCCCCCCCGCCGCCGTACCCGGGCTCAGTGCCCGTTGACGTCCACCACCTCGACGCCCCGGATGTTCCGCTCGATCTCCTCCGCCGACAGCGCGATCGCCAGCGCCCAGTAGTAGACGACCAGCGAGAACACCACCACGACGGCGATGTCCCACCACAGCGGCAGGTTCCCCCGCGCGCCCACCCCGAAGGTGCCCTGCCAGGAGATCAGACCCATGCCGACCAGGTAGACCGGCAGCCACTGCCCGGCCCCGAAGTCCATCCGGGGCGCGTTCGGCACCCCCTTCGAGCGCGCGTACCAGGAGTACCCGCCGAGCAGCAGGTAACCGGTCACGATCGCCAGGCCCAGCCGCCACAGGGTGTCCCAGCCGGACCAGTAGACGACCAGGCTCGCCACCACGAAGGCCAGCGGCGAGACCACCGCGCCGCCGGGCAGGTGGTACGAGCGCTCCATCCCCGGCAGCCGCTTGCGCAGCACCCCGAAGGCCAGCGGCGCGCCCGCGTACATCAGCACCACCGCCGAGGTGATGAACCCGACCAGCCGCTGCCAGCTCGGGAAGGGCAGGAAGCAGATCACCCCGGCCGCCCAGGCGATGAGCAGGCCGAGCCAGGGCACCGCGCGCTTGTCGGTGGACTGGAGGGCCGGCGGCGCGTAGCCGTTGCGGCTCAGGCCGTAGGTGACCCGGGAGCTGGAGGTGATGTAGACCAGCCCGGTGCCGGCCGGTGAGATCACCGCGTCGACGAACAGCACGGTGGCCAGCCAGCCGAGGCCGATCAGGGTCGCGAGGCCGGCGAACGGCCCGCTGATCCCCGGGTAGTCGAGGGTGCTCCAGCCCTGGGCGAAGGTCTCCGGCGGCAGCGCGCCGATGAACACCACCTGGAGCATCACGTAGACGACGGTGCCGACCACGACCGAGCCGAGCACGGCGCGCGGGATGTCCCGGCGCGGGTTGCGGCTCTCCCCCGCCCACTGGATGGCCTGCTCGAAGCCGAGCAGCGCGAAGATCACCCCGCTGCTGCTGATCGCCGTCAGCACGCCCTTGGCGCCGTCCGGCGCGAAGCCGTGCACGTCGAAGTTGGAGGCGTGGAACTCGGTGAGGCCGAGCGCGAAGATCGTCAGCACCGGGATGGCGACCTTCCACACGGTGGCCGCGCTGTTGGTGTGCGCGAGCAGCCGGACGCCGAGGAAGTTGACCGCGACGAACACCCCGAGCAGGAGGGCCGCGACCACGAAGCCGAGCCCGGTGAGGGTCAGGTCGTCGTGCAGCAGGCCGCGCGCCCAGGTCCAGTGCCGGGCGTAGTTGATCATCGCCTGCACCTCGATCGGCGCGATGGTCGCGGCCTGGAGCCAGGTGAACCAGCCGAAGGACATCCCGGCGAACCCGCCGAAGGCGTAGTGCGGGTAGCGCGCCGTGCCGCCGGCCACCGGGAACAGCCCGCCCAGTTCGGCGTGCACCAGCGCCAGCAGGATGATCGCCACCGCGCCGATGCCCCAGGACAGAAGCGCCGCCGGCCCGGCCGCCACCACCGCCTTCTGCGCCCCGAACAGCCAGCCGGATCCGATGATCGCCCCGACCGAGGCCCAGAGCAGTCCGACGACGCCGACTTCGCGCCGCAGCCCGGTGCGCCCCGAGGCCGGCGGGTTGGAGGAGGAGTGGGCCATGGCCGGTCACCTCTCGAAGCAGGAGGAATTCCTCCGACAGTGCCGCAGCCCCACCGCCTCCCCGCCCCGGGACACCCCGCACCCCGCTCCCCTCACTCGAACAGCCCGTCGGGTGCGACCTCCCGGCACAGTTCCCGCAGCGTTCACCTGCCGGGCACGCGGAACTCACCGGGGGCAGGCAGGCTCCAGACCGCGGAGTGAAGTTGGCTATACAACTTCAGCCGATACGACAGCCGTAGTCCCGCCGAGGAGGAGACCGATGACCGAGCTGCCGCCGTACTGGCTGCGCGACAACTGCCCGTGCGCCGAGTGCCGGGACCCGCGCAACGGACAGAAGCTGTTCCAGATCGGCGACCTGCCGCAGGGGCTCGCGATCGCGACGAGCACCGAGGCCGACGGGCACCTGGAGGTGCTCTGGTCGGACGGGCACCGCTCCCGCTACCCGCTGGAGTGGCTCGCCGAGACGGACGGGGGCGACGGGCGCACCGAGCGGGACAAGCGGCTCTGGACGGCCGCGGACTTCGCGCCCGGCATCCCGGAGGCCCGGTGGGAGGCCTACCTGACCGACCCGGCCGAGCAGGCCGCCGTGCTGGCCGCGGTACGGAGCGACGGCTTCGCGGTGCTGCGCGGGGTGCCGGCGCTGGAGCGGCAGGTGCTGCGGGTGGCGGAGAGCTTCGGGTACGTCCGGGTCACCAACTACGGGGAGCTGTTCGACGTCCGGGTCGAGCCGGACCCGAACAACCTGGCCTTCACCAGCGTCGCCATCGCCCCGCACAGCGACAACCCGTACCGGGACCCGGTGCCGACGCTCCAGTTGCTGCACTGCCTGGAGAACTCGGCGACCGGCGGCGACTCCGGCCTGGTGGACGGGTTCAAGGCGGCGGCCCTGCTGCGCGAGGAGGCGCCGGACGACTTCGGGACGCTCACCCGCACGCCCGTCCCGTTCGTGTTCCGCGACCACCGCACCGAACTTCGCGCCGACCGCCCGCTGATCGACGTGGGCGCCGACGGGAGGATCCGCGAGGTCAGGTTCAACAACCGGTCGATCGGCACCCTGCGGGGCGAGGGCCTGGGCGCCTTCTACACCGCCTACCGCCGCTTCGCCGCGATCACCCTGCGCCCCGAGCTCCAGCTCACCTTCCGGCTCACCCCCGGCGACTGCCTGATCTTCGACAACACCCGTCTGCTGCACGCCCGTACGGCCTTCCAGCAGGACGGCCACCGGCATCTCCAGGGCTGCTACGCCGACGTGGACGGGCTGAACAGCACCCTCGCCGTGCTGCGCCGCCGCGCCGCCGCGCTGGACGCGATCGCCGCCCTGTTCGCGGGCGAGGGCGCCGGGGAGTACCTGGGCGAGGAGGTCACCATGGCCGAGCACATGCTCCAGGCCGCCGCTGCCGCCGAGGCCGCGGGGGCGCCGGACCACCTGGTCGCCGCCGCACTGCTGCACGACATCGGGCACTTCTTCGACGCGCACGGCCAGGAGTCCTCACACGGACAGAATCTGATGAAGGGTCAGGACAACCGGCACAGCGACTCGGGGGCCGACTGGCTGGCCCGCTGGTTCGACCCCGAGGTCACCGAGCCGGTCCGGCTGCACGTGGCCGCCAAGCGCTACCTGTGCGCGGTCGAGCCCGGCTACCGGGAGAAGCTCTCCGCCGCCTCCGAGTACACGCTGAACGTCCAGGGCGGCCCGATGGACGAGCGCCAGGCCGCCGCCTTCGCCGAACTCCCGGGCGCCCGGGACGCGGTGGCGGTGCGGCGCTGGGACGAGCAGGCGAAGGTGGCCGGCGCGCCGACGCCGGGCTTCGCTCACTACCGCCCGCTGCTCGCCGCGCTCATGCGGTAGCGGGGCAGGACGGACGGGGCAGGCAGGGCGGACGGAACGGGCGGGGCAGGCGGGTCGGGGCGGGCGGGGCGGGCCGGCCCGCCCGTCCGGTCGGGCCCGGGCTCAGTCCAGCTCCCGCGCGTGCCGCGAAAGCGCCGAGGTGGCCAGGGAGTTGTGCACGCTGAACGCCACCGTCCCCGGCAGGTAGCGGTCCTGGGACCACTCCACCGGCGTGCCCGTCGGGTCGGTGGTGCGGCGCCGCTCGCGCAGCAGCGGACCGCCCCGGCGGCAGCCGAGCAGCCGGGCGTCCTCGGCGTTGGCGGCGACGACGTCGATGGTGTGGTCGGCGTCGGTGAACAGGATGCCGTGCTCGCGCAGCACCTCGGTGTGCGAGACCACGTCCGGCGGCAGCTCGGCGACGATCTCGCCGACCCTCGGCGGGTAGACGGTGCGCTCGACCATCACCGGCGCGCCGGACAGCGTCCGCAGCCGGACGATGACGTACACCTCGGCGCCCGGCTCCAGGCGCAGTTGCTCGCGCTCGGCGGCGTCGGCGGGGCGGCGCACCAGCGAGTCCAGGATGCCGCCGGGCTCCTCGCCCATCGAGTACGCCCAGTGCGTGAAGCTGAGCAGTTCGGAGAAGCTCTGCACCCGGGCGCCGCCGAGCACCACCCGGCGGGTGCCGCGGCGGGAGGTGACCAGTCCGTCGGAGCGCAGCACCGCGAGCGCCTGGCGGACGGTGCCGCGGGAGACGCCGTACTGCTCGGCCAGCGCGCCCTCGGCGGGCAGCCGGCCGGCCTCGCCGAACGCGCCGGTGGTGATCGCTTCCCGCAGGTCGGCGGCCACCTTCCGGTACAGCGCGCCGGGGCGCTCGGCCGGGCGTTCCCCGGTGGCCGGGTGGTCTCCGGCTGCCGGGCGCCCCTCGGCCTCGGGGCGCTGGGGCTCAGTTGCCACGTCAGTCAAGTTCCCTCCTGGGGCGGTGTCCTGCGCAGCCGTACCGGCGCGGACAGCCCGACCCTATCCCGCTGCGCCTTCGAAGCATCGCACCGAACGGATCACGCTCCGATGGCCTGGTTCCACCGTTCCCGCAGCCGACCCCGGTTCCGGGCCGTCCGTTCACCTTCCCGTCACCGGGCTCCGGCGTACTTACTGATGTCAGCAAAGTTGGCTAGTCAACTCGGACGACGTCGAACAGCCGCTCACCCCGGCGGGACCGCCGTCTTCGCGAGACGCCAGCCCGCGGACCATCCCGCGAACGCCCCTCGCAGTACGCCCCCCAACAGGAGACTTCCCCGTGACCGTGCACCGCGCCCGCGCCGCCGCCTTCGCGGCCGTACTGACCGCCGCCGCGCTCTCCCTCACCGCCTGCGGCTCCGCCGGTTCGAGCGCCAAGTCCGGCGACGCCGCCAAGGGCGGCGGCAAGGACGCCAAGACGGCCGTCTCCGCCGCCGACTTCGGCGGCATGGACGGCCTGGTCGCCGCCGCCAAGAAGGAGGGCAAGCTGCACGTCATCACGCTGCCCCGGGACTGGGCGAACTACGGCAAGATCATCGACAGCTTCAAGGCCAAGTACGGCATCGAGGTCGAGGAGGAGAACCCGGACGGCTCCAGCCAGGACGAGATCAACGCGATCAACTCCCGCAAGGGCCAGGACCGCGCCCCCGACGTGGTCGACCTGGGCAGCGCCTTCGCCCTCCAGGCGGTCAAGGACGGCATCCTCGCCCCCTACAAGGTGGCCACCTTCGACAAGGTGCCGGACACCATGAAGGACGCGAACGGCGCCGCCGTCAACGACTACGGCGGCTACGTCTCGATCGGCTGCGACGCCAAGAAGATCGCCAACTGCCCCAAGACCTTCGCCGACCTGCTCAAGCCGGAGTACAAGGGCCAGGTCGCCCTCAACGGCAACCCGACCAAGTCCGGCTCCGCCTTCGGCGGCGTCTACGCGGCCGCGCTCGCCAACGGCGGTTCGCTGGACAACATCCAGCCCGGCATCGACTTCTTCGGCAAGCTGAAGCAGTCCGGCAACTTCAACCCGGTCGAGTCGACCCCGGCCACCGTCGAGAAGGGCGAGACCCCGATCTCGATCGACTGGTCCTACCTGAACGCCGGCTACACCGACGAGTTCAAGGACAAGGGCGTCGACTGGAAGGTCTCCATCCCCACCGACGGCTCCTACGCCCAGTTCTACAACCAGGGCATCAACAAGTGGGCCCCGCACCCGGCGGCCGCCCGCCTGTGGCAGGAGTACCTGTTCAGCACCGAGGGCCAGAACCTCTTCCTCGGCGGCTACGCCACTCCGTCCACCTTCGAGGCCCTGAAGAAGGACGGCACCCTGGACACCGCCGGCGCCGCGAAGCTGCCGACCGTCGAGAAGCCGTTCACCACCTTCCCCACCGTGGACCAGATCAACGCGGCCAAGAAGGTCGTCACCGAGAACTGGACCAAGGCCATCGCGGGCTGACCACCCCGCCACGCACCGAACCTCGGGCTGAGAAAAGGCACTCATGACCACGGCTCCCACCCCGGTGCCGACCACCCCCGCCGCCACCTCCCCCGGTGGCGGCGCGGGGGCGTCCGCCACCGCCACGACCTCCCCCGCCACCACCGCTCCCGCCCCGCGCCGACGGCGGTTCGCCCGCCTCGGCGGCGCGTCCTGGCTGGCCGCCGTACCGCTGCTGCTGTTCTTCCTGATCGGCTTCGGACTTCCGACCGTCGCCATCGTGATCGGCGCCTTCACCACCTCCAGCGACGCGGAGACCGGCGCCGGGCAGTTCACCCTCGACAACCTGGCGGACTCCGTCCAGGGCGGCTACCTGACGGCCATGCTGAGCAGCCTCAAGCTCTCCGCGCTGACCGCGCTGCTCGCCACCGCGCTCGGGCTGCCGCTCGCCCAGGCCGTCGTCACCTCCCGGCACGGCTGGCTGCGCCAGGCGGTGCTCACCGCCTCCGGAGTGCTCGCCAACTTCGGCGGCCTGCCGCTCGCGTTCGCGTTCGTCGCCACCCTCGGCAACGCCGGCGAGATCACCAAGCTGCTGCACCTCACCGACCACGGCTGGTCGCTGTACTCGTTCACCGGTCTGACGATCGTGTACCTGTACTTCCTCATCCCGCTGATGGTGCTCACCATCACCCCGGCCCTGGACGGCCTGCGGACCCAGTGGCGCGAGGCGGCCCAGAACAACCGCGCCACCACCGTCCAGTACTGGCGGCACGTCGCCCTGCCGATCCTGCTGCCCTCCCTGCTCGGCGGCTTCGTGCTGCTGTTCGGCAGCGCCTTCGCCGCCTACGCGACGGCCGCCGCCATGGTCGGCGCGACCGTCCCGCTGGTCAGCCGCTCGATCGCGGACGCGCTCTCCGGCAACGTGCTGGTCGGCCAGGGCAACCTCGCCCTCGCCCTCAGCCTCAACATGATCGTCGTGGCCGTCCTGGTGATGGCCGTGTACCTCCCCCTCCAGCGCCGGAGCGCCCGATGGCTCAGCTGACCACCCCCGCCCGTCCCGGCCGCCGCACCGTGCGCTGGTGGCGCGGTGCCGTGCTGCTGCTCGCCGGCGTCTACTTCACCGTCCCGCTCGCGGCCTCCTTCTGGTTCTCCATCGACGACCCCCAGGGCATCTCCTTCGCGGCCTACACCGGGCTGCTCTCCGCCCCCGGCTTCCTGGACAGCCTCTGGCTGACCCTCGGCCTCGCCCTCGTCACCGTCGTGGTGCTGCTGCTCCTGCTCGTCCCGGCGCTGATCGCCGTCCGGCTCGGCTCGCCGAAGCTGCGCCCGGTCATCGACGTGCTCTGCACCCTGCCGCTGGTCGTCCCGCCGGTCGCCCTGACCGCCGGCCTGATCGGCGTGCTCAAGTGGGGCCCGGACTACCTGATGGACACCCCGTTCTTCCAGACCTTCGTGTTCATCCAGAACCCCGACTTCCCGCTGGTGCTGGTCATCGCCTACGTGCTGATGGCCCTGCCGCTCGCCTACCGCGCCCTGGACGCCGGCCTGCGCTCGATCGACGTGCGCACCCTGGTCGAGGCCGCCCGCAACTGCGGCGCGAGCTGGCCGCGCGCGGTGTTCACCGTCGTCCTGCCCAACCTGCGCGGGGCCCTGCTGAACGCCTCCTTCCTCACCCTGGCCCTGGTGCTCGGCGAGTTCACCGCCGCCTCGATCCTCGGCTTCCAGCCCTTCCCGGTCTGGATCTACTCGGTCGGCAACAGCCAGGCCCACATGTCGGTCGCGGTCTCCATCCTGAGCCTGCTGCTCACCTGGCTGCTGCTGCTCCTGCTGGCCACCGCCGGGCGCGAGCGCCGCACCAAGACCGCCACCTCCTGAACCCCACCCGGAGTCACCCATCATGACCACGGCCACCGCCATCGCCAACGGCGTCCCGCTCTCCCCCGGCAGCGCCACCGTCGAGTTCCGCTCCCTGCGCCGCGCGTTCGGCACCACCACCGCCCTCGACGGCCTGGACCTGACCGTCCGGCCGGGCGAACTGCTCGCCCTGCTCGGCCCGTCCGGCTGCGGCAAGACCACCGCGCTGCGCATCCTGGCCGGCTTCGAGCAGCACGACTCCGGCGAGGTGCTGGTCGACGGCCGGGACATCACCGCGATCCCCGCGCACAAGCGCGACGCCGGCATGGTCTTCCAGTCCTACAGCCTCTTCCCGCACCTGACCGCGCTGGACAACGTCGCCTTCGGGCTGCGGATGCGCGGCGCCGGCAAGGCCGAGCGCCGCAAGCGGGCCCAGGAGCTGCTGGAGCTGGTCGGCCTGCCGCAGCGCGCCGAGCACTACCCGCACCAGATGTCCGGCGGCCAGCAGCAGCGCATCGCGCTCGCCCGCGCGCTCGCCCTCCAGCCGCGCGTCCTGCTGCTGGACGAGCCGCTGTCCGCGCTGGACGCCAAGGTCCGCCTCCAGCTGCGCGACGAGATCCGCCGCCTCCAGCAGGAGCTGGGCATCACCACCCTGTTCGTCACCCACGACCAGGAGGAGGCGCTGTCGATGGCCGACCGGGTCGCGGTGCTGCGCGCCGGCCGGCTGGAGCAGTGCGCCACCCCGTCCGAGCTGTACGGCCGGCCGGCCACCGCCTTCGTCGCCGAGTTCGTCGGCACCATGAGCCGCATCCCGTGCACCCGCACCCCGGACGGCGTCGAGGTGCTCGGCCGCCGCCACGCGGTGGACGGCGAGGTCCCTGCCGACGGCGAACTTCAGGTGCTGGTCCGCCCGGAGAACGTCATCCTGACCCCGGACGAGGACGGCCCCGGGATCGTCGTCACCGCCTCCTTCCTGGGCGCCGTCACCCGGCTCACCGTGCGCCTGGCGGACGGCACCGAGGTCAAGGCCGACCTGCCCACCGAGGCCGCCGCCGCGCTGCCGGCCGGCGCGCGGGCCGCGCTCACCCTGCCGGACCGCCCGGTACTGGTGGACCGCCGCGCGGCCTGAGAGCCTCGTACCTCCCCGCTCCGCCCGTGGAAGCGCCGAAGAACCACCGAAGGTACCGCCATGCCTGACACCGCCATGCCCGCATCCCCCGCCCGGCCCGCCGCCGTCCTGTTCGACATGGACGGCACCCTGGTCGACACCGAGCAGCTGTGGTGGCAGACCGCCGCCGAGCTCGCCGAGGAGCTGAACCGCCCGCTCACCGACCAGGACGCCCCCGAGGTGCTCGGCCAGGCCGTCGAACACACCGCCGCCCATCTGCACAGGGTCAGCGGCACCAGCCTCGGCGAGGCCGAACTCGCCTCCCGGCTGGGCGAGTCCTTCGCCGGCAAGGTCGCCGCCGAGACGGTGCCGCGCCCCGGCGCGCTCGCCCTGCTGGCCTCGCTGCGCGACGCCCGGGTGCCCACCGCACTGGTCTCCGCCTCCCCGCGCCGGGTGGTGGACCTGGTGCTGTCCGCCATCGGCCGGGACTGGTTCGCCGTCACCCTGGCCGCCGAGGACACCGCGCGCACCAAGCCCGCGCCCGACCCGTACCTCGCCGCCGCCGAGCGGCTCGGCCTGGACCCGGCCGTCTGCCTCGCCGTCGAGGACACCCCGACCGGGGTCGCCTCCGCCACCGCGGCCGGCTGCGCCGTGCTCGCCGTGCCGTCCACCCCGGTGCCGATGCCCGAGGGCGAGCGGATCACCCTGCTCGCCAGCCTGGAGCAGGCCGACCTCGCCCTGCTCGGGAAGCTCGCCGCCGCCGGCGCGGTTCGACCCTGACATGCCCTATCTGCTGCTCACCCTCGCCATCGTCAGCGAGGTCTGCGCCACCAGCTGCCTCAAGCTCACCGAGGGGTTCTCCCGGCTCTGGCCGAGCCTCGGCGTCGGCCTCGGCTACGCGCTCTCCTTCCTGCTGCTCGGCCGCGCGCTCAAGCACATACCGGTCTCGGTGGCGTACGCGGTCTGGTCCGGGGCCGGCACCGCGGCGGTCGCCGGGATCGGCGTGGTCGCCTTCGGCGAGTCGCTCGGGCGGCTCCAGTGGCTGGGGATCGCGCTGGTGATCGTCGGGGTGGTCGTGCTCAACCTCAGGAGCGGCCACTGACCCGGCCGGCTCCACGGAGCACCCCACTGACGCTCCGGGGCGGGGCGGACCCGCCCCGCCCCGGCGCCCTGACGGCGGACGGGCGGTTCCTGCTCGCCCGGGTCCGGCTGATGATCTCGACACCGGCACCGCGGGCCCGCCACCTGGACAACCGGTACGCCCTCCGGCAGGCCCTCGCCGCCACCTTCGGCGAGCCCGTCGCCCCGCGGGAGTGAGCGCCCGTCAGTCGGCCGCCACCCGGAATCCGATGTTGCCGGCCGAGCTGTCCGGGGTGTTGGAGCTGCGCGCCGCCACCCGGTAGCGGTTGCAGTAGGACGCGTGGCACAGGTGGGAGCCGCCCCGCATCACCCGCGCCGCGCCGCCCGGCGGGCCGAGGGGGTCGCGGCGCGGGGCGCCGGCGTGGCGGTGGTGGTCGGGGCTGAACCAGTCGGCGCACCATTCCCACACGTTGCCGACGGTGTTGTACAGCCCGAAGCCGTTGGGGCGGAAGGCGGTCACCGGGGCCGTGGCCCGGTGACCGTCGGCGGCCGTGTTCAGCGTGGGGAAGATTCCCTGCCAGGTGTTGCACCGGTGCCGCCCGCCCGGGGTGAGGTCGTCGCCCCACGGGTAGCGGGCCTGCTCCAGGCCGCCCCGGGCCGCGTACTCCCACTCGGCCTCGGTGGGCAGCCGGGTGCCGGACCAGGCGCAGTACGCCCGCGCGTCACTCCAGGAGACGTGGACGACGGGGTGGTTCTGGCGGGTGGTGACCGTGGAGCCCGGCCCCTCCGGTGCCCGCCAGGTGGCCCCCGGGACCGCCCGCCACCACGGCACCTCGGCCACCGCCTCCGCGGTGGCCGCGAGTTGTGGCGGCAGGAAGCCTTCGAAGACGTACGAGAAGCCGAACGCCTCGGCCCCGGTGCGGTAGCCGGTGTCCTTGACGAAGGTCGCGAAGGCGGCGTTGGTCACCGTGGTCGGCGCGATCCGGAACGGGCTCAACTCGACGGTGCGGACGGGCCCTTCACCGTCGGCCGGGTAGCCGTCGCAGTCGTCCGTGCCCATCAGGAAGCGTCCGCCCGGCAGTTCGGTCAGCTGCCGCGCCACCCGGGCCCCCCGCGGTGCGGCGGGCAGCGGTGCGGCGGGCGGAAGTGCGACGGGCGCGACGGGCCGGTCCGTTCCTCGTACTGGAGTGCAGCAGCGTCCGGGGGTGGTCGGCACAGGGTTTCCTCCGGAAGGTCCCGGGCCCGGGGGCGGCTGTGCGCCACCGCCCCCGGGCCGTCGGTCGGCGGGTCGGTCAGGCCGCCCGGTCGGCGGCCAGCTGCGCCGCCAGTGCCGGGATGTCGAGCGCCTGCTCCTCCTGCGGCGTGGCCTGGTGGAGCAGGTTGGTCAGCTGGTACGGGTCGGCCGAAAGGTCGTAGTACTCGCGGAACTTCACCTCGCCCGTCCCGGACACCACGCCGTCGGCGTCGGTGTGCAGCGCGTAGTACTCGGTGTACTGCCGGCCCTTGGCCACGTACGAGGACCAGGTGGGCGGGCCGCCCGCCGCCGTGCCCTGCTTCCACCACTCCACCAGCAGGTGGTCCCTGCTGTGGGCGGTGAGCAGCGAGTGGCCGTCCTGCGGGGTGTCGGGCGTGATCCCGGCGGCGTCGAGGATGGTCGGGGCGACGTCGATGTTGGCGACGATCCGGTTGTCGACCGTGCCCGCGCCGAGCCCGCCGGCCGGCCAGGACAGGTAGAACGGCACCTCGTGGGCCGGGGAGTAGGGCACGGACTTCTTGAGCCAGCCGTGGTCGGCCCAGGTGTAGCCGTTGTCCCCGAGGTAGACGACGAGGGTGTTGTCGAGCTGGCCGAGCGCCGCCAGCTTGTCGTGGACCGCCTGTACCGCGTCGTCGACGGAGAGCAGGGTGCGCAGTTGGCGGGTGCGCACCGCTTGGGCGTCGGCCAGGGTGGCAGTGGCGTTCCGGATGTAGGCGGGCTTGTCGCTGCGGTCGTCTTCGGGCACCGAGGGCCGCCCGTTCCACGGCGGGACGACGGTGTCCGCGTACCGGGCGGCGGGGACGTTGGGTTCGTGCGAGGCGTACGGGGTGACGTAGGCGAACCAGGGGCGGGGGTCGGTGGCGGCCTTGTCGAGGAACGCCAGGGTGCGGTTCCTGATGATGTCGGTGGTGTAGCCGGTGAGGGTCTGCACGGTGCCGTTGATGTTCCAGTCGGCGTTTTCGTACGCGGGCTTGAGCAGCGCCCACTCCTCGAAGTGCGGCGGATTGTCCGCGAGCGTCCAGGAGTTGAGGTACTTGCCGAAGAGCCCGGTGCGGTAGCCGGCCTGCCGCAGGTAGCGCTGGACGGTGGTGTGCTGGTCCAGGCTGTACGAGGCGCCGTTGTTGCGCACGCCGTGGTTGTGGGCGTGGCGGCCGGAGAACACCGAGGACCGCGAGGGCGCGCAGAGCGGCGTGGTGACATGGCCGTTGGTGAAGCGGACGCCGTGCCCGCTGAGCCAGGCGGCAGTCTGCGGGGTGGCCCACTCGGTGTGCTTGGGCTGGTCGTCGGTGACGATCAGCAGGATGTTGGGCCGGGCGGCGCCGGCCGCGGCGGCCGGACTCGCGGCCGCCTGGAGCACCGTCGGGGTGGCGGCGGCGGCCGCCACGGCCGCGGCGCCGGCGAGGAAACCGCGCCGCCCGACCCCGGGCGAACCATTCGTCCTCGAATCACTGGTCTCTTCCACTGAATTCCCTCCATGCTTTTCCGTAATTCCATCCGCGGTCGTTCGGGAAAATCCCGCCGACCGCACCGGAATCATTCACGGGGAAGCGGCCCACCGGCCCGCAGAACGTCCACGCCCGCACCCCGGACAGCATTCACGGGCATGGCGACTCACCGGGGATCCGCTGTGAAGGAACCGGGGAACCTCGTCGACCTGCACGAACAGTGCGGGTGCGAGCCACCCCGAGAAGGTCCGACGCGCCACGGCCGGCCCCCGTCCACCCGACCGGGGACCGCCGTCGGCTCACGCCGGAGCGGCCGTACAGAGGGCGCTCGCGAGCCGTCCGAAATCGACGTGCCGGCGAGCAGCCAGGAACTCTCCAGCTGCCATGGGTGCGACTTTAGGAGTTACCGGCGAACACTGGCAATACCTGGGCGCTTTTGTTTCCGCGCCGTTTCGGATATCCGGCCGCAGATTGCCCCGGTCGACGAACCGGACTCGCGTCCTGCGGGGCACGGCCGCCCCGGCCGGCTGTCGCCGACCGGCCGGAGCCGATCGCCCGACTCCGGCCGATCGCCCCAACTCGCCGGTGGCGAAAGGAAGTCGGCGCCGCCGACCTCCCGGTCGTGCCGCCCGCGGCCTTCGCTACGGTGTCCCCCATGACGGACCCCCGGCCCCATCACTACCGCTTCGTCCACCGCGAGCTCGCCCGCCAGGTGCTGGAGTTCGGCCCGCGCGTGGCCACCCCGACCCCGGACGGCGGCAGTCTGCTGCCCGTCGTCTCCCAGATCTGGGACGACCTGGGCGCCACCCTGCCGCCCGGGGACCGCCTGTCCGGCCACGGCCTCGACTGCCGCCACCTGTCGGTCGACGGCCACCACATGCTGCTGGTCACCCTGCCCGCCCCGGCCGGCGCCACCGAGGCCCACTTCGTCGCCGCCGTACACCCCAAGGGCGCCAAGGCCGTCCGCTACGTGACCCTGGAGCACGCGCTCAGCCCCTTCGACGGCAGCCCCGGCACCGTCCTCGGCGAGTGGACCACCGGGAACCACCTCAACCACGGGCCGGGGCCCTCCCCCGTCGCCGAACTGTTCGTCGCGGCCGTGGTGCAGCTCGTCACCCCCAAGAAGCGTGGCTTCTGGCGCCGTTGAGGTCCACTCGTACGTGTTGCACCCGGAGCCGGGCCGCCGACGTCAGGACCGCGTCGACGGCCCGTAAAGGTCCCGCGAACATCCGCCCCCGGCCCCGGCGGCACTGATCACCGGCGTCCCGGCCGGGGCTATGCTCGCCCGGTCCGACAACCCGAGCCCGGGACTGACCGCCGGGGTGAACTACACCACGGGCGGCGCAGCCGCGCTCAACGGTGCCGGAGGCGCCATCGGCGGCAGCGGCAAGGGCCGGATCCTGCCCGCGCTGCTCGGCGGCGGCAGCGCGCTCGTCACCGGCGTCTGGGGAGTGGGACATGACTGACACGACCGCCCCGTCGCTCTGGCTCTCCCTGCCGGAGGGGTTCACCGGCATCGACCTGGCCGAGGACCCGGGCGACCGGATGAGCCGGATCGTGGACGGACTCGACGCGCTCACCGGCGCCGGTCCGGAGCAGAAGCTCGGCATCGCCGTCTCCGCCGAGCTCGCCCTCCAGGCGCAGCTGCGCGAGGGCGCGGTCCACGTCTCCACCTGCCTGGTGGAAACCGAGGAGGGCGGGATCGTCCAGGGCATGTTCAGCCTGTTCCTGCGCGAGCAGGAGCAGGGCGCCCCCGGCACCTACCCCCAGCGCGTCGCCGCCGAGCTCTCGGCCGCGTGGCCGGACGCCGACGTCGACGTCCTCGACTTCCCGCTCGGCCGGGCCGCCGTGACCGTCCGCGACCTGGCCGTGCCCGTGTCCGGGACGGCCTACGGCCTGCCGGGATCGGGCGTCGCGACCGTCCGCCAGCTGGAGGCCCTGTTCGCGCACCCGTGGAGCCCCCACGTGCTCGCCGTCGTCTTCACCACCCAGCACCTGGATCACTGGGACGACTGGTCGGTCCTGGTGGGCGCCGCCATCGGCGGGATCTCCTTCCACCCACCGCTCGACGAGACGCGCGACGCCCTGCCGCCCGAGCGGCGGGACAACATCCGGAAGGCCTTCGGATGACCACCGCCCGGTCCGACGAGGGCACCCGGAGCGGGCTCCGCCGGCTCGGCGGGGCCCTGGCCCTCATCGCCGTCTCCACCGCGGTGCTCGTCGGCGTCATCGCGCTGGACGTCCACGTCAACGGGTTCCTCGCCGGCGTGGTGGGGCTGGTCTACCCCCTGGTCGTGCTGTACGCGTTCGCCGTGCGTCCCGACACCGGCGGCGACCCCCGGTTCCGGAAGAACGCGGTCGCCTGGGGTCTGGGCGTCTCCGCCGTCGGCTTCGTCGCCTACCTGGCGGGCACCGAGGCCTGGGCGAACCTGATCCTGGGCTCGGGGCGGACCGTGCAGGCCGTGGTCGTCGGTGAGGAGGTCACCAATGTGCTGCACGACTCGGGGCGGGTGTACACCCTGGCCTCGGCGGGGTCGGCCGACGCGGTGCCAGGCGGCCCCCTCACGGAGGACTCCCGCCGGTTCGGGCGCGGTGACGTCGTCACCGTCCGGATGGATCCGGCCGGGCGGGTCGCCCCCAAGCTGCCCGGTGAGGCCGACTCCCCCGCCGCCCTGCTGCTGTTCCTCGGCTGCAACGTCCTGATCGACGGCACGGTGCTCTGGTCCGTCCGCAGGACCGGGCCGTCGCCCGCCTGAGCCCGTCAGCCAGCCACCGTCAGCCGTCAGCCGTCAGCCGCGGAACGGGCGGGCGTCCCACGACGCCCGCCCGGTGCGGGGTGCCCGATCAGCCCAGCAGGGCGGGCAGTTCGGCGATCGAGCCGAGCACGTGGGTGGCGCCGTCGGCCCGCAGCCTGGCCTCCTCGTGGGCGCCGGTGAGGACGCCGGCGACGATCGAGGCACCGGCCCTGGTGCCGGTCAGCATGTCGTAGCCGGTGTCCCCGGCCACCGCGATCTGCCGGACCGAGTCGGTGCCGGTGCGCAGCAGCGCGGTGAGCACCATGTCGGGGTACGGGCGGCCGCGGCCGGCCTCGGCGGGGCAGAGGGTGAGGTCGGCGACGGACTGCCAGCCGAGGGCGTCCAGGATGCGGTCCTGGGTGGTCCGGGAGAAGCCGGTGGTGAGGACCACCTTGCGGCCCC
This sequence comes from Kitasatospora sp. NPDC091335, assembly GCF_044757205.1. Classification (NCBI taxonomy): domain Bacteria; kingdom Bacillati; phylum Actinomycetota; class Actinomycetes; order Kitasatosporales; family Streptomycetaceae; genus Kitasatospora; species Kitasatospora sp. NPDC091335. The sequence continues at coordinate 14,251 of NZ_JBIVUM010000020.1, read as the reverse complement.
GGCCGCGCAGTTCGGCGATGGCCTCGGCGGCGCCGGGCAGGGCGGCGCAGTGGCCGGCGCCCACCAGGTCGTCGTAGGCGGCCTCGAAGGCGTCGTTGGCCAGCCGGGCCTTCTCCTCCTCGCCGAACAGGTGCCGGAAGACGGAGATCTTGGACTCGCCCATGGTGGCCCGGACGTGGGCCAGCATCGGATCGAACTCCGGGCTGCCGGCCTCGACGCCGAGCTTCGCGGCGGCCGCGGTGAAGGCCTGCTCGACCAGGCCGTCGTCGGCCACGGTGGTGCCGGCCATGTCGAGCACGACCAGACGGATGTCGGTAGTCACAGCAACGTTCCTTACAGGTTGGCGAGTTCGGCGGTGGTCTCGGCGATGGCGGGCGAGCAGGTCATGCCGCGGCCGCCGGGCCCGGTGACCAGCCAGACGCCGTCGCGCACGCGCTCGCGGTGGACGACGCGGGTGGAGTCGACGCACTGCGCGTACACCCCGGCCCAGCGGCGGCGGATCCTCGGCATCGGGCGGCCGAGCAGCTCCTCGACGACGCCCGCCAGGTGGTCGTACGGGTCCTCGACCACGTCGAAGCCGAAGGGCTGGTCGTACTCGTGGGTGTCGCCGACGGTCAGTCCGCCGTCGCGGCGCTGGACCATCAGCAGCTGCATCCTGTGCTCGGCGGCGACCGGCGGCTGCGGCTGGGTCTCGCGCAGCCGGTCCAGGGCGGTGCCGGCGAAGGCGGGGTAGTAGCGGAAGCTGTCGCCGTCGGCGACGGAGGTGGTGAGGGTCTCGCCGAGCGGGTCGGTCTGCATCATCTGGAGCCGGACCCGGCGGACCGGCAGGGCGGGGGCGAGTTCGCGGACCAGGCCGCCGAGCCAGGCGCCGGTGCAGAGGACCACCAGGTCACCGGTGTGGACGTCGCCGTGGTCGTCGCGGACGGCGTTCTCGCCGACGACCTCGCGCACCTCGCGTCCTGGCAGGAAGGTGTACCGGCCGGTGGACTCCAGGTACCCGCGCAGCGCGGGCTGGGCGGTGCGCGGCTCGACGGCGGCGTCGCGCTCGCACCACAGGGCGCCGAGCAGCTTGCCGCGCAGGGCCGGGTTGGCGGCGCGGGTCTCCTCGGGGTCGAGCAGCCGGTAGCCGCGGACGGCGGCGTCGGGCAGGGCCAGGGCCTGCTCGGCGACGGCGAGTTCGGCCTCGGTGCGGATCGCGGTGAGCGATCCGTTGGCCCGGAAGCCGAGGTCGGGGACGCGGGCGCCGATGGACTCCCACAGTTCGCGGGCGCGCAGCGCGGTGTCGAGTTCCTCGCCCTGCGCCCGGCCGCTGACCCAGACCAGGCCGAAGTTGCGCACCGAGGCGCCGCGCGCCTCGGTCTCGCGCTCCAGGTGGACGACCTCGTGGCCGCGTTCGACTGCCTGCCAGGCGTGCATGGTGCCCAGCACGCCCGCTCCTACGACGATGACTCTCATGCGGCCAGGCTGATGCGGCCAGGTGTCCGAGGGGCGTCAGGATGCCGTCCCGCAGATGAATCGCCTGAAAAGTTGTACAGACAACCCGATCAGTCATCGCGGCCGGATGGCCGCGGCCGAACAGAAGCGGCCGAAGAGAAGCGGCCGAACAGGAACGGCCGACCACGAGAGGACGGCTACGAGCAGCCGGTCACCAGCGGCCGGTCACGAACGGACCACCCGCGCCCGCAGGTAGTTGCGCCGACCGAAGTTCGGCTCGTCCACCGCCGTCAGCTCCTCCACCTGGAAACGGTAGAGCGCCGCCGCCCCGCCCCCGGTGAGGAACTGCCGCCTGGTCTCCTCGTCCTGCGCGAAGGCCGGGTACCGGCCCCGGTACGCCGCCAGCGCCGCCTCGGCCTGCCGCCCCCAGGCCTCGCCCGCGCCGCCGGTCAGCTGGAGGCCGCGCAGCTGCTCGCCGAAGACCGGCGGCGGCAGGAAGACCGTGGCGGCGGCCCTGGCCTCCTCGGCCAGGTGGTGGCTGTGCCGGGTGGAGCGCTCGCTGACGAAGTAGAGGACGAGGTCGTCGTCGTAGGCGAAGAAGGCCAGGTTGGCGTGCGGCCCGTGTTCGTGGCCCGCGGTGGCGAGGGTGAGCACCATGGCCTCCGCCAGCAGCCCCTCGACCCCCTTGTCCAGCAGGTCGCCCGGCCAGTCCCCCTGCGTGATGTCGAGTCGGTACGGCATTCGGCACTCCCTCCGCTGGCACGCCCGGCGCCCGCGCGCCCGAGCACGACTGAGCCGGGCGGGCGCCCCCTCGGGAGGCTCCACGCCCGGCTCACATGCTCCACCCGCCGTCCGAAACCGGACAAGGGCCGGGCGGACTACGGAATGGCGACGACTTCCGGGGCCGCGGCCGCGGCCCGGCTCAGTGCCGCTGCACCCCGTACACCGAGTGACCGTGCCCGACCAGCGGCACTTCCCCGGGACCGAGCAGCGGCCGCAGCGCACCCGCCCGCATCCGGTCCACCAGCGGCCCGCAGCGCCCCGCGAGCGGCGCCAGCACCACCGCGACCAGCATCCCGGCCAGCGCGCCCACCGCCACGTCGTGCGGGTAGTGCACCCCGACCCAGACCCGGGAGGCGGCCATCAGCACCGCGAAGAGGCCGGCCACCCAGCCGAGCCGGCGGTCGACGAACCAGAGCGAGGCCGCGGCGGCGAAGGCGATCACCGAGTGGTTGCTCGGGAAGGACCAGTCCCCGGCACCGGGGCAGGTCTCCAGCGCGACACTGCCGGGGATCTGGGCGCACGGCCTGAGTTCCTCGACGGCGCTCTTGAGCACCGAGTTGAGGCCGTACGCGACGACCACGATCACCGGCGAGGCCAGCACCCTGGCCATCACCGCCGAGTCCGCGCCGCGCGCCCGCCACCAGGCGTAGAGCATGAAGACCGCGAACAGTCCGAGGCCCAGCGCGGACCAGACCTTGATCAGCTCGTCCAGCCAGTGCGGCGCCGACTGCGCCCACTCGTTGACCCGGGTGTACAGGCCGCCGTCGATACCGCTGCCGTCGTACACGGCGAGCGCCCTGGAGGGCATCAAGCGTCACCTCCGTGACGTCGCGCCTTACGGGCGCGGAACAGTTCGAGAACAATGGGGAACACGGAGACAACTACTACCAGACCGATGATCGGCAGCAGGTACTGGTCGATACCGGGGACGGACGAACCGAGCGCGTACCCGGCGAGCACCACGCCGACCGTCCAGACCACGCCTCCGGCCACCTGCCAGAGGGTGAACGAGCGGACCGGCACTTCGAGTACGCCGCAGAGCGGATTCAGCACCGTACGGACCACCGGGATGAACCGGGCGAGCACGATCGCCTTGCCGTGGCCGTACCTGGTCAGCAGCTCCTCGGCCCGCGCCACGCCGTCCAGCAGGCTCCTGCGCCTGGTCCGGCGCAGCAGCGCCCGGCCGCCGCGCCGGCCGATCAGGTAGCCGACCTGGGCCCCGCCGAGCGCGCCCACCAGGGCGGCGGGCAGCACCTGCCACAGCTCCAGCCGCGGGCCGCCGGTGGCGCCGGGCACGCAGAGCAGCCCGGCGGTGAACAGCAGCGAGTCGCCGGGCAGGAAGAAGCCCACCAGCAGACCGGTCTCGGCGAACAGCACCACGGCGATGCCGAGCGCGCCGAACGCGGCGAGCAGTGAGGACGCGTCCAGCGGGTTCACCGCGAGGTGAACGGCCGGATCGACGGGGAACTGGAGCAAGGCCGGCGAACCTCCCGTACGTTGGAGGGCGGCCCGCACGGGAACCACCCCGACCGTCTACATTAACGTAGACGGTCTACATGACTGTAGACGAAACCTGGAGGAAGCGCCGCCATGCCCGACGTACCGTCCGCCCGCCGGCCCGCCGGGGAGCTGGAGGCCGAGGTACTGGCCGCCCTCTGGTCGGCCCGGCAGCCGATGACGCCGCAGGACGTCCAGGCCGCGCTCGGCGGGGACCTCGCCCGCACCACCATCGCGACGATCCTGGCCCGGCTCTTCGACAAGGGGACGGTCGAGCGCACCCGGGCCGGCCGCGCCTACGCCTACACCCCGACCGTCCAGGACACCGCCGGCCTCGCCGCCCGCCGGATGCACACCGAGCTCGGCCGCGAGGCCGACCGCTCCACCGTGCTGGCCCGCTTCGTCTCCGACCTCTCCACCGAGGACGAGCAGCTGCTGCGCGAACTGCTCGGCGACAGCAGCCCGGAGGCGGACGCACCGGGCACGCCGGGTGCGGGCACGCCGGGGGGAGCGACCGGCCGATGATGCTCGCCGTCTGGGTCCCGCTGCTGCTGCCCTTCCTCGCCGTCCCCCTGGCCCGCCGACTCGCCGAGGCGCTGCCGCCGCGGGCCGCCGCCTGGACGCTGGCCGGCAGCGCCGCCGTTCTGGCGGGCGGCACCCTCTGCTCGCTCGGGCTGCTGGCCGCCGCCGGGCTGCTCCGGCTCCCGCCGGTCGCCGCCCTCGGCCACCTCTCGCTGCCCTGGCTCACCACGGCCGCGCCCGCCGCGCCGTTCGCGGCCGTCCTGGCCGCCGTGGCGCTCCTCGTGCTCGTCGTGCGGGCGGCGCGCACCGCCCGCCGGCGGCAGCGGGAGCTGCGCACCGCCCGGGCCGCGCTCCCGTCCGGCGACCTCCGATCGGAGCCGCTCGACCTCCGATCGGAGCCGCTCGACGGCCGGCACCCGGACCCGGCCGGCGCGCATCGGCCCGGCCACGCCCCCTCCCCTGACCGGAATCCGGACATGCGCCCCCAGCGAGCCTCCGTGCGCCGGGCGCGCCCCTCGGCGTGGCCGACCGCAGCACTCCGGGCCGCTGCCCTGTTCCGCCCCACCACGCCGCGCCGGGCCGGCACGCTGCGCCGCCCCGCCGACCACCCGCTCACCGTGCTGGACGACGAGCGCGCCGACGCCTTCGCGCTGCCCGGCCGCCCCGGCCGACCGGGCCGGCCGGGCGAGCCAGGCCGGATCGTGGTCACCTCCGGCATGCTGCGGGCCCTCACCGGCCCCGAGCGCGCCGCCCTGCTCGCCCACGAACGGGCCCACCTGACCGCCCGCCACCACCTCTTCCTCGCCCTCGCCGAGCACGCCGCCGGCATCCACCCCGCGCTCCGCGGGCTGCGCGCCCCGCTCGGCTACCACCTGGAGCGCTGGGCCGACGAGGTGGCCGCGGCCCGGGTCGGCGACCGCGCCGTGACCGCCCGCGCGGTCGGCCGGGCCGCCCTCGCCGCGAACCGCTCCCCCTGGCCGGCCCGGCCCCGGCTGGTCGCCGCCGCCCACTCGGGCCCGGTCCCTCGGCGGGTCGCCGCGCTGCTCCGCCCCCGCCCGGCCACCGCCCCCGGCACCTGGCTGCGGGCCGCCGCCGTGGCCCTGGCCGCCTGCCTGGCACTGAGCACCGGCGCCTCCCTGGAGGCCACCGCCGACCTGCACCACACCGTGGAAGCGGCCCAGCAGGGCACCGGCGCGCAGCGCTGACCCCGCCCGCCGCCGGCCCGGCCCCGGCCTCCCGTCAGCCGGGCGACGCCGGGGCCGCGTTTCCGTACCGCCCGGTATGCCGACTTGCCCGACCCCATCCCCAGCCGCCCACGTCGGCCGTACGCTTTCGTCAGCGCGTCGGCCCCGACGCGTCCTCGAACGGCGGCGAGGAGCAACGCGAGTGCGGCAGACCGGACGGCAGTCCCGACGACCAGAGCGCCGCACCCCGCCGACCGCGGCGGAGCTGGCCAAGGTCCACGAACGCACCCTCGCCGACGCCGCCGCCCGGGAACTGACCGCTCCCGCCCTGGCCGAGGAGGGCGGCGGCCCCGGCCTGCTCGAACCCCGCCCCGAGATCTGCGACTCCTGGGCCCGGCTGCGCCGCCTCGGCCTCGACCCCGACACCGGCGCCGCCACCGTCCTGCTGGGCCCCGCCGAAATAGAACAGCGCCGCCGCACCAGCGGGCTCGACACCGTCCTGCCGGTGCTGCGCGAGACCCTGCTGGAGGACGGCGGCGCGGCCCCGCTGCTGCTGTCCGTCGCCGACACCGAGGGACACGTGCTCTGGCAGGAGGGCGAACGCGGCCTGCGCCGCAGCGCCGACCGGATCGGCTTCACCACCGGCGCCCGCTGGATCGAGGAGAGCGTCGGCACCAACGGCATCGCGGTCGCCCTGCGCGCCCGGCGCCCGATGCACGTCCACTCCGCCGAGCACTACCTGCGCAGTCACCACTCCTGGACCTGCGTGGCCGCGCCGGTGCGCGACCCGGGCACCGGCCGGCTGGTCGGCGCCATCAACCTGAGCGGCCCCGCGCACAGCGTCCGCCCGTACCTGCTCCAGCTCACCGCCACCGCGGCCCGGCTCGCCGAGACCGAGCTGCGCGCCCACCGCCTGGAGGCGCTGCACCAGCTGCGCTCCCTGGCCGCCCCGCTGCTCGCCCGGGTCGGCGGCCCCGCGCTGGTGGTGGACGCGGCCGGGTGGACCGCCGCCGCGGCCGGGCTGCCGCCGCCCACCAGACTGCGGGTGCCCAGCGAGGGCTGGACCCCGGCCACCGTGCAATGGGTGCCGGGCCTCGGCGAGTGCGTGCTGGAACCGCTCGCCGACGGCTGGCTGGTGCGGCCGGTGCGGCCGCCCGAGGAGGACGGCTCCGGCACGGTGACCGCCGAACAGGCCGAGGGCGCCCACCTGCGGCTCGACCTGCGCCGCCCGGACCGCCCCGAACTGTCCGTCCGTGGCGCGGCCGACAGCTGGTCCCACCCGCTCAGCCCGCGCCACGCCGAACTGCTGCTCCTGCTCGCCACCGGGCGCGAGGGCAGCACCGCCGCCCAGCTCGCCGAGGCGCTGTTCGGCGACGCGGGCCGGACGGTGACGGTCCGCGCCGAGCTGTCCCGGCTGCGCCGCTACCTGGGCGGGCTGCTGGCCCACCGGCCGTACCGGATCACCGAGTCGGTGCTGGTCACCGTGGACGGGCCGGACGACCCGTACGACCTGCTGCCCGCCTCCTCGGCCCCGGCCGTCCGGCGGCTGCGGGCGGCGCTGGCCGCGGGGGCGGCCCGGCTGCCCGGCGCGCCGGGCCTCCCGCCGCCGAGGGCCGTCGGGTCGCCGGAGCGCCACTGACCGGTGGCGCCCGGCCGGGCGTCCCGGGGGCCCGCCTCGGCCCCCGGTCCCGGCCGTCGGTCCCGGCCGTCGGTCTCAGCCGTCGGCGAGCAGCGCCGTCAGCTCGGCGTCGGTGGGGCCGCAGTGGCGTTCCTGGTGTTCGGAGACCAGCGCGTAGGTGCGGTCCAGCCAGGCCTGCACCCGGGGCTTGGAGGCCTCCAACAGGGCGCTGCCGTGCGGGGATTCGAGCGCCAGGTGCAGCGTCGCGCCATGGCACGGGCAGTACGCCGGCCACAGCTTGACGTCGCCCTGGCCGCTCAGCGCGCGCAGGCCGTCCCGCAGCAGCTCGCGCGAGAACACCCAGTCGGCCTCGTCCGGTCGTCCCAGATGGAAGGTCAGCAGCACCTCGTACGGGCGCGCGGCCTCGAACCGGAACCGGGTGCGCACCTCGCCGACCACCTCCTCGCCCAGCGAGATCCGCAGCATCAGCACCTCCTCCTCCACCGCCGCCGGAGCGGCGGTGGAGCCGTCCCCATCGCCGCCCGTGGGGGTGGCGGCGAGGGGTGCACTGGAGGCTGCGGACAGCGGGTCGGGCGGCATGACGGTCTCTCCGGGACGGCTTGGGATGCCCTCAGCCTGCGTCACCCGGGCCAGCCGGGCAAGGGTTGCAAGGGGGTTGCAATAATCCCCGTCCGGGGCGACCGCCCCTTACCGCGCTTGTCGGACGGAACGTCAACTTCCGCACGTCGAACGGGTGTCCACGAAGTGGATGGAATCCGTCCAGGGGTCGGTCACCCGCTGGTACGCTCTCGCTCTCCCGGCGCGGGCCCGCCGCGGAAACCGGCCTCGGCGGCCGGGAGCCGGCCCCGGCGGCGACGCGTGGGAGAATACGGCGACGCGACGGCGACTTCGGGGAGGGAGGGGTCCGGTGGCTGTGCGGGAGGACACCGCGCGAGACGTGCAGCACGAGCCCGCACGACACGGCCGGCACGGCCGGTCCGGCCCGTTCGGCGGCCGGTTCAGGCTGCCCACCCTGCGCTTCTCCGGCGCCGCGATGGCGATGTCCACCGTGGTCGGCATCAGCATCGCCACCACCCTGCTGCTCAACGAGCAGCAGGGGATCGGCCGCCGGGCCGGCGTCGCCCGGGTCGGCTCCACCCCGCCGCCCAGTCCGGGCGCCACCGACGAGGCCGAAGCGGTCTCGGCGCAGCCCCGGACCGACGACCCCGCGTCCGGCGGGCCGACCGCGGGCCGGCCCTCGACGCGCCCCTCCTCGCGCCCCTCCTCGCGCCCCTCCTCGCGCCCCTCGGTGGCCGCGCCGGTGGCGGCCACCCCGCCCGCGACCCGCCCGGCGGGCCCGGGCACGCCCCGACCGGGCGGCCAGGCCTCGGCCGGGCAGACCTCGAGCGGCCAGACCGCGGGCGGGCAGGGCACGCCGCCCTCCGGCACCCAGCTCGCCGGCTCCGAACCGGGTACGCCCGCACCGGCCAGGTCCTCACCCTCGCCCTCCCCCTTCGCCCAGGCTCCCGGCACCGGTCAGCCCGCCCCCGGGCGCCCGGCCCCGGCGCAGGAGCCGATCGCCCCCGGGGTACGGCCCACCGCGCCCACCGCACCGTCCGCACCGGCCCGCCCGCTGCCGCCGCCCACCCCCGGCCTGCCGGTCACCGACGGCGTCGCCGACGCCTCGATCGACGGCGCCCCGGTCGACGGCCTCGGCCCCGGCCCCGGCGTCGGCGTCGGCGTCGGCGTCGGCGTCGGCGCCCGCAGGATCACCCCGGACTCCGACCACGCGCTGTCCGGCGCCGGCCGGGTCGGCCCGCTCGGCCGGGACGGCCTGCGGCACCGGCTCACCCTCACCACGACCGAGCCCGTCACCGCCTTCCAAACCGAATTCCGGCTCGCCCCCGGCGACTCGGCCCCCGGTGCCGGCACCGCCTGGACCGACCTTCCGGGCGCCGTGGTGACCGTCCAGCAGGAGCGCGGCACCCTGGTCTACCGCTTCACCACCCCGCCCGGCACCGACGTCCGGCCCGGCCACTACACCTTCGACGTCCGCGGCGCCCGTCCGGCCGTCGACCCCGGCGCGGTGCGCAAGCAGGCCCTGACGGAGAACTGGAGCGTCTCCGCCTTCGCCCTCGACCACCCCCGGGCGGTGGCCGCGCTCGGCTCCTTCGGGCCCGTGCCACCGACGTCCGCCGAGCCGCGGACGCCCGGTGTCCCGGCGGCCACCGCGGTGCGCTGACCTGCCGACGGCCGGACGTTGCGGCAGTCCGACGATCCGACAGTCGACCGCTCCGGACGGGCGCATCCCCGTACCCTCGTTCGTTACTGTGGGCAGCACCCGGCCCGGCGCCCCCACGGGCCCCGGCCGGGCCGTCGTTCCGCACCCGAGGAGGAGTCCGTGTCCACCGTCCTGACCCAAGGCGGCAACGCACCGCTGACCGCCGCGCGAGTGACCGTCGAGGTCAGCGCGCCCAAGGCGCTGGACGTCTCCGGCCTGCTGCTGACCGATGCCGGAAAGGTCCGCTCGGACGACGACTTCGTCTTCTTCAACGCCCCGGACGGCCCCGGTGTCAGTCACCGCCCGGCCGCCGCCGGCACCCCCGACGCGATCACCGTCGACACCCGGGCCGTCCCGGCCGGCATCACCAAGATCGTGGTCACCGCGAGCCCCGCCGACCAGGTCTCCACGTTCGCCGGGACGGAGCCCACGGCCACCGTCCGCGACGCCGACACCGGCGAGGTCCTGGTCACCTTCACCCCGCCCCGGCTGGGTCTGGAGACCGCGCTCATCGTGGTCGAGGTCTACCTGCGCAACGGCGCCTGGAAGGTCCGCGCGGTCGGCCAGGGCTACGCCAACGGCCTCGCGGGCATCGCCACCGACTTCGGCGTCACCGTCGAGGACTCCCCCGCCCCGGCCGCCCGGGCCGCCGCCGCGCCGGTCGCGCCGCCGGCCCCCGAGCCCCCGGTCGCAGCGCCGGCTCCCGTGGCCCCGCCGGCTCCCGTGCCCCCGGCGGCCCCGGCCGCGCCGCCGGCCCCGGTGGAGCGGACCCTCCACCTCCCCACCCGCCCGGTCGCCCCGCCCTCGCCCGCCGCCTCCCCCGTCGACCCGCGGATCGCCCTCGCCACCGGTCAGACCGCCGTCCCGGCTCCGCCCGCGGTTCCCCCGGCGCCCACCGCGCCGCCGGCCCCGGCCGCGCCCGCCAAGATCACCCTGGACAAGGGCCGGGTCAGCCTGGTCAAGGGCAGCTCGGTCTCCCTGGTCAAGAACGGCCGCCCGTTCCTCTCCTCGATCCGGATGGCCCTCGGCTGGAAGTCCGCCGCCCGCGGCCGCTCCGTCGACCTGGACGCCTCGTGCCTCGCCTTCGACGCCCGGCACAAGCGGCTGGAGACGGCCTGGTTCATGAAGCTGAACATCTTCAACGGCGCGATCTCCCACTCCGGCGACAACCTGGTCGGCGGCGAGGGCGGCGACGACGAGGTGATCACCGTCCACCTGGAGGGCCTGCCGGCCGACGTCCACGGGCTGGTCTTCGTCGTGAACTCCTTCTCCGGCCAGAAGTTCACCGACGTGCGCGACGCCTACTGCCGTCTGCTGGACGCCCGGACGGAGGAGGAACTGGTCCGCTTCGACCTCACCAACTCCGAGCCGCACACCGGCGTGGTGATGTGCAAGCTGGTCCGCCGCCCCGGCGGCGAGTGGGAGATGACGGCGCTCGGCGAGTACGTCGACGGCAAGACCGCCCGGGCGATGATCGAGCCCGCCGCGTCGATGCTGTAACCCCGCGGCGTCATGGCCGCGCCCGTCGATTCACCCCTTTGAGGCATCAAGTCGTCCTCATGGCAGCTCGATTGACTCTCAGGGGGGTGAATCGCGCTCCTCCCCGCACCCGAGGAGGAGATCCGTGCCACGCTTCCTGTCCCGCCTCGCCGTCACCGGCACCGCGGCGGTGCTCGCCGCCGGGCTGATCACCCCGACCACCGCCCAGGCCGCCGCCGGCCCCGGCGTCCGCGCCGCCTCGCTCCGCTGGACGGCCCTCGGCGACTCCTACACCGCCGGGGTCATCGAGGCCACCGGCGACGAGACCGCACCGCGCGACGGCTGCGCCAGGACCGTCGAGTCCTACCCCGAGATCATCCGCCGCGACCTGGGCTCCCTGGTCGGCCTGCGCAACGTCAGTTGCAGCGGCGCCACCACCGGCAACGTCGACGTGAGCACCCAGTCCCCCTTCGGCCGCCCGCTCCCGCCGCTCGGCACCGACCCGAACGCCCCCTACCCGGCCGTCCCGCGGCAGATCGACGCCGTCGACCCGGCCACCGACCTGATCACCGTCGGGATCGGCGGCAACGACCTCGGCTTCGCCGAGATCCTCAAGAGCTGCATCGAACTCGGCGCCGTCCATCTCGGCCAGGGCACGCCCTGCAAGGACAAGTTCGACGCCGAACTGCCCGGCCGGTTCGACCGGTTGCGCGCCGACTACGGCCGGATGCTCAACGCGCTGCACGCCAAGGCCCCGTCCGCCAGGGTCCTCACCGTCGGCTATCCGCACCTCGTCCCCGAGAACGCCGCCCTCTGCCGGTACGGCAACCCCCTCCAGTTCGGCACCTTCACCACCGGCGACCTGGCCTGGACCCGCACCGCGCTCGTGGAGCCGCTCGACGCGCTCATCGCCCGGGTCACCGCCGCCCACGGCGACTCCTTCGTGGACCTCTACCCCGCCAGCGCGGGCCACAGCGTCTGCGACGCCGACCACTGGCTGGACGGCGTGCTGACCAGCGTCCTCCCCCTCAGGTACGCGGTGGTGCACCCCAACGCCACCGGCCAGGCGCACACCGCCGCCCTGGTCGAGGACGCCGTCCTCGGCGGCTGAGACCAGGGCAGCCCCCGCACCCGGGCCGGCGGGCCGGCCCGGCGGAACCGTACGAGTCGCTCGGCTTCGAGGTCGTCGGCACCGTCCCCGAGGCCTTCCTCCAACCGGTGGACGGCTACGTCGGCCCGCACGTCATGTACCGCCGGCTCTGACCGGCCGGCCTACTCCTCGATCGCCCCGCCGACCCGCCGCAGGTGCTGCCGGAAGCTGTACGCCGGGTCGGCGGCGCGGCGCTCCAGGTACTCGTCGAAGGCGGTCTGCCGGCGCAGCGTGTCCCCGGCGGCGATCCGCCCGGCCTGCGCGCGTTCGGTCCCGGCGATCGCGCCGGCCGTCTCCAGCACCTCCGCGACCCGGTCGGCGGGGACGAACAGCACCCCGTCCGGGTCGGCGAACACCACGTCCCCGGCGCTCACCGGGTGCGGCCCGAACTTCGCCGTCAGCAGCGCCGCCGGCTCCCGGTCGTCCAGCCGCACCGGGCCGAGCGGCAGCGCGCCGTAGCTGAACACCGGCAGCCCGATCTCCAGCAGCTCGGGGGTGTCCCGGTGCAGCCCCCACACCACGATCCCGGCCACCCCGGCGGCCCGCGCCTCCAGCACCGCGAGGTCCCCGATGCAGGCCTCGTCGGTCCGCCCGCCGTTGTCGACCACCAGCACGTCCCCGGCCGCGGCAGTCCCGCACGCCTCCAGGAACACGTCCACGCTCCCGTAGTGACGCACCGGCAGCACCCGCCCCGCCACCCTGGCCCCGGCCACCACCGACGCGACACCCACCGGCGCCACCCGCGGCCCGACCCCGAGCCGCACACAGGCGTCCGCCACCAGCGGCGTGGACAGCTCCGCGAAAGCCCTCAGCATCCCGACTCCTCCCGTCGAAAGGCCAGTTCACCAGCACGGAATCCTATGGCAGGTCTCAAACTCACACCATCGAGTGAAACTCCGCCGCATACGGCACAGCCCGGCCGAGCGGCGATCAGCGTGACGGCCATCCGAAGGTCCCGGCGCCCTTCGGCTTCGGGCCCGACGCCAAACCGTTCCTCTGACGGCCGTTCCCGCTGACGCCGACGGCCCGCACCCCCCGTCAGGGGTGCGGGCCGCAGTTCGTGGGCGCCGGGTCAGCCGCGGGTGGCCATGGCGCGCAGGAAGAAGGTCAGGTTGGCCGGACGCTCGGCGAGGCGGCGCATGAAGTAGCCGTACCACTCCTGGCCGTACGGGAGGTACACGCGCATCGTGTTGCCCTCGCCGGCGAGGCGCAGCTGCTCCTCGGGACGGATGCCGAACAGCATCTGGTACTCGAAGGAGTCCCGCTTGCGGCCGTTCCACTGGGCCAGCTGGCCGGCGATCTTGATCATGTTGGGGTCGTGCGAGGCGATCATCGGGTAGCCCTCGCCCGCCATCAGGACCTTCAGGGCGCGGACGTACGCGAGGTCCACCTCGTGCTTGCCCTGGAAGGCCACCGACTCGGGCTCCTTGTAGGCGCCCTTGCACAGGCGCACCCGGGAGCCGGGGCCGGAGAACTCGCGGCAGTCGGCCTCGGTGCGGCGCAGGTAGGCCTGGAGGACGACGCCCAGCCAGGGGAAGTCCGCCCGCAGCTCGCGCGCGATGGCGAGGGTGGAGTCGGTGGTGGTGTGGTCCTCCATGTCGAGGGTCACCGTGGTGCCCGCGTCGGCGGCGGCCTCGCAGATGCGGCGGGCGTTCTCCAGCGCGATCTTCTCGCCGTCCACCGGGAGGAACTGGCCGACGGCCGACAGCTTGACCGACACCTCGGCACCGGCCGCGAGGCCGGTCTCCTTGAGGGCCTTGAGCAGGTGCTCGTAGGCCTCGGCGGTGCCGGCGGCCTGGGCGGCGTCCTGGGTGTCCTCGCCGAGGTGGTCCAGGGTGACCTTGCGATCGGTGGCGATCAGGTCGTCGGTGGCGGTCACCGCGTCGTCGAGGACGTCGCCGGCGACGAAGCGCTCGACTATCGCGTGGGTCGGCGGGAACTTCTCGACCACGGTGCGGACCTGCGGGGACCGGGAGGCCGCGAGAAGGGCGGAACGGAGCATCGTGACTCCTGGTGCTGGTGTTTCCAAGGGTGGCAGAAGGGCCGGGGCGGCGGTATCCGGGTGCCGCGCGCGGCGCGTCCCGGGAAGGGTGGCGGCGCGCGACGGGTGGGCGGACCGCCGCCCCGGCGGGGCGACGCCCGGCTGCGGGACCGGGCGTCGCGGGTGACCGGTGGCTACTGGACGAGCCGGCTGGTCGGTGGGGCTGGTCAGCCCATGTGCGGGTAGCGGTAGTCCGTCGGCGGGACGAAGGTCTCCTTGACCGAGCGGGTGGAGGTCCAGCGCGCCAGGTTCTGCTTGGCGC
>NZ_JBIVUM010000019.1:0-172520 GCF_044757205.1 Kitasatospora sp. NPDC091335 | reverse complement strand
TCTCCACCCTCGAACGCGGAATCCGCCGAGACGACGACCTCGCCAACGCCTACCGCGACTGGCTCACCGCCGCTTGACAGCCCATAGGAGCATCAACCGGCTCCCCCGGAGCGGGTTCCGGGCCGCCGCGATCTGACGGATGGTCAGCAGAGACGGTGCGGACACACGACGGCCCCGCCCCGGCGACCGGCCGGAACGGGGCCCCGCGGCGGAACCGCGCAGGTCAGATCAGCTCGACCAGGTCCGCGATCGACTGGACCACCCGGGTCGGCCGGTACGGGAAGCGCTCCACGTCGGAGGCGGAGGTCAGGCCGGTGAGCACCAGGATGGTCTCCATGCCGGCCTCCATGCCCGCGACGATGTCGGTGTCCATCCGGTCGCCGATCATCACCGCCGTCTCGGAGTGGGCGCCGGCCGTGTTCAGCGCCTCGCGCATCATCAGCGGGTTGGGCTTGCCGACGAAGTACGGGTCGACGCCGGTCGCCTTGGTGATCAGGGCCGCGACCGAGCCGGTGGCCGGCAGCACGCCCTCGGTGGAGGGGCCGGTCTCGTCCGGGTTGGTGCAGATGAACCGGGCGCCCTGGTTGATCAGGCGGATCGCCTTGGTGAGCGCCTCGAAGGAGTAGGTGCGGGTCTCGCCGAGGACCACGTAGTCGGGGTTGTTGTCGGTCAGCACGTACCCGGCCTGGTACAGGGCCGTGGTGAGCCCCGCCTCGCCGATCACGTACGCCGTCCCGTTCGGCCGCTGGCTCTTGAGGAACTTGGCCGTTGCCAGGGCGGAGGTCCAGATGCACTCCTCGGGCACCTCCAGGCCCATCCCGGCCAGACGGGCGCTGAGGTCGCGCGGGGTGTAGATGGAGTTGTTGGTGAGGACCAGGAAGGGCTTGCCGGACTCCCGCAGCCTGCGCAGGAACTCCTCCGCCCCGGGGATCGGCGTGCCCTCGTGGATGAGGACCCCGTCCATGTCGGTCAGCCAGGACTCGATGGGCTTACGGTCTGCCACGTGCGTGTCTCCCGAAGTGTTGCAACGTCTTGCATGGTACGAAGGCCCTGACGCGGCACAGCCTAATCCGCGCACCTGGCCGATGGCAGCACGTCCCGCCCACCGGGACGCGGCCGCCGGCCCGCGGCCGTCCCGTCGAAACCGGGAGCAACCGGGCGCCGCGTGGTTGAGTGGGCGCATGAACCCGCAGACGACCTCCCGCCCGTTCCGCGTCGGCCTGATCGGCTACGGCCTGGCCGGCTCCGCGTTCCACGCGCCACTGATCGCCACCACGCCGGGGCTGCGGCTGGACGCCGTGGTCACCGCCAACCCCGAGCGGCGGGCCCGGCTGGCGAGCGAACACCCCGGCGCCCGCGCCGTGGACACCCCCGAGCAGCTGCTGGCCGACCCGGACGCGCTCGACCTGGTCGTCATCGCCTCGCCCAACCGCACCCACGCCCCGCTCGCCCACGCCGCCCTGCGGGCCGGCCTGGCCACCGTCGTGGACAAGCCGCTGGCCGGCACCGCCGCCGAGGCGCTGGAGCTGTGCCGGCTCGCCGAGGAGCAGGGCGTCCTGCTCTCCGTCTTCCACAACCGTCGCTGGGACGGCGACTTCCTCACCGCGAGCCGGCTGGTGCGCGGCGGCGCGCTCGGCCGGGTGCACCGCTTCGAGTCCCGCTTCGAGCGCTTCCGCCCCAAGCCGAAGCCGGGCTGGCGGGAGCTGGCCGACCCGGCCGAGGTCGGCGGCACGCTGTACGACCTGGGCAGCCACCTGGTCGACCAGGCACTCACCCTGTTCGGGCCGGTCGAGACGGTGTACGCGGAGATCGACGTGCGGCGCGACGGCGCGGTGGTGGACGACGACGCCTTCCTCGCCCTCACCCACGCCTCCGGCACCCGCTCGCACCTGTGGACGAGCGCCGTCACCCCGCTGATCGGCCCCCGGCTGCGGGTGCTCGGCGACACGGCCGGCTACGTCAAGCCCGGCATGGACCCGCAGGAGGCCGACCTGCGGGCGGGCCTGCGCCCGGACGGCACCCGCCCCTGGGGCGCCGACCAGCCCTCGCACTACGGCACCCTCGGCACCGACGAGTCCGCGATCCGGCTGCCCACGGACCGGGGCGACTACCCCCTCTTCTACGCGGGCATCGCCGCCTCCCTGGCCTCCCCCGGCACCCCGCCTCCGGTCGATCCGCGCGACGCGGTGGCCACCCTCGCGGTGCTGGAGGCCGCCCGCGCCTCCGCCGCGACCGGGACGGCGGTCCGCCTGGGCTGACGCGCGCCTCGCCCGGCCGGCCGCCACACCCCTGCCGCCGCACTCCTGGAGGCATTCCCCTGGAGCCCTGCCTCGCGCCGCTCCTAGGATGATCGGATGAGCAGTCAGCGGGGGCGGCAGGCCGACGGCGAGGAGCGCCTCCGGCGCGAGCGGGAGTGGTCCGCCGAGCAGAAGAAGCGCGAGAAGGCGTGGAGCGCGGAGTTCGAGGAGCGCCGGAAGGCCAAGGAGGCCGAGGAGCAGGAGCGCCGGCGGGCCGCGGCCATCGCCTCGAACCGGGCGGCCTGGGCGACCGGCCGGGCGGGCGGAAGCGAGACCATCGGCTACGTCGACGTCACCGGACCCGACGCCGTGCCCGTACGGATCGCGGTGGTGTGGCTCGGGCGATTCGGGGCCACCGCCCGGCCGCTGAACGACTACCGCCCGCTCCGCAACGTCGACGTGGGCGGCGGCGAGGGAATCATCTACCTGATCCCGTACGCGGCCCTCGTGGGCCTGAACTTCGGGGTCCGCTGGCTCGTCCTGCAACTGCTCGGCCGCCCGCTCTGGGCCGTCGCCGCCAGGACGGGGGCCGACCGGGGCGGGCGGGGCAGCGCCACCGTCCTGCTGCGCACCCGGGACCGGGCGACGGCCCTGAAGCGCGCGGCCGCCCTCGCCGACCGGGTCGAGCAGGACGGGACCGCCGCCCTCAGGACCCGCTGACCCTCAGGACCCGCTGACCTCACGACCGGCCGGCCCGCTGACCCTCACAGCCCGATGACCTCCACCGCCGAGCCCAGCCCGCGGAAGTCCGACACGTTGCGGGTGTACAGCGGCAGCCCGTGGGCGGAGGCGACCGCCGCGATCATCAGGTCGATCCGGCGCGGGCGCGGCTGCCGCCCGGCGGCGATGGTCAGGGTGACCAGCGTCCCGTAGCGGGCGGCGGCCGCCGCGTCGAAGGGCAGCGGGTCGAAGTCCGCCATCGCCGCGCCCAGCACCTCAAGCCGGGCCGCCCGGCCGGCCGGGTCGCGGGCCATCGACACGCCCTGCTGCAGCTCGGCGAAGGTGATCGCGGTCAGCTCGGGCACGGCCGGCAGGTCGGCCGGGTTGAGCAGCGCCAGATCGATGTACACACAGGTGTCCAGCACCCCGGCCGGCCGCCGCCGGGGCGCTCTGCGGCGCTCAGCCACGCCGCCGCTCGAACGGGTCGCCGTCCTCGTCCCCCACCAGCTCCTCGGGCCCGAAGTACTCCTCGGCCTCCTTGCGCATCTGCTGGTAGTCCACCCGCGGCAGCTTCACGTGCCGCGCCACCAGCTCCTCCGCGGTGAGCCGCCGGCGCCCGGACACCGGCCGCAGCTCGGCGACCTCGACCCCGTTCCTGGTGATGTGGAAGGTCTCCCCCGCCTCCACCGCGTCCATCACCGCGGCGGAGTTGTTCCTGAACTCCCGCTGGGTAATCGTCTTCACCCCTCCACGGTAGCCCCGCGTAGCCCCCTCGGCTACACCTCGCACGATCCCCCCGCGATCCCGCGAAACCCCGCCCCTTGCCGGTCCGCGACCGTCACGTTCGTATACAAAGGGGAATTCCGGGAGACCCGGCCCCGCCGAAGCGGGAGGGGGACGCGGCGTGGGTGTGCGCGGGGGACGTTCCGTAGGGGGTTTCCCCGATGGAGGCGGGAACCCGGGGGCTCGTAGGATCGTCCTGCTGGTACGTCAGGAAGCCGAGGGACGCCGGGAGGGGGCAGCCGCCGTGGCCGTGGTCGCGATGCTGCTGGGCCTGCTCCGGGTGTTGACCGGGGAGTTGGTGGCCGACAGCGGGGCGCTGGCGTCGGTGGCGGCCGTTGCGGCCGTGGTGCTGGTGGCCGGGGCGGTCGCCGGGGCGCTGGCCGGGGCTCGGCTGCTGGGGGCGCGGGCGCCCGCGGCGGTGCGCAGCGGGGTGCTGCGGCGTCGGGCGTTCGGTACGGCGTTCCTTCCGCAGCGTGATCCGGACGCCCGGGGCAGGCGACGCCCCAGGGCACCGGGAGCGGCCCCGGCGGCCGCGTGAAACCCCTGGTCCCTCTGGTGCCGTAGGAAGATTCCTCGCAGGCCGTCCTCCGCCGATCGCTCATGTCCTGAGACCCCGGAGGGCTCGCTTCACCATGTCCGTACTCGCTGTTCTCGACCCGGCCGTCGCCGTCGCGCACGCCGCCGTCGCCGCCGTCGCCCACCTGGTGCCGACGGCGCTGGCCATCGTCCTGTTCACCGTCGCCGTCCGGCTGGCGCTGCATCCGCTGGCGCGGGCGGCGGCGCGCGGGGAGAAGGCCAGGGCGCGGCTGGCGCCGAAGGTCGCCGCGTTGCAGAAGAAGTACCGGGACCGGCCGGAGCGGCTGCGCGAGGCGCTGGCCGAGATGTACCGGAAGGAGCAGGCGTCGCCGTTCGCGGGGTGCCTGCCGATGCTGGTGCAGGTCCCGTTCTTCTCGGTGATGTACCGGCTGTTCACCACCCCGAACGACCTGCTGGACCGCACCCTGTTCGGCGTGCCGCTGGGCCTGCACGTCACGGGTGCGCACGGCGCTGGCCAGTGGGTGGTGTTCGGGGTGCTGTTCGCCGGGCTGGCGGCGGTGGGGTACGTCAACTTCCGCCGGGCCCGGCGCGCGGCCGCGGCGGCGATTGTGAGTGCGGCGCAGCCCGCCCCGCAGCCGGGGGCGGGGCTGCTGCCGTACCTGTCGTTCGGCTCGGTGCTGTTCGCGGCGCTGGTGCCGGTGGCCGCCGTGCTCTACCTGCTGACGACCGGCGTCTGGTCGGCCGCCGAGCGGGCCTGGCTGTACCGGGACGGGACGCCGGTGCCGGCCGCCGCGCTGATGACCTGATGTCCCGATGAAGCGCTGAGCCGCTGAGCCGAAGCGACCGGCCGACCGGCCGACCGTCAGAAGTGGCGCAGCAGCTCGGGAAAGGCTCCGATCCGCAGCGTCGCCTCGTCCGGGCCGAGCTCCTCGTGCTCCAGCACCCAGGTGTGCTCGTGCGGGATGAAGACGGTGTGCAGGCCGGCCCGGCGGGCGGGGGCGATGTCGGACTTGGGCGAGTTGCCGATCATCCAGGTGCGGCCCGGGTCGAGGTCGAGGTCGGCGGTCAGCTGCCGGTAGGTGTCGACCGACTTCTCGACGACGATGTGGATGCCCCGGAAGTGGTGGTCGATGGCGGACTCGGCCACCTTGCGCTGCTGCTCGCCCTGGTCGCCCTTGGTGAGCAGCAGCAGGTGGTGGCGGTCGGCGAGGGCCGCCAGGGTGTCGGCGACGCCGGGGATCAGCTCGACGGTCCGGCTGGTCAGCGGGGTGAGCAGGTCGTCGATGCGGGCCTGCTCGTCCGCCGTCGGCGTACGGCCGTTGAGCCGTTGCAGGCAGTCGGCGAGGCTCTGCCGGAAGACGGCGGCGCCGTAGCCGAGGGCGGCGGAGTTGACGGCCTCGATCTCGTTCAGCAGGGCCCTGGTGCGCTCCTGCTCGGCCGGGGCGGCGACCCAGTCCAGGAAGCCGTCGATGACCCGCTCGAAGAGGACGTTGTTCTCCCAGAGCGTGTCGTCGGCGTCGAAGATCAGGATCTGGTCGGTGTGCATCCGGTGGTCTCCAGGGTGAGGTCGGTCAGGCGGGCGGCAGCAGGCGGGCGGCGCGGTCGAGCGTCTGCCGGAGGTTCTCCTCGGTGGTCCGCCGGCCGGCCTCCTCGATGGTGAGCCACTCCAGCGGGGAGGCCGGGTTCTCCGGCCTGGCCTGCTCCGGGGTGCCGGTGGCGAGCAGGAAGCGCAGGTCGGCGTGCTCGTGCGCGGGTTCGGCGGGCGAGGCGGGGACGGGCACCACGGCGAGGTGGACGAGGGCGGGGCCGGGCCAGGGGGTGAGGTCGGTCAGCCCGGACTCCTCCAGGCCCTCGCGCAGGGCGATGTCCAGCGGCCTGGTCTCCCCCGGGTCGCCGTGGCCGCCGACGTGCAGCCAGGCCTGCTGACGGACGTGCCAGCGCAGCAGGACGCGGCGGGTCGGCGGGTGGACGATCAGCGCGGAGGCGGTGAAGTGGAGTGGGAAGGTGCCCCTGTTCCAGGCGTCGGCGACGCCGAGGAGGCGGCGGGCCCGCTCGTGGTCGGCGGTCTCCACCGGACCCTGCGGGTGGTGGTCGTCCAGCAGTCGGGCCAGGTCGGGGCTCGGGGACGGGCGGCCCGTGGTCACCATCGGTCTGCGCTCCTCGTTCCGCTCCGGGACGGCACCGGCCGCGCGGACCGTGGGCCGTGGAGCACGTCGGCCGGCGTGCGGGCGGGCGTCCGGCCCGGGGCTTCGGGTTCCGGCGAACCCGCGCAGCCTAGCCCGGGGGCGCTCGGGCGTCCCACCGGTTTTCACCGGCGGGAGCACCGGTCCACAGGCCTTCCGGCGGGCGCCCCGACGGACGTTCCACCGGAGGACACCTCCCGTACCGCCGGCGGCGTACCGGCTGGTCCGGGCGTTTCCCCGGAGGCCGTAGCCTGTGGTGATCGTTTCGGGACAGGTGGAGGGATGTCGTCATGGTGGCTGCTCCGGCACTCGCCGAGCTGCGCGAGGTGTGCCAGCCGCAGGCCAAGATTCAGAGCCGCAACGGCGAGCACTGGGCGGGACGGCTGTACATGCGGCGGATCTCGCTGCGCACCACCCGGCAGCTGGTGCGCACGTCGGTGTCGCCGAACACCCTCACCTGGGTGATGGTGGTGTGCGGGGTCGGTGGCGGCGCGGCCCTGCTGATCCCGGGCCTGACCGGTGCGGTGCTGGCCGCCGTACTGTTCCAGCTGTTCCTGCTGTTCGACTGCGTGGACGGCGAAGTGGCGCGCTGGAAGCGCCAGTTCAGCATGGCCGGGGTGTACGTGGACCGGCTCGGCGCCTACCTGGCGGACGCCGCGCTGATGATCGGCGCGGGCGTACGGGCGGCCCGCGGCGGGTCGGAGCTGTGGGTGTCGGTGGGGCTGGCGGCCGCGCTGGGCGTGGTGCTGCTGAAGGCCTCGACGGACCTGGTGGACGTGGCCCGCGCCCGCAGCGGGCAGCTGCCGGCGACCGAGGAGTCGACACAGCCGCGCTCCCAAGGCATCGCGACGGCCCGCAAGGTCGCCTCGCTGTTCAAGATCCACCGGGTGACGAACGGCATCGAGGCCTCGCTGGTGCTGCTGGCGGCGGCCGTGGCGGACGCGGGGCTCGGCCACCTGGACGCGACCCGGTGGGTGCTCGCGGGCATCACGGTGATCACCTGGGGCATGGTGGTCGCGCACCTGGCGTCGATCCTTTCCTCCTCCCGGCTGCGATGAGGCCGAAGCGCTGAGACCGATCACCCCGGGGCGGACCGCCCCGGGCCGGCTGGCCGAGGCCGGCCGCGCCGAGCGGCCTGGCCCCGCTGTGGACGCCGTTCGCCGCGCGGTGGGCCGTGCCGGGTCCGGACATGACCCCGCGCGGCCACCTGCTGGTCGGCTTCCTCTACCTGCCGACCCGTCGCCTGGGCCCCGTTGCTCGCGGCCGTCACCGTGTCGTACCACCGCCGGCACCGGACGGTGGCGGACGCGGCCCCGCGCCCGGCCTGAGGGCCGATGAAGCCCCAGGGCCCTCCACCGCCGCGATGATCCGGACCTGATGTCAGGGCCCCCCTTCCTTCGGAACCAATTGGACTACATATTCAGTCCAACGGCATATACAGTCGTCCGACAGTCCGACAGAAGGGGGGCACGTCCATGCCGCACCGCACGCCCGCCCGGCCGCGCCGACTCCGGCCCGCCACCACCCCGCCCACCACCGGCATTCCGTTCAGCAGCATCCCGATCAGCGCCCTGCTCGCCACCGCCCGCGCCGCCGCCGTCCGCACGGCCGCCACCCGGCCCGCCGTCGTCCTGCTCGTGGGGTACCTCGCCGAGCTGCTGTTCCGGCTCGTCCTCGTCCGGCGCATGAGCTTCCCGTCCGTCCACCCCGACGAGGACTCCTACCTCGCGATCGCCCGCGTGCTGGCCGGCGGCTCGGCGACCGAGATCCCGGTCGGCGTGGTCATCCCCGGCGGCTACCCGCTGCTGATCTCCCCGGCGCTGCGCCTGGCCGGCGATCCGGTGACCGCCTACCACCTGATCATGGACATCAACGCCGCCGTCAACGCGCTGGTCTTCCCGCTCGCCTACGTCGCACTGCGCCGCCTCGGCCTGAACCGCCGGCTCTCGTACCTCTTCGGCGCCACGACCGCGCTGCTGCCGCCGGTGATCTTCTACTCGCAGTTCGTGATGACCGACGCCGTGTTGCCCGTCCTGGTGCTCGCCTGGCTGCTCTGCCTGCACGGCTGGCTCGCCGACGGCCCGGCACGGCGCCGCGCCTGGCACGCCGTCGGGGCGGGCGCGGCCGCCGGCTACACGATGGCCGTGCACGACCGCGGCGGGGTGGTGGTGGCGCTGACCGCCGCCGTCCTGCTCGGCGTCCTGCTGCTGCGCCGGGCCCCGTGGCGCGCCACGGCGGCCGGGCTCACCGCGCTCGGCCTCGGCGTGCTCGGCGCCAAGCTGCTGGAGGCCTGGCTGCACGCGCGGTTCACCGTCGAGAACAGCGACGTCGGCGGCTACCTCTGGGAGGGTCTGACCGACCCCGAGGCGGCGCAGCGGACCCTCGCCAGGACCGCCGGCCAGACCTGGTACTTCATCACCTCCACCTGGGGCGTCGGCGGGCTGGCCGTCGTCGCCTGCCTGGGTGCGGTGTTCGACCGCCGCAGGCCGCGCGCCCTGCGGATCACCGGCGGCGTGCTGGTGGCGCTGCTGTTCGGCACCGCCCTGGCCTCCGCCGCCGCCCTGCCGCCCGACGGGCGGGTCGACGACTGGGTGTACGCCCGCTACACCTCCTACCTCGCCCCGGCGGCCTTCGTGACGGGCGTCGCGGTGCTCGCCGGGTACGGGCGGCGCGCGCTGCGCCGGACGGCGGCGGTCACCGCCGGACTCACCCTGCTGCTGGCCGAGGCCGTGCTCCTGTCGGCCGGCAAGGAGCTGCGCACGTCGAACTTCATCCCCTGGAGCCTGCCCGACGTCTCGTTCCTGGCCGCGAGCTGGGGCCGGCTCGACATGCTCCGCACCTCCGCCGCCGCGCTGATCGTGCTCGGCGCGGTGGTCATGGTGCGCAACGCCGGGGGCCGCCGGATGCTCCGGGTGCTCGGCGTCTCGCTGGCGCTGTTCGCCGCGTTCGCGACCACGACGATCACCACGCAGGTCGCCCGGCCGCACTCGGTGGGGCGCGAGGGCCTGGCGACCGGCTTCACCCGCGCCTCCGGGATCAGCCAGGACGACAACGTGGTGTTCGCCTGGGACATCGACTGGTCGCTGCGCGCCGTCCAGACCTTCGAGGTCTACCGGGGGAAGGTCTGGTCCCGCGACCCGCGCTGGCAGCCCGTCCCCGCGGAGGCGAACGCCATGGTCCTCCCGCTGCCCGGGGCGGGGAAGCAGGCGGAGGCGTACTGGCCGGACCATCCCGCCGACTGGTACGTCGAGCGGGTCGACGCCCGGCAGAACTGGGCGGTCTGGCGCCGCCGTTGAGCCGCCCGGCACCGAACCCGGCCGGCGCCGGGCCCGACCGGCACTGAGCCGGCCCGGCAACAAGCCCGACCGGGCCGGCTACCCCTCCGTACGGGTGTGGGCGGCGAGGACGGTGTCCAGCACCCCGGGGAAGCGCCGCTCCAGGTCGGCCGTGCGCAGCGCGGAGAAGCGCCGGTTGGCCTCCTCGCGCTGGGCGATCAGCCCGGACTCGCGCAGCACCTTGAAGTGGTGGCTCAGGGTGGAGGGCGCGACGTCCACCGGGAAGGTGCCGCAGGCCCGTTCGGGCTCGGTGCGCAGAATGCGGACGATGGTCATCCGGGTGGGGTCGGAGAGCGCGTGCAGGACGTCGAGGAGGTCGATCTCCTCGGCGGCGGGGTGCGCGAGTGCCGGTCGGCGGCGGGTATTGCGAGGCAAGGTCGACCTCCCTGATCTGCGATGTTCGACATCCATAGAAGAGGCGTGGTACCACTGCCCCGAGCTAATTTCGTATTTCGTCGAATATCGTAGCCGAGGGGGCCCGACATGCGCGCACTGGTGATGACCGCACCCGGTGGAGCCGAGAACTCACAGGTCCTGGAGATCGCGGCGCCGCACCCCGGGCCGGGCCAGGTGACGATCGACGTCGCCCGCGCCGGGCTGAACTTCGTGGACGTGATGACCCGCCGCGGCGACGCCGCGTACGCCGCCGAGTGGCCGTACCGGCCCGGCAAGGAGGTGTCCGGCACGGTCCGCGAGCTCGGCGCGGGCGTCGCCGGACTGGCGGTGGGCGACCGGGTTGTCGCCGCGCCGGTCGGCGCCGGGCTCGCCGAGGTGGTGGTCGCCGAGGCCGCCCTCACGGTGACGGTCCCGGACGGGGTGGCGCTGCGCGAGGCCGCCGCCGTCCCGCTCGGCCTGGCCACCTCGATGCTGCTGCTCACCGACGCCGGCCGCTTCACCGCGGGGGAGACCGTCCTGGTCCACTCGGCGGGCGGCGGGATCGGCAACGCCGTCGCCCGGCTCGTCCCGCTGCTCGGCGGCGGCCGGCTGATCGGCACGGTCGGCCGACCGGAGAAGACCGCGGCGGCGCTCGCCTCCGGCTACCGGCACGCGTTCGCCCGCGGCGAGGGCCTGGCCGAGGCCGTCCGCGCCGCCACCGGCGGACGGGGCGTCGACCTGGTGCTCGACCCGCTGGGCACCGCGGCCCTCGACCTCGACCTCGCCGTGGCGGCGCCCGGCGCGCGGATCGTCCTGTTCGGCAACGCCGGCGGCGGCGCCGTCGCCGACCTGCCTCCGCTCGGCCGCCTGATGGCGGGCAACCTGACCGTCACCGGCTTCAGCCACCGCGGCCTGGCCGCCACCGCCCCCGAGCGTCTGGCCCGCGCCATCCGCCGGGTCCTCGGCCTCCTCGCCGACGGCGGCCTTGAGCTGCCGGTCACCGAACTGGCCGGGCTCGACGCCGTCCCGGCCACCCACGACGCCATGCAGGAGGGCCGGGCGACCGGCAAGTACGTGGTGCGCGTCGGCGGCTGAAACCTGGAGCCCCCGACCAGGACGGAAACGCGGGAGCCCGGAACGGCACCGTGCCCTGCACGGGAAGCGACTCCGCCGACTTCCCGTGCAGGGCGCGCCAGGTCACCGAGGGGGATCGGCGAGCCGGCCGTTCAGCGCCCGGAGGGGCTCGCGGCGCCGGTGGTGGAGGATCCGGAGCCGGCCCGGCCGGTGGCGGTGGTGGCGGTACGGACGCGACGCTTCAGAGCCATGTGCATGACAGGGCTTCCTTTCGGAGGGAGGAAGGGGCGGAGGGGAAGAAGGCGACGGGAGTCGCCGGCGACGGCCGGTCAGCTCAGCGGCCTGCCGGGGCACCAGGCGTCGCCCCAGGCCGTCGTCTCGATGCACTTGTGGCCGCCCTGCCCGCCGACCGAGCCCGCCGGCGGCGCGCCGTGGAACACCGAGGCGCCGGCCGGGGCCACCCCGCCCAACCAGGCAGCGGCGCCCAGCGCGACCGCGACCAGGGTCCGCGTCACGATTCCTCGCATGGCGACAACTCCCATCACTTCGTGGACAGTTCGATACGATTCGGGCGTTTTCGCAGTTCCTGCCGCTGCCGCCCGGGCCGTGATCGTCACCCTGCCAGTCGGCGGATGGCCACGGCATCCCCCGCAGGGGATCATGAGCCTGCCTGGCAGCTTTAGGAGGCATGCGATGGAGCCCGGGAACGGTCCGGAACCGGCCGTCGGCGTACCCGCGCTCGACAGCGCGGCCGTCACGCTCTACCGGTGGACGGTGGTGCACGAGCGCCTCACTCCGGCGACCCTCGCGCAGGCCGCGTCGGAGACCGGCCTGAGCCTCCGGGAGTGCGAGTCGGCCGTCCGGCAGCTCACCGGGGCCTGCCTCTTCCAGGAGCTGCGCCCGGCCGGCGACCCGGCGGGCGCGGACCCGACGGGGGCGGGCCCGACGGCCGACGACCCGACTGCCGACGGCCCGACGGGGCCGGGCCCGGCGACCGACGGCCCGACGGGGGCGGGCCCGACCGCCTGGCGGCCCGTCAGCCCCCAGGCCGCGACCGCGCAGCTGCTCTCCGCGCGCGACACCGCCCTGCGCGCCCAGGAGGAGTCCCTGCGCGAGCAGCGCCGGCTCATCCAGCAGCAGCGCGACGGGCTCGCGGCGCTGCTGCCCGTCTACCTCCAGGCCCGTCAGCACGCCTTCCCCCAGGGCACCATCGACCGCCTGCCCGACCAGTTCGCGGTGCGCTCGCTACTCTCGGACGTGATCGACTCCTGCCGCAGCGAGGTGCTGGTCTCCAAGCACGGCGGATCGTTCCCTCCGGCCGCCCTGCGCGAGGCACTGCCGCGCGACCTGGCGCTGCTCGACCGGGGCGTCCGGATGCGGAGCCTCTACCAGCACGCGACCCGCTTCGACCAGCCCACCCGGGTGCACTCGGAACGGCTCATCGAGGCCGGCGCCGAGATCCGGACGCTGCCGGAGGTGCTGCCGCAACTGATCATCGTGGACGGCTCGCTGGCCCTGCTGCCCGCCAGCTCGGGTGGCGCGCTGATCATCCGGGAGCCCGACCTGCTCTCCTACCTGCTGACGGTCTTCGAGCGGGACTGGGGGAACGCGACCCCGTTCGCCAGCGGCCCGCAGGCCGCGCACGACGTCACCAAGACGATGAAGCAGAGCATCCTGGTGCTGCTCGCGAAGGGCCTCAAGGACGAGTCGATCGCCCGGCGGCTCGGCATCTCCCTGCGCACCTGCCGCCGCCACGTCTCGGACCTGCTGGACAACCTCGGCGCGCACAGCCGGTTCCAGGCCGGCGTGGTCGCGGAACGGCTGGGCCTCACCGCGCACCCGGCACCGGCCGCCCCGGCCTCCGGCGAGGAGCCGACACCGGCCCCGGCCTGCCCGGCCTGCCCCGCGTGCGGCGGACCGCTGCCGACCGCCCCGGCCCCCTCCCCCGGCGGGCCGCGCCCGGGTGGCCGCCCACCGCGCTACTGCTCGCCCCGCTGCCGCTCCCGCGCCTACCGGACCCGGCAGAGGGAACGGGCGGACGGCGTCACGTAACCCGGCGGCGGCGTGACGTAACCCCGGCCGGCGCCGGGGCAGGGCGGGCACGGTCCGCCCGGCTCCCCGCCGTGAACGCCCCGAACCCCTGCCGGGCCGTCGACCCCGCGAGGCCGCGAGGCACCGCCGGCAGCCGCCGGGCATAGCCCCCGCCCGGCGGGCGTTGACCCCCGGCATGACCAAGATTCTGGTGATCGGCGCAACCGGCAGTGTGGGCAGGCACGTTGTGGCCTCGCTGGCCGAAGGCGGCCACGAGGTAAGGGCGTTGGTGCGGGACCCGGCGAAGGCCGTACTGCCCGCGGGGGTCGAGGCCGTCCGGGGCGACCTGACGGATCCGGCGAGCCTGGAGCCGGCGCTGGCCGGCGGGGTGGAGGCGGTCTACCTGATGTGGCCCGGCCTGCCCGTGCAGCCCCGGGTGGTGGAGCTGATCGCCCGGCACGCGCAGCGGGTCGTCTACCTCTCGGCGGACGTGCCGGACCTCGCCGACGACGAGCCGGCCGTGATCTTCCACCAGGAGATCGAGCGGCTGATCCGGCACTCGGGCCTGCGCTGGACCTTCGTCCGGGCGATCGACTTCGCGGGCAACCTGCTGGCCTGGGCGGACCAGGTGCGGGACGGCGTGGTCCGCTGGCCGTACGGGCGGGCCCGGCGTTCGCTGGTGCACGAGCGGGACATCGCGGACGTCGCGGTCCGGGCGCTCACCGAGGACGGGCACGACGGCGCCGCGTACGTGGTCACCGGCCCGGAGTCGCTCGCGCACGCCGAACTGGCCGGGATCATCGGCGAGGAGCTGGGCCTCGCGGTGCGCTGGGAGGAACTGCCGCCGGAGACGGCCCGCGAGCGGCTGACGGCGGCCTGGGGGAACGCGGCGTTCGTGGCGGCCCGGCTGCGCGCCTGGGAGTCGTTCACGCACGAGCCGGAGCGGGTGACCGACACCGTGCGGCAGGTGCTGGGGCGTCCGCCGCGCGACGTCCGCAGCTGGGTGCGGGATCACGCGGCGGACTTCCGGTAGACCGGACGGGTGGCGCGGTCAGTAGCGGACGGCCTTGACCACGACGGGGAGCAGCGTCGTGTCGGCCGGCTGCCTGCTGAACGCGACGGGCTGGGCCTTGCCGTTCGCCGGGACGTTCTCGGCGCCGACGACGGCACTGTCCACGGCCTTGCCGCTGGTGTCGGTGAAGTCGACCTGGACGGCGTAGGAGGCCTCGTCGAGCCCCGAGTTCTGGATCGTGACGACCACGGCGTGCAGGCCGCCGGTGTTCTGCCGCGCGATGCCGGTGATGGTGATGTCGTTCTGCGCGTTGCCGCCGTCCGTCACCCCGCTGAGCACCGAGGCGGCCTTCTCCCTGGTCATCGCCTGCTGCGCCGAGACGGAGGCCTCGAAGGCGGACGCCGCCGCGGAGTTGGAGGCGGCGGCGGCCACGGAGGCCTCCGACGCCGAGGCCGCCGCGGCCGACGCCGAGGCCAGCATCGACTCCGCGGCGGAGGCGACGGCGGAGGGCGGCTCGCCGGAGAAGGCGCTCGCGTTGGGCGGGGTGGCGGTCGGCGAGCCGGCCGCCGTGCCCGAGGAGCTGCTGCCGCAGGCGGCGAGCACGGCGGCGCCGGAGGCCGCCACGATCAGCGCGACCGTGCGCTGCATCGTCCACCTCCGGACCGGCGGCCGGTCGCCGCCCGACGTCTGGCCGCCGTCCGGGGTGCTGCGGGGCGCCGGACGGCGGCCGGGTCGGCCGTGGCTGGGGGGACTGTGGAGTTCACGCACCGAGGGATCCCTCTCCTGGTCGGTGTTCGGCGGCCGAGGGGCCCGTACGTCCCCATGCTTGGCAACAACCGGCTCCACAGCGACAGCTCGTGACCCGTCCGAGTGGGGCGGGCCCGCGCCCGGGCGTCCCGGCCGGGGGCCGAACGGGTCCGCGGGCGGGCCTCGGGCACCGGCCCAGGGGTCCGAACGGGTCCGCGGGCAGGCCCCTCAGGCGCCGATGGTCAGCACCGCCTTGCCGTGCAGCCGCCGCCCGAGCAGGGCGTCGACCGCCCCGGCCGCGTCGTCCCAGCCGCCGCGCCAGGTGATGCCGGGGTCCAGCTCGCCCGCCGCGACCCGGTGGGCGAGCCAGCCGAGGTCGCGGTCGAGGCCGGGGCAGGCGAGCAGGTAGAAGGAGATCACCGAGCGGTCGTGCCTGGCCGCGTCGCCGAAGAGGTCACCGAACGCGAAGTCCTCGCCCCGGCCGGAGCTGTGCCCGGCGGCGACCAGGGTGCCGCCCGGGCCCAGGACCCGGTAGGCCTCGACCAGGTGGTGTCCGCCGACGAGGTCGACCACGCCGTCGACCGGGCCAGCCGCCTCCTTCGGCGAGGTGACCACCTCGTGGGCGCCGAGCCCGCGCAGCACGTCGCCGTTGCGGGCGGGCGAGCCGGTGGACGCGATCACGTGCGCCCCCGCCGCCCGGGCGAGCTGGACGGCGTAGCGGCCGACGCCGCCGGTGGCGCCGGTGACCAGGACGCCGCGGCCGAGCAGCGGGCCGATGCGGTGCAGCGCGCGCAGGGCGGTGGCGGCGGCGACCGGGATGGTGGCGAGGGCGCCGAGGTCGGCACCGGCGGGCGCGGCGCCGATCAACCCGGTGTCCACCGCCCGCAGTTCGGCCCAGCCGCCGGCGGGCATCAGGGTGACCACCGGGGTTCCCTCGGCGGGGCCGGAGCCGTCGGCGGCGGCGCGTTCCACGGTTCCGGCGGCGTCCCAGCCGAGGACGGTGCCGTCGGGGGCCGCGTCGAGGCCGAAGGCGACCTCGCCGTAGTTGAGCGAGGTCGCGGTGACCCGGACCAGCGCCTGGTGCGGCGCCGGTTCGGGGTCCGGGGCCGTGCCGAGGCGCAGGCCGCCGGGGGCCGAGCGGTCGACCAGGAGTGCGCGCATGGAAGATCCTCCCCAAGATTCTGCCACTGAGTGGCATAAGCCTATAGGTGGCACTCCGGGCCTGACTACACTGACCGCGATGACTCCCGAGAACGCCACCGGCACCGCGCCCCGGGCGGGCGCCCCCGAGGCCCCGGGCGCCACGCTCCCGCTGCGCGAGCGCAAGAAGCTGCGCACCCGTCAGGCGCTGATCGACACCGCCCTGGAACTGTTCGGCGAGCACGGCTTCGACGGGGTGACGCTGGACCGGCTCTGCGAGGCCGTCGAGGTCTCCAAGCGGACCTTCTTCCGCGCGTTCACCAGCAAGGAGGACGTCGCGATGGCCCCCACCCAGGACCTGTGGGCGGCGTTCCTGGAGGTACTGGAGGCACTGGAGGCCCCGGCGGACCGGCGGCTGCTGGCTGTCCTGGAGGAGGCGCTCACCGGGGCGATCGGCCGGATGCCGGCCGACGGCTGGGCCGAACGCGCCCTGGCCAGCCGCCGGCTGGCCGCGGGGACGCCCTCGATGGACGCCCATGGACTGGCCTTCTGCGAGCGGACGACCCGGGAGGCGGTGTCGGCGATCGACCGCCGCTTCGCCCTCGACGGCCTTCCGGGCAGCGCCGGGCCGCGCGCCCGGCTGGCGGTGGACATGCTGGTCGCCGCGTTCCGCCAGGCGATGGACGGCTGGGTGGCGCAGCCGTACGGGCACACCCGCGAGGACCTCGCCCAGCGGCTGCGCGCGGCCTGTGCCGAACTTCCTGGCGCGCTCGCGGCGACGGTCGAACCGCGACGGGCCTGAGGCACGGCGGGCCCGAGGTGCGGTCGCGCCGCCGGCGTTCCGCGGCGGTGAGCCGGGCGCGCACGGGCCGGGCCGCATCCCTCCGGCCCGGGTCGGGCGGAGCCCGCCGGCGTTCCGATGGCCACCCCGAGGCCCGGGCGCGCGGGAGCACCGCGCGCCCGGGCAGGGCTCAGGCGGTGGCCGCCTCCGCGCCGTCCGCCTCCGGGGCGGGCACGGCCCGCAGCTGGGGAGCGGGCGGCGCGGGGATGACGGCGGCGACGGCGGCCGCGATCAGGGCGACGCCGCAGCCGATCACCAGGCCGACCCGGAAGCCGCCCTCCGAGGGCAGGGTGTGCCCGCCCAGGGTGACGGTCATCTGCGACAGCACCACGCCCATCACTGCGGCGGACACCGAGGTGCCCAGCGAACGCATCAGGGTGTTGAAGCTGTTCGCCGAGGCCGTCTCGGACAGCGGAACCGCGCTCATGATCAGCGCGGGCATCGCCCCGTAGGCCAGGCCCACGCCGCTGTTGCAGACGACCGTCACGACCAGCACGCCCCAGGTGGAGCCCATCAGCGCCAGCGCCAGCCCGTACCCGACGGCGATCGTCAGGGCGCCGGCGGCCAGGGTGAACTTCGGTCCGCGGGCGGCCGACAGCTTTCCGCCGAACGGGGAGACCACCATCATCATCAGACCGCCGGGCGCCATCCACAGGCCCATGGCGAGCATCGACTGCCCCAGCCCGTAGCCGGTGGCCTCCGGCAGCTGGAGCAGCTGCGGCACGATCAGCGCCTGGGCGTACATGCCGAAGCCGACCAGGACGGAGGCGAGGTTGGTCAGCAGCACCCGGGGGCGGGCGGTGACCCGCAGGTCCACCAGCGGCTCGGTGACGCGCAGCTCCCAGCGGGCCCAGAGCATCAGGATCGCGGCGGAGGCGGCGAACAGGCCGAGGGTGCGGGTGCTGCCCCAGCCCCAGTCGCCGCCCTTGGAGACGGGCAGCAGCAGGCAGACCAGCCCGGCGCTCAGGCCGATCGCGCCGACGAAGTCGAAGCGCCCGCCGACGGGACGGCGGTCGGCCGCGGCCGGGGCGGGGATGACGGTCCAGAGCATGCCGATGATGACCAGGGCCAGCACGGCGGTGCCCCAGAACAGCACGCGCCAGCTGGCGTAGTCGGCGACGCCTGCGGCGATCGGCAGGCCGAGGCCGCCGCCGATCCCCATCGAGGCGCTGACCAGCGCGATCGCCGAGCCGAGCCGCTCGGGCGGCAGCACGTCGCGCAGCAGGCTGATGCCGATCGGCACCAGGCCCATGCCCATGCCCTGGAGTGCCCGGCCGATGATCATCGGCACCACGGAGTCGGCCAGCGCGCACAGCACCGAGCCGAGCAGCAGCGGGACACAGGAGGCGATGAGCATCGGCCGCTTGCCCACCAGGTCGCCGAGGCGTCCGCTGATCGGGACGAAGACGGCGGCGGAGAGGAGGGTCGCGGTGATGACCCAGGAGGCGTTGGACGCGGAGGTGTGCAGGAGTTGCGGCAGTTCGCTGATCAGCGGGGTGACCAGGGTCTGCATGATCGCGGCGACGGTGCCGGTGAAGGCGAGCGTCGCCACGATCGGACCGGTGCGGAGGGTGGGGGCGGGGCCGTTGATGACGGGCCTCCTCGGGCAGTCGAAGAGCAGACGTGTGCGAAAAACACACGATGTGCATGAAACACAGACTGGTCAGCTTACACAAGATGTGCGTCATGCACATCGTGTGTGATGCGCATACCTCTGGCATACTGAAGGGTGATTCACGGAGAACCCGCAGGTCGAAGCGGTGATGAAGGGACTTCGACATGACCAGCCCCACGCACGACGTCGCCCTCGAATTCCTGGTGTTCGCCCGGCACCGCGACCTCAGCCAGGTCAACGCCCGCCCCGAGGGCAGCCAGCTCGAACGCAGCGCCTACATCCTGCTCAGCCGCGTCGAGGCAGAGGGGCCCATGTCCATCGGGCAGTTGAGCGACGCCTTCGCCCTGGACGTCTCCACGCTCAACCGCCAGACGGCGGCCCTGAAGAGCGCGGGCCTCCTCGAACGCATCCCGGACCCGGACGGCGGCATCGCCCGCAAGTTCCGCCTGACCGACAAGGGCAAGCACCGGCTGGACGCCGAACGCGAGGCCCACGTACGGGCACTGAACCTCGTGATGGCCGACTGGCCGGAGGAGGACGTCGCCGGCTTCGCCGGCTACCTGCGCCGCTTCAACACCGGCATCGAGCGCCTCGACGGCCGCCCCTGGCCCCGGAGTTGAGGCGCCGACTGGCCTTAAGGCAGGCAGCCCGGGCACCGGCCGGGCAGGGCACGGCACCGCGCGCGGCCACCCGGGATCGAGGGCGGAATGGCGCGACCTCGTCGCCGCCATCCGCGCCGGCGAGTTCGACGTCTGAACTCCCCCGCCGCACCGGCCGGGGCCGCTGTCCCCGGCCGGTGCTTCAATCGTCCCCATGCGGATAGAGCGCCACCACGTAGCAGCCTCAGCCTCGACGACTTCTCCGACCACATCGGTCGCGAAGTCCACTCCTACTCCCGCGCCGACCTGATGACCGCCACCGAATGGCAGCTCATCTCCGACGCCTTCCTCGACCAGCTCGGCGCCCTCTCCCTCACCTCTCCCCAGCTCTCCTCCCCCGAGGCCCAGGCCCTCCTCCGCAACGCCGCCGAAGCCGCCGCCGGCGTCGTCTCCTTCTCCGCCTACTACCCCCGCGACCGCTTCTCCGTCTTCCTCGACTACGTCAACTTCGGGATGGAGTACGACCGCGAAGCCGCGCCCACCCCGGCTCGCCTCGGCGTCCACCGGTGGGTCAACGCCTTCTGCCTCATCGTTCTCGCCGACGCCTTCGACCGTCATGCCGAAGCCCTCATCTTCACCTGGCAGGCCCTCGCCCCGGCCTCCGACCTCGCCACCGCCCTCCTCTCCCACTTCCCGACCTGCATCGACTTCCCCACCAACACCGGCGACGACCCCACCTTCCAGGCCCTCCACGCTCTCACCACCGCGGACCGGCCCGCCTTCGACGCCGCCGTCCTCGCCCTCCTCGACCGCACGGACGGCACCCGCCCCCGTACTCTCCTGCCGCTCCTCCCCCTCGCCCTCTCCGCCCTGGCCCACCGCGCCCATGGCTGGCTCCCCTCCGTGGAGACCGACTACCTCCCGCACTCCCTCGTCACCGGATTCGCCACCCCCGAGCGCCGCCCCGAGGACGTCGCCTGGCCCGTCCGGCTGGACCGGCCGACCCCACCGCTCCCCCTCGACGCGAATTCCGAGGCCCTCTTCGAGCGCAGCGCCCTGGAGGCGACCACCGCCTCTGCCCGCGCCCGCGCGCTGGAGAAGCAGGCGACCCTCTTCTGCATCCGCGCCTCGCACGCTCCCGACGCCACGGACGCCCAGCTCGCCGGCCTCCGCCGGGGCTCCCAGCTCGGCGCCGACCTCTTCCGCGACGCCCTCGCCGACTCCGACGCCACCACTGCCGCGAGCCCCGGCCACTGACAGACCGCCGTCTCCTTCGCCCTCGTCGCCGACGACCGGGACGACCTCGAACCGCTCCTCCTCGCGGGCCCCACCCGTTCCACCGGCGACCGCTCCGTGTTCGCCGCCTACCGCCTCGCCCTGCACGACCACCTCCGGGGCATCGACGCCCGCCCTGCCGTCGAGAAGGCCCGGTTGGAAGCGGCCCGTGCCAAGGAGTGGGGCTTCGTCCCGGCGCCCGTCGCCCTGCTCTCCCAGCTGGTCGACGGCGACGAGGACGGCTTCAACCTCGCCCTCCTCGACGCCCTTACCGCCCACCGCGACCACCACCTCGTCGCCGACCGGGCCACCGAGACCACGGCTCCGCTCAGCCTCGATCTCCTCGCCCTCGCCTGCCTCGCCCGCCACCACCGCTGGACCGTCCGCGTCGAATCCCCGTACCTCCCGGCCCGGCTCCTCCAGGACCGCGATTCGGCGCACCGGCGTTGAGCTGCTAATCTTCCTGATGTCGCGAGGAACATGATTCTTCGCCAGGCGTCAGCGGTGCTACCAGAGCACGTCCTACTTTCAGTAGGAAGAGTCCGTGCAACCCGGGCCTGGCGCTCCACAACCGGAAGGGTCCGGCATCCACCAGGATGCCGGACCCTTCCACGTTCCCCACCCCAGGATCAGCCCTTCATCGCACTCCAGTAGACATCCGCGTTGTCCCCTCCACCGCTCTCGCGATTCATGGAGAAGATGCCGCAGTCGTCGTAGCTGCTGGATCCCACGTACGGGTTGGCCCAGTGCAGCGCGACCTTGGCACCGCTGTGCCAGCCGTCGCCCGTCGGTCCGGACGAACGAGCAGCCGTCCCGTCCCACCTCCGGGGCCACGATTCGGCATACCGGTGCTGAGCTGCTAATCTTCCTGATGTCGCGAGGAACATGATTCCCCGTCAGGCGTCAGCGGTGCTACCAGAGCACGTCCTACTTTCAGTAGGAAGAGTCCGTGCAACCCGGGCCTGGCGCTCCACAACCGGAAGGGTCCGGCATCCATCAGGGTGCCGGACCCTTCCGCATTCCCCCTCAGGCCGGACGAAGAGGCTCAGCCGGTGGGTGACCATGGAGTGGGAAATCGGAGATCTCGACTTCCCACTCCACGACAGCACCCTTCGCCTCAGACAGAAGGCTTCGCGAGTGCGGGCCGCACGAGCACGGCGAGCAGGGCCAGCACTGCCAGGGCGAAGAGCGTGAACAGGTGCGCCCCCAACAGCAGACCGAAACCAATCAGCACGACCTGCACCGCTCCCGCCCCGACCAAGGCGGGGACACCACGGGACGCCCTTTGCGGGGACTGCATCGCCCACAGACCCCGAGCCGCCCAACCGTTGACCCCGGACATGACGATTCCCGCCACCAGGAATCCGTACGGCAAGTAGCTCGGAACGGGCGCTCTCTCGTCCTCGAAGGCGATACCGCCGGCGAACAGCGGCATGGCTATGCAGAAGAAGAGAACGATCGCAATGGTTTCAAGCAGCATCAGAGCCATTGCGCCCAGCAGGGCGGCAGTGGAGGAGCGGGTCATCTTGCCTTCCAAACGTTGCGGCCGGATCGGTCGTGAGTCGAGATATAAAGATTCACGCTCAGTATGACAGCGAGTACAATCCCTCGTCGGCCACCGCAATTGCACACCAGGTGCGGATCTGAGCATGGTAGTCCACTGCGGGGCCGTCCTTCATGTGATCCAGCATGTGCTGACCGAAGAACCTCCCCGTGGCGTTGCTGTGATAATCCATCGCGTGGTGGGCGTTGGCGGTTTCTTCCGACATGTTGGACGGCTTCGGGCTCATCTCATGGCGATCAGCGAACCCCTTTGCGGTTTTCGCACCCATCATCAGAGTCATACTGCCGTTCCACGCACAATGACGGTAGGCGTCACGCTTCCCGCCGTTGCCGTTGCTCCCGGGCCAGATTCCACCCGGCTTGCCTTCCTGGTTGGAATGGTAAATCGCCAGTTCGGAGGCGTCATACGCCTTGGCGCAGATGATCCAGCGGCTCGGCCACGCACAGAAGTTTCGCTCGGCTTCGTTCATGTAGTCGTCGGCACCCAATATCGCCGTATCTCTCGACTGCAGCCCAGGGGTCGCTGGCGCACCCTCGTGCGTCCAGTCCGGGGCGATACCGAAGCCAGCGATGTCCTCCATGCTACCGGGCGCCTCGCCGGCCGGTACGATCTCGCCACTCACGAACGCTTCGGTTGCCGCGTCCTTCGCCTCCTGGGCGACCCCGTCCGAGATCGTCGAAGAACTACCGAATACGGTGACGTCCTTCACCTTGGCGCTGTGGTCCTCGGCAAACCACTGCGGGCCGATTTCCAGAGCCTGGGGCGACGTGAGCAGAATCGGGCTGCCGATCGTCGCCGCGTACGCCCCACCGGAAATAGCGTCGGTCGGGTTTGTCGCACTGGCGACGGAAGCCGCCGAGGCCGACGGGAGGAAGCGGTCGGACACCAGCGCATTGGTCTCGATGTCATTGGATCCCTGCACCGGACCCGTGCTGCTCGGGTAGGCGCTCGCCGATGCGGCCCCGACGGTCGTCTTGGTGACACCAGCAGGAAGCGCGTCGAGCCATGCCTTGATCTCCGGCTCGACGCCGGAACCGAAGCTGTACACGAGGGCGCCATCGACTGCCGCCACCGCAGTCGACGCGCTGAGCGCCTCCTGCCAGGACTCCGTATGGACGATCACGACGTGCTTCGGGGACGCGATGCCGTCGCGGGCGATCGACAGGGAAACCTGTGCGGCATTCCCTCCAAGGAACCGCTTGGTCTGATATCCGAGCGCGCGGATCTGCTGCTCCGTGGCATCCGATATCGACCCGGTTCCCCCGGACAGGTAAACGGTCTTGCCCGCCGGCAGGGTCCGCTTCAACTCCTCCGCAACGGAAGCGTTCAGTCCGTTCTGCGGGTTGAGCAGCAGCGGACCGCGCTTCGACTTCGCCAACGGAATGGCGCTGACGGCATCATGCCAGGCATCGAACCTCGCCACCACGGCCGAATCTGCCGCGTTACCCGTCGCCGAATCCCTCGAGCGCCAGTGCTTCTTCGACGCGTTGACGGATGTTTCGGAATCGGACGAGCCGGATACTCGGCTGAGATTCACCGGCTCCGTGTAGGCCTCGAAGGGGGATACCCGGAAGGCCTCCATCCAGAGTGACTTCCCCGTGGTGCCGATCTCCGATCGCACCGTCGCGCGCTGGTCCAGCTGCTGCCAACCGATGTCCTTCACATGCCCGTCGGCCTTGTAGTAATTCGCATGGTCCCCGCCGAAGGTCAGGGCTTCCAGTGACGGCCCGGCGACACCTGCCGTCCCGAGCAGGAGTTTCGTTCCACTTCCTGCCACGGGGACCCGCGAGTACTGCGACCAGCCGACGCCGGACCAGTGCGCCCTGACATCCAGAATCGCGCCGACCGGAGCCGAAGCCCAGGAGACCTCGACCGCCTCGATCGGCTCGCCCTTCCCCGTCCAGCCGGCGAACCCGTCCGAAGCACTAGTGACCCAAGGACTCCAGCCGAGGTTTCTCACGTGCGCCCGGTAGGCCAACAGTCGCCCGTCGCTGTTGACTGAAAGCCTGGTCTTCGAAATAGCCGCCCTGTCTTCGGCCGTGAGCTCCACCGTGTGCGGCTCGACCGATCCACCGGCATTGGGAGAAGCCTCAGCCGACCCGGCGCCGATGCAGCCGAGAAGAACGGCAGAGAGAACGACCGATGCCACCGCTCTCCTTCTGCGGCTCATCGCTCCGTCGCCAGACCGGCGCGCTGCTCTCTGCTTTCCAATTAGCGAAAAGTGCACCATTTGCCCCCCTTTTTGTAATTTAAATGCATTTAAATAGATATCTCTTTACCTAAGTTAAATACTAATAGCATTCCTGGCACCTGCCAACACCCGCCCACCCGGAGTACCGGCGAAAGCCGCGCCCTCCACCAAGGGTGAGACGGTGACGGCTTCCGCGGCGACTCGGGACGGAAATCCGGGTGAGGCCGGCCCCGCGGGCCCGTACGATCCCTTGCGGAGCGCGCGAAACACAGTCCCCGGTCGGTAGTCCGGGCGCCGTCGGCGATGACCGGCGGTCAGTAACCTCCCCTCCCAGGGTGTCCGGCGCCCTCCCTCCCGGCGCGCGACCGCGTGCGGGAAACGGCAGGACAACCAATGGGAGGAACGCACCATGCCGAGCACGTTCAGCGTGTTCTTCGAGGGCCCGTTCTGGGTCGGGGTGCTGGAGATCGCGGGCCCGCGAGGGGTCCGTGCGGCCCGCCATGTCTTCGGCGGCGAGCCGGGCAACGCGGAGTTGCCGGAGTTCGTCCGCAGGGACTTCGGCCGGCTGCTGGACTCCGCGCTCGCGGCGCCGGAGGTGGCCGACGAACGGCGGCCCCGGGGGCTGACGTCACTGAATCCCAAGCGGCTCGCCCGGCAGGCGGCCAGGGAGTCGGCGGCCGGGCCGCTGAGCACCGCTGCCTTGGAGGCGCTGGAACGCCGGGCGGCCGCCCGGCGCCAGGCCAAGGAGCGCCACCGGGGCAGGTGAACCGCCAGGGCCGGTGAGCCGCCACAGGCTCGCCGGCCCCGGCTGCGCCTCAACTCGCCGAGCCACTCCCGTACCTGCCCGTCACCACGCGGGTAAGGTCCACCGCTCACGGCCGGTCGGGCTCGAAGACGGCCGGGCCGAGGTCGGCCGGGACGTGGGCCTCGGCGAGGGCCGCCGCCTCGGCCGCCGACCCGACCTCGGCGATCAGGTCGCCGCCTCCCTCGCAGTCGAGGGTGCGCTGCACCCGGTACGTGCCGCTGCCACGGACCGGGACGATGACGACCGCAGGCCCGAGCACGTGGCCGACGCTGGGCCGGAAGCCGAGTCGCCACATGCTGGAGAACGGGAGCAGCTGTCGCAGTCGCGGTCGCACCTGCGCCGCCTCCACCGCCGCCCCGAACTCCGGGAACCCGGGCAGCTCCTCCTCCCCCCATTCCCGGAGCCGTCGCCACGCCACGTCGACCGCTTCGGCCGCGCCGCGGTCGGCCGCCTCCGCGAGTTCGCCGCACGTCAGCCACGGCAGCAGCTCGCGCATGTCGGGCAGGCGCTGCCCGCTCCCCCAGGCCACGCCCGCCCGGACGATGTCCCCGAGGTCCTCGGTGCCGCCCGCGATCATCGCCAGGCCCCGGCTCCAGCCGTCGACCCCGATGAAGCGGCAGTCGTCCTCAAGGTAGACGTCGAGCGCCTCCCGTCCGGGCACCCGGGCTTCGATGCTCGCCGTCCGGCCCGAGTCGTCCGGCATCACGGCGATGTCCAGGCCCAGTTCGGCTGACATCCGCTCCAGCGCCGCGGCGAGGCC
Organism: Kitasatospora sp. NPDC091335; assembly: GCF_044757205.1. Lineage (NCBI taxonomy): Bacteria > Bacillati > Actinomycetota > Actinomycetes > Kitasatosporales > Streptomycetaceae > Kitasatospora > Kitasatospora sp. NPDC091335. The sequence continues at coordinate 146,696 of NZ_JBIVUM010000019.1, read as the reverse complement.
ACCGGCGGCGACGACATCGGGATAGAACGCGGGATCCATGTCGCCAGTATGGCGATATGACTATCCCGGATCGAGAGAACGGCCTGATCTCATCGTCCCCGAACCTCCCAGGCGGAAGCCGGTTTTCCAGCGCCGGAGGCCGGGGTAAGGCCGAGACGTTCGCACCCCGACCGTTCCACTGCTCCCGGCGGGGGTGAATTCCCTGACGCTCTCCCACCGGATTCCCACCGGAAGGACAACCCTCATGCACAGGACTCTTCGGAACGCCCTCGCGACCGTCCTCGTGACGGGCGCGCTCACCGCCGCCGCCGCTCCGACCGCCGTGGCCGCCGAGTCCACGCCGTCGGCGGCCGGGGTGCAGACGGAGCTCCGCAACCCGAGGACGATCAAGGTGGCCGACTACAACAAGGCCCGCAGCACCCTGATCAACGCCGGCAGCAGGACGGCCGCCAAGTCCCACCCGGCTCACGGCACCAAGGACGTCCCGGTCTCCCACGGCACCAGCCTGCTCGCGGAGGCCCGGGACGAGTTCCGCGCCGCCGACCGGAACCTGCCGGCGGGCCAGAAGAAGTCCGACATGTCGATCCCGCACTACAACGCCGTCCACAGCGCGGCCAGGACCATGGGCATCGACCGCTGGTGACTGCCGGTTCCCTGTCGATCGTCGGGCGCGGACCCTACTGCAACGGCCACGCGGGCTTGGGCGTCACCGAAGGGCCGCCCAGCGTCCCGTCCTCGTCCACGGTGTAGACCCTGACCTCGTGCTCCAGCGTCACCGTGATCCGGCCCGGTCCTGTCCACTCGGCCCGGAGGAAGCCCTCCTCCTCGCCCCAGGTGCCGAGGCTCCAGTGCCGGGCCGACCAGCCGGTGCCGGACACCAGCTCGACCCGGTAGACCGGATCGATCGAGAAGGCCAAGTCGGTGATGTTCAGCACGTGGTCGGCACGGTTCGGCTCCGGCCTGCTGTCGACCAGCCGGCCGTCGCCGCCGAAGACGTACGCCAGCGCGCCGACCGCCGCCCCGACGACGAGGAGCGGCGACAGGACGGCCGCGCAGCCGATCTGCGCCCACCTGGTCCGGAACTCGAACTGGGCCACCGCCGAGGCCACGGCCAGGGTGACCGCCGTCCCGAGCAGCAGCACCGGATGGTTCAGCCAGCGTTCGACCTTGACCAGCCCTCCCTGCTGGGAGGAGAGGTAGCCCGGCAGGTACACCAGGAAGGCCGCCAGCGCCGCGCCACGAAGCCACCAGACGACCTGTTTGCGGCGCGTCACCGTCATTTGCTCCCCCCGGAGTTGCTCTTTGCCGGGACTTTACTAGAGGGTGCCACCGGGCCCGGACGACGGGTACCCCGTCGTCCGGGCCTGGTGGACCACCGGCCGTACCCCCGTCACCGCCGGTAGAAGACGCTCCGCGACCAGAAGTAGCCGACCAGCGTCAGCACCGTGCACCAGGCCAGGGCGCTCCAGGCGCTGGTGCCGATCCCGGTGCCCATCAGCAGGCCGCGCAGGGTCTCGATCATGGGCGTGAACGGCTGGTACTCGGCGAACCAGCGCAGCGCCGTCGGCATGGAGTCGGTCGGCACGATGGCACTGCCGATGAAGGGCAGGAACTGTAGGGGCATCGGCATGTTGCTGGCGCTCTCGACCGTCTTGGCCACCAGCCCGATGCCCGCCGATATCCAGGTCAGGGCGACGGTGAGGAACAGCAGCAGGCCTGCTGCCGCCAGCCACTCCACCGGTCCGGCGTCCGGCCGGAAGCCCATCGCCAGGGCCGCGCCGATCACCAGCACCAGCCCGATCATGGTCTGGATGACGCTGCCGGCCACGTGCCCCGCCAGGAAGGCGGAGCGCGATATGGCCATCGTGCGGAAGCGGTTGACGATGCCCTCGGTCATGTCCGTGCAGATGCCGATCGCGGTGACCAGCGACCCGGACGTGGCCGCCATCAGCACGATGCCGGGCGTCACGTAGTCGATGTAGTTGCCGCCGCCGATGCCGGCGCCCAGCGTGCTGCCGTAGGCGTAGTTGAAGAGCAGCAGCATCATGACCGGCATCACCACGACCGCGAAGGTCAGGGACGGGTACCGCAGTGCGTGCTTGAGGTTGCGCCGCAGCATGGTCAGCGAATCGCTGAGCACGTAGCCGGCCGTCCCCGTGGCCGTGCTCATCGCACGCCCTCCCCGGTGAGTCGAAGGAACACGTCGTCCAGGTCGGCCGTCTCCACGATGAGCGACTCGGCCTGCACCGACGCGTTGTCGAGCGCCTCCAGCACGGCCCGGACGGTGAGGACGGAGTTGTCCCCCGGGATGTCCAGCCGCAGCGTCTCGCTGTCGGCCTCGGCGTACTCGAACAGCGCGGCGGCGGTGGCCAGTCGGCCGGCGTCCGCGAACCGGAGCCTGATCCGCCCGCCGGGGACGAACCGCTTCAGCTCCTCGGCCGTGCCCTCGGCGACGATCCGGCCACCGTCCAGGACGGCTATCCGGTCGGCGAGTTGGTCGGCCTCCTCCAGGTACTGGGTGGTGAGGAAGATCGTCACCCCCTGGTCGGCGACCAGGCCCCTGATGATCTCCCACATGGTGCGCCGGCTGCGCGGGTCCAGCCCGGTGGTCGGCTCGTCCAGGAAGATCACCTTCGGGTCGCCGACCAGCGTCATCGCGAGGTCGAGCTTGCGCCGCATGCCGCCGGAGAAGGTGGTGACGGGCTTGCCGGAGGCCTCGGTGAGGTCGAAGACCCGCAGCAGTTCCTCGGTCCGCCTCCGCCCCTCCCGACGGCGGAGGTGGTTGAGGTCGGCCATCAGCATCAGGTTCTCCTCGGCGGTGAGCAGGTTGTCCACCGCCGAGAACTGGCCGGTCACCCCGATCGCCTTCCGCACCCCGTCGGCCTCACGCTCCACGTCGTGCCCGGCCACCCGGGCCGAGCCGCCGTCGGCCGGGATCAGGGTGGAGAGGATCTGCACGACGGTGGTCTTGCCGGCGCCGTTGGGCCCGAGCAGGGCGAAGACGCTGCCCGCCGGGATGTCCAGGTCGACGCCCTTCAGGACCGCCTTGTCCCCGTAGGACTTGGTGAGTCCGGTCGCCGAGACCACCGGGTGCGCCGGGACCGCCGGGATCGCCGCCATCACGCCCTCCGCACGATGACGTTGCCGACCTGGGTGCGGCCGCGGACCTCGACCGTCTCCACCGCGTCGCCCGGGCCCTTGGTGGGGCCGAGGTCGTTGCGGACACCGCCGACCTTGCTGTGCACGTCGAGCCAGGCCGCGGTGCCCTCCGCGATGCCGACCTCCACGTCCCCCACGCTGGTCTGGAGGGTGACCTGGCCACGGACCACCCGGCCGACCCGGATGTGGCCGTGCGCCGACTTGGCGTCCACGTTCCCCTCGGCCACGCCGACGTGGATCCGGCCGTTGGAGGCGTTGGCGTGCAGCTCTCCGCGCACCTCGTCGATCTCGGTGTCCCCGTTGCTGTTCTTGACCGTCAGCCGGCCCTCCACGGAGCCGATCTCGATCCGGCCGGCGCCGGTCACCTCGGCGTCCCCGGCGGCCGCCCCGAGCCGGACGTCACCGAAGCCGCTGTCGAGCCGCACGCTGCCGGCGCTCTCGACCTGGATCCGGCCGAGCGAGGTCTTCAGCCGGCAGGCGCCGAGCGGCCCCTCGGTGACGAACTCGGCCATCGGGGACTCGCTGTGGACCTCGGAGCCGGCCGGCAGCTCGACCAGGACCTCGACCGCGCCCTTCTTGCCGGCGAAGACGGAGCGCTGCTTGGGCGTCTTGATGCCGAGCCGGCCGCCGGAGAAGTCGACCTGGGTCTGCTCGGCGGCCTTGACGTCCGCCTCCTTGGCCGGGTTCGCGGGCCGGACCTCGACCACGGCGTCGGTGCGCTTGCCCGCCTTGATCCAGACCGAGCCGATGTCGAATTCGATGACGGCGGAGATCGGTCCGTCGGTCTCGTACGTGGGCATGGCTGTCCCGTCCTCTTGACTCGTGTAGGTGTTCCCGCTGGTCGGAGCGGGGGTGACGTCGAAGGTGCAGAAGTCTCGGGTACCGCGGAGGTGCTAGTGGACCCAGCCGGTGAAGCCCTGGCCGCCGACGCTGCGCGGGACGTGGCTGCCGGGGTCGGCGACCGGACGCCGGGCCGGCTCACCGCCCTCCAGCGCGCCCGCCAGCGCCCGGACCAGCCAGGCGTTGAGCGAGAGCCCGGCCTCGCCGGCGGCCTCCTCCGCCCGGGCCTTGAGGTGGGCGGGCAGGCGCAGGTTGATCCGGGCGGTGCCCGTCTCGTCCGGCTCCGGCGGCGCCGACGGCATCGCCGCCGCCACCAGTGGCGCCACGCCCGGTGCCATCGATGGCACCGCCGATGGCACCGCCGATGGCGTCACCGGCGGCAGATCGCCGTGGAAGGCGCCCGAGCCGGGCGGCGCCGTCACCACGAACTCCGGGTCGAGTCCGCGCAGGCGCACGTCCACCGAGCCGGGGGCGAGGTCGCGGGTGACCTCGCCCATGGCGGCCGAGAGCGCGTTGAGCAGGGTGAGCCGCACGGCCGACTCCAGCGGGAGCGTCAGCCGCTCGGCCAGCGCGCGGGCTTCGTCCCCACCGGTGGCAGCGGCCACCGCGAGCTCGTTCCGGAGGTTTTCCACGTAGGGCGTGAGGTCCATGGCCGATAGCTTGGCACGTCCGTGGCGCCATGTCGAGCCATTTGTGGCACCACTTTGGCGCCACGCCTCGGACGGGGTTGGCACCGACAACGGAACCGCCCCGCCGACCCGGGCGGAATCCAGGGGTCGACGGGGCGGTTCACCAGCGGGAACGCGACGGCGGAAGGGTCAGGACGAGGGCTGCTGCCAGCCCGCCAGGTAGGCGTCGATCTCCCCGGCCAGCCGGGTCTTGCCCGCCCCGTCCAGGAAGGAGGCCTCGACCGCGTTGCGGGCCAGCGCCGCCACCCCGGCCGCGTCCAGGTCCAGCAGCCGCGCCGCCACCGCGTACTCGGTGTTGAGGTCGGTGCCGAACATCGGCGGGTCGTCGCTGTTGACCGTCACCAGCAGCCCGGCCGCCACCATCCGCTTGATCGGGTGGTCCTCGATCCGCTCCACGGCCCGGGTGGCGATGTTGGAGGTCGGGCAGACCTCCAGCGGGATGCGGTGCTCGCCCAGGTGGTCCAGCAGCGCCGGGTCCTTCACCGCCTGGGTGCCGTGCCCGATGCGCTCGGCGCCGAGCAGCCGGATCGCGTCCCAGACCGTCTCGGGACCGGTGGTCTCGCCCGCGTGCGGGACGCTGTGCAGGCCGGCCGCCCTGGCCCGGTCGAAGTACGGCTTGAACTGCGGGCGCGGCACACCGATCTCCGGGCCGCCCAGGCCGAAGCTGACCAGGCCCTCGGGCGCCAGCTCGGTGGCCAGCCGCGCGGTCACCTCGGCCGACTCCAGGCCGGCCTCGCCCGGGATGTCGAAGCACCAGCGCAGCACCACGCCGAGCTCCTTCTCGGCGCGCAGCCGGGCGTCCTCGATGGCCTCCATGAAGGCGACCTCGGGGATGCCCCGGCGGACCGAGGAGTACGGGGTGATGGTCAGCTCGGCGTAGCGGATGTTCTGCCGGGCCATGTCCTCGGCCACGCCGTAGGTGAGCGCCCGGACGTCCTCCGCGTCCCTGACCAGGTCGACCACGCTCAGGTAGACCTGGATGAAGTGCGCGAAGTCGGTGAACTGGAAGTACTCGGCGAGCGCCTCGGGGTCGGTCGGCACCCTGGAGTTCCCGGCGTGCCGGGCGGCCAGTTCGGCGACGACGCGCGGCGAGGCCGAGCCGACGTGGTGGACGTGCAGTTCCGCCTTGGGCATCCCGGCGATGAACGCCTCGATGCTCCGGTCTCCCGACCCGATCCGACTGGCACTGGGGACGATCCGACTTCCGTCCGGCTGGACCACGGTGGTTCCCTACTTCCTTCTACGCGCGTACCGACGACAGTGCTGGCAAGGATAGGCCGTGCCCGGGAGCGGCTTCCGGGCTTCCCGGGGATCACCCTCCGAGCGCGACCGCCGCCGTGTGGATCAGCAGCCCGGCCAGGGCGCCGACCACCGTCCCGTTGATCCGGATGAACTGGAGGTCGCGGCCGACGTTGGCCTCGATCTTGCGGGAGGCGTCGTCGGCGTCCCAGCCCGCCACCGTCTCGGAGATCAGCGAGGTGATCTCGGCGCGGTAGGTGTCGACCAGGTACTGGGCGGCGTCCTGGAGCCAGCCGTCCGCCTTGGCCTGGAGCTTGGGGTCGGTGGCCAGGCGCTCGCCGAAGCCGCGCACGCCGTCGCGGATGCGCCGGCGCAGTTCGCTGTCCTCGTCCTCGGCCGCGCCCATCACCAGGGTGCGCACGGCCGCCCAGGTGGAGTTGATCAGGTCCTGCACCTCGGGGCGGGCCAGCAGCTCGGCCTTGGCCCGCTCGACCCGGGCGATGGTCTCCGGGTCGGTCTGCAACTCGGTCGCGAAGTCGGCGAGGAAGTTGTCGATCGCGCCGCGAGCCGGGTGGGCCGGGTCGTCCCTGATCTCGGTGACGAAGCGCAGCAGCTCCTTGTAGACCCGCTCGCCGACCTGGTGGTCGATGAACCGGGGCGTCCAGCCCGGGGTCTTCTGGGTGACCTTCTGGACCACCTCCTCGTGGTTGGCGGTCAGCCAGCCGTGCGCCCGGACCGCCACCAGGTCCACCACCCCGTGGTGCCCGCCGTCCGCGACCACCTTGCCGAGCATCCGGCCCATCGGCTCGGCCACCGAGGTGGCGGCGGCCCGCCTGGTCACCGCCTCGGCGACGACCGCCCTGACGTCGTCGTCGCGGAGCACCGCGAGCAGGCCGCGCAGCGCCGCCGAGGCCTCCTTGGTGACCCGCTCGGCGCTGCCCGGCGCGGCCAGCCACTCCCCCAGCCGCCGGCCGATGCCGAGCGCCGCGAGGCGGCCGCGCACCACGTGGCCGGAGAGGAAGTTGTCGCCGACGAAGTCGCCGAGCGAACGGCCGAAGGCGTCCTTCTTGGTCGGGATGATCGCGGTGTGCGGGATCGGCAGGCCGAACGGACGGCGGAACAGCGCGGTCACCGCGAACCAGTCGGCGAGCGCGCCGACCATGCCCGCTTCGGCGGCGGCCGCCACGTACCCCGCCCAGGGCCCGGCACCGGCCGCCTTGGCCCAGGTCGCGAGGGCGAAGACCAGGGTCGCGAAGGCCAGCAGGCCGGTCGCGATGGTCTTCATCCGGCGGACGCCACGTCTCTTCTGCTCGTCGGCCGCGGTGAACCGGACCCCGGGGCCGGTCCCGCTGAAGGCATCGTCACTCACCCCGCCAGTCTGCCCGGTGCCCGGCGCGGGCGGGGGCTCGCATCGCGATCACGCGCCCCGGGCGGGCTTCACGCCCCGGATCGACGGCAGGGTTCCACGCCCTGGACCGTAAGCGCGGGCCTCACGCCCCCGCCGCGGGCGCAGGGCCTCACGCCCCGCCCAGCACGATCCGCCGCACCCCCTCGCCCGCCCACCGCGCCGGGTCCGTGCACCGCCGCCCGTCCAGCAGCACCCGCACCCCCGGCAGGTCCACCGGCGCCAGGTCCCGGTACTCCGGGTGGTCCGCCTGTAGCACCGCCGCCACCACCGGCTCCCCGCCGTACGGCGGCAGCCCGAGCGCCGCCAGCTCCTCCGCCCGGTACAGCGGGTCGCCGACGTACGGGCGCGCGCCCGCCGCCGCCAGCGCCGACACCAGCGGGAACACTCCGGAGTAGGCCGTCTCCTTGACCCCGCCCCGGTACGCCGCGCCGAGCACCAGCACGCCCTGCCCGGCGATCCCGCCCGGCACCGCCCCCGCCAGCACGCCCACCGCGTAGCCGGGCACGGCCAGGTTGGCCTCGCGCGCCGCCCGCACCACCGTCGCGCCCGGGTCGTTCCACAGGTACAGCCGCGGGTACACCGGGATGCAGTGCCCGCCGACCGCGATGCCGGGCCGGTGCAGGTGGCTGTACGGCTGCGAGTTGCAGGCGTCGGCGATCTCCGCGAAGTCCACCCCGACCTCGTCCGCGTACCGGGCGAACTGGTTGGCCAGCGCGATGTTGACGTCCCGGTACGTGGTCTCGGCGAGCTTGCTGAACTCGGCCGCCTCCACCGAGGCCAGCTCCCAGACGCCGTTGGGCCGCGGCAGGTCCGGGCGCGGGTCGAAGTCCAGCACCGCCCGGTAGAACTCGGCGCCGCGCCGGGTGGAGGACTCGTCCAGGCCGCCGACCAGCTTGGGGTAGCGCCGCAGGTCGGCGAAGACCCGTCCGGTGCGGACCCGCTCCGGGCTGAACACCAGCCCGAAGTCCGCCCCGGCGGCGAGCCCGGACCCGGCCGCCAGCCGGGGCGCCCAGCGCTCCCTGGTGGTGCCGACCGGCAGGGTCGTCTCGTAGCTGACCAGGGCGCCCCGGCGCAGCCCGGCCGCGACGGCGTCGGTGGCGGCGTCGAGCAGGGCGAAGTCCGGGCTGCCGTCGGCGGCGGTGACCAGCGGGACGACCAGCACCACGGCCCCGGACCGGGCGACCGCGGCCGTGGTGTCGGTGGTGGCCCGCAGCCGGCCCTCGGCGACGACCCTCTTGAGCGCCTGCTCCAGGCCCTCCTCCCGGGGGAACGGGGGCACGCCCCGGTTGACGCTGTCCACCACGCCGGGCGCGATGTCCGCGCCCGTCACCCGGTGGCCCTTCGACGCGAACTGCACCGCCAGCGGCAGGCCCAGCTTGCCCAGCCCGACCACGCAGACGTCCAGACTCATCCCCGTTCCCCTTCCACCGAAGTCCCCGCTGTCTCCGAGGCTCACCACGGGCCTCCGTACGCCGATGTTCACCGGACGTCCCCGCTCACCGAATCGGCGAACCGGCGCCACGCCGGGTGGCGCCGCAGTCCGCGGCGCAGCTGCGCCGGGACGAGTCCGCGCCACAACTGCCGGGCCAGACCGGGCGACGGGGCGACCGCCTCCGCCGCCCCGGCCGTCTCCTCGCGCAGCAGGAACAGCTCGTCCGGCAGCCCGGTCCCGGCGTCCCGGAACGCCGGATAGTCCGCGTACAGCCGCCGCCCGTCCCGCACCGCCGGCGGCTCGCCGTGCGCGGCCTCGTAGCGGATCTGGTTCCGCAGCGCCTCCGGCCTTCCCGCGGCGGCGAGTTCGAGCCGCACCCGCTCGGCGACCGGCAGCCGGTGGTACACCTCGCGGGCGCCGAACCGCTCGACCAGTCCGGCGACTTCGGCGCACACCCGCCCCTGGGTCTCCTCGGCCAGCAGCAGGAAGCCCTCGTCCAGCAGGCGCGGCACGTCCCAGGCGAAGCTGCGCACCCGGATGGCGTCCAACTCCTCTACGGGGCTGGCAAGTTCGGCGGCCACCTGCTGGAGCGCGGCGATCCCGCGCAGTCGGTCCAGCACTCCGGCCCGCTCGGTGACGTTGCCCCGGTCGTCGCGCAGCACCAGGAAGTAGCAGTCGTAGTCGGCGAGGACGGACACCCTGGCCGCCCGCAGGCAGGCCTCCAGGGTGAACGGCTGGTCCGAGAAGACCTTCAGCCGCTCGTCGCGGCGCAGCCCGTGGCGCCGGACGAGGTCGAGGCGGAACAGCTTGGTGTCGGCCAGCGCCCAGGCCAGCGCCGAGTCGGCGAAGCCCACGGACTCGGCGTCGGCGTGGAAGATCCCCTGCGGCACCAGCCGCCCGTTCACCCCGACCTGCTTGGGCACCACCACGTCCGAGCCCCAGGCGTCGGCGGCCGTGACCAGCCGCTCCAACGCCTCCTCGCCGAGCCAGTCGTCCGCGCCCAGGAACAGCACGTAACGGCCGCGGGCCAGCTCCAGGCCCCGGTTGGTCGGGCCCGCGGGGCCGCCCGAGTTGGGCTGGTGCACCACCGTGAACAGCCCGGGGTGACGGGCCGCGTACGCGTCCAGCAGCTCCCCGCCGCCGTCCGTGGAGCCGTCGTCCACGGCCACCACCTCCAGCCTCCCCGGCGCCAGGGACTGGCCGACCAGCGAGTCCAGGCAGGCGGTGAGGTACGGCACGGTGTTGTAGACCGCGACCACCACGGTCACGTCGGGTACGGGCATCGGGCGGCGGGCCTCCGGATTCGGTTTCGGTGAGTGACGACTGGCCAACTCGCGGTGAGGGCGCCGGGTCACGACCGTCACCCGCACCGGCGACGGGGAACAGAACACGCTCCCGGTCGCCGCACGGACACGCGGCGACCGGGAGGCGACAGGCCGACGGGCCGCGCGACGACCGGGGGCGGACGCGCGGAGCCCGGGGAACGGAACGCCGACGGGCCGGCCCGTCAGCCGATCGCGACCCGCGCGTACATCCGGGCGATCACGTCCTCGATGGCCGGCTCGCGCACCGACAGGTCCACCAGCGGGTACCGCGCCGCCACGGCGGCCACGATCGGCGCGGCACTCTCCTCGGCCGGGAAGGCCAGCCACTGGCGCGGCCCGTCGACCCTGCTGACCCGCGCCCCCGGCACCTCGATCGGGGGCCCGGCCTCGGCGAGGTCCACCACCAGGGTCCGCTCGCTGCGGCCGTCGGCGTGCAGGCCGTCCAGCCCGCCGTCGTACACCACCCGGCCGTGGTCGATCACCATCACCCGGCCGCAGAGCTGCTCGATGTCGGTGAGGTCGTGGGTGGTGAGCAGCACGGTGGTGCCCCGGTCGCGGTTGACCTCGCGCAGGAACTCGCGCACCCGGCCCTTGCTGACCACGTCCAGGCCGATGGTCGGCTCGTCCAGGTAGAGCACCCTGGGGTCGTGCAGCAGCGCCGCGGCGAGGTCGCCGCGCATCCGCTGGCCGAGCGAGAGCTGGCGCACCGGGGTGTCCAGCAGGCCGCCGAGGTCGAGCAGTTCGACGCAGCGGTCGAGGTTCTCGCGGTACCTGGCGTCGGGGATGCGGTAGATCCGGCGGGCGAGTTCGAAGGAGTCGCACAGCGGCAGGTCCCACCAGAGGGTGGTGCGCTGGCCGAACACGACGCCGATCCTGCGGGCCAGCGCGACGCGTTCGCGGGCCGGGTCGACCCCGGCCACCCGCAGCCGTCCGGAGCTGGGGACGAGGATGCCGGTGAGCATCTTGACGGTGGTGGACTTGCCGGCCCCGTTGGGCCCGATGTAGCCGACGCACTCTCCGGCGTCGACGGTGAAGCTGAGCCCGTCGACCGCGCGGACCTCGCGTTTGACCCGGCGGAACCGGCCGGTGCGGGCCCGTACGGTGAAGTCGCGGTGGACGTCGTCGAGTTCGATCAGTGCCATGGGAGCTCCTTCTGGGGGCTGGAGTGGTTCAGCTGCCGGTGCCGCGATAGGCGCGCAGCCCGGCGCGCCAGGCGAGCCCGGCGGCGAGGAGGCAGAGCGCGGCGGCGGCCGGGGAGGCGAACCGGAAGGCGACGGGCAGGCCGAGCGGGTCGGTCCGGCCGAGGACGTGCAGTGCGGGCAGCCAGTTGACGAAGGCCAGCGGGACGCCGAAGACCACCCCTGCGACCAGTTCCTTGGCGAAGACGGTCGGCGGGTAGTGCAGCAGGGTCGCGCCGCCGTAAGTGAAGGAGTTCTGGATCTCCTTGGACTCGCCCCACCAGAACTGGACGGTGGCGCCGCCGACGTAGACCGCGCCGAAGATGACGGTGCCGCAGACCAGCATGACGGGCACCATCAGCACCCGGTCCCAGGTCCAGTGCACGTCCAGGGCGGCCAGCGACCAGGCCAGCACCGCGACGGCCTGGAGCGGGCGGCCGAGCCGGCGCAGCGTGAAGCGTTCGGCGCACAGCTGGGAGAGCGCGGGGGCGGGCCGGATCAGCATGGTGTCCAGCGAGCCGCTGACGATCCGCGCGCCGAGTCCTTCGGCCGAGCCGACCAGCAGGTTGGCGGCGCCGAGCGAGAAGGTCGCGGTGCCGTACAGGAAGGCGGTCTCCGGCAGGGTCCAGCCGCCGAGCCGGTCGGTGTGCCGGAACATGATCACCAGCACCACGAAGTCCAGGGAGTGGGAGACCAGGCTGGCCACCAGGTTCAGCGCGAAGGAGGCCCGGTAGGCCATCATCGAGCGCATCCACATCCGGGCGCAGAGCCACCAGGAGCGCACCGCCCAGGCGGCGCGGGGCCCGAACCGCTCCCGCACGAAGGGCTCCGGGCCGAGGGGCCCGGGAGCGTACGGCTCCCGTACGAGCTGCTCAGCCACCCTGGACCACCACCTTGCGGGTCGCCAGCCACTGGGCACCCCGCCCGGCGGCGAGCAGCACGGCCGCCCAGCCGAGCTGGAAGCCGAACGCGCCGAGCAGGCCGGTGCCGCTCGCACGTTCCAGGAAGACGTCGCTGGGGACCTTCACCAGGGCCGCCCAGGGCAGCACCCCGCCGAGGTCGCCGAGCCATCCGGGGAACAGCGCGATCGGCAGCAGCATCCCGGAGAAGAACATCGAGACCACCAGCATCACCGAGCGGATGCCCTCCGAGTCGTTCAGCCAGAAGCCGGTGATCGAGACCAGGAAGCGCAGCCCGAAGCTGACCACCACCGCGAGCAGCGCGGAGAGCAGGAAGAATCCCCAGGTCAGCGGGTGCTCGGGCATCCGGAGGTGAAACACCAGCGCACCGATCAGCATCGGCACGGTGCCGCGGACCAGCGCCTGGAAGCCGGCCCGGCCGAGGTCGGAGGCCAGCCACCAGCACTGGAAGTCGACCGGACGGTAGAGGTCGACGGCGATGTCCCCGCTGCGGAAGCGGTCCTGGAGGTCGTCTTGGAAACCGCCGCCCCAGACCGCGACGGTGACCAGCAGGCTCTGGCTGACCCAGATGTAGGTGACGGCCTGGCTCTGGTCGTAGCCGCCGAGGCCGGGACGGGCCTGCCAGAGGGCGAGGAAGGTGTAGGCGAGGATGACGCCGAAGACGGTGTTGGTGAAGGTGCCGGCCACGGTGGCGGCCCGGTAGGTGGAGTAGCGGCGGAAGGCGCCGCGGGTGACGGCGGCGTAGAGCATATTGTCTCCTTATCGACAAACAGGAGCAGAGGGGAGTGCCCCACGGCATCCGCGCACGCCCCAACGGCCCCGACCGGCCGCACCCGGGGGTGCCGGGCCGGACGGGCGGAGCTGCGGAAGTGGGTGCGCTATGCGGTTCTCACCTTTCACCGTACCTCCGGCCCACACCCCCCGCACCCGGTTTATCCGGCCTGATCGCCCGTCAAATAGCAGATAATCTCGGCATGACCTTGAGCAGCCGACGCCAGGCCAAACGGGCCGCCCGCCGCGAGGCCCGCCGCGCCCTCCCGCTCTGGCGCCGGGCCCTGCCCACCTGGCGGATCACCCTCGGCACCCTCACCGCGCTGCTCCTGCTCGCCGTCGGCGGCTTCGCCGCGCTCTACGCCGTCGTCCCGGTGCCCGATCCCAACGCCCACGCCGTCGCCCAGAACAACATCTACCTCTACGCCGACGGCACCACCGAGATCGCCCGCACCGGCGCCGTCAACCGCACCGACGTCACCATCGACCGGATCCCGCTCCAGACCCAACAGGCCGTCGTCTCCGCCGAGGACCGCACCTTCTACCAGAACCGCGGCATCGACCTGAAGGGCATGATCCGGGCCGGCTGGAACACCCTGCTCGGCAAGGGCACGCAGGGCGGCTCCACCATCACCCAGCAGTACGTCAAGAACTACTACCTCACCCAGGACCGCACCATCGAGCGCAAGGGCCGCGAACTGCTCATCGCGCTCAAGGTCGACCAGCAGCGCGACAAGCGCGAGATCCTCGCCGGCTACCTCAACAGCAGCTACTTCGGCCGCGGCGCCTACGGCATCCAGAGCGCCGCCCACGCCTACTACGGCGTCGACGCCGCCCAGCTCACCCTCGGCCAGGGCGCCTACCTCGCCGCCCTGCTCCAGGCCCCCAGCCTCTACGACGTCAGGACCGCCACCCCCGCCAACCGCGAGAAGGCCCTCGCCCGCTGGCACCACACCCTGGACGGCATGGTCCAGCTCGGCTTCCTCGCCCCCGCCGACCGCGACGCCACCACCTTCCCCGAACCGCTCGACCCCCAGCCCGCCACCGGCCTGTCCGGCCAGGCCGGCTACCTCGTCGGCGTCGCCGACGACTACCTCATCTCCTCCGGCACCCTCGACGCCGCCACCCTCAAGGCCGGCGGCTGGCGCATCACCACCACCTTCGACAAACCCCGCCAGGACGCCTTCGCCCAAGCCGTCCAGGAGCAGCTCACCAGCGAACTCGACCCCCGGGCCCGCCCCGACACCGACACCGACGTCCGGGTCGCCGGCGCCTCCGTCGAACCCGCCACCGGCCGGGTCGTCGCCGTCTACGGTGGCCCCGACTACGCCAAACAGCCCTACAACGACGCACTGCGCCAGGACAACCAGATCGGCTCCACCTTCAAGCCGATCGACCTCGCCGCCGGACTCCTCGCCCAGCACACCGTCGACGGCCGCCCGATCACCACCGAGTCCCGCTACGACGGCACCAGCGAACGCCCCGTCACCGGCGGCCCCACCCCGTACGCGCCGCCCAACGAGGACGACATCGACTACGGCAGCATCACCCTGCGCCAGGCCATGGTGAAATCCGTCAACTCCGTGTACGCGCAGGAGGGCGTGGACGCCGGACTCGCCCGCGTCCGGGAGACGGCCGTCAGACTCGGCATCCCCGACAGCGTCCGCGGCATGGACCCGGCCAACACCTCCATGACCCTCGGCACCGCCACCCCCAGCGCCATCGACCTGGCCGGCGCCTACGCCACCCTCGCGGACCACGGCCAGGCCCGCACCCCCTGGTCCGTCCTCACCCTCGAACGCGCCACCCCCGGCGGCACCGTCGACGTCCCCGAACTGCCGGAGCACAACCCCACCGACGCCATCGGCCGCGGCATCGCCGACTCCGTCACCGACGTGCTGCGCGGCGTCATCAGCCCCCGCGGCACCGGCGCCGCCGCCCTCGACCTCGGCCGCCCGGCCGCCGGGAAGACCGGCACCACCGACTCCAACCTCTCCGCCTGGTTCGCCGGCTACACCCCCGAACTCGCCACCACCGTCGGCCTGTTCAGGGAACACCCGAAGACCCACGCCAAGGAACCCCTGGCCGGCACCGCCGGACTCGCCCGGATCAACGGCGGCGCCTTCCCCACCCGGATCTGGACCGCTTACATGACCGCCGCCCTCGACGGCACCCCCGCCCAGGACTTCGACCTCCAGACCGCCAACGGCGAGCCCGGCGACACCACCTGGCCCACCGCCCCCGTCAGCACCACCCCCAGCGCGACCACCACCCCCACCACCCCGGCCACCGGCGGCGCACCCACCGCCGCCGAGCCGGCCCCGGGCACGCCGCCCCCCACCCACGCACCCGCCACCCACGACGCGCCCAGCGCCCCCGCCGCCACCGGCGAACCCGAGCCGCGCCCGACCACCCCCAGCCCGCAGGCCCCCAAGCCCACCACCGAACCGGAACAGCCCAGCACCACCCCCCAACCCAGCCGGCCCCAGCCCACCAGGCCCACCGCCCTCCCCAGCACCACCGGCGGGCCCCCCACCCACCTGGCGACCCCGCCCGGCACCCCGCACTAGCGCAGGCCCCGGCCCCAACACCGCCCGCTACCGCACCAGTTCGCGCTCCAGCGGAGTCCGGAACCGCGGCGTCACCCGCACCTCCCCCAACCAGCCCGCCAACCGCCGCGCCTCAGCCGCCACGGCCCCCTCGGCCTGCGCCCCGACATCCCGGAACAGCCGCCACACCAGCTCGCCGTCGGCCCGCTGCGCCCAGCCGCCCACCACCTCGCCGCACCACCACACCGTCGGCCCGGCGTTGCCCGCCCGGTCGAACAGCGCCGGCACGTCCTCCGGCCGCAGGTACCAGTCCCGCCCACGCCAGCCCATCACCGCCGGGTCCAGCGCGGGCAGCAGCGCCGCCCACGGCTCGGGCTCCGCCACCGGCCCCTCGTCCCCCGGCAGCACCAGCGCCGCCGCCCCGCCGGCCAGTGCCACGTCCCGCGCCCCGAGGTCCGCCAGCGCCCCGCGGACGTCCCTCAGCGTCCAGCCCGTCCACCACTTCACGTCCTCGACCGTCGCCGGCCCGTACGCCGCCAGCCAGCGCCGCACCACCTCGGCCCTGGCCTCCCGCACCGGCACCTCGGGCCACTGCGGCACCAGCGCCCACGGATAGCTGCTGCTCAGCCACGAACCCCGCGGACGGCAGCGGCGCAGGTGCCCGTCCGAGGCCAGCAGCCGCAGCAGCCGGCTGCCCACGCTCTGCCTCGCCTCGTACGCCTTGCCCGCCGACATCAGCATCGTCTCGCGCAACTGCGGTACGTCCTCGGACAGTTCCCTGGCCGTCGCCTCACCTCGCCGGGCCAGCGCGGCCAGCACCTCACGCTCGGTCTCCGCCAGCCTGGCCTCGTCCCAGCCCTCGGCGTGGTCCCGCAGGTGCTTCAGCAGCGTCGCCCGCTCCTTGGCCGCGATCGCCCGCGCCGCCGCCGAACTCACGTACGGGGCGAGGCCCTCCGTCACCGCGAAGATCGTCCGCCGCATCGACAGCAGTTTCACCAGCGAGACGTCCTCGTACAGCGCCCGGTCCACCTCCGCCGCCGAGGGCTCCGCCAGCCGCGCGCAGGCCGACAGGTACACCGTGGCCGCGTCCGTCGCGTGCAGCCCGACCACCGCGTCGGCCACGGCCTCCACCCGCGCCGCCCGCACCGACGGCGCCAACAACTGCCGCCGCCCCAACCGGGCGCGACGCTCCTCATCACCGATCACCGGCACGCTCATGCCGGGACCCTAGCCCGTGCCGCCGACAACGCCCGGAACCGGTCCACCACCGCCCGGCCCGGGCCGACCGGACCGGACTCGAAGAAGAAGAAGAAGCGCAGCCGCTCCGCCGTCACAGGTACAGTCCGGTCGAGCCCTCCGTGTCGCCGAAGCGGGCCGCGGCGACGGCGTGCAGGTCACGCTCGCGCAGCAGCACGTAGGTGGCGCCGCGGACCTCGACCTCCAGCTTGTCCTCCGGGTCGTACAGCACCCGGTCCCCCGGCTCCACCGCGCGCACGCTCTGGCCCACCGCGACGGCCTCGGCCCAGGTGCAGCGCTTGGACAGCTCCGCGGTCGCAGGGATCAGGATGCCGCCGGTCGAGCGGCGCTCGCCCTCGCTGCCCTCGATGCGCACCAGCACGCGGTCGTGCAGCATCCGGATCGGCAGCTTCTCGCCGAGCCGGTCGTGACGGAGGACCTCCTGCTGGTGGTCGGGGCGGGTCGGTTCGTCGTTCGTACTCACGGTCCCGAAGGTACCGTCCCCCCGGCACGGCGCGTGACGCTGGCCCGGCATGCGGAAGGCCGCACGTCCGGAAGTCCCGACATGCGGAAGGCCGGGCACGCGGAAGGCCGGGCACGCGAAAGGCCGGCCGCCCGATGGCGCCCGGCCTCTCCGTCCTGCCGCACTCAGCCCTTGCGGCGCTTGCGGGCCGAGGCGACCAGCAGCACCAGGCCCACGCCGACCAGCGCGGCCGGGACGACCCGCTCGCGGCGCGGCTGCCCCTGCTCGTCCACGAACTGCGCCCTGACCTTCTCCACCACGCCGCTGGCGGCCACGTAGACCCGGGCGGTCTTCTCCTCGACGGCGGCCGCCGCCTTGGCCTTGACCTGGGCGGAGATGGTGCTCGGGTGGACGCGGACGGCCAGCTCGTCCAGGGTCGACGCCAGCCGGTCACGCGTCCGCTCGATGTCCGCCTCGATCTGGACGGTCGTCCGCACCGACCTGTCCTGCGTGCTCGCCTCGCCCACTCGGGCCACCCCATTCACTTGCCGATGTTGTTCCGTCCGATCCGTGCGATCGGTGCGACTGACCCAGTGTGTCAGCTGCCGAACACGGTCGCGCGGCCCCACCCACCATCGGAGGTAAGTTTGCCGTGGTACGACCGTCCGTCCCAGCATCCAGGAGAGTACGACCGTGACTGAGCGCCTCCAGCCCGGCGACACCGCGCCCGCCTTCAGCCTGTCCGACGCCGACGGCAACCAGGTGTCCCTCGCCGACCACGCGGGCCGCAAGGTCATCGTCTACTTCTACCCGGCCGCCCTGACCCCCGGATGCACCAAGCAGGCCTGCGACTTCACCGACAACCTGGAGGTCCTCGCGGACGCCGGCTACGACGTCATCGGCATCTCCCCGGACAAGCCGGAGAAGCTCGGCAAGTTCCGCGAGGCCGAGAACCTCAAGGTCACCCTGCTGTCCGACCCGGACAAGACGGCGCTGGAGGCGTACGCCGCCTTCGGTGAGAAGCAGAACTACGGCCGCACCTACCTCGGCGTGATCCGCTCCACGATCGTCGTGGACGAGCAGGGCAAGGTCGAGCACGCGTTCTACAACGTGCGGGCCACCGGCCACGTCGCCAAGCTGCTGCGCGACCTCAAGGTCGGGGCCTGAACCCAGGGCGTGAGTCCAGGACCTGGTGCCGGGGCCTGAATCCGGCTCCGGGGCCCGGCCCGGGAACGACGAAGCGGTGGCGGCACACCCCCCGACCGGGTGCACCGCCACCGCCGTCCATCACCTCAGCGGACCATCCTGATCATCTGATCAGCAGGCCCCGAGGTCGCTCCAGACACCCCACGAACCGCTGGCGGAGGGGTCGTCGCCCTTGGTCCACCACTTGTTCTGGTAGTAGTGGCCCTTCCACGAGACCTTGGTGGGGGTCGCGTAGGTGGTGCCCGCGTCCCAGCTCGGGGCGGCCGCGCAGGTGCCCGAGGTCGGGGTCACGGTCGGCGTGACCGTGGGCGTCACCGTGGGGGTGACGGTCGGGGTCACGGTCGGCGTGACCGTCGGCGTCACCGTGGGGGTCGGGGTCGGGGTCGGCGTACCGCCGTCCACCGCGCCGCGGGTCAGGTCGCCCTTGATCCCGTACAGCGTGCCGCCCACGTTGACCGTCCAGTTCGACGGGGTGGACACCGGCAGGTAGTAGACGAAGTCCATGTCGATCGAGGCGCCCGGCGCCAGCGACTGCCAGCCCGGCAGCTTGACCGACACCCGGTTGTAGTTGCCCTTCAGGCCGCCCACGTTGCCCGGGCCCGGGTTGTCCTGCTTGATGACCTGGAGGCCGAAGCCGGACTGGTCCTTGGCGTTGCCCGGGGCCGAGTTGCCGTAGTCGAACTGGAACTCGGTGCCGCCCGGCAGGGTCAGCGTCGAGTTGTTGACGATGTGCAGCTTCGGGTTGATCGGGTAGTTCGAGTCGCCCAGCGCGAAGTTGTTGAACGACACGTCGATCGGCAGGGTCTGCTGCGGCAGCGCGACCGTCGAACGGATCGCACCGTACGGGGTCGACGCCTTGAACTTGTCGTACATCAGCGAGGTCAGCGTGTTGCCGGGCACGTACTGGCCCTTGCCGCCGTTGGCGGTGGCGTCCCACTTGTAGTCGCCCGCGAGCTCCCAGATCATCGCGCCGCCGGCGCCCTGGTTGACGATGTAGTCCGCCTTGGCGCCCACCGACTGCTCGTCCTCGGTGGAGAGGAAGACCTTCTTGGTGTCGTTCCACAGCCACGGCGCCACCAGGGTGGAGCTGTAGTTGCGGGTGTAGGTGCCCTGGAGCGCGGTGTCCGACACGCCGTACTTGGACAGGTAGTCGGGCAGGATGCCCTTCTCCAGGTTCTTCGCGTGCCACATCGGGTTCGACCCGGCCGGGGACTCCTTGCCCGCGTCGTCCTTGTCGTTCCAGATGTTGTCGATGCCGACCGCGCCGTCACCGCAGGCGGTCAGGCCGGAGCCGACCGGGCAGGTGGTCGCCGAGGCGGTGCCCCAGAGGCCGTTGGTGCCGCCCTGGACGTTCTTGAACCCGCGGGTGTAGTACGGCAGGCCGACGTTGATCCGGCCGCCCGGCATCGAGCCGCGGAAGTAGTGGTACGACCAGTCGGCGTTCAGGTAGCCGATGCCGCCGTACTGACCGGTGCCGTAGACGTTGGCGGAGGCCAGCTCGCCGTCCTTGCCGTCGTCGAACAGCGAGGCGTTCGGGCCGACGTACTTGTTCCAGGCGCCGTGCAGGTCGTACGACATGATGTTGACGTAGTCCAGGTACTTGGCCACCTGGAAGGTCTCCATGCCGCGCAGCAGGTAGCCCGAGGACGGGGCCGCGACCGACAGCAGGTAGTGCTTGCCGTCGGCGGCGCCCGCCTTGTCCAGGCTCTCGCGCAGGGTCTTCATCAGCGCCGCGTAGCCCTTGGCCAGCGAGCCGCGCTTGGAGTTGGCGAGCTGCCAGTCCAGCGGGTTGCCGGCGTCCTTCATCGAGGTCGGGTACTCGTAGTCGACGTCGACGCCGTTGAAGCCGTACTTGCGGACGAAGTCGACCGACGAGGCGGCGAAGGTGTCGATGCCGGCCTGGTTGACGCTGCCGTCCGGGTTGACGGTCATCGAGTAGAAGCCGCCGGAGTTGACGCGCTTGCCGTCGTCCCCGAAGTAGCCGCCGGTCTCGGTCCAACCGCCCACCGAGATCATGGTCTTGACGTTCGGGTACTGCTTCTTGTACTTCGTCAGCAGGTTGAAGTGACCCTTGTACGGCAGGCTCGGGTCCAGCTCGGCACCGGGGACGCCGGGGAAGGAGATCCCGGTGGCCTCGTTGGTCGGGCCGTCGGTGCCGACCGAGAGCTTGTTGTCGCCGCCGACGTGGCCGAAGGCGTAGTTGAGGTGGGTGACCTTGTCCCAGGGGATGTCACTCACCAGGTACGGCGCGTCACCGTTCTTGCCGGTGCGCCAGCCGGTGAAGTAGCCGATGATGCGGCGCTGGTGGTCCGCGCCCATCTTCTCGCGCCCGCTGGTGTCGTAGACGGAGCAGTACGGGACGTCCACGCCGGCGGTCTGGTACAGGCCGTCCGGCCGACAGGCCGCGTTGTCGACGGCCGCCGAAGCCTGCGAGGGCGCCGCACCCAGCGTCGCCATCAGCAGTCCGGCCAGCGAGGCCGCCGCGAGCGAGGCCACACCGGCCCGCGCCGCAGGGCTCTTCCGGCGGTCGGCGGCGGTGGGACGCCGCTCCGCCGTGTTTCGGATCAACACTCGGTCCTCCAGGAGAGAGTGTCTGCGCGTGCCTGTGGGGGAGCACGTGCGTGGGGGATTGCAATTGGCGCAGAAGCTATGTGGTCTGAACCACATAGGTCAATAGGTCTGTACCAATTGGTAATCAACAACCAAACATCACAGGTCGGGAGCCCGTGACAACCGGTCATCCCGTGGCCGAAAACCCCCTCCTGGCACTTCCCCGTCGACCCGGGGGGCGCCGCACCCCCACGGCCGGGGAACCGGGACGCGGCACCGGCGGGGCCACGGCCGAACTCGCTGTCCCCTTGCCCGGCAAAGCCCTAGACTGGTCGCCATGCGGCCTTGGCGGAATTGGCAGACGCCTGGGCTTTAGGTGCCCATGGGAGAAATCCCGTGAGGGTTCGAGTCCCTCAGGCCGCACTAGCCTTGAAATCGAAGGCCCGCCCCGAGAGTGATCTCGGGGCGGGCCTTCGGCGTCCCCATCGGACAGGACATCAGGCCAGGAGGTCCTTGACCACCGGGGCGAGGGCGCGGAAGGCCTTGCCGCGGTGGCTGATGGCGTTCTTCTCGTCGGCCGTGAGCTCCGCGCAGGTGCGGGTCTCGCCGAGGGGCTGGAGGATCGGGTCGTAGCCGAAGCCGCCGTCGCCGGCCGGGGCGGTGCGCAGGGTGCCGAGGAGGCGGCCCTCGACGACGCGCTCGGTGCCGTCGGGGAGGGCGAGGGCGGCGGCGCAGAAGAAGTGGGCGCCGCGGTGCGGCTCGGCGATGTCGGAGAGCTGGGCGAGCAGCAGGTCGAGGTTGGCGCGGTCGTCGCCGTGCCTGCCGGACCAGCGGGCGGAGAAGATGCCGGGTGCGCCGTTCAGCACGTCCACGCAGAGGCCGGAGTCGTCGGCGACGGCGGGCAGGCCGGTGGCGCGGGCCAGGGCGTGGGCCTTGAGCAGGGCGTTCTCGGCGAAGGTGACGCCGGTCTCGGGGACGTCCGGGATCTCCGGGTAGGCGTCGGCGCCGATGAGTTCGACGTCCAGGCCGGCGTCCGCCAGGATGGCGCGGAGCTCGGTGACCTTGTGCTGGTTACGGGTGGCGAGGATCAGACGGGTGGACATATCGCCCACCCTACCGAGAGGCCGGGAACGGTCAGCCGGTGCAGACCGAGGTGAGGTTGCCGGCCGCGTCGCCGAGCGGCTTGAGGTCGGGGACCTCGTTCCTGTCGGCGGCGTGCTGCACGTTCTCGACCTGCTTCCTGAGGTCGGTCACGGCCTTGGCGACGTCGGTGTTCTTGGAGTTCTTCCCGACCTGGTCGAGGTCGTTCTTGAGCTTCTGCAGGGCCTGTCCGGCTGCGGCCGAGTCGTTGCTCGCGTTGTCGTAGGCCTTGGTGACGTCGGCGATGTCCCCGGTGAGCTTCACGGCGGTGTTGCCGCAGTCGAGCGCCTTCTGGGCGGCGGAGCAGCTCACCATGCTGAGCGGGAGGATCGCGATCAGTCCGGCCACGGCGAGGGCGGCGGGGCGGGCGATGCTGGACGGCATCCGGTCCTCCTGTGGGGCGCGGGTTCCGTGGTGGGAGACGCGCGCCGGGAGGTGCGCGGTTCCCGCAGCGGGAGTGCTGCGGGAACCGTACGGTCTCCGGGCCCGGCCTGTACAGCAGGCCGACCGTTCGGCGGGCCGTTCACGTCGTGGCCCGTACGGGTGTCCGGACCGTGGCCCGTACCGGTGTGCGGGCGCGGCCCGAACGGCCGTCCGCGCCCGCGGTCTGAACGTGCGTCCGACCGGGTCCACGGCTGCGGGGCCCGCGCCGGTTCAGCCCTCCAGGGCCTTGCGCTGGATCTCGTCGAGCTCCGCGCAGCCGAGGCTGCCGAGGTCGAGCAGCCGGTTGAGCAGGTCGCGGTCGAACGGGGCGCCCTCGGCGGTGCCCTGGACCTCGACGAAGCGGCCGTCGGCGGTGCAGACGATGTTCATGTCGGTCTCGGCGCGCACGTCCTCCTCGTACCTGAGGTCGAGCATCGGGGCGCCGTCGATGATGCCGACGCTGACGGCGCTGACGCCGCCGGTGATCGGCTGGCCCTTGGCGCGCAGCAGCTTCTTGTCGCGGGCCCAGGCGACGGCGTCGACCAGGGCGACGTAGGCGCCGGTGATGGCGGCGGTGCGGGTGCCGCCGTCGGCCTGGAGGACGTCGCAGTCGAGGACGATGGTGTTCTCGGCGAGCGCACGGTGGTCGACCACGGCGCGCAGCGAGCGGCCGATGAGCCGGCTGATCTCGTGGGTGCGGCCGCCGATGCGGCCCTTGACGGCTTCGCGGTCGCCGCGGGTGTTGGTGGCGCGCGGGAGCATGGAGTACTCGGCGGTGACCCAGCCCTCGCCGCTGCCCTTGCGCCAGCGGGGCACGCCCTCGGTGACGCTGGCGGTGCACAGCACCTTGGTGTCGCCGTAGGAGATGAGGACGGAGCCTTCGGCGTGCTTGCTCCAGCCCCGTTCGATGGTGATCGGGCGGAGCTGTTCGGGGGTGCGGCCGTCGATGCGTGACATAGGCACTGAGCGTAGTCGCTCGGGGGCTGCGTCCGGATGGCGCTCCGGGGCCGCGTCCGGATGGCGTCGCGGGGGCCGCTCGGGATGCGCCGCGGCCCGCTGTCCCCCTGAGCGGGTCGGCGGGCCGGGCGGGCTGAACCTGGGTGGCTCAGCTCACATCATGTCCTCGATGTCGGCGGCGATCGGGTCGGCGTCGGTGCCGATGACGACCTGGATCGCGGTGCCCATCTTGACGACGCCGTGGGCGCCGGCGGCCTTGAGGGCGGCCTCGTCGACCAGGGAGGCGTCCTTGACCTCGGTGCGCAGGCGGGTGATGCAGCCCTCGACCTCTTCGATGTTGTCGATGCCGCCCAGACCGGCGACGATCTTCTCAGCCTTGCTGGCCATCTGATTTCTCCCTCTGTACTCGGCCCTTCGGCGGCTCTGCCGGGTGCCGTCCTGCGCTGGTGCTGGGGTTGTTGTCCCTCGACCGTCGGGCGGTGAGGTCCGTGCCGGTGGCTGATGCGGATTCAGCGGCGGTCGTGCTGGCGAGCAGCGCGACCAGCATCACCCGTGCCGGTCCGATTTGCCACGTTAGTCCACTTTCGGCCCATCCCGGCGGGCGGGCTCCCGGTCGTCGCCCGAGGATGACGATCAGCGGGGCCGGCTCCTCCGGGGTTCGGCCTGCGTCCAAGTGGTCTACACCAATATAGGTGTACCCCGATGAACGCAGGCAGGGACCCCGGGTGTTCCCGGGCTCCGCCCGAGGGTCCCGCGGGGGCCCCCGGGTCGGCAACTGCTCCCGGAGGGCGAAGGATGAGTTCGGCAGGCGCCACGACCCCGCAGACCACGTGGTGGCACACCTTCTACGGCGGCCTCCAGAAGATGGGCCGCTCCCTGCAGCTGCCGGTGGCGGTGCTCCCCGCCGCGGGCATCCTCAACCGGCTCGGCCAGCCGGACGTGTTCGGCAAGGACGGGCTGGGCTGGGACAACGTCGCGAAGGTGTTCGCCTCGGCGGGCGGCGCGCTGCTCGACTCCTCCTTCGGCCTGCCGCTGCTGTTCTGCGTCGGCGTCGCGATCGGCATGGCGAAGAAGGCGGACGGCTCCACGGCGCTGGCCGCCGTGGTCGGCTTCCTCGTCTACTACAAGGTCCTGCACGCCTTCCCGGAGAGCTGCCCGGCGGGAACGACCCTGGCCCCGGACGCCTGGACCGGCCAGTGCGTGAGCTACTCGTCGGCGAAGATCGCCGCCGCGACGTACCAGAACCCGGGCGTGCTGGGCGGCATCCTGATCGGCCTGCTGTCGGCCTGGCTGTGGGTCCGGCTCCACCGCACCAGGCTGGTCGACTGGCTCGGCTTCTTCAACGGCCGCCGCCTGGTGCCGATGGTCACCGCCCTGGTGGGCCTGGTCATCGCCGTGCTGGCGCTGTGGGTCTGGCCGCCGATCGGGCGCGGCCTGAACGACTTCTCGCAGAACCTCTCCGACCTCGGCGCGGGCGGCGCCGGCATCTTCGGCGTGTTCAACCGCGCGCTGCTGCTGATCGGCATGCACCAGCTGCTGAACACCTTCGTCTGGTTCCAGTTCGGGTCGTTCGACAAGCCGGACGGCACGATCGTGCACGGCGACATCCCGCGCTTCCTGGCGGGCGACCCGACCGCCGGCCAGTTCCAGACCGGCTTCTTCCCGATCATGATGTTCGCGCTCCCGGCCGCCGCCCTCGCCATGGCGCACGCGGCGAAGCCGCACCGGCGCAAGGAGATCTACGGCCTGATGCTCTCGGTCGGCCTGACCTCCTTCGTCACCGGTGTCACCGAGCCGCTCGAGTACTCCTTCGCCTACATCGCCCCGGCCCTGTACGCCGTGCACGCGCTGCTGACCGGCGCCTCGATGGCGGTGACCTGGGGGCTCGGGGTGCACGACGGGTTCAGCTTCTCGGCCGGCCTGATCGACTACGTGATCAACTGGGGACTGGCCACCAAACCGTGGCTGATCATCCCGATCGGGCTCTGCTTCGCCGCCGTGTACTACGCGCTCTTCCGGTTCATCATCGTCAAATTCGATCTGAAAACACCGGGTCGGGAGGACGAAGCAGAGGTGGAGGACGTCACCAAGGCCTGAAACCGAGCGTCACCGGGGTTATCCCCGCATTGGCCTCCGGACCCACCGGTCCGGGGGCCATCGGCTTTTTTCACAGGGGGGCGGCCCCGGCCCAACTCCCCTGGCAGGACCGGGTGTGCTTTTGTTGCGCGATTAGCCAAAATCGGTTTTGTTGCGTGACCGGCCAAAATCCAATGGTGACCGGCGGCCATGATCGCCGCCGGTATGTAGGTTTCGATTTCATAGCGCTTCCCGGCGACAGCGCTTTCCGGGGTTCCTCGACTTCTCCACCCGTGCTACAAAACTGGTCTACACCACGTGTGGTGTAGACCAGTTCGCGGTTGGCCCCCTGTGCCTCCCCCCGACCGACCGCCATGCCGTAAGGAACCCACCCCCATGAGTCAGTCTGAGCAGGCACCGGCGCCCGCCACGGCTCCGGCCCCGCCAAGCCCCGCCAAGAAGTTCGGCCAGAGCCTCCTCCAGGGTCTGCAGAAGATCGGTCGCAGCCTCCAGCTGCCCATCGCCGTGCTCCCCGCGGCCGGCCTGCTGATGCGTCTCGGCCAGGACGACGTGTT
This sequence comes from Kitasatospora sp. NPDC091335, assembly GCF_044757205.1. Lineage (NCBI taxonomy): Bacteria > Bacillati > Actinomycetota > Actinomycetes > Kitasatosporales > Streptomycetaceae > Kitasatospora > Kitasatospora sp. NPDC091335. Next base: position 120,560 of record NZ_JBIVUM010000019.1, on the reverse strand, counting down.
CGGCAAGGACGGCCTCGGCTGGGACAAGGTCGCCGCGGTGTTCAACACCGCCGGCACCTCGGTCTTCGACGCGCTGCCGATGCTCTTCGCGGTGGGTATCGCGATCGGCTACGCGAAGAAGGCGGACGGCTCCACCGCCCTCGCCGCGCTGGTCGGCTACCTGGTGTACAAGAACGTGCTCACCGCGTTCCCGATCACCGAGTACAAGATCCTCCCCGGCAAGGACGAACCCGCCACCTACCAGAACCCGGGTGTGCTCGGCGGCATCGTCATAGGCCTGCTGGCCGCGGTGCTGTGGCAGAAGTACCACCGCACCAGGCTGGTCGACTGGCTCGGCTTCTTCAACGGCCGCCGCCTGGTCCCGATCATCATGGCCTTCGTCGGCACCGCCGTCGGCGTCTTCTTCGGTCTGGCCTGGGGCCCGATCGGCGACGTCATCAAGAGCCTGAACGACAGCCTGATCAGCGCCGGCGCGCTCGGTGCGGGTGCCTTCGGCCTGGTCAACCGCGGTCTGCTGCCGGTCGGCATGCACCAGTTCGTGAACTCCTACGCCTGGTTCCAGACCGGTGACTTCACCAAGCCCGACGGCACCGTCGTGCACGGCGACCTGACCCGCTTCTTCGCCGGCGACCCGACCGCCGGACAGTTCATGACGGGCTTCTACCCGATCATGATGTTCGCGCTGCCCGCCGCCGCGCTGGCCATCGCCCACGCCGCCAAGCCGCACCGCCGCAAGGCCGTCACCGGCATGATGATGTCGCTGGCCCTGACCTCCTTCGTGACCGGTGTCACCGAGCCGATCGAGTTCGCCTTCGTCTTCATCGCCCCGGTCCTGTACGTCATCCACGCGGTGCTGACCGGCCTCTCGATGGCCCTGACCTGGGCGCTCGGCGCACACGTCGGCTTCACCTTCTCCGGCGGCCTGATCGACTACGCGCTGGCCTGGACGAAGGCCACCAACCCGTGGATCATCATCCCGCTCGGCCTGGCCTTCGCCGCGGTCTACTACTTCCTGTTCCGCTTCGCGATCACCAAGTTCAACCTCAAGACCCCCGGTCGCGAGGACGACGACGAGATCGAGGACGTCACCAAGGCCTGACGCCCGCGTCACCACCACGCCTCGAAGGCCCCGCCCCGCCGCTGCTCCCCCAGCGGCGGGGCGGGGCCTTCCGCGTACCCGGGCCCGCCCCGCGCGTACCGGGCCCGCCCCATGCGTGCCCCGGGGCACTCCGGGCGGTCGGGAAAGCCGGTTGACGAACCGACGGACGCCCTGGTCAACTGAAGCGGTGAACGCCTCGTGCCCGCTGGTCACCCGCAGCCACATCGACTTCGGTCGCGTGTGGTCCGCGGCGTGTCGCGGCTGAGCTGACCGTTCCCCCACCGCCGCCCGGCTGACGACCCGCCCGGCGCCGGTCCTTCCCTCCCCCCGCCCGCACGGGCCCCGCCCACGCAGGCTCCGCCCGCGGGCCACCACCGCGCTCCGGCGTGCCCCCGCGCGGCCGTCTCCGCACGGCCGCGCCGGTCGCCCGCACGCGTCCGCACGAGGAAGTCAGGCTCACCATGCCCCGCCAGTTGCACCTGTCCGCAGCCCTCGACAGCCCCGGCCGTCTCGACGCCGGGCACTACGCCGCCCTCGCCCGCCACGCCGAACGGGCCACCCTGGACTTCGTCACCCTCGACGACTCCTTCGCCGCCGAGCCGCACCGCCCCGACGCCCTCGCCACCCTCGCCCGGATCGCCCCGCTGACCGGCCGGGTCGGGCTGGTGCCGACCGTCACCACCACCCACACCGAGCCCTTCCACACCTCGATCTCGGTCAACACCCTGGACTGGGCGAGCGAGGGCCGGGCCGGCTGGCTGGTCGGCGTCTCCACGACCGAGGCCGAGGCGCGGGCCTTCGGCCGCAAGCCGGCCGCCGCCGAGGACGAGCTGTGGGCCGAGGCCGCCGACGCCGTCGAGGTGGCCGCCCGGCTCTGGGACAGCTGGGAGGACGACGCGGAGATCCGCGACACCGCCACCGGACGGTTCGTCGACCGCGACAAGCTGCACTACGTCGACTTCGCGGGCCCGCACTTCTCGGTCCGCGGGCCGTCCATCACCCCGCGCCCGCCGCAGGGCCGCCCGGTCGTCACGGTGCCGGTCACCGCCGCGGACCTCACACCGGACGCCTCCCCCGGCGGGCGTGCCCGGGTCGCCGCCGCCATCCGGCACGCCGACGTCGTGCTGCTCGACGCCCCCGACCGTGCCACCCGGCTGACCGCCGCCACCGAACTGCGGCTGCGGGCCGGCGAGAACCTGCGCGTCCTCGCCCGGCTCGACGCCTCACTGTCCGCCCTGCCCGACCGGGCCGCCGACGAGCGGCTGCTCGCCGAACTCACCGCGACCGGCACCGGCGTCGACGGCTTCCACCTCACCCCCGCCGACCCGCTGCGCGACCTGGCCGCGCTGGCCGACCGGATCGCCCCGGCCCTGCGCGCCGCCGGACTGCTGCGCACCGGCTACCCCGGCCGCACCCTGCGCGACCACCTCGGCCTGGCCCGCCCGGCCAGCCGCTACGCCGCCCGCCCCGCCGACGCCTCCACCGGTGCCCCTGCCACCGGCGACCTGTCCACCGGTGCCCCTTCCACCACCGCCCCCGCCCTCGCCGAGGTGACCCGATGACGGACCGACCGCTCAAGCAGATCCACCTCGCCGCGCACTTCCCCGGCGTCAACAACACCACGGTGTGGAGCGACCCGGCCGCCGGCAGCCACATCGAGTTCGGCTCCTTCCGCCACCTCGCGCAGACCGCCGAGCGCGGGAAGTTCGACTTCTTCTTCCTCGCCGAGGGCCTGCGGCTGCGCGAGACCAAGGGCCTCATCCACGATCTGGACGTGGTCGGCCGTCCCGAGTCGATCACCGTGCTGAACGCGCTGGCCGCCGTCACCGAGCGGCTCGGACTGGCCGCCACCGTCAACGCGACCTTCAACGAGCCGTACGAACTGGCCCGCCGCCTCGCCTCCCTGGACCACCTCTCCGGCGGGCGCGCGGCCTGGAACGTGGTCACCTCCTCGGACGCCTTCACCGGCGAGAACTTCCGCCGCGGCGGCTACCTGGACCGCGCCGACCGGTACACCAGGGCCGCCGAATCCGTGCAGCTGGCACGGGAGTTCTGGGACGCCGGGGAGGAGCCCGTCCGGCACTCGGGGCCGCAGTTCGACGTCGAGGGCCGGCTCTCGCTGCCCCGCCCGCCGCAGGGCCACCCGGTGGTGATCCAGGCCGGCGACTCCGACGAGGGCCGGGAGTTCGCCGCCGCCACCGCCGACGTGGTCTTCTCCCGGCACTCCACCCTCGCCGACGGCCAGGCCTTCCACGCCGACGTCAAGCGCCGGCTCGCCGCGTACGGGCGCAAGCCGGACGAGCTGAAGATCATGCCCGGAGCCACCTTCGTGCTCGGCGACACCGACACCGAGGCGGCCGAACGGGCCCACGAGATCCGCCGGGCCCAGGTCAGCCCGCAGACCGCGCTCGCCTTCCTGGAGCAGGTCTGGGGCGTCGACCTGTCCGACCACGACCCGGACGGCCCGCTGCCGTCCGTCGACCCCGTCCCGGACAGCGCCCTGGTCCAGGGCCGGGTGCGGCACACCGACCCGGTGACCGTCGCCGAACAGTGGCGCGCGGTGGCCGCGGAGAAGAAGCTGACCAGCCGCGAGCTGGTGATCGAGGTGACCGGGCGGCAGTCCTTCATCGGCTCGCCCGGGACCGTCGCCGCCCGGATCGACCACTTCGTGCAGAACGACGCGGCCGACGGCTTCATCCTCGTCCCCCACCTCACCCCGGGCGGCCTGGACGAGTTCGTCGACCGGGTGGTGCCGCTGCTCCAGGAGCGCGGGGTGTTCCGCACCGACTACACCGGCCCCACCCTGCGGGACCACCTCGGGCTGCCGGTGCCCGGGCGGCGCTGACCCAGGGCCCAGGGTGTGTCTGACAATTCGCGTCGGAACAGGGCGCGGCGTTGGGGTGCGTGCATCGCAAGGCGGAGGAGGGGGACCTCCCGGCCGAAGGCTGGGGGCGCGTCGCGCACCCGGCGGGAATTGATCAGACACACCCTAGATCCACCCGCGCCGAGCGGCGTGCACGCCGGCCTGGAAGCGGCTCTCCGCGCCCAGGCCGGCGGTCAGTTCGGCGACCAGCCTGCGCACCGTGCGCTCCGACACCTCAAGCTTCCTGGCGATCGCGGCGTCCGTCTGCCCGGCCGCCAGCAGGCGCAGCACCGCGACCTGGCGATCGGTCGTCTCCGCTTCCCCGGGGCCGAGTTCGGGCGGGGTCCAGGCGGCCGACCAGAAGTACTCGAACAGCTCGGCCACCAGGGCCACCAGGGCCGGCTCGCGGACCACCACCGCCGCCTCGGCGACCGGAGCGTCCCCGCCAGGTCCGGCGCCGGGCGCGGGCAGGATCGCCAGCCGGGCGTCCACCACGATCAGCCAGAGCGGCAGCGAGTGCGCCGCCCTGATCCTGGCCCCGGCCCCGGTCAGCTCCCGGACGTGCGCCAGCACGGCGGGGCGGCGCAGCGCGGCGGCCGGGTAGATGGTGCGCAGGGCGGCGCCGTGGGCGAGGGCGAGGCGTTCGCGGGCGAGCTTGCCGGCCAGGGCGGGGCCGGAGAGGTCCTGGCCGGGGCGCAGCGAGAGGGCCTCGGTGCGGGCGCCGCGGGCGGCGTCCTCCAGCAGGGCGGCGATCCGGTCGGCGCCGCGGACGAGTTCGAGTGCGGTGTCGGCGCGGTGCCGTTGCTGGACGGGCAGGTAGCCGGTGTGCAGCCGGTCGACGGAGTCGCGGGCGTGGCGCAGGGCGGTGACCAGGGCGGTGACCTGGGTGTCGGCGTCGAGCAGGAGCTGGCGTACGGCGGTGTCGACGGAGACGGCGGTGCCGGTGGTGCCGGTGGAGTCAGTGCCGGTGGAGTCCTCGTTCCGGTGGTGGTCGGCGGTCGGCTGGAGCAGGCCGAGTGCGCGCAGCTCGGCAGTGGCGGCGGCGAGCCTGCGGCCGTCCCAGTCGAGGCCGAGGGTCTCGGGCGGGCGACCGGGTTCGGTGAGCAGGCGGGCGTAGAGCTGGGTGGCGTCGGTGCCGGTGGGGCTCTCCATCGGCGCAGCCTAGTGACGGCGGGCGGGGGCCGGTCGGGGGTTTCCGCTCCGCGAGACGGCGGCGGCCCGGCGGCGGTACGGCGGTGAAGTCCGCTGTCCGGTACGGCGTTTCCGCTCCAGGACATGGCCGGTTGCGGTCGGCCGCGGCGGGCTGACCCGGTCGCCCGCGGCCCGCAGGATGTCCGGCATGGCTCTTCCCGAAGCTTCGACGATCTGGTGGAACGGCGCCCTGGTGCCCTGGCGGGAGGCCCGGGTGCACGTCCTCGCGCACGGCCTGCACTACGGCACGGGGGTGCTGGAGGGCACCCGGGTGTTCGCGACGGCGGACGGCCCCGCGGTCTTCCGGCTACCCGAGCACCTGCGCCGGCTGCACCGCAGCGCCCGGATGATCAGGATGGAACTCCCTTACGACGTAGCCGACTTGACCAGAGCTACGGTGGACCTGGTGCGCACCAACGGCCACCGGGACTGCTACCTGCGGCACTTCGCCTTCCTCGGCTACGGCACGATGGGCATCGACATGCGCCACTCGCCGGTCGACGTGTCGATCGCGAGCTGGGAGTGGCGGGGCCAACTCCCGCACGAGGAGGGCGGGATCACGCTGAAGACGAGCAGCTGGCGGCGGAACGACCCGAACGCGGTGCCGCCCGCCGCGAAGGCCACCGGCCCGTACCTGAACTCGGTGCTCGCCCGCCGGGAGGCCAACGACGCGGGCTACGACGAGGCGCTGCTGCTCGGGCCGGACGGCACGGTGAGCGAGTGCACCGGGGAGAACGTGTTCGCGGTCAGGGACGGGGTGCTGCGCACTCCCCCGTCGAGCGCGGGTGCCCTGGAGGGCATCACCCAGGACACCGTGCTGACCCTGGCCCGTGACCTGGGGATCGAGGCCCGGGTGGAGAGCCTGCTGCGCTCGGACCTGTACGCGGCGGACGAGCTGTTCGTCTGCGGTACGGCGGCGGGCGTCATCCCGGTGCGCGCCCTGGACGACCGGGCCCTGCCCGCCGCGCCCGGCCCGGTGACGAGCCGGCTGCGGGAGGCCTACCGGGCGGCCGTGACCGGTGCCGATCCGCGCTACCGGCACTGGCTGACGCCGGTGGCGTGACCGTGCGCGGTCCGTCCGGTGCCCCGGACGGACCGCGCTCGGAAGGCGGTCAGCCGGTGCGGCGGCGGCGGATCAGGGTGAAGGCGCCTGCCCCGACGCCGACCAGCAGTGCGCCGACGCCCGCGATCAGGCCGGTCCGGTCGCTGTCGCCGCCGGTGGAGGCCAGGTTCACGTCCGCCGGCCGGGCGGCGGCCGGGGCACCGTCCGCGGGCGGGGCGGTGGCCATGGGCGCGGCCGGGGCGGCGGGCGCGGTGGTGGCGTCGCCGGCCGGGCGGGCGGCGGGCGCGCCACCGGCCGGCTTCGAACCGTCCGAACCGTCCGAGCCGTTCGAGCCATGAGAGCCGTGAGAGCCGGACGGTGCTGCCCGGGTCACGTCGGCCTCCCGGGCGGCGATCCCCTGGGCGGTGGTCGTGGCCGGCCGGCCGGTGGGCTTCGGGGCCGGGGCGACGACCTTGACCTTGGCGCCGCGCGAGCACATGGTGGTGCCCCGGAAGGGAAGGTCGCCCTCGTTGACGAAGACGCAGGGGTTCAGCTCGGTGGTGCCGAGCGGGGTGTCTGCCGGGTAGCCGACCCGGACCCGCCTGGTCGTCGAACTGTTCGGCGCCGCCGAGGAGTTGCGGCCGTCCAGGTAGAAGCCCGCCGGGGGCTCGGCCGCGCTGGTGACCGGTGCCAGGACGGTCCAGGCGCCGTCGTCGCCGCGGACCTCGACCCTGGCGTGCCGGTCGGTGAACAGCACGTTCCCGAGGTTGGTGTAGGCGGACGGGGTGGGGTTGTCGAGCACCGCGTCGAACTCGATCGGTGCCCCGCCGGCGACAGCGGTGGCCGGGACCCCGGACACGCCGTTGCTGATCGCGTCGACCTTGATCACGTGGGTGTCGTTCAGCGGCGGCTCGATCGGGGAGTCCAGCCACCAGCCCTTGACGCCGGTGCGGAAGGTGAGGTCCGGGCCGACGCCGCCGTTGGAGGCCCCGTCGTGGGGCAGGCCCATGGGGACGCCGAGGCGCACCTTGATGTCCGTGCCGCCCGCCAGGGTGTGGAGCTTGTCGGTGGCGCCCGAGTAGACGGTCCGGTCCGCCTCGGTGCGCTCCTCCAGGTCGACCGTGCGCCACGCGCCGAGCGAGTCGTCGTGGTACGCGAGGCTCAGCGCGTGCGGCGGCGTTCCGAGGCCGGTCTCGATCGAGAACTCCAGTACGACGGCGCTGCCCTGGTCCCCCGGGTTGCCGATGTGCTCGGTGAACTCGACCGGTCCGCCCGCGGCGCCGATCACGGCCGGGGCGTTCACGGTGAGGCTGAACGGCCCGGCGGTGGCGAAGGCCGGGGCGGCCGTCACGGCGCCGCCCGCGACCAGCGCGGCGGTGAGCGCGACCGCCGGGGCGAGCCGACGGGCCCGGTGCGGGGCACGGTTGTTCTTGCGCATGGGAATCCCCCCTGGATTTCCGCCCCGGACCGGCACGGCCGGGTCCGGGCAGCACGAAGCGAACCTGGTGACTGGTGTGATCGCGGCCGCACCCGACGGGCCGGCCGTTCCGGCGGTGTCTCCCGCCTCTTGTCCACCAGGACGTGCGGGGGGCGGCGGGGTTGCAGGTCGTCCCCCGAATTCTTCCGGGAATCCCGTGGACACCGTCGGCCCGCTCAGATCTCGTACACGGCGCCGGCCCGGGCGATCTCGACCGGCCCCGGGTAGGCGGCCGCGGCGTCCCTGCGGTTGTGCTCGGCGTCGGTCCACGGGGGGATGTGGGTGAGGACGAGCCGGCGGGCGCCGGCCGCGACGGCGTGCTCGCCCGCCTCGCGGCCGTTGAGGTGGACGGCCTGGTAGGTGTCGCGTCCGTCGATGTACGCGGCCTCGCAGAGGAAGAGGTCGGTGTCGCGGGCGAGCCCGACGAGTTCGGTGCTCTCCCCGGTGTCACCGCTGTAGACCAGCGAGCGGCCGTCGTGCTCCAGCCGGAAGGCGAAGGCGTCGACGGGGTGGTTGACCCGGGCGACGTCGATCCGGAACGGGCCGAGCTCGAAGCTGCCGGGGGTGAGGGTGCGGAACTCGAACACCTCCTTCATCCCGGGGTTCTCCGGCATGTCGTAGGCGCGGGCGAGGCGTTCCGCGGTGCCGGCCGGGCCGTACACGGGCAGCAGGCCCGGGCAGCCCTCGGCGCGGTAGTTGCGGGCCACCCAGTAGGCGCACAGGTCGACGCAGTGGTCGGCGTGGAGGTGGCTGAGCAGGACGGCGTCGACGTCGTAGAGGCCGGTGTACTTCTGGAGGGCGCCGAGGGCTCCGTTGCCGAGGTCGAGGACGACGCGGTAGCCCTCGGCCTCGACCAGGTAACTGGAACAGGGCGAGTCGGCGGCCGGGAAGCTCCCCGAGCACCCCACCACGGTCAGTTTCATCCGAGCCCCTCCGCCCCGACACGTCCTGGCTGCTGCTGGAAAACGGCGTCGCCGTCTTCCGTGGAGAACGGCGTGGAAAACGGCGGGCCGGGCCGGTGGACCGGCCGGTGGCACCGCGTTGGTGTGTCGAGGGTAAGGGCGGAGCGGCACTTTGCCCCCGTCCCCGTGCCGGGCTGTGGGCGGAATCACCAGAACGCCCGGGGCGGGGACGAGGGCGGTTGACGGGGCCGGGTCTCAGCGGCTCCGTGGCCGGTTGCGGGCCCAGGTGCGGATGGTGAAGGGGTACCAGCGCGGGTGTCCGCTGCCGTCGGTCAGGTCCGGATCGGGCAGCAGCGCGTGCCGGCGGTAGCTGCGGACGGTCTCGGGCCGGACGTTGATGTGACGGGCGATCTCGGCGTAGGACCACAACTCGGGGCCACGGGCCACGGGGCACCTCCGGGGGGACGGGGGCGGACGTTCGTGACGCAGCCTTGCCGAGTCGGGCAGGGCGCCGGGCCCGGAACGGCCGCCGTGGCACGACCGTGACGAACCGGGAGCAATGCGCTGACAAACACCCGGACACCTGCCCGACCGTCGCGGCGGCCACGGTGGTGGCGTTCGCCCCGGGCCCGGTACGGTCGCCGCATGAACGGCATGACCGCTACCTGGCTCGTCCTGTCACTGCTCGGCGTCGCGCTGCTGGCCGCCGCCGTGGCGGTGCTGGTGCGGCGCACCCGCCCGGCCCCGCGCCCGGCCGGGCCGCCCCGCCCGCGGCCGCGCCCGGGGACCGCCCCGGCGCCGCGGGAGATCTGGTGGGCCGACGTGCCGTTCGAGGACGGCCCCGGCTCCAAGGACCGCCCGTGCCTGGTGCTGCGGGTGCACGGCCGGACCGCCACCGTCGCCAAGATCACCAGCAAGCACCGTGCCGAGCGCCCCGGCGTGCTGCCGCTGCCGCCCGGCACGGTGGGCGACCGGCAGGGCAGGACCAGCTGGCTGGAGACCGACGAGCTGCGCGAGGTGCCGCTGTCGTCCTTCCGCCGCCGGGCCGGCACCCTGGACCAGCGCTCCTGGGCCCGGGCCCGGCAGGGCCGGTAGCGCCCTACGCCCAGAGCTGGCCCTGCAGGGCCTCGACCGCGGCCTCGGTGGACTCGGCGGTGTAGATGCCGGTGGACAGGTACTTCCAGCCGCCGTCGGCGACCACGAAGACGATGTCCGCGCGCTCCCCCGCGGCCGCGGCCTTGCGGCCGACGCCGATCGCCGCGTGCAGGATGGCGCCGGTCGACACGCCTGCGAAGATGCCCTCCTGCTGGAGGAGTTCGCGGGTGCGGCGGACGGCGTCCGCGGAGCCGACCGAGAAGCGGGTGGTCAGCACCTCGGCGTCGTACAGCTCGGGGACGAAGCCCTCGTCCAGGTTGCGCAGCCCGTAGACCAGGTCGTCGTAGCGCGGCTCGGCGGCGACGATCCTCACGCCGGGGACCTTCTCGCGCAGGAAGCGGCCGACGCCCATCAGGGTGCCGGTGGTGCCGAGGCCGGCCACGAAGTGGGTGACGGTCGGCAGGTCGGCGAGGATCTCGGGGCCGGTGCCGGTGTAGTGGGCGCCCGCGTTGTCGGGGTTGCCGTACTGGTAGAGCATGACCCAGTCGGGGTGCTCGGCGGCGGTCTCCTTGGCGATCCGGACGGCGGTGTTGGAGCCGCCCGCGGCCGGCGAGGGGATGATCTCGGCGCCCCACATGCGGAGCAGCTCGCGCCGTTCCTCGCTGGTGTTCTCGGGCATCACGCAGACCATCCGGTAGCCCTTGAGCCTGGCGGCCATGGCCAGCGAGATGCCGGTGTTGCCGCTGGTGGGCTCCAGGATGGTGCAGCCGGGGGTGAGCCGGCCGTCGGCCTCGGCGCGCTCGATCATGTGCAGCGCCGGGCGGTCCTTGATCGAACCGGTGGGGTTGCGGTCCTCCAGCTTGGCCCAGAGGGTCACCAGGCCCTCGGCGTTGCCGGGGACGGCGGCGGACAGCCTCGGCAGGCGGACCAGCGGGGTGTTGCCGACGGCTTCGAGCGGACTGTCGTAGCGCAAGGGAGGCCTCCGGCCAAGGCGGTGAGGGTGACGAGGGACGGCTCCCCCCGCCGGGCCGGCGGGGGGAGCCGGGAGCTCAGCGGGCGCCGCCGGCGACGGCGGGCAGGATGGTGACGCTGTCACCGTCGGCGAGGGCGGTGGAGATGCCCTCCAGGAAGCGGACGTCCTCGTCGTTCAGGTAGACGTTGACGAAGCGGCGCAGCTCGCCGCCCTCGACCAGGCGGGCGGCGATGCCCGGGTGGCGGACGTCGAGGTCGGTGAAGAGTTCCCCGAGGTTGCTGCCGTTGCCCTCGACGGCCTTGGCGCCGTCGGTGTAGGTGCGGAGGATGGTCGGGATGCGGACCTCGATGGCCATGAGTGCGCTCCTGGGCGAGTCGTGGAGTGGATGGGCCGCAGCGAGCGCGGCGGGGCGGGCGGACGCCCGGGGCCCGGCGTCGCGGGAGGGCGGCGGGCCCGGGTGAGTGGGTGCAGCGGCTCTCAGCGCGAGCGCGCGGGCGTGCCGGGACAGATCGCACCGGCGTGCCGGCACAGGTCGATGTGCAGGCGCGCCACGAGGCGGGTGCCCGGGGCCTGAGTGCTCACATCGACGGAACGCATGGGCTCATCGTATAGATTCCCGGCCCCGCTCCGACATGCCCGTCTCGGGATCCGGATGTTCTCGTTTCCCGTACTGAGACGACGGCGGCCCGCCGCCCCCTGGCGAGGGGGCGGCGGGCCGTGTCCGCGGGGCTGCCGGTCAGGCCTGGTAGGCCTCGACGACCTGCACGTCTTCCTCTGTGATCTCGCCGTCCACGATGCGGAACGAGCGGAACTCGTAGGGGTCCTCCTCGCCGGTGCCCTCGGCGGTGGAGACCAGGACGTAGTGGGCGAACGGCTCGGAGGCGTAGCTCACGTCGGTGCGCGAGGGGTAGGCCTCGGTGGCGGTGTGCGAGTGGTAGACGATCACCGGCTCCTCGTCCCGGTCGTCCATCTCGCGGTAGAGCTTGAGCAGGTCGCCCGAGTCGAACTCGTAGAAGGTGGGCGAGCGGGCGGCGTTGAGCATCGGGATGAACCGCTCGGGCTGTCCGCTGCCGGCCGGTCCCGCGACCACGCCGCAGGCCTCGTCCGGGTGGTCGGCGCGGGCGTGGGCCACGATCCGGTCGCGGAGTTCTCGGGTGATGGTCAGCATGCGGTCAGGATAGCCACGCCCCGGCGCGTGTCCGCCGGGGTGTCCGAGGCGCGGTCGGCCACCGTCCGAGGCACGGTCAGCGGGCGTCCGCGTTCCCGTCGGCGGCGGGCAGCCGGGCCGGGCCGGCGCCGTGGAGGGCCTGCGGGTCGCGGCGCTTGAGCACCCGGTAACCGACCACCAGCAGCAGGGCCCAGGCGGGGAAGACGAACAGCGAGATCCGGTTGTCCCGGTCCAGGCCGATCAGCACCACGACCACGGCGAGGAAGGCGAGCGCCGCCCCGCTGACCCAGGCGCCGCCGGGCGCCTTGAAGCTGGGCGCCGGCAGGCGGCCGGCCTGCCAGGCCCTGCGGTAGCGGATCTGGGAGATCAGGATCATCGCCCAGGTCCACAGGCCGCAGACCGTGGCGACCGAGGTGATGTACTCGAACGCCCGTGCCGGGACGAGGTAGTTGAGCACCACGCCGGCACCCATCAGCAGGCTGGAGACGGTGATCGCGAAGGCCGGGGTGCGGCGGGCGTTGAGCCTGGTGAGCCGTCCCGGTGCCTGCCCGCTCAGCGCGAGGTCGCGCAGCATGCGGCCGGTGGAGTACATCCCCGAGTTGCAGGAGGAGAGCGCCGCGGTGAGCACCACGAAGTTGATGATGCCGGCCGCCGCCGGGATGCCGATCTTGCCGAAGGCGGCGACGAACGGGCTGACGCCTGGCCGGAATTCGGTCCACGGGACGAGCGAGAGGATCACCACCAGCGCGCCGATGTAGAACAGCGCGATCCGCCAGGGCAGGGTGTTGATGGCGCGCGGCAGGGTCTTCTCGGGATTCTCGCTCTCGCCCGCGGTGACGCCGACGAGTTCGACGCCCAGGTAGGCGAACATGACGATCTGGAGGGTCATCACGGTGGAGCCGATGCCCTCGGGGAAGAAGCCGCCGTGCTGCCACAGGTGACTCACCGACGCGGTGTCACCGGCCTTGCTGAAACCGAGGGTCAGCACCCCGATGCCGATCAGGATCATGCCGATGATGGCGGTGACCTTGACCATGGAGAACCAGAACTCGATCTCGCCGAACAGCTTCACCGAGATCAGGTTGGCCCCGTAGAGCAGGACCAGGAAGGTCAGCGCGCTGATCCACTGAGGTATGCCGGGCGCCCAGAACCGCACGTAGACGGCGGCGGCGGTGGTCTCGGCCATGCCGGTGACGACCCAGAACAGCCAGTACGTCCAGCCGGTCACGTAGCCGGCGAAGGGGCCGAGGAACTCCCGGGCGTACTCGGCGAAGCTGCCGGAGACCGGGCGGTAGGTGAGGAGTTCGCCGAGTGCCCGCATGATCACGAAGATCACCAGGCCGGCGACAGCGTAGGAGAGGATCAGGCTCGGACCCGAGCGGGAGATCGCGGTGCCCGCACCGAGGAACAGGCCGGTGCCGATCGCGCCGCCGATCGCGATCATCTGGATCTGACGGCTGCCGAGCCCGCGCTCGTAACCCTCCTCGCCCGCCGTGCCCTCGGCCACTCCGTCGTACAACTTCTCGGCCATCGCGCACCGTCCTGGTCGGTCTCGGGGGTGGAGAAGTCGTACCACGCGGAGTTCGGACAGCGGTGTCCATCTGAGCGTTATTTGAGCATGACCCGTCCCGTTTTGCCCGATTTTCATAAGAAATGCCCCGGCCATTCGTCCGCATTCTGGACGAAACGACCGGGGCTTGCCCGGAACCGGGCAGGATCGGTGCGCGGTCAGTCCGCGATGGCCTCCAACAGCGACTCCTGCAGGGCTCCCAGCCACAGGTACGCCATCACCAGCGGCTTGCGCTCGTCGCCGTCCGGCAGCTCGTAGAGGCCGTCCTCGTCCTCCTCGGTGATCTCCAGCCGGGCCCCGACGGCCAGCCGCAGGTCGTTCAGCGCGCCCAGCCAGCGCAGGCAGTCGGGGGCCACGAGCTTGAGCACCCCGCCGTCGCCGAGGCCGTCCAGCGCCCGGACGACGAACAGCGCGTCGTCCCGCTTGCGGGCCCGCAGGTCCAGCTCGGTGAAGCGGCGGAACTCGCCCGCGGCGGCCCTGGTCTCGTCGTCCGCCGGCTTCTCCGGGTCCCCGTAGGCGTCCGGGAAGAGCCTGGCCAGCGCCGGATCGGTGGGCGCCTCGGTCGGGCCCTCGGCGAACAGCGCCGCCAGCGGGTCCCCGTCCTCCCCGCCCGGGCCCGGGCCGATCAGCTCCAGCAACTGCACTTCCAGCGAGCGCAGGATGGAGGCCTCCCACTCGTCCAGCGCGATCGCCGCGCCGCCACCGCCGGTGCTCTCGAACAACCCAGCCATCTGTATCGGTCAGCCCGTCTTCGTCGTCTTCGGTCGTACGGCCGGCGGTCCGGCAGTCCGGCGCCGGTCGGGTCGGCGTCAGTCGTGCTGCAGCGTCGCCCAGAGGCCGTAGCCGTGCATCGCCTGCACGTCACGCTCCATCTCCTCGCGGGAACCGCTGGAGACCACCGCCCGCCCCTTGGTGTGAACGTCCATCATCAGCTTCCTCGCCTTGTCCTTCGGGTAGCCGAAGTAGGCCTGGAAGACGTACTGGACATAGCTCATCAGGTTGACCGCATCGTTGTGCACGATGGTCACCCACGGCGTGTCCGGCTCGGTCACCGCCAGTCCTTCGACCTCCGGGCGCTCGATCTCCACGGGCGCGACGCTCACGCCGGGTCCTCCTCGCTGCACAGTCGTCCGATACCCCTCACGCCCCATGCTGCCATCCGGGGGACACCCGGGCGATTCCGGCCCCGGCGTCCCGAAGAGAAATCGTCACTCTGACGCTAAGTGGTAGTAGCATCATCCTCATGGACGCCACTTCAGTGCGCGCGGCCGGCTCGACCGCGCTGCTCACCGACCGCTACGAGCTCACCATGCTGCAGGCAGCCCTGCGCAGCGGAGCCGCGCACCGCCGCTCCGTCTTCGAGGTGTTCACCCGCCGCCTGCCCAGCGGCCGCCGCTACGGCGTCCTGGCCGGCACCGGCCGGGTGCTGGACGCCGTCGAGAGCTTCCACTTCTCCACCCCCCAGCTGGACTGGCTGGCCGACCAGGGCGTGGTCGACGAGGACACCCTGCGCTTCCTGGCCGACTACCGCTTCCGCGGCGACATCCACGGCTACCCCGAGGGCGAGGTCTACTTCCCCGGTTCGCCGCTGCTCACCGTCGAGGGCAGCTTCGCCGAGGCGGTGATCCTGGAGACGGTGATCCTCTCGATCCTCAACCACGACTCGGCCATCGCCGCCGCCGCCTCCCGGATGACCGCCGCCGCGGGCGGCCGTCCGGCGATCGAGATGGGCGCCCGCCGGGCCCACGAGCAGGCCGCCGTCGCCGCCGCCCGGGCGGCCTACGTGGCCGGCTTCGCCGCCACCTCCGACCTGGAGGCCGGCTTCACCCACGGCATCCCGACCACCGGCACCGCCGCGCACGCCTTCACCCTGGTCCACGACAGTGAGCGGGACGCCTTCAGGGCGCAGATCGCCTCGATGGGCAAGGGCACCACGCTGCTGGTCGACACCTTCGACCTGCGCGAGGCCGTGCGCACCGCCGTCGAGGTGGCCGGGCCCGAGCTGGGCGCCGTCCGGATCGACTCCGGCGACCTCACCCTGTTGGCCCACCGGGTCCGCCGCCAGTTGGACGACCTGGGCGCCGACCGGACCAGGATCATCGTCACCTCCGACCTCGACGAGTACGCGATCGCCGCCCTGGCCGCCGCCCCGGTGGACGGCTACGGCGTCGGCACCAGCCTCGTCACCGGCAGCGGACACCCGACCTGCGCGATGGTCTACAAGCTCGTCGCCAGGGCCGGGACCGACGGCGGGCCGATGGTGCCGGTGGCCAAGCGCGCGGCCGGCGGCAAGACCAGCATCGGCGGCCGCAAGTGGGCGGCCCGCCGGCCCGACGCCGACGGGGTGGCCGAGGCCGAGGTGGTCGGCACCGGGCCCGTCCCTGACGACCTGCGGCCGCACCTGCTCCAGGTGCCGCTGGTGCTCGGCGGCGAGACGGTCGGCCGGGAGCCGCTCAGCGCCGCCCGTGACCGGCACGTGCGCGCCCGCGCCGCGCTGCCGCTGTCCGCCACCCAGCTGTCCAAGGGCGATCCGGTGCTGCCGACCGAACTGGTCCTGCCCACCGAACCCACCCGCTGACCGGAGCCGCCCGGGGCCGGGCCACCGGACCGGCCCCGGGGCTTCCGCCCCCGCTCGCCACTCCCTAGAGTCAGCCTTAGAGTTCCCCCGAGTTTTCCCCGGAGCTCCCCGAGGACCCCCGCGCCCCGCACGGCCGGGCCGAGTGCTCCCGAGGGCTCCCCCACCGGGGCGCCGCCTCCCGCGGGCCCCCGAGATCCGAGGATGCCAGCCATGCACCGGGCACTGATCGTCGTCGACGTGCAGAACGACTTCTGCGAGGGCGGCAGCCTGGCCGTCGCCGGAGGCGCGGAGGTGGCCGCCGCCATCACCGACCTGATCGCCGAGTCCGCCCCCGGCTACCGGCACGTCCTCGCCACCCGCGACCACCACATCGACCCTGGCGACCACTTCTCCGCCGAGCCCGACTACGTCGACAGCTGGCCGCCGCACTGCGTGGCCGGCACCGAGGGCGTGGGCTTCCACCCCAACTTCGCGCCCGCCGTCATCTCCGGCGCGGTCGAGGCGGTCTTCGACAAGGGCGCCCGCTCGGCGGCGTACAGCGGCTTCGAGGGGCTGGACGAGAACCGCCGCGGGCTGGTGGAGTGGCTGCGCGAGCGGCAGATCGACGAGGTCGACGTGGTCGGCATCGCCACCGACCACTGCGTCCGGGCCACCGCGCTGGACGCCGCCAGGGAGGGCTTCAGCACCCGGGTGCTGCTGGACCTCACCGCCGGGGTGAACCCGGAGACCACCGCCGCGGCGCTGGCGGAGCTGCGGGCGGCCGGGGTCGAGCTGGTCGGCGAGCCGGTGGTCCGCCCGTAGCGCCTTCCGGCGCTGCGACGTGGGGACTGCGGCTCCGGGTCTGTGACTCCGGGCCGTGGCTCCGGGCCGTGGCTCCGGGCCGTGGCCACAGCCGGCCGACCGGAGGGCCGGCCGCTCAGACCACCAGCAGCTCCACCACGTCCGTCCCGCCGACCCGGTGCGCCTCGCGCAGTTCGCCGCCGACCGCGTCCGGGTCGGCGGCCAGCCGGGCCCCGGAGACGTACACCACGCGGACGCCCAGGTACTCCATCCGGTGCTGGCCGCCGCGCACCCAGGCGGCCTCGCCCTCGCTCACGCTGCGCAGCTCCGGGTCCACCTCCACCGCGACGCCGCGGTCCGGCCAGTAGAGGTCGGGGACGGCGATGTACGTGCCGCCGCGCATCCGCAGCTCGGGGGCGCTCAACGGGGCGGGCAGCAGCCACTCGTCGACCAGTCGGCCGATCCGCTCCAGCAGCAAGTCCCGCTCGGCGGCGATGAGTTCGTCCAGCGCGGCCCGCACCCTGGGTTCACAGGTGAGCCCGGAGTCGGCCAGCTCGTCCACCAACTCCCGTACCGTGCAGCGGTTCTCGGGCGATGCCACGGCCTCCCGCAGCACCTCGCGCACCGGGGCCGGGCCGCCGGGACCGGCCGTCCACTCGACCAGCGCGTCGGCGACCGCCCTGGCCACCGGAGCGCAGGCCAGGCCGTGCACCGACCGCGCCACCAACTCCCGTTCGGTGCGCCTGATCCGGACCTCGCCGACGTCCTTCAGCCGGCGCTGACGGGGCACCAGGACGTCCACCCCGGCCACCGCGGGCAGCCGGGGCACCGCGGTGAAGCCGTACAGCGCCAGCGCGGCCGTACCGGTGATCACCGCGACCTCCCGACGGCCCTCCTCGCGCCCGTTCTGCGCGGCGTACAGCAGGGCGGCCCACATCCGTTGCTCCGGGGTGGGCTCGGCGGACTGCAGCAGGTAGACCCTGGGCAGCATCCGCCGCCAGGGGCCGCCCCGACGACAGTGCTCGGTGATCACCCGGGCCGGCACGCCCCGGGCGCGCAGCTGGTTCGCGGTGACGACGTTCTGTTGACGCTTCGCCAGCTCCTCCAGGGACGGCGGCGGCGACGGAATCCGGTAGCTCATGCCGACACCATCCCCAACCGTCCGGACCCCCGACCGGGTGCCTGACGCACTGTTACCCAACCGTCGCGAAACCGGGATCAGCCGGCACTAAAGTCCTCATACCCTCACTCATTTGGAGTAATTGACGCTCATAAGGTTGTCACATGTGATCGAAAACGATCGCCACCCTGGTCGCCTGACCCAGAGTGACCAAAGGCATACGGCGAGGGACCCCCAGGGCGTCAATCCCACCCCGGGAATTGCCTAGGCTTACGTCATGTCACGTGACGAGACCGCCGGCCTCCGCGCGGCCCAGCTCCGCCTCGGCCGTCTGCCCGGATACGTCCGCCGCCCAGACCCCGCCCGCCGGAGCGGCGAGAAGGGCCATACGTACAAGAAGGGCTGGGAAGTCCGCTTCACCGCCCGCAGTGAGGCCGAGATAGCAGAGATCCGCGACCTCGTGGTCGCCGCCGGGTTCGCCCCGGCCAGGCCCTTCTTCAAGGGGCACCAACTCATCCAGCCCGTCTACGGCATGGCCGCCGTACAGGCCTACCTGGCCGCTAGACAGGCCGCCGAGGAACACGCCGCCAGGGCCGCGCTCGGCCGCCGGCGGCGCACGGACGGACCGACCGTCGGGGGGCACGGGTCCGGACCGCTCGTGGGCGGCGGGCACACCGCGGGTTCGCTCGGGTCCGGAGGGCACTCGCCCGGAGCGCACTCGCCCGGAGCACACGGGCCCGGAGGGCACTCGTCCGGAGGGCACGGGCCCGGAGCGCACGCCGCGGGTGCGGCGCACCGGTGCGAGCGTGAGGAGGCCGCCGCCGGAGCAGCCGCGGCGGCTGCGGCCGCGGCTGCCGTGGCCGCGCGGGCGGCCCGGCGACGAGCGGTCGAAGCCTTCCCGACCCAGGTCGAACGGGACACCGCCGCCGACCGGATCTCCCCCACGGAGGCCCGGACGACCTCCTGACGGGCGGCCGCTCCGCCCGTCCGCCCGCCCCGGCCGGTCCCGCCCGCCGGCTCCGTTCGGGCCGGTCCCGATCGGACCGGCTCCGTCCAGGCCGGCCCCGTGCAGGCCGGTCGCGTCCAGACCGGTCCCGTTCAGGCCGCCGGGGCGTGGTCGATGTGCACGGTGGCGGCCAGCAGGCGCGGGACCGCCCGGATCAGCGCCTGCTCCGCCGCCTCGGCCACCCGGTGCGCCGCCACCACGGTCAGCGCGCCGTCCACCACCACGTCCGCCTCGGCGCGCAGCGAGTGCCCGATCCACCGCATCCGCAGCGCGCCCACCCCGCGCACGCCGTCCACCTCGCGCAGCGCACCCTCGGCGGTGTCCACCAGGACCGGGTCCACCCCGTCCATCAGCCGGCGGCCCACCTCGCGCACCGAGCCGCGCAGCACCAGCAGGATCGCCGCCGTGATCAGCAGGCCGACCAGCGGGTCCGCCCAGGGCAGGCCGAGTCCGGCTCCGGCCGCGCCGACCAGCACCGCGAGCGAGGTCAGCCCGTCGGTCCTGGCGTGCACGCCGTCCGCGACCAGCGCCGCCGAACCGATCCGGCGGCCGGTGCGGATCCGGTAGCGGGCCACCCACTCGTTGCCCAGGCAGCCGGCCAGCGCGGCGACCGCCACCGCCACCAGGTGGTCCACCGGCCGGGGGTGCAGCAGCCGGTCCACCGCGGCCACCCCGGTGAACACCGCCGAGGCCGCCACGGCCAGCACGATCGCCACCCCCGCCAGGTCCTCGGCCCGCCCGTACCCGTAGGTGTAGCGGCGGTTGGCGGCCCGGCGGCCGAGCAGGAAGGCGATCCCGAGCGGGACGGCGGTCAGCGCGTCGGCGACGTTGTGCACGGTGTCGCCGAGGAGCGCCACCGAGCCGGAGAGGGCCACGATGGCGGCCTGGACCAGCGCGGTGGCGCCGAGCACCACCAGCGAGATCCACAGGGTGCGCAGCCCCTCGGCGGAGGCCTCCATGGCCGTGTCCACCCGGTCGGCGGCGTCGTGCGAGTGCGGGCGCAGGAGATGGGTCAGGCGGTGGCGCAGACCGTGGGCGTGGTCGTGGTCGTGGCCCTGGGCCCGATCCTGGGCGGGGGTGATGCCGTCATCGTGGCGATGGCCATGCCCCCGTCCGTGGTGATCTTCACCGCGATCGTGAGTGCGGTTGTGCGGGTGGTTGTGCGGGCGCGGGTTCGCGCCCTGGGCGTGGACGTCAGCCTCCATAGGCCCTACGGTGGCACATCAACCGCCTTGCAGCCATAGCCGTCCTACACCCTCTGACCAGCTGCGACGCGCTCGCAACTACGCCTCCCACGCCACTGCGCAGCACCACCCCGCCGGCCCCCGCCCGGCCGTCCCGCCGCCACTCCACCCCCGGTCGCCACCGGAACCGGCCTGGCGGCGACAGGTTCCGGGCATTCCATCGGATTGGTCACCCAGCGCACCGAGGGCCTACCGTAGAGTGAGCACAGATGATCGACCGTCAGAAACCCATCTCCCTTTCCGAGAAGCCGAGATGACCAACCGTCACGAGAGTCCCGCCGAGCCGCCCCCGGGGCCCGGCGAGCCGGCGGAGGTGCCACTGGAGTTCACCGCGTTCTGCGAACTCCACCGCCCCCGGTACCTCAGCTATGCCCGCGTGTGGCTGACCGAGCACAGCGCCGCGGCCACCGCCGTCCAGCAGGCGTTCGCGGAAATCGCGGTGCACTGGCGGGAGTTGATGGGCAGCTCCAACCCGACCGCGCACGCCTGGGAGATCCTGCGCGGCACCGTCGCCGAACACACCCGCAGGGTGACCGCCGACCCGGACCGCCACCCGGCCGACGACGACCTCGCGGTCCTCCACTACGTCGTCGGGCTCGCCGCCCCCGAGATCGCCGACGTCATCGGCACCGACGCCGCCAGCGTGGCCGGCCGACTGCGCCGCACCATGCTGCGCGAGGCCTCCGGCTGGTGACCCCTCGCCCCGCCCGCCGCCGGAACGGCCTCCCCGGGGGCGGCCGGTCCCCGGACACCCGTTCCCGGGGCCTCCGGTCCGTGGACGACCGCCCCCGGGACCGTCTCAGACCCGCTCGCCCGTCACGTCGAACAGGTGGTGCACCGGGTCGTGGATCAGGTACCGGGAGAACGTCTCGACCGTGAACCGCGCCCCGTCACCGCGGTTCCCGGTCCGCCGCCACTGCTCGCCGGCCACCCGCTCGAAGGCCGCGGCGAGCTTCTCCGCGGCCTCCGCCAGCTCCCCGGCCACCACCTGCGGGTCCTGCTCCCCGTAGCGCTCGGCGACGGCCGTCTCGTCCTGGTCCCAGTTGGGGAACAGCGGGCCGTCCTGGTCCAGCATCAGGTTCAGCCGGATGTCGAACAGTCGGAAGACGTCCCGGACGTGGCACGCGTACTCCAGGTCCGACCAGATCCCGGGGGCGGGCCTGCGGCGCAGCCCCTCCCCGTCCCCGGCCAGCACCGCCAGCCAGCCCTCCGCATTGGCCCTGACCATCCCGGCGACGTCCTCCCGGACCACCCGCGGGGTGTCCAACCCGCAGTCGGGGCAGGGGCGTTCCAGCACCCAGGTCCAGTCCTTGGTGTCCGGGACGATTCCGTCGGTGGTGGTGGTGGCGGTGACCGGTGCGTTCTCGACCGGCGTGCTCTCAGAAGTGCCCATGGCCCCAGCATCTCCGCCGCCCCACCGACCCCACCAGCGGCAATGACGCCAGCGACCGCCGAAATGCGGCCACCCCCGGCGCATTCACCCGGCGCAGTCCCCCCATACGCGCCCCCTCCGCCACGCTCACCCCATATCGGCGCGTACGGACGAAAACGCGTGGACGAACCGGAGACCGACCACCCATCCTGAGCGCCATGACCGCCGACACCGCCGCCGACATCGCCGCCCTCGCTGACAAGCCCACCCTGGACGGCCGCACCGTCCGCCTCGTCCCCCTCGGCGAACGGCACACCGACCCGCTGTGGGAGCTCTGCGCCGACGAGACGACCAACCGCCTCACCGGCACCCGCACCGCCTTCACCCGCGACCGGATCCGCCAGTGGTGCGCCACCCGCGCCGACCAGCCCGACCGCCTCGACCTCGCCGTCGAGGACCCCGCCACCGGCCGCTTCCTCGGCGAGACCGCCCTCACCGACGTCGACCCCGACAACTCCTCCGCCGGCTTCCGGATCGCCCTCACCCCGGACAGCACCGGCCGCGGCATCGGCACCGAGACCACCCTCCTGGTCCTGCGCCACGCCTTCGAGACCATCCGCCTCCACCGCGTCCACCTCGAAGTCTTCGAGTACAACGAACGCGCCGCCCACTCCTACCGCAAGTCCGGCTTCACCCTCGAAGGCCGCGCCCGCCAGGCCCACCACTGGGGCGACCGCTACTGGGACGTCCTCCACATGGCCGCCCTACGCGACGAATGGCTCGCCACTCACTGATACGGCCCCCCATACGGCGGCTGCCGGTACGGCTGCTGCTGATGCTCCCCCGCAGCCGCGGCCCGCCTCCTCCGCCCCCGCACCACGAACACGACGACGAGCACCACGGCCCCGACCAACAGTCCCAGCAGCCCCACACCGATCCCCACGATGACCCAGGGGCCGATCGCGTCGCTGCCGCCGCCGTGGTCCCCCTCAGGGACCATGGGCGCCTCGGAGGGCTCGTCCGTCTCCTCATCGGCGGGAGGAGGCGTGCCCTTTGCCTCCGGTCGGTTCGCCAGCGGGTTCTCCCGAGGTCCGTTGTCCACCGCGGGGTTCGCTTCCAGAGCCTTCGCCGGTGAGAGAACCCCATATCCGTAGTGGCTGTTGGGTACCCCGGACCCATCAGCCGGCGGAGTGGCCGACTTGATCATCCGGTTGATCACCTGTCCAGCTGACAGGCTCGGATATTTCGACCGAATCAGCGCAGCAGTGGCGGACGTATAGGCGGCGGCGGCGGAGGTACCGTCGCCGGCCGCGTAGCTCGTGGGTGACTTGGCCGAAGCGTGATAGATGTCCACGCCAGGTGCGATGAGTGTGGTCTCGGGCCCCGGTGTGGAACCGGCCCACACAACTCCCTTGGAATCCATGGCGCCCACGGCCACCACCCCGGGGAAGGCCGCCGGATAGTTGACACCCAAGTCCGAACCGCTGTTGCCCGCACTGGCGATCAGAACGGCGTCCTTCGACACCGCGTACGCAACGGCCTTGCGCGTCTTCGTGTCGAACCGGAGGAGCCCTCCCAGGGACATATTGACGACCGTCGCACCGTGGTCCACCGCGAAGCGGATAGCCTCGGCAAGATCGTTCACCTGAGGTTCGGAGCCACCGTCCGTGGTCTTCACCTTCACCGGCAGAATCTTTGCCTTCGGGGCCAGACCCATCACTCCGGCCTGCGAACCGTGTCCATGCCCCACGATGAGGCTCGCCATGCCGGTACCGTGGCCGACAGTATCGATACGGCCATCCGACTGGGTTCCTGAGAAGTCAGCCCCAGGAACGACCTGCCCGGTCAGATCCTGATGATCCGAGTTCACCCCGCTGTCGATCACCGCAACGACGACGCCTTCGCCCTGGCTGACCGGCCACACCTTCGACTCGACCTCGAAGGTCTTCAAGGCCCACTGCTGGTCCCTGATCTGATCGCCCGATGCCGCCGGTGCGGCAACACCCCAGACCAATGCCCCGACGGCAAGGGCCGCTGTACCACGCGCCAACCAACGGCTCGTCAAACCCGGTCACCCCACTCGCCGAGGCGTCCCACAGATCCGCGACCTGCGGGACGCGATCAGATCACCCGTCCGTCCACGGGTCGGCCTCATTCCACCACGTTCGGGTTGGTCGGCTTGTCCGACGCCCAGGTCTCCTCGTCTTCTACGAGGTAGTCCGGCCGCTTGCCGTCCTTCTCCCGGTCCTTCTTCCGTCCTTGCGCCCCGCCCAACGGGACACCGGGCGTCATGCCGTTCGTGCTTGCGGCGCTGGACTCCCCCCTGAACCGGTTTCGCGCCCCCAGCCCCGACCCGCCCTCGATGAATGCCTGCTTGCCGCGCGCACCCTCGCCAGGCAGCGTGGTCTCACGGACAGCACCACCAGGCCGAGCCGGAAGCCCAGCCGTCTGCCTGGCTCCGGACGCCCCACGCCCCCCGGCCCCGACACCCGGGTGGACTTGACCGCCACCACCGGTGTTGCCGGCTCGGCCCCCGAGTGAACTCGAACCGCCCCCTGGCGTCTCGGCGCCGGGGAACCCCTTGCCGCCGATTCCGGTCTTGCTCTGGCCGAATCCAGGCACGCCCGGCGCATTCTGCGCGGTCGGCCCCGCAGGACTGATGCTCTGCACGCCCCCGCCGGGGGGCGATCCATTCACGGGCCCTGCGGCCGGTGCACTGTTCAGGCCGGAGGTCTGGGTCCCCGAGGTAGGGGGCGTCGGAACGCTACCGCTCGGGCCAGGAACCGGCGTACCGGTGATGCCCGAACCTGAAACACCGCCCGGTGTGGTCAACGGCTTCGCCGAGGCCTGCGCCGAACCTCCCTTGATCCCGGAGTCCACCGGGACAGCTGAATTCCTGGGTACGGAGCCCGCAGCCGCCGGTGGCTGGGAGGACTTCGGCCGCTGCATTGCGGGGGCGGGTACCGTCCGTACCGGCGTTCCCCCGGCCCCAAGAGAGGTGCCCGACATCATCGCGGCGGCCATCGCCGCTGCGGAACTCGGAT
This sequence comes from Kitasatospora sp. NPDC091335, assembly GCF_044757205.1. Lineage (NCBI taxonomy): Bacteria > Bacillati > Actinomycetota > Actinomycetes > Kitasatosporales > Streptomycetaceae > Kitasatospora > Kitasatospora sp. NPDC091335. Next base: position 96,036 of record NZ_JBIVUM010000019.1, on the reverse strand, counting down.
CGCCCTGTGCTGCCACCTCGTGCGAGTTTTCCTTCCCCCTAGGACTGTACGGCGACGGAGCCTTCAGGGCCGGGGTGGCGACGCGGTAGTGCATGGCGAGGGTTTGCATGATGGCGGCCGCTTCGGCCTTCTTGCGGTCGGCGACCGGGATGTGTTCGTCGTCGTCGCCGAAGAGGGCGTCGCCGACGGTGTCCTTGACCTTGTCCCAGTTGCCGGGTTCCTCCGGCATGTCGCGCTTGGCCTTGGCCATGGCTTCGGAGGTCTGGTGGAGGATGTTGGCCGCGTCGTTGGCGTAGGCGGCGGCGTTGTTGATGCTGGCGGCCAGGGTGAGCATGCGGGTGTGGAAGGCGTCGCTGGTGGTGCCTTCCCAGGAGGTGGCGGCCTCGGTGCTGGCCTTGGTGAGGGTCAGGCGGATCTGCTTGAGGGTGTCGGCGGCCCTGCGCCAGGGGTCGCCGGCGGCCATCACCGCGCCGGGGTCGAGGGCCTGGGCCATCGTGCGGAGCTGGGCGTGGCTGTACTTGGTGAAGTCGGTGTAGACCACGGGCGGTCGGCCTCCGTTCGGTCCGGGCAGCGGGCGGCGAGCGGCGGCTAGACGGTGGTGTTGCCGCGGTTGGACGGGGTGAGGTTCTTCCGGGCCGCTGCCTGGCTGCTCGCGGAGGGCTGGGCGACGGACCAGCCGTCGTCGCCGGGCTTGAGCTTGGCGACGGTGTGCCGGTCCTGCTCCTCGTAGTTGGTGGCGGTGAGGTCGGCCTTCCGCTGGGCCTCGTTCACGGCTTCCTGGAGCTGGTTGAGGACGTCGCGCAGCGCGTCCCGCATGGTGCCGTAGCGGCCGTGGATCTCGGTGGCCTCGGCGAAGGTCCCGAAGGCGCTCTTGCCGATGCCGCTGCGGCCGTGGGTGTCGGTGCCGTCGGCGTGCTTCTGGAAGTCGGCGAGCAGCAGCCGTACTTGGCCGGCGAAGGTGCGCAGTTGCTCGACTTCGACGCGGTAGCCCTGCCCGGCTCCGCCGGTCGAACCGGTACCTGTGGTCCCTGGTCCTGATCCCATTTTCGGCGCCTCCCCCGTGCGTCCGTCCCTGGCGGCCGGGGCCGGGCCCCGGTGTCTCATGTCTAACACACCGTGCCCGAATCCCGCCCCGGGCATGGTCAGTTCGCGGTCGTCCCGGTCCGCTGGGCTTCGGCGAGGGCGCGTCGGCAGAGCGCGTCGGCGTGCCGGGTGGTCTCGGGGAGGCGGTAGTGGCGGGCGAGGCCGAGGGTGGTGCGGACGGCGGTGTCGAGGCCGGTCCGGTGGCCGACGGAGACGAAGACGGGTTTCACGCCCGGCCTGGTGCGGACGGCGCGGCCGACCTCCTCGCCGGTGGCTGGGTCGGTGAGCGGGGTCCAGGAGCCGCGCGGGGCGTCGGGCTGGTGGTGGTCGAAGGTGAAGGGGGTCTTGGCGACGCCGAGGGTGCGCAGTCCGGTGAGGACGCCGAGGTGGCTGGCGAGTCCGAGGCGGCGCGGGTGGGCGATGCCGTAGCCGTCGCAGACGACGGTGTCGGGGGTGCGGGTGAGGGCGGCCAACGCGTCGAGGACGGCGGGCAGTTCGCGGAAGGCGAGCAGTCCGGGGACGTACGGGAAGGCGATCCGGCCGACGACGGTGGCCTGTTCCACGACGTCCAGGGTGTCCCGGTCGAGCAGGACGGCCGCGGCGGCGACGAGGTCGCGGTCGTCGTCGTACGCGACGTCCACACCGGCGATCAACGGGCCGGCGGCCTCGTCGTCGTGGGTCTGGACGAGCGGGCGCAGCCGCTCCTGTTCGGCGAGCGCCTCGGCCTCGGTGGTGGGCCAGTCGGCGGGGATGGGCACGGTCGGTTCCCCCGGTACGTGTGGGTGCATGGTGGTGCGCGGTGTCGACAGGTTCCGGGCCACCGTACCGACCGGGTCGGACGACCCCGGGATGAGCCCGTGCGCCCCCTGTGCCCCCGCCCCCGGCGGCTAGCCTGGACGTACCCGGCTCCCCCGCCGGGCAGGACCACCGGAACCGGCACCACTCCCGCCCGTTTCCCCCCGACGCGCGAAGGACCCCCCGCCATGCCGCGCCCCTCCGTCGCCCAGGTCTGCCTCGGCTCGTTCACCGTCGTCGCCGCCACGGTGGCACTGCTCGCCGTCTCGGGCGCCTCCGGCGTCCTGGCGGTCGCGGTGCTGGTGGGGTTCTCGCTGGCGCTCGGCACCGTGGTGACGGTGCTCGCGATGTCCGCCGCCCGGTCCGGGGCCCCGGCTCCGGTGGCGAGCCCCGCGGATCCGGCCGAGGCGCCCGGCCCCGCCCCGGCCGCTGCCGGGCACGCGTACGCCCGGCAGCGCTGAGGCGCCGCCGGGCGCAGGTGCGTCCCGCTCCGCCGCTCAGACCTCCGTGGTGACCACCACGGTCTTCGCGGCCTTGTCGTGCAGGCACTGCCGGTACGGCTTGTCGAAGACGCCGAAGAGCCCGTCGACGACCCACCAGAGTGCGGCGCAGCAGAGCACGGCCGGGAGGATGAAGACGGCGGCGCGGGTCCAGGCGGCGGACTGGGTGGGCTTGTTCCCGTCGACGAGCATGGCGACGCGGATCTTCATCGCCTTCTTGCCGAGGGTCTGGCCGTCCCGGCTGAGCATCAGGGCCTCGTAGACGAGGTAGATGGCGCAGCCGAGCCAGAACGCCTCGGTGGAGCCGTTGCGCGTGCCGAGGTCGCTGAAGGGCCCCACGATGATCACAGCGATGAGCTGCATCAGGAGGTAGTCGATCAGCCGGGCGAGGATCCGCTTGGGCCAGGTGCCGATCGGCGGCATGCCGGGGACGGGGCCGGCGCCGGGAGTGCCGTACGCGCCGGGACCGTAGCCGGTGCCGTAGCCGGGCGGGGCCTGGTCGGACGGAGTCTGACCGTACGGGTCCTGACCGGGGGTCGGAGCGCCGTACGGGCTCCCGCCGTAGGTGCCCTCATAGGCGCCGGGACCGCCGGACGGACCGTTGGACGGGGTCGGGCCGGACGGCTCGCCTTCCGGCGTGCCGCCGCCGGGCTGCGGGGGCTGCTTGTCGAAGGAGGGCTTGCCGCCCCCCTCCGGCTGGGGGCCTGAGGGGTCGTGGGTGCTCATGCTCCCGAGTAGAACATCACACATTCTCAATGCTTGGGACATTTTGTCCGTTTTGCACGAGGCCTGCGGCCCTCAGCCGCGCACCACCCGGGTACGGGCCGCGCGGTCCTGCCAGCCTCGCCGCGCCGTACGGTCGAACACCGGCCAGACCAGGCCGAGCAGCAGCAGCACGCCCAGTTGTCGCACGGCCCACCGGAGCAGTGAGCGGCCGAGGCTCAGCCTGGCCCTGGCGGCCGGGGCGGCGGCGTCCACCACGCGGATCCGGGCCAGCCGCTTGCCGAAGGTCTGGCCGGTGCGGGCGATCGGCAGCACCTCGTAGAGCAGGCTGACGAACAGCAGGATGCCGATCAGCACGGCGATCTTGCCGAGCACCACGTCGTCGACCAGCCAGACCTGGATCTGGCGCCGGGTGAGGGCGCTGGCCATCCGGGCCTGGTCGAGCTTCCGCTGGAGGTGGTCGGTCACCGAGCGGCCGAGCGGGATCCCGGCGGCGACGGCGACCACCAGCAGCACGGCGGTGTCCACCGCCCGCGCCGCCAGGCGACGGCCGAGGCCGGCCGGCACGGCCGCCCGGGAGCCCCGGGAGCCCTTGGCGGCCCGGGAGCCCCGGGGGGAGGCGGCGGGGACGGGGGCGGCACCGGACGGGCGGGGCTGGACGGCGGTCTCCCGGACCGTCCGCACGGTGGGCAGCGGGGCGACCGGGGCGGAGCCGGCCGTGGCGACCGCAGGCGTCGAGGCCACCGGGGCGGCCGCGACCGGAGCCGCCTCCCCGCCGAGCACCGGCACCGGCCCCGAGGCCAGGACGGCCGGCACCGGCGCCTCCCGGACCGCCATCGCCACCGCCACGGCGGGCGCACCGGTGGCCACCGGCTCCACGGCAGCCGAAGCACGCTCGGGCTCCGCACGCCCTTGGTCCGCGTCGAGCGCCTCCGGAAGCACCCCCCAGGAGACCCAGCGCGGCGCATCGCCCGTCTCCACCAGGCCCCGCTGCGCCCGCGGATCGGCCTGCCAGCCGGACTCTCCGTGCCACCCGGGCTCCGCGGCAGCCGGGGCGGGGGCCGGAGCCGAGGAGGCAGCCGGAGCCGAGGAGGGAGCCGGAACCGGGACCGCACCCGCCCTCGGGGCCGTCCCCGGCATCGCGCCGACGGCCACCGGCTCGTCCGGGGCCCCGGGCAGCCCGATGCCGGCGAAGCCCGAAGGCGCCGCCGACGGAGCCCCCTGTGCGTCGACCGTCCGGAACACCGGCCCGCCGATCACCTCCGCCACCCGCGACCCGAGCACGAAGGACGCCCCGCCCGAGGTCTGGTCGAAGTACACCGGCCCGGTGTCACCGCCGCCCGCCGGCATCCCCGCCACCACCATCGCCTGCATCCCCGCCGCGGGCCCCAGGCCCGGAGGCCCCAGGTCCGGAGCCTGCCCCGGCCCCTGCCGCTGCCCCGACATCGCGTCCACCCCGACCGGAGGCAGCACCGGAGCCACCACCGAAGGCGCCACCGGTGGCACGACCGGTGGCACGACCGACGACTCCGTGGACGGCACCACCGGCGGCGGCACCACCCGCGCCGCGCCCCCGTCCGGGGCGGGCCGCCGGGTCGCGTACCGGGGCGCTTCCAGCACCTCACCCTCGGCGGGCGCGAGCCGGGTGGTGCCCGGCACCCAGGCCGAGCCGCCCCAGTACCGGACGAAACCGGGGATGGAGGGGTCGGGGTAGTAGCCGGGCTCGGGCGCGACGGCCGGGTCGCCGGCGTCGGCGAAGGGACGGTCCGTCATGGGGGTCTTCTCTCCTGGCAGGTCCCGACGAGGGCGGTGCGGGCCGGTCGAGCCCGCCACGGCAGACGAGTCGATCCGCGCGCACGGCCCGGCGCGCGCCCGGCGCTCGGCGCGTGCGGGGGCGCCACCGATGGGCGGACAGTCGCCGGACAGTCACAAAGGGTAGTACCTCACCGGAGCCAGGACGGGAAGTTCGTGATTCCCCGGACAGTGAAGGGTCGCTCAAGGTAGGGAACCCGGCGCACGACGAGTGCTCGCGCGCCGTACCGTCCGCCGTTCACCACCCCTCACCGAACTTCCCGAAGAAATCCCGGAAACGCGTGTAAGAGCCGGTGCGGACCGCTCTCTCAAAGGTCACAGGGGCCCGGAACCGGGCACCGCCCGAAGGCAGAGAGGAAGACGATCATGGAGCGTCCCGTCAGCGTGGTCGAGCACGAGCTGGAGCTCAACCTGGTGCTCTCGCCGGAGCACAGCGTCCCCGTGCCGGCCCGGCTGTCCTACGGCAGCCACGACCCGTACGCGGTGTACATGACCTTCCACCTGGACACCGGGTCCCCGGTGACCTGGGTGTTCGCCCGCGAGCTGCTGGTCGAGGGCACCTTCCGCCCGTGCGGCCAGGGCGACGTGCGGATCTGGCCGACCCGCTCGGGCCGGCGCAGCGTGCTCTGTCTGGCCCTGAGCTCGCCCGCCGGGGACGCGCTGCTGGAGGCACCGCTGCCGGTCGTCGCGGCCTGGCTGGAGCGGGCGCACCGGCTGGTCCCGCCGGGCAGCGAGCTGGCCGCGCTGGACATGGACGGCTCGCTCGCCGAGCTGCTCGCCTAGGCGTGCGCCGCAGCGTGCACCGGCACGTACAGCAGCACCTGCCCGGACCCGAACGCGACCGAGCACACGAGCACGGGTACGAGCGGGAGCGGGACCGGGGAAGCAGGAGCGGCGCCCCCGCCGGTTCAGCGGGCCGCGGGGGCCTGCTGACGACCGCGGGCGGTGTCCGGGCCTCCGGCGTCGCGCTGTCCGGGCAGCCGGACCAGCGGTGCGCCGGCCGAACGCCGTCGGGCCCTTATCCGGACGGCGGCGGCGAGCAGGAAGCAGAGTCCGACCCACGGATAGACCGAGGTCGGCAGCTGGCGCCACGGTGACATGTCGAGGACGGCCTGGCCGACCGGCTTCGCGGCCCACATCGCGAAGGACAGGAAGGCGACCAGCGTGGCCCAGAAGACGGCCCGCCAGCGCAGCCGGCGCACGCCGGCCGGGCGGGCGTGCTCGACGGAGGCCTCGGCGGCGAGCAGGACCAGCATCGGCACGCACCAGACCCAGTGGTGGGTCCAGCTGATCGGCGAGATCAGCACGGCGGTGACGGCCGCGCAGCAGACGCCCCAGGCCTCGGCCCGGGGCAGCCAGCGGCCGCTGCGCGCGGCCCAGGCGGAGACCGCGAGGCCCGCCAGCGCGACCAGGCCGGCCCCGAGGGTGGCGATCGTGCCGGGGTCGGCGGTGTGCAGCAGGCGGGCGAAGGCGCCGCGCAGCGACTGGTTGTCGACGATCCAGGTCTTGCCGACCCTGGAGGAGTCGTAGAGGTACTCGGTCCAGAAGCCCCGGGTGGCGTCGGGCAGCACCAGGGCGCCGAGCAGGAAGGTGCCGAGGAAGGTGAAGCCCGCCACGAAGGCGGCCCTGATCCTGCCGGTGATCAGCAGGTAGACCGCGAACAGGCCGGGGGTGAGCTTGATGCCGGCGGCGATGCCGATCGCCACGCCCTTGCTCCGCCGCCCGTCCGGGCGGGTGAGGTCCCAGAGGATCAGGCAAGCCAGCGCGAGGTTGATCTGGCCGTAGCGGAGCGTGGTGAAGACCGGTTCGAGCCAGACCCCGAGGCCGGTCACCAGGATCACGCCGATCGGCCGCAGCTCGCGGCGCGGCCAGCCGGCCAGCTTGAACGACAGGTGGGTCAGCAGGGCGAGCAGCCCGACGTTGCCGAGAGTGATCGCCACCCTGAGGAACGGGACCGGGAACCAGGTGGTCGGGACGAACAGCATCGCCGCGAACGGCGGGTAGGTCGCGGGCAGGTTCCACTCGGTGACGCGCAGCGCGTACAGGTCGGTGCCGTCGGCCACGGCGGCGCCCTCGGCCCGGTAGACGATCATGTCCACCATCGAGGTGTGGACGAAGTGCCGGACCACCGCGTACACCAGCAGCGACACCAGCGCCACGGCGGAGGCGGCCAGCAGCGGGCGGCGGGGGGCCTCGCGCAGAGCCCGGACGGGAGCGCCGACGGCCCGGCGCAGCCGGTCCGACAGGGGGGCGGGCGAGGGGTCGGGTGCGGTCCGCACCGGGCTGCGCTCGTCTTGCACCGCTGTCACTGTCCACTCCGTCCAGGGCTGGGCCGACCAGCGACGATACCGGATGCGGTCCGGGCGGGACCGGACACGTTCGCCTACGCAGCGTGACAAAACGGCCCTGACCGGCCGTACTCCGTTGCGGGCGGAGTACGGACGGCCAGGACCGGAGGCAGCGGCGCGAACCGGGCGATCGGGGAGGACCGGCAGGACGGGGAGGACGGGCCTCAGCCCTTGTACGCCCCCAGGGCCCGGGTGAAGTCCAGCGGCTGCTGGACGACGCTGCTGCACGTGGCGTCGGCCACGGCCTTGGCGCCGCCCTCGCAGGCCTTGTCCCGGGTGCCCGACCACATGGACAGCCAGGCCAGGTGCCTCGCCGTCGCGAAGTCGGCCAGCTGCTTGGCGTCGGCCACCGTGAAGACCTCGCTGGCGACGTCGTTGACGCCGATCATCGGGGTGACCGCGACCTTCCGCCAGGCGGCCGCGTCGTCCAGTCCGAGCACGCTCTTGACCTGGGCCTGGGTGGCGGTCGCCGCGGCGATCGCGTACTTGCCCATCTGGCCCTGCGGGTTGGGGGCGACGCCGTCGCCGAAGTCCATCGCCATGATGTTGACGGCGCCGATCGCGACCCCGTTGGCCTTGGCGCCGGCGACCAGGTCGACGCCCTCCTGGGTCAGGCCGGAGGGCAGCGCGGGCAGGGTGAAGGAGACGTCCAGGGCCTTGCCCTTGGCGGCGGCGGTCTTCTGGAGCTGGGCGATGGCCTGGGCGCGCCGGGTGTTGGCGGCGGCGTTGGCGATCGCCCCGCCCTCGACGTCGAAGTCCAGCCTGGTGAGGCCGTAGGTGTCCACGACCTTCTGGTACACGGCGGTCAGCTCGGCGGTCGAGCCGCAGGCCAGGGCGAGCTCGCTGCCGTTGGCGCCGCCGAAGGAGGCGCGGACCTCGCCGCCGGCCGCCCGCAGCGCGCCGATCTGGGCGGCCACCGCGTCGGCGGACAGCTCGCTGACACCGCCCCACTTGGGCGTGCAGCCGCCGCCGGACACCACGAAGGCGAGGTTGAAGTCCTTCACCCCGCTCGCCTTGGCGGTGGCGACCAGGTCGTACGGCGGGTAGAGCGAGGTGTCCACGTACGGGGCGAAACCGGCCCCGGCGCCGACCGGGGGAACGGGCACACCGGTCGCCGTGGGGGTGACGGTCGGGGTGGGGGTCGGCGCCGGGGTGGTCGGCTTCACCGTCGCGGTGACGGTCGGGGTGGCGGTCGGGGTGATGGTGGGGGTGACGGTGGGGGCCGCGGTGGTGGTCGGCGCGGCGGTGGCCGTCGCGCTCGCCGTGGGCGAGGGGGTGGTGGTCGGACGGCCCGAGGGGGTGGGCGCGGTGCCGTCTCCCGCCTTGCAGGAGACGTTGTTGATCAGACAGCCGGACGGCTCGGCCTGGGCCCCGCCCGCGCCCTGGGCGACGAAGCCGACGACCACGCTCTTGCCGGGCTCCAGCCGCTTGTTCCAGGCCTCCGGCCTGACCGTGACGTGCTGCCCGTCGACGGTGAGGGTGGCGTTCCAGAGCGAGTCGATCTTCGCCCCGGCCGGCAGGTCGAAGCTGAGCGTCCAGTCCTCGATCGCGCTGCTGTCCGGGTTGGTGACCAGGTACTGGCCGGTGTAGCCGGAGTCCCAGGAGCTGGTGCGGCTGTAGACGGCACCGAGCGAGGCGGCGCTGGCCGAGGAGGCGAGGACGATCGTCCCGCCGGCGACCAGGGCGGCGGCGACCGCGGTGGCCCCGATGATCGCGCCCCGGCGGCCGCGCCTGCGGTGGCCGGAGCGGCGGGTGGGCTGGGTCGTCATGGCGCGTTTCCTCCGCGGATGCCTACGGTCGGCCGCCGTCCGGGCGCGGCTGCGCGGGGACCTCCGGGCGGCCGGCCCGGCACGGTCGGGTGACCGGCGCGACCGACGCTAGCGGCGGTCCGGGGGCGAAACCGACGGGCTGAGCGAGGGGTAGAACTCCCTTAGGCCGCCGTTAAGGAACCTCCCCGGCCCACCGCCGCGGAGCGGCCGGTCCCAGGCCGGTCCCAGGCCGACGCCAGACCGGCAGCAGACCGACGCCAGACCGGCACCGGGCCTCGGGGCCGGACCGGTCGGACGCCGCAACGGAACCGGAGGCACCGTCACTTCTGGAAGAGCGCGCCCCGGCTCCGCCGCCGTCCGGTGCGCGCGGGCTCCGCCGCCTGCGGCCCGGTGAGCAGCCGCAGCCGGGTCTCGGCACCGCCGAGCACCGCCGAGCGGCCGAGCGCGAGGTCGCCGCCGGTGGACTCGGCGAGCTTGCGGACGATGTCCAGGCCGAGGCCGGTGGAGCCCTCGCCGCCGTGCCCCTCGCCGCGCTTCAGGGCGGCGGCCGGGTCGCTGTAGCCCGGGCCGGCGTCGCCGACCAGCACGATCACCGAGCAGTCGGTGGCCAGCACGTCCACCGAGAAGGCGGTGCCGACGGTGGTGTGCCGGAAGACGTTGCCGAGCAGCGCGTCGACGGCGGCCGCCAGGTCGCCGCGCTGGACGGGCACCGGCGCCGCCCGTTCGGCGCCGGCCAGTTGCCAGCGGCGCCCCTCGTCCTCGGCCAGTGCCGACCAGAAGGCGACCCGTTCCCTGATCACCTCGGCGGCGTCGCAGCCGACCGCGACGGCGGGCGCGTCCTCGGGGGCGCGGCGGGCCGAGCGGATGATCTGGTCGACCTCGCGCTCCAGTTGGGCGACCGCGTGCCGGGTGGCGTCGGCCGCGTCGCCCTCGCCGAGCGAGGCGGCGTTGAGCCGCAGCACGGTCAGCGGGGTGCGCAGCCGGTGTGACAGGTCGGCGGCCAGTTCCCGTTCCGCGGCGAGGAGTTGGACCACCCGGTCGGCCATGGTGTTGAACGCGTGGCCGGCCTCGCGCAGTTCCTCGGGGCTTCCCTCGACCTGTTTTCCCTCCACCGGGACCCGCACCGAGAGGTTCCCGGCGCCGAGCGAGCGGGCGGCGGCGGCGAGTTTCCTGGCGGAGGCGACGATCCGGCTGCCCATCCGGTCGGCGACCAGGACCGAGATGGCGACCAGGCCGAGCGCCACGGCGGAGAGCACCTGCCAGGCCGTGGCGACGCCCCGGGTGAGGTCGCTCTCGGCCACGAACACCTCGACCACCGCGGTCCGTCCGGTGTCCACCGCGACCGGCTGGAGCAGGGCGTACCCGCCGGCCACCTGCACGGTGAAGGAGCGGCCCTGCCCGCCGGCGGTGGCCACGTCGGCCGCGACGGCGCGGGCCTCCCCGAGCGTCGGGCCCCCGGGCTCGCCGACGGCCGGTCCGGCGGCACTCGTCCCGGCACTCACTCCGACACCGGCCCCGGCACCGGCCCCGGCACTCGTCCCGGCGGCGGTGGTGCCGGAGCTGCCCGTCCCCGCACCACCCTCCCCGCCACCCGGCCCGGCGGGCTGCCCGGCCGCCGGCAGGTGGACCGCCATCCGCCCCTGACCGCCGGCGTCCGTGCTGGCCAGGGCCCGGTTGATCGCGTCCTGGTCGGTGGTGATCGCCAGGGCGGGCCCGAGTGCCGCCGCCTGCCGCTCGGCGGCGGTGAACGCCCGGTCCCGCGCGGTCTGTTGGACCATCATCCCGAGCGGGATGAGGAAGGCCAGCGCGACCATGGTGGTCCCGGCCACGGCGGCCTTGATCAGGGCCCAGCGCAGCGAGCGCCCGAAGCGCCTCATGTCCGGTGCTCCGCCGGACCCCCGGCCGCCTCCAGCCGGACCCCGACACCCCGGACGGTGTGCAGGTAGCGGGGGTTGGAGGCGGTCTCGCCGAGCTTGCGGCGCAGCCAGGAGAGGTGGACGTCGATGGTCTGGTCCCCGCCGTAGGTCTGCTGCCAGACCTCGGCGAGGATCTCCTTGCGGGGCACCACCACGCCGGGCCTGGCGGCCAGGAAGGCCAGCAGGTCGAACTCACGGCGGGTCAGGTCGAGCGGCCGTCCGTCCAGTGCGGCCTCGCGCCGCTGGAGGTCGATGGCCAGCCCGCCGACCCGGAGCACTTGGGCGACGGGCGCGGCGCCGCCGCCGAACCGGCGCAGCACGGCGGTCATCCGGGCGCTGAGGTGCTCACCGGAGAAAGGTTTCACCAGGTAGTCGTCGGCACCGTCGTTGAGCAGCCGGATGATCTCGGCCTCGTCGTCCCTGGCAGTGGAGATGATCACCGGCACGTTGGTCAGGCCCCGGATCATCTTGAGCGCCTCGCTGCCGTCCAGGTCCGGCAGGCCCAGGTCGAGGATCACCAGGTCACAGCCGACCTGGGCGACCTCCCGCAGCGCCTCCAGGGCCGTGCCCACGCTGCGGACCGCGTGACCGGTGTCGGTCAGGTGGCGGATGAGGGCGGAACGCACGAAGGGGTCGTCCTCGACCACGAGCACTGTTGCCATGGGCCTGCACGGTACGCCATCGCCGGGTAATGGTCTGTACCTCGGGGGTGGGTCCGGACATTGTGCAACTGCCCTGCCGAATACCGGGGGTGCCGGTCTCCATCCGTATGGAAATACGGCAGGATGTGCGGACGATGCGGAACGGACTGGTACAGCTCGGCGCCTGGGCGGCGGCCACCGGGGCGGCGGTGGCCCTGTCCTGGCTCGGTGTGCACACGGTGCTGACCGGCGCCGCGTTCGAGCAGCCCACGGCCCTGCCGCTGCCCTCCGCGAAGGCCGACGGCACGCCGCACCCCGCGCCCACCACCACCGAGCAGCCGCGCTCCGCCACACAGTCCACCACCCCTTCCCCGGCGGCCTCCCCGACCACCGCCACCGCGACCACCAGCGCCGCCACCGCCCCGCACGGCCCGGCCCCCGCCCCCACCGCCGCGACGCCCACCCGCAGGCCCAGCCCCACCCCCACCGCGACGTCGACGGTGAAGAGCTACCCGATCCCGGGCGGCAAGATCGCGCTGGACCTGAAGCCGGACCGGGCCACCCTGGTCTCGGCCACCCCCGACCCGGGCTGGCAGATGCAGGTGTGGACCGACGGCCAGTGGCTGCGGGTCGACTTCACCCGGGGCGACGAGGCCAACTCCGTCATCGCCTCCTGGAACGGCCACGCGCCGATGGTGCAGACGGTGGTCCGCTAGCGGCACCGGCGCCCCGCCCACCCGGCACCCCGTCAGAACCCCTCTCGCCGGAACACATCGGCGGAACCCGTCGTCAGAACCCCTCGCGCGGCCGGTACCCCGGCAGGTACGGCCCCACGTACCCCGCCCGGTCCACCAGCGTGTGCCTGGTCCCGCCCGGCACCCCGATGGTGGCCAGCACCACCGCGCCGTAGTCGTCCCGCGCCTCGTACGGCTCGGCCAGCGACAGCGCGCCCCGGTCCACCGCGTAGTCGTAGGCGTAGTAGACGTCGGGCACGCTCACCGAGAGGTCCAGCACCCCGTCCCCGTACTGGTCCAGGTACGCGGCCAGCTCCCGGCCGCGGGGTCCCGTGGTCCGCACCGGGGAGGTGAGCACGATCCGCGTGCCCGGCGCGGCGAGCACGTACGAGCGCGTCTCCCGGTCGCCCGTCTCCGGCCCCGCGTACGCGGTACAGCACAACCCGAGCGCGGCGCAGTAGCGGCGGGCCGCCCGCTCGGCGTCGGCGACCGCGAAGACCACCGCGTCGGCGCGGCCCAGCGGCAGCGGCCCCGCCTCCGCCGGGTCCGGTGCGAGGCCGGCCCCGAGCAGGACGGCTTCGGCGGCGGTGTCGGTCATGACTGCCCTCCCGGTAGGCGTACGGACCATCGTGGCCGCCCCCGGCACCGCGGGTGGGGCCCTGCGCACGGGGGTGTGGCTGGAGGGTGGCGCCGGGCCGACCCGCGCGCAACTGTTCCGTTTCCTCCTGGTCAAGCTGTGCCCCGGAGCGGGAGAATCGGCCGCGCCGCTGTACAGATTGCCCACCACAGGACGGTGCCGCGATGCCCCCCGCCCACGCCCCGAGCTCCGCCGGCTCACCCGACGCCCCCGCCGCGCACGGTGCCGCCACCACCTTGCCGGGCAGCACCAACGACACCATCGACACCCTGGACGGCCGGCTGATCCGGCTGCTCGCCGAGGAGCCCCGGATCGGGGTGCTGGAGTGCTCGCGCCGGCTCCAGGTCGCCCGGGGCACCGTGCAGGCCCGGCTGGACCGGCTCCAGGCCAAGGGCGTGATCGGCGGCTTCGGCCCCGAGGTGGACCCGGCGGCGATCGGCTACCCGGTGACGGCCTTCGCCACCCTGGAGATCTCCCAGGGACAGGGCGCGGACGTGCGGGCGCACCTGGCGAGCGTTCCCGAGGTGCTGGAGCTGCACACCATCACCGGGATCGGGGACATGCTGGTGCGGATCGTGGCCCGGTCCAACGCCGACCTGCAACGGGTGATCGACCGGGTGCTCGGCTTCGACGGGATCGTCCGCTCGTCCACCGCGATCGTGCTGGAGAACCCGGTACCGTACCGGATCCTGCCGCTGGTGGACCAGGCCGCCGCCGAGTAGGAGGGTCCGGACGACGCCACGCGCCGATTTGGCACAGACGCGAGGCGGCGGCGGTTGCCGCAAGATTTATGTATGAACGTTCTACTATTCTTCGCGCCACCCCCGGAGCCATCGATACCCCCGGCAGCCGCGCCCTCGCCCGGGTCGGCCCCCGCATGACCCACACCGTCGCGGCCGACGGTACCGCCCCCACCCTCATCGCATCCGCCCAGCGCGCCCTGCGCCTGCTGGAGGCGGCCGCCCAGTACCCCAAGGGCGCCACCGCCAAGCAGCTCGCCCGGGACACCGGCCTGGCCCTGGGCACCGCCTACCACCTGCTGCGCACCCTGGTGCACGACCGCTACCTGGAACGGCGCAGCGGCCTCTACCGCACCGGCCCCGCGGTCGCCGGGCTCCTCAGGAACGACGGCCCCTCGGCCGGCCGGGCCCGGCTCAAGGCGCTGCTGGGCACGCTCGCCGACGAGCTGTCCGCCGCCGTCTACTTCACCTGGTACCGGCAGGGCGAGGTGGAACTGATCGAAGCCGCCGAGGCCCCCGGCGCGCCGCTGACCGACCGGCGCCACTGGCGGTCCGGCGCGCACGCCCACGCGGCCGGCAAGACCCTGCTGGCCCTGATGACCGCCGAGGAGCGCCGGAACCACCTGGCCCGCTACCCGATGGTGCCGCTCACCCCCTACACCCTGCGGGACCCGGCGCACCTGCCGCTGCTGACCCGCCAGGGCCCGCGGCGGGCCGTCCCCATCACCCAGTTCCAGGAGTACGCGCTCGGCACCGCGGGCGCGGCGGTGCCGATCGTCGCGGGCAGCGGCATCGGCGCGGTCTCGGTCTCCCTGCCGATGGCCCAGGCCCACCGGCTGGCCGGGATCGCGGCCCAGCTGCACACCAGGCTCGGCGACGACTTCGCCGCGGTGGCCTTCGGGATCTGACCGGGCCGGGAACCGACCGGCCGGAATCCGACTCCACCGGGTCGGGCTGCCCCCGTGCGGAGGGGGCGGGGGGGGAGCCCGGTCAGCAGGAGGGAACGCTGCCGCCGCTCCTGAGCGCCTCCAGGGCCGCGACCGACTCGCCCAGGGTGCCGACCGGCACCAGCCGCAGCGACTTCGGCGTGTTCACCCGGGCGTCCGCGCACTCGTCCTTGGGCAGCAGGAACACCGTCGCGCCGTCCCGGGCGGCCGCCTGCGTCTTCAGCGGGACGCCGCCGACCGGGCCGACGGTGCCGTCCTTGTCGATGGTGCCGGTGCCGGCGATGGTGAGCCCGCCGGTGAGGTCGCCGCCCTTGCCGTCGCCGGCCAGCTTGTCGACGATGCCCAGCGCCAGCATCTGGCCGGCGCTCGGACCCCCGACCTCCCCCAGGTCGACCTTGACCTTGACCTGGTCCGGCGACAGGTGGAGGAAGTTCAGGGCGGCCGCGGTGGCGGCGTCCTGCGACTCGGCCATCTGCTGGGCGGTCGCCTCGTCCGCCTTCACCGGATTGGTCTCCGGGTAGACCGTCTCGGTCGGGCGCACGGCCTCCTTCGGGTCGAACCACGCCCGCACCGAGCGCCAGAAGGTGTTCTTCTGCCCCGGGTTGGTCGCCGTGATGGTGACCATCCGCAGCTCTCCCCGCGTGGTGCGCAGCGGCGCCCCGGTGATGGTGAGCACCGGCTTGTCCTGGTACGAGCCCAGGGTGTCCGCGGTCAGGCCCGGCCAGGTGATCGTGTACGGCAGCGGAACGAAGGCGGCC
Organism: Kitasatospora sp. NPDC091335; assembly: GCF_044757205.1. NCBI lineage: Bacteria > Bacillati > Actinomycetota > Actinomycetes > Kitasatosporales > Streptomycetaceae > Kitasatospora > Kitasatospora sp. NPDC091335. Next base: position 80,633 of record NZ_JBIVUM010000019.1, on the reverse strand, counting down.
ACGCCGAACAGGGCGGCGACCAGCGCGCCGCACAGCGTGAGCGTGCGGGTCCGCGGGGAGGTGAGGGCCTTGGGGAGCTTGGTGTCGGACACAAGGGGAATCCAAACACACCCGACGCCGTGCGCGGGCGCTACCTGAGGGCGTCGGCCACCTCGGTCGCCGCCTCCACCACCCGGGGGCCGACCCGCTCGGGCACCATGCCGTTCAGCATCACCACGCCGACGCTGCCCTCGATGCCGCTCAGCCCGAGCAGCGCGGCGGCCGCCCCGCTCGCTCCCGACTGCTCCTCCGCGCGGGTGATGACGAAGCCCTGCTCGGGCCGGCGCTGGCTGGGGAAGGTGCGCGCCTCCAGGATCGCCCGGCCGGCCGCGCTCTCGGTGAGCGGGTGGCGCAGTCCGGTCCGGTAGGCGACGTGGAAGTCGGTCCAGCTCGGCTCGACCACGGCGACGGCCAGCGCCTCGTTGCCGTCCACCAGGGTCAGGTGGGCGGTGGCGCCGAGGTCCTCGGCGAGGCTGCGCAGGGCGGGCAGCGCGGCCTCGCGCAGCAGCGGGTGCACCCGGTGCGCGAGGCGCAGCACGCCGAGGCCCACCCGGGCGCGCCCGCCGATGTCCCGGCGGACCAGACCGTGCTGTTCCAGGGTGGCCAGCAGCCGGTAGACCACGGTCCGGTTGACGGCCAGCCGGGCCGCCAGCTCGGTGACGGTGAGCCCCCGCTCGGAGTCGGCGAGGAGCTTGAGGACCCGGACGCCGCGGTCCAGGGTCTGGGAGGTCTCGGCAGTCACGACGGGGCAATCCTTTCCGCGGCGCTCGCGGGGCGGGCGGCGCCGTTCCAAGGCCGGTGTCGCGCGCAGGTGGGGGTGGCCGCGCTCGGGCCCGTACGGCGTCGTCCTTGACGCGCACGGCCCTGCGGCGCCGTCCCGCGGGGGTTGCCCGGCGGAAGAGCGTGGGGGAAAGGTAGTGAAGGAAATGACGCGACGGAAGTGGTTGTCCAAAATTCGGGCGTGATCGACGGCAACGCCGCCTCGAAATCCGGACGAACCCCCGCGATTCGCCGGGTGCGTCAGGGTGCGGACGCGCCCCCGGTCCGGAGTGCGGACACCCCGGGACGGGCGGGGCGGTGCCGCGCCCGTTGCCGCAGCGCTCCTCCGCGTGCTCCCGGGCCTGCTACTTGGCCCACTCCCGGATCTTCGCGATCCGCGCCGTGAGCTGGTTGGCGGTGGCCTGGGCGGTGAGCGGCCCGCCGCACTGGCGGCGCAGCTCGTTGTGGATGGTGCCGTGCGGCTGGCTGGTGCGGTGGTGCCAGGCGGCGACCAGCGCGTTCAGCTCCTTGCGCAGCTCCCTGAGCTCCTGGTGGGTGACCACCGGCCGCTGCTCGGCCGGCAGCTCCAGCAGGTCGGCCTCCTCGGCGGGCTTGGTCTTGCTGCGCTGGATCTGCCGGTGCTGGCGCTTCTGGAGCAGCATCTGCACCTGGTCGGGTTCCAGCAGGCCCGGGATGCCGAGGTAGTCCTCCTCCTCCTCGCTGCCCGGGTGGGCCTGCATGCCGAATTCCATGGCGTTGTAGAGCACCCGGTCGAAGACCGCGTCGGAGCCCAGCGCCTCGTAGGAGAACTCCTCGCCGCCCGCGCCGTCCGGCCCGTCGTTCGCCCGCTCGGCCTCGGCGAGCAGCCGGTCCTCCTCGTCGAAGAGGCCCTCGCCCTCCTTCTTCGGCCGGTCCAGCACGTGGTCGCGCTGGACCTCCATCTCGTTGGCGAAGCCCAGCAGCATCGGGATGGTCGGCAGGAACACCGAGGCGGTCTCGCCGCGCTTACGGGCGCGCACGAAGCGGCCGACCGCCTGGGCGAAGAACAGCGGGGTGGAGATCGAGGTCGCGTACACCCCGACGGCCAGCCGGGGCACGTCGACGCCCTCGGACACCATGCGGACCGCGACCATCCAGCGCGAGGTGCCGGCCGCGAAGTCGGAGATCCGCTGGGACGCCTCGGTCTCGTCCGAGAGCACCAGGGTGACCTTCTCGCCGCTGATCTCGCGCAGCATCTTGGCGTACGAGCGGGCGACGGTCTGGTCGGTGGCGATGACCAGTCCGCCGGCGTCCGGGATCGCCTTGCGGACCTCGGTGAGGCGCCGGTCGGCGGCCTGGAGCACGGCCGGGATCCACTCGCCCTGCGGGGACAGCGCGGTGCGCCACGCCTGGGCGATCAGGTCCTTGGTCATCGGCTCGCCGAGCCTGGCCTCCAGCTCGTCGCCGGACTTGGTGCGCCAGCGCATGTTGCCGCTGTAGCTGAGGAAGATCACCGGGCGGACGACGTGGTCGGCCAGCGCGTGCCCGTATCCGTAGGTGTAGTCGGCGACGGACTTGCGGATGCCGTCGCCGCCCGCCTCGTACGCCACGAACGGGATCGGGTTGGTGTCCGAGCGGAACGGCGTGCCGGTCAGCGCGAGGCGCTTGGTGGCCGGCTCGAAGGCCTCGAAGCAGGCCTCGCCCCAGGACTTGGAGTCACCGGCGTGGTGGATCTCGTCCATGATCACGAGGGTCTTGCGGGCCTCGGTCCGGTTGCGGTGCAGCATCGGGTTGACCCCGACGCCCGCGTAGGTGACCACGATGCCGTGGTAGTCCCTGGACAGCGGCCCCGAGGAGTACCCCGGGTCCAGCCTGATGCCTATCCGCGCGGCGGCCTCGGCCCACTGCTTCTTCAGGTGCTCGGTCGGCGCGACGACGGTCACCTGCTGCACCAGGTGGTTGTGCAGCAGGTACGAGGCCAGGGTGAGCGCGAAGGTCGTCTTGCCCGCGCCCGGGGTGGCGACCGCGAGGAAGTCGCGCGGCTGCGTCTCGATGTACTTGTCCAGCGCACCCTGCTGCCAGGCCCGCAGCTTGCCCGCGGTGCCCCAGGGGGCGCGGCCGGGGAAGGCCGGGGAGAGGTGGTGCGAACCGGCGGGCGCGGCATGGCCGACGGACCGGACGGGCGCCTGCGGCTCCGACATGTCGGAGAACAGCGGCATCGAGGAGGCGGCGGCAGTACTCACGGTCTCCGAGGGGGGATCATCGCAGGTCAGAGGCGGTTTTGCGGCCTCGCCCCGCGGTCGGGCGGCGATCGGACAACCCGCCCAGCGTACCGGCCCGGCGCCGTTCGGGCCTCCAGGCGGGGCTCCGCGCCGGGCCCGCGCGGCCGGAAATCGTCGTGACCCGGATCACACCGGAAGTCCCGTGGAACCGGGTAATCACCCCGGGCCCCGGCACTCTCACCAGGGTGAGGCCGCACCACCCCCACCTGCCCGAGCGCGGCCTCGCACCGAACCGAAGGGACCCACCCGTGCGCACCGTCGAAGAGACCGTCCAGGCCCGTCTGATCCTCTCGCTCCACCGTTCCGTCCGGCTGCGCGTGGTGCTGTCCTACCAGCCCGAGGACCCGCTGGCCGTCCGGATGGCCTTCCCCGCCGAGTTCTCGCTGGACGACGCCGAGGGCCAGAGCGCCGAGGACATCGTCTGGGTCTTCGCCCGCCAGCTGCTCTCGGCGGGCATCGAGCTGCCGGCCGGCGTCGGCGACGTCCACGTCCGGCCCTCGGTCGGCCGGCGCACCGTGGTCGAGCTGCGGGCCCCGGAGGGCACCGCGATGCTCCAGTTCGACACCGCCGACCTGCGCCGCTTCCTGTGGCGCAGCCGGCTGGTCGTCCCCGAGGGCGAGGAGCACCTGCATCTGGACTCCGACCGCGCGCTCGCCCAGCTGCTGGGCTGACGGGCGGCCCGGCGGCACGGCCGGGACAGCGGCGCACGGTCACCCGGGTCCGGGGCCCGGGGACTGTGACCCACCGCTCAGCCCGACAGCCTGCGCATCAGCCGGACGCCCTGGGCCGCCGTGAGGTGCGGCAGGTAGGCCTTGCCGATCGCCCTGGTGATCCCGGGCAGCGCGGCCGGGTCGGGATACGCCATGTACATCGGCCGGTACTCCGGCTGGAACTTCGCCTTGAACGCCAGCAGCGAGCGGAAGCCGTACACCGGCTCCAGCACCTTGCCCATCCAGTCCAGCATCCGCTGCAACCCGGTGGGCTCGCCGTCCTGCCCGGTGCGGGCCAGCGGGGCTCCCGACAGCGAGAGGAAGCGCGCGCCCTCCTCCTTGAAGCCCAGCGCGGCCGAGGCGATCAGGAACTCGCTGACGCCGCGGAAGCCGTCCGAGCGGCGGCGCATGAAGTCCAGCGTCCAGCCGACCGGCACGCCGTCCTCGTACACCGGCATCCAGCTGGTCAGCCCGTGCACCACCCGCTGCCCGTCCACCGCGATCAGCACCCGCACGTCCGGGTCGTCCAGCTCCTCCAGCCCGCCGAGCGTGAAGCCCATCTCCGGCAGGCCCTTCTCCGAGACCCACTCCTCGGAGATCGCCCGGATCTGCTCCCGCAGCGCGAGCGGCGCCTCGTGGTACGCCCACCACTCGGCCGAGATGCCCTGCTTGCCGGCCTTGTTGAGGGCGGTGCGGATGTCCTGCCACTTGCGGCCGGTGAAGGCCAGCTCGGGCAGCGGCACCACGGTGTCCTCGGCGACCTGCACCGAGCGCCAGCCGAGCTGCGCGGCGGCGGCCCTGGTCTCGCCGCAGACGCTGTAGAAGCACGGCGTCCAGCCGCGCGCGTCGCAGTACCGGGCGAAGCCGGCCACCGCCGCCGCCCGGTCCTCCGGGGCGCCGAACGGGTCGCCGGTGGTCAGCGCGACGGTGCCCACCACCCGGTAGGCGACGGCCGCCCTGCCCCCCTCGTCGAACCAGTAGTGGTTGCCGTCCCAGGTGGCGATGAACGAGAGCGTCCCGCCGCCGTGCTCGGTCAGCAGCGCCCGCGCCCTGGCGGCCGCCGCCGCGTCGGTGTGCAGCACCGGACGGCGGAAGACGGACAGCAGCACGACCAGCGCGACCGCCCAGAACGCCAGCCCGCAGTACGTCTCCAGGAGGCGCGCCACCGGCCCGACCGCGATCGGGTAGTCCGGCAGCAGGTCGTTGTACGCGGGCGGCAGGAACTGGGCCGGCAGCCCGGCCACCAGCCGGCGCGCGGTCGCCCCCGGCTCGAACTCGCCCGCCACCAGCCGCCCGAGCCCCACGTACGCGGCCGCGGAGGCGAGCGCCGCGCCGCCGAGCACCAGCGCCAGCCGGCGCACCGAGCGCCCGGCCAGCCGCAGCGGGAACCGCTTGCGGGTGGCCAGCAGCAGGACGGTGGTCAGCAGCGGCAGCAGCAGCGCCTCGACGAAGTACTGCACCACGTCCCGGCCGACCGGCCCGGCGTCCACGTACAGCCAGCACAGCAGCGCCGCCCAGAGCAGCTCGGTGGCCACGGTGACCAGCCAGGCGAACCGCAGCCCCCGGCGCAGGCCCTCGGCGAGCACCAGCAGCAGCGCGGGGAACAGCGCGGCCATCATCCGGCCCGGGGTGTCGAAGATCCGGACCACGGCGTGCGCCCGGGCGCAGTCGTGCGCCGACACCGCGCAGAAGTCGGCGACCTCCTCCGGGCTGAGCCGGTGCGAGAGGTACAGCTCCGAGAAGGTGTTGAACGGCCCGCTGGCGTTGTCGTACAGCGAGGCGATCAGCGGCCCGAAGGCCGCGGCGACCAGGCAGAGCGCGACCAGCACCCGGGTCTCGGAGTGCGAGGAGCGGTGACTGCGCAGGTGCGGGCGGCCCCGGCTGACCAGCGCGCCCAGGCCGAGCCCGGCCAGCGCCGCGGCGCACCGCTGGACGCTCTGCAAGTGGCCCACGTACAGCGTCATCACCAGCGGGACGAGCAGCACCAGCAGGTGCAGCCGGCGCCGCCAGAGCACGGTGAGCCGGTACCCGAGCACCCCGGCCAGCGCGAACAGGCCGACGGCGGGGCCGACCGAGATCTGGTCGGCCACCGAGAGCGTCCACGGCTCCCCCGCCGAGGAGCCGAACGCGACCAGCGCGGTGCCCAGCAGGGTGCCGACGACCTGCCCGCCGACCAGCACCGCGAGGGTGCGCGGCCGCCCGAGCCGGTGCTCGGCGGCCGGGCCGACCAGGAGCAGCAGCAGGCTGGTGAACACGTACGAGCCGCTGCCCGAGCACCAGAACACCGAGGTGACCGGCGTCCACCAGTGGCCGTCGGCCAGCGTGGACGTTCCGACCCCGGCCCGTTCCAGCAGCCGGTCGGACGGGCCGTGGGCCAGGCTGCCGGTGGCCGCGCCGAGCAGCCAGAGCCCGGCCAGCAGGGCCAGCGTCAGCGGCGCCGAGCGCAGCCGGGCACCGAGCGCCCTGGCCGCCCGCCGGACCCGCTGCGGGCGCGGCTCGGGCGTCCGGGTGACCGGGGCCCGGTCGGTGCCGCGGCCGGTCGCCCGCCCCGCGTCCGGCCCGGCCCCCTGCTCGCCGACGGCGGCGGCGACCAGCGCGGTCCCCGCCCCGGTCACCGGGTCAGCCCGGTCTGCTGGGCGAGCCACGGGATCTGCTGGGCGATGCCGGGGCGGAAGACGACCCAGCCGTGACCGCCCGGCATCAGCTCGAACTTGGACTTCATGCCGGCCGCCTGCACGGCCTCGTAGACCTTCTCCATCTGCGGTCTGAACTCCTCGTCGGTCTCGCCGACGACCAACGCGACGTTGGTGTCCGGGAACTTCCTGCGGGCCATCACCTGGAGCGGATCGACCGCGTCGAACTTCTTCTCGTCACCACCGAACGCGGCCTTGACGGTCTGTTCCCGACTGCCCAGGGTCGGCTCGTCCTGACCCGACATGTCGAGGACGGTGCCGTACACGTCGGACGCGTTGACACCGAGCTGGAGCGCGCAGGTGCCGCCCATCGAGGCGCCCCCGATCGCCCAGGCGTTCCGTCCGGTCGCGGCCTGGAGGTTCTGGTGGACCCAGGTGGGGACGTCCACCGCCAGGTAGGTCTGGGTCTTGGCGATCTTCGAGTCGAGGCAGAGCGTGTTGGCCCAGGTGGAACCGAGCTGATCGGGCATCACCACGATCGGCGCGAGGCCGCCGTGGTCCGCGGCGTAGGCGTCCAGCGCCTCGTTGATCTGCGCGGAGAGCACCCAGTCCCCCGGGACGCCGGGCTGACCGGTGATCATCACGACCACCGGGAGCAGCGGCCGCGGGGTGGCCTGGTAGGCGGGCGGGAGGTAGACGTACGCGTCCCTGGCCTTGAACCCCGACTTGGTGCCGGGGATCGGCACCACCGAGACGGTGCCCTTCTCCGGCAGGCCCGCCGGGGGCTTCCAGACCTCCTCCAGCACCTTGCCCGGCGGGGTGGTCAGGATCTGGCCGACCTTGGTGGCGACCAGCCCGTCGGTCCTGGTCAGCCACGGCGCCAGCATGACGCGGCCGCTCGGGAACTGGCCGAAGCCGATGTTGACCTGGGAGGAGGCCATCAGCACCACCAGGCCGCTCAGGCCCAGTGCGAGCCCCCGGCGCTTCCAGGTGAGCCGGCGGACCCGGTAGCCGGCCAGGCAGAGCGCGGTGAGGGCGACGGCCGTCCACCACGTGACGTACCGGGGCGTGCCCTCGGGGAAGGGGTGCCACCAGCCGTCGACCACGACGTCCAGGAGCAGGCTGAGCACGGCCGCGGTGAGCAGCGCGGCGGGCAGTCGGAACCGCCACCAGCTCCGCCCGCGGCCGACGGTCAGCGCGAACAGCGCCGCCCAGCCGGCCGCCAGCACGGCGTGCGGAATCGGGCCCTCGGTGAGCGGCCAGTCGATCGGGTTCCAGCGGGAGGCAAGGGTCAGCGTGGTCATGCGGCTTCGCCCGGCCGGGTGGTGTCGGCCAGGAACCCGTAGGCGACGACGTTGCCGTCGTAGCCGTGTTCCTCGCTGTACGCGCCGCCACAGGTGATCACCCGCAGCTGTGCGTCGCCGGCCTGACGGTAGACCCGGTCGTCCGGGAAGTCCTTTCGGTCGTGCACTTCGATGGCGTAGAGCTGGTAGACGGCGGTGGCGCCGTCCGCCCGGGCGATCTCGATCCGGTCCCCCCGGTGGAGCGCGCCCAGATGGTAGAAGACGGCCGGTCCGGCCTTGTTGTCGACGTGTCCCGCCAGGATCGCGGTGCCGCGCTGGCCGGGGCTGGCGCCGCCGCGGTACCAGCCCGCCAGGTTCCGGTCCGCCTCGGGCGGGGTCTGGAGGTGGCCCGCGGCGTCCAGTCCGAGCGCGGTGACCGGGGCGTCCAGCCGGACGGCGGGGATGCGGATCCTGGTCGGCGCGGACGGGCCCAGCGGCGGGACGACCGAGACCGGCGCGATCCCGGCCTGGGCCTGGCCGGCCCCGGGCGCGGGCGGCGGCGCCGACGGACCGCCGTCGTGCAGCAGCCAGGCACCGAACACCAGCGCGGCTCCCGCCGCCAGGGTGCCCGGCCAGGGGCTCCTGCTCTGCTGGACGCCCACGGGCGCTCCCCTCTGCCGACGAGACTCCGCTTTCTGGGAGTTTCCTGGGAAACAATTCAACCGGAACGGACTGTAAGGCACGTCCATACGACGGTCGTACCGGCACCCGCCGATCGGCAGGGTCGACGGCGCCTTTCCTGCGCCACGTGCGCGACCGGTCGCGGAGCGCGACGACCGCCCCCCACATACGATCGCCGCGGGACCCCACCCGACACGACCTACCGACGGTCCGACGGGCCGGTTCGGTTGCGTCGTTCGGGGGATCGCCCGCGACCGCGCGCTGCGCCTCTTCGGCCGGCCCCGCCCCCGTGCCATGCTGACCCGGTCGCGGGGCCCCCACCCCACCCGCCCCGAGCCGGACTCCGCACTCCCGCACGCCGCCCCCGCCCCACGAACGGAGTGACCATGGAAGCCCTCTCCCGCCGGACCCTGCTGGCGGCCGGTGCCGCCACCGCCGCCACCCTGGCGGCGGGCTGCGGCAGCAACCACGCCGCCGACGGGGAGCGGGCGACCGGCACCACCGGGGCCGCCACCGTCCCCGCCACCGGCGCGGCCGACGAGCGGGACGGCTCCCCCACTCCGGCCCCGGCCCCCAGGCCGCAGGCCGTCCTGATCGGCGACGGCTCCACCTCGGACACCGGCGCCCAGCCGCACCAGCCCGTCCCCGACCAGCTGCGGCCCGGGCAGCGCCCGCCCCAGTTCGTGGTCTTCTCCTGGGACGGCGCCGGCGAGCTCGACAACGGCCTGTTCGCCCGCTTCCGCCGGCTGGCGCAGGAGCACGACGCGAAGATGACCTTCTTCCTCAGCGGCCTCTACCTGCTGCCCGAGTCCAGGAAGGACCTCTACCGCCCGCCGCAGCACAAGGCCGGCGCCTCCGACATCGGCTACCTGAGCGACCAGCACATCCGCGACACCCTGGAGAACGTGCACGCGGCCTGGCTGGAGGGCCACGAGATCGGGACCCACTTCAACGGCCACTTCTGCGGCTCCACCGGCGTCGGCAAGTGGTCCCCCGAGGAGTGGGACAGCGAGATCCAGCAGGCGATGGACTTCGTGACGAACTGGCGCACCAACACCGGCTTCACCGACCTGCCGGCGCTGCCCTTCGACTACCGCAAGGAGCTGATCGGCAGCCGCACCCCCTGTCTGGAGGGCCAGCGCAACCTGCTGCCCACCGCGGTCAAGCGCGGCTGGCGCTACGACAGCAGCGGCAACGGCACCCAGGTGTGGCCGCAGAAGATCCAGGGCGGCGCGCTGTGGGACCTCCCGCTGCAGTCCATCCCGTTCCCCGGGCACACCTTCCAGGTGCTCTCGATGGACTACAACATCATGTACAACCAGTGCGGGCCCAACACCAAGGCCGACCCGGCGCTCCATCCCGGCTTCCAGACCCAGGCCCGCGACGCCTACCTGATGGGCTTCGACCGCGCCTACAACGGCAACCGGGCGCCGTACGTCATCGGCAACCACTTCGAGGAGTGGAACGGCGGCATCTACATGAACGCCGTCGAGGACGCCCTGAAGGCCATCGCGGGCAAGCCGGAGGTCCGGCTGGTCTCCTTCCGCCAGCTGGTCGACTGGCTGGACGCCCAGGACCCCGCGGTGCTGCGCAAGCTCCAGACGCTCGCCCCCGGGCAGTCCCCGGGCGGCGGCTGGGAGGCCTTCCTCGGCAGCCCGGCGGCGCCGCCGGCCCCCGCCGCCGGCGCCGTCGGCTGACCGTCAGGCCTTCGTCCGCACCCGGCCGGAGAGCAGCGCGCCGATCAGCGCCACCGCGGCCATCGACAGCAGGATCACCGCGAAGGCGCCGGGCGAGCCGGCCGCCTCGCCGCCCTCGTGGGCGGCGGCGAGCGTGCCGCCGCCCAGCGCCGCGAACATCACCCCGGCCAGGCCCGTCAGCAGCACGTTGCCCAGCGCGTCGCTCATCTGGAGGGCGGCCGAGTTGGCCCCGGCGTCCTCCGGCGCGGAGAGCTTCATCATCAGCACGCTGACGGTCGCGATCGCCATCCCCATCCCGATGCCGCCGACGCCCCAGGCCACCGCCGCGGCCCAGGCCGGCACCGCGGGGACCAGCACCAGCGCGGCGCCCGCGATCGCCACCGCGGTCAGCACGAAGCCGCCCCGGATCATCGCCTCGCGGTAGCGCTCAGCCCCCGGCCGCCCCTGGAGCCAGGAGCCCAGCGCCCAGGTGAGCCCGCCGCTGGTCAGGGTCAGCCCGGACAGCGTCGGCGAGAGGTCCCGCTGGGTGGTCATCATCAGCGGGACGAAGGCCTCGGCCCCGAGGAACGCCCCGGCCGCCAGCCCGCGCAGCAGGATCACCGTCGGCAGGCCCCGGCCGGCCCGCAGGGTCCCCCGCGGCAGCAGCCCCAGGACGGCCGGCACCAGCAGTGCCGCCCCGGCGATCCCGGGGAGCAGCCCGACCAGGTCGCGCCGCTGGCCGGCGTACTGCAACAGGCCCGCGCCGACCGCCGCCATCGCGGCCAGCAGGGTGCGGCGGCGGTCGAAGGCCGCGCCCCTGACCGCCGGGTGCTCCCGCTCGGAGCGGGCCAGCGCCGGGCCCATCACCGCCAGCGGCAGCAGGATCAGCGCCGGCACGGCCAGGAAGACCCAGCGCCAGCCCAGGTGCTGGGTGACGGCCCCGGAGACCAGCGGGCCCAGGATCGAGGGCAGCACCCAGGCCGAGGAGAAGGCCGCGAACACCGCCGGCCGCAGCCGGTCCGGGTAGGCCCGGCCGACCACCACGTACAGCGCGACGATCACCAGCCCGCCGCCCAGGCCCTGGATCGCCCGCCCGGCCACGAACACCCACATGCCGGGCGCCGTGCCGGCCACCACCAGACCCACGCCGAACACCGCGATGCCGGTGAACAGCGGCCGCAGCGGCCCGCTCCGGTCGCACCACTGGCCGGAGACGACCAGGGCGAACAGCGTGGTGGTGAAGTAACCGGAGAAGGCGAAGGCGTACAGCCCCAGACCGTCCAGTTCGCGGGCCGCGGTGGGCATCGCGGTGTTGACGGCGGTCGCCTCGAAGGCGATCACCAGGACCACCGAGACGATCCCCAGTGTCAGCGCCCGGTAGCGGGCGCCGAGCACCCCGCCACCGGGGTCGTCGTCGGGGGGTATCGGTACGGGGTCGACCGAGGTGGGGGAAGCAGTGGTCATACGGGACATGGTAAGAGCCGTCCGCCCCGATGACCCCTGACCCCGGTCGGTGATCGACTCGGTCCTCGGACCCAGGCCCCCGGACCCGGGACCGGCCCGGAGGCCGGTCGCCGCGGCGCCCTCAGGGCGGATGCGGCGCCCTCAGGGCGGATGCGGCGCCCTCAGGCCGGGTGCGGCGCCCTCAGGCCGGGTGCGGCACCCCGGGTCTCAGTGCAGCACCTTGAGGCCCACCACGCCGGAGACGATCAGCAGCAGGCAGGCGATCCTGGCCGTGGTCGCCTGGTCCCCCAGGGCCGCCATGCCGTAGACCGCGGTGCCGACCGCGCCGATGCCGACCCAGACGGCGTAACCGGTGCCGATCGGAATGGTGCGCATCGCGTACGCCAGACCGCCCATGCTGAACAGCAGCGCGACGCCGAAGACGAGGCTGGGAACGAGGCGGGTGAAGCCCTTGGACGATTCCAGGGCGACCGCCCACACGGTCTCCAGAAGACCCGAGACGATCAGAACGAGCCAGGCCATGACGGTCGTACCTCCGCAGTCCACAGCGGCCGGAATGCCGCTGAACTGCGCCGTCTTGTCGTCACCGGGTACGACGCGCTCGTCCGGGATGGCGGAAATGCCGCCACCGGTCTCCGACCGTAGCACATGTCGCCATACAGAATTTACACAAGGACATTGACCCCTCTCCCCCGGATCGGCCACTATGAATTCACTGGCCGTGTGCCCGAGTGGCTTAGGGAACCGTCTGCAAAGCGGTACACGCGGGTTCGATTCCCGCCATGGCCTCGCCGGAAAAGGGAATTGCCGGCCGACTTCTCCGAGTCGGCCGGCAATTCCCTTTCCGTCGTTTTCCCGGGTTTCCGGTCAGGCCGTGACGGCGTCCTCCGCCCGGATCGGCAGCCGGCCCACCGGCAGGCCGGTGGCGGCGCGCACGGCCGCGGCGACGGCCGCCGGGGCGACCACCGCGGGGACGGCGCCGACCGCCTTGGCTCCGAAGGGGGCCACCACGTCGCGCTCCTCCAGCAGCGTGGCGATCCGCACCTCGGGGGTGTCCAGCGCGGTGGGCAGCCGGTAGCCGGTGAGCGAGGGGTTCTGGAGCACCCCGCCCTCCGTGCGCAGGTCCTCCAGCAGCGCCAGGCCCACGCCCTGGGCCACGCCCGCCTCGATCCGGTCCTCGATCTGGCGCGGGTTCAGCGCCCGGCCGACGTCCTGGGCGACCGTCATCTCGACCACCCGAACGGCGCCCAGCTCGATGTCCACGTCCACCACCGCGCGCATCGCGCAGAACGAGATGGAGACGAAGGCGTCACCGTGCCCGGCCTCGTCCAGCGGCTCGGTGGGGTGCGGGCGGCACTGCGCGGTGGCCCACAGCTCCTTGCCCTCCAGCGCCTCGGCGACCGGCATGCCGAGCACCCCGTCGTACGAGGTGATCTTGCCGTCGGCGATCTGGAGCAGCTCCGCCGACATCCCGAAGTTCGCCGCGATCGGCTGGAGCAGCTGGTGGCGGACCATCAGCGCGGCCCGCTCGACGGCGCCGCCGGAGACCCAGGTGTGCCGGCCGCGGGCGGCGGGCCCGGCGATCGACTGGTCGCTGTCGGCCGGCGCGATGTAGACCTCGCTGACGCCCAGCACGGTCTGCACGATCTGCCGGGCCAGCGTCGCGAAGCCCTGCCCGGCGTCGACCGCCGCGCAGATCACCGTGGCGTGGTCGCCGCTGACCCGCACGGTCGCGGTGGAGACCTCGTCCTCGCCCTCGGCGCCCAGCATGTGCACCATGCCGACGGCGTAGCCGATGCCGCGCCGCACCGCCGCCGGGTCGCCCGCGCCGCCGGGACCGCCGGGCAGCAGCCACTCGGCGTCCGGGTCGTCCACCGGCAGGGCCGGCAGCGGCTCGTCCGCGACCGCGTCCAGCAGGGCGCGCACCGGCGCCGGGCAGGTGACGGCCTGTCCGGTGGGCAGCGGGTCGCCGGTGGACATCGCGTTGCGGCGGCGGATCTCCACCGGGTCCACGCCGATCCTGGCGGCCAGCTGGTCCAGCTGCGACTCGTACGCGAAGCAGACCTGGAGGGCGCCCTCCCCGCGCATCCGCCCGGCCGGCGGGTTGTTGGTGCGCACCGCCCAGGCGTCCACGAAGACGTTCGGGCAGACGTACGGACCGGCCGAGAAGGCCGTCGCGGCGGCCAGCGCCTCGGCGGAGACGTCCGCGTAGGCACCGCCGTCCAGCAGGATCTGCGCCTCGACCTTCACCAGCGTGCCCTCGGCGTCGGCGTGGTGGCGGTAGCGCAGCAGCGCGGGGTGGCGCGAGGCGTGGGTGTGGAAGGACTCCTCGCGGGTGAGTGTCATCTTCACCGGGCGGCCGGTGCGCAGCGCCAGCAGCGCCAGGGTGACCTGGAAGGAGAGGTCCTCGCGGTCGCTGGTGGCGCCGGGCACGCCGGTGACCACCAGCCGGACCCGGTCCGGCTCCAGGCCCAGGCAGGCGGCGGTGCGGTCGCGGTCGCCGTGCGGGTCGGTGGAGGACAGGTGCAGCTCCACCCCGCCGTCCGGGCGCGGCACGGCCAGCCCGGCCTCGGCGCCGAGCGGGGCCGGGTCCTGCCGGCCGACCTGGTACAGGCCCTCGACGACGACCTCGCCGACCGCGTCCGGGTCCCCGGTGCGCAGCGGCAGGTGGCGGAACAGGTTGCCGTCCGGGTGCAGCGGCGGCGCGGTGAAGGCCTGCTCGGGGTCGGTGACGGCCTCCATCGGCTCGTAGTCGACCGCGATCAGACCGACCGCCAGCCGGGCGGTGTCCGGGTGGTCGGCGGCCACCGCGGCGACCGGTTCGCCGTGGTGGCGCACCACGCCCGCGGCCAGCACCGGCCGGTCGGCGACGATCGGCCCGGCCGGGGCGCCGTCGGGGGTGCCGTCAGGGCCCGGCGGCAGGTCGGCCGCGGTGACCACGGCGTGCACGCCGGGCAGCGCCAGCGCGGCCGAGGTGTCGATGCCGCGGATCCGCGCGTGCGGGTGCGGCGAGCGCAGCACCGCGCCCCACAGCAGCCCCTCGGCCCACAGGTCGGCGGCGTACGGGTAGATGCCGAGCGCCTTGGGCAGCGCGTCGCTGCGCAGCGGGGAGCTGCCCAGGCCGGTCGGCTCCGGCGTGCCGCCCTCGCCGCCGTCCTGCTGGAGTGCTGCGCCGATGTCGGTAGGCGACGTCATGATGCGTGGTCGTCCTCGGGGAGCCGGATGCCGTGGGCGGGGGTGGCCCCGTACGGGACGCCGGCCGGGGCGCCGCCCTCGGCCGGGGCACCGTGCGGGTGCGGGACGGCGTACGGGGTGCCGTGCGGCGGCGTGCCGTCGTGGGCGGTGCCGGGCAGCGGGGTGCCGTGCGCGGGGGTGGGCTCGTAGACCGGGGCGTCGTACCCGGTGTCGTAGCCGTTCTGCTGCTGGTGGCCGTCCGGGTAGGGCAGGTAGGTGCCGTGCGCGGGGGTGGCCTGGTACGGCTGTTCGGGGTAGCCCTGCGGCGGGTAGTACACCTGGTCGTCGGCGGCCTGGGCGGGGATGGCGTCCCGGATCGGGGCCAGCACGGTGGTGTCGTACACGCCGGTGTCGTAGCCGCCCTGGGGGTCGCCGTACGGCGGCGCGGCCGGGGCCTGCTCGACGCCCTGCGCTCCGGCGTGGTGCTGTCCGACGTGCCGGGGGCCGGTGGCGTGCGCGTCCGGGTGGGGCCCGGCGGACTGCTGCGGGACGTGCTCGATCCAGGCCTCGGCGTCGGTGTAGACCGGCGGCTCGACGGGCTGGTCCGGCTCGGCGGGCCCGTCCGCCGGCCCTTCGGCGGCCGTTTCGGCGGACGCCTCGGCCGCCTCGGCGGCCTCCTCCGCCTCCAGCGCGCGGGCGTCCGCGACGGTCTGGACGGCGGCCAGCACGCCCCGGTAGCCGGTGCAGCGGCAGAGGTTGCCGCAGAGCGCCTGGCGGGCCTCGACCTCGGTGGGCCGGTGGTTGCGCTGGAGCAGGTCGTGCACGGCCATCGCCATGCCGGGGGTGCAGTAGCCGCACTGCACGGCGCCGGAGGCGGCCAGTGCCTGCTGGACCCCGCTCGCGCCGCCGGCGGCCGACAGGCCCTCGACGGTGCTGATCTCGCTGTCCGCGGCCAGCGCGGCGGGCACCAGGCAGCCGGCCACCAGCTGGCCGTCCACCTGCACCGAACAGGCCCCGCACTCGCCCTGCTCGCAGCCGTCCTTGGCACCGGCCAGGCCGAGCCGCTCGCGCAGCACGTAGAGCAGGCTCTCGCCGATCCAGGCGTCGGTGACGGGCCGTTCGAAACCGTTGACCCGCAGCGTGTACGAGGCGCACGGGCGCAGCTCGCGGCTGACCTGCGGGGAGAGGCCGAGCGGGTCGGCGTCGAGGGTCTCGATGGGGTCTGTGCTCACTTCAGCGCCCTTCCCAGTGCCCGTCGGGCCAGCACCGATACGGTACGCCGCAACCGAACGGCGGCCGCGGTCGGCCCCTCGGTCACGGCCTCCCAGGCGCCCTCGGCGCCGTAGTTGTCGGGGACGCAGGCGGCGGCCGCGTACTCGCCGAAGGCCACGGTCGCGGCCGGGTCGATCTCCCGGCTGCCGTCCCAGTCGATGCAGCCGGCCACCCAGGCCTCGGCCTCCAGCGGGCGCAGCGGCACCGGGGCGACGGCTCCGACGGCGCAGCGCACCGAGCGCCGGGCCGGGTCGAGGACGAGGGCGACGGAGGCGGTGGCGCGGGCCGGGCCGCTGCGGCCGGTGGCCTTGAGGAAGACCTGCGGGGCGTGCAGCAGCGGGACCCGCACCCAGGTGAGCAGTTCGCCGGGGCGCACCGGGTCGAGTCCGGTGAGCAGGTGACTGACCGGCACCTCGCGGCTGCCGCCCGCTCTGGTCAGGGTGACGCTGGCCTCCAGCGCGGTGAGCACCGGGAGGGTGTCGCCGGCCGGGGCCGCGGTGACGATGTTCCCGCCGAGGGTGCCGACGTTGCGGACCTGCGGCGGCCCCGCGGTGCGGGCGGCGTCGGCGAGCGCGGGGATGAGCGCCGCGAAGTCGGGGCGGTCCATCCGGGCGTGGGTGAGTCCGGCGCCGAGGACGGCGGTGCCGCCGTCCTCGTAGCGCCACCCGCGCAGTTCGGTGATCCGGCCGAGGCCGACCAGGGCGGCGGGCCGCAGCCGGCCGGCGTTGACGGCCTCCATCAGGTCGGTGGCTCCGGCCACCGGTACCGCGGCCGGGGCGGCGGCCAGCGCGTCGACGGCCTCATCGAGGGAGGCCGGCAGCATGATCGTCCGGTTCACCTGGGTCCCACCGTGCTCCACTTGCTCATCGATCGCCTGCCGCCCGCCGGCCTACGGCCGTGCCGTCCCGCGTCAGCAGCCCGGCCTGGCCCGTAGGGTACGGGCGATCGGGCCGGGTTGGGCAACTCTGGCACACAATGCTCGATGATCACTTCGGGGCCGGTGAACGGGGCTGCCCGATTGGGACTGATACCGGGCGGTATCTGCCCCGACCCGGTCCGGGCCAGGGCAGATGTTCATCTCTTCTTGACGTCGGATGACCGCTCAGAAGTTCCCGGTGAGTAGGACTAACGGACCGGCGGCGGACCCTCCAGCGGGCGGCCGACCACCCCGGGCCGGCGCTGCCAGGGGTGCGGCCCGTCGGCCGGGCGGTACTCGACGCCGAGCGCGTCCAGCGCCTTCAGGTGCGTCGTCAGCCGCTGCTCGAACCCGGCGAAGTCGCGCGCGGCAGGCTCGGCGGGCAGCTCGGACCAGGCGACCTCGGCGAAGGCCACCAGCCGGGGGAAGGCCCGGTAGTCGATGTCCCTGGCGCTGTCCGTGAACTCGCTCCACAGGTTGGCCTGGGTGCCGATCACGTGCCGGGCGGCGGACTCGTCCAGCTGCCCGGGGACCGGCTCGAACCGGTAGACGTCCTCCAGGGTGCGCACGAAACCGATCGGGATCGGCTCGTCCGGCCCGTCCGCCTGCCGGTGGTCGAAGTAGACGTGCTGCTCGGGGCACATCACCACGTCGTGCCCGGCCTTCGCGGCGGCGACCCCGCCGCCGAAGCCGCGCCAGGAGGCGACGGCGGCGCCCGGGGCGAGCCCGCCCTCCAGGATCTCGTCCCAGCCGATCAGCCGGCGGCCGCGCTCGGCCAGCCAGCGGTCGAAGTGCCGGATGAGGTGGCTCTGCAGTTCGTCCTCGTTGGCCAGGCCCAGCTCGCGGATCCGCTCCTGGGCGGCCGCGCTGTCCTTCCACTGCTCCTTGGGGCACTCGTCGCCGCCGAGGTGGATGAACTCGGACGGGAACAGCTCCAGGACCTCCTCCAGCACGCCCTCGAAGAAGCGCAGGGTCGCCTCGGAGGCGTTGAGCACGTTGTGGCTCACCCCCCAGTCGGTCCAGACCCCGAGCGCGGCGGTGTCCACCACGTCGGAGTTGCCCAGCTCGGGGTAGGCGGCGACGGCGGCCTGGGTGTGGCCCGGCAGGTCGATCTCCGGGACGACGGTGATCCCGCGCGCGGCCGCGTAGGCGACGATCTCGCGCAGGTCGTCCTGGGTGTAGTAGCCGCCGTGCGGGCGGTCGTCACGGCGCTGGGCGGCCCGGTAACCGACCATCGAGCGCTCCCGCCAGGCCCCGCGCTCGGTCAGCCTCGGATAGCGCCTGATCTCCAGCCGCCAGCCCTGGTCGTCGGTCAGGTGCAGGTGCAGCACGTTGAGCTTGTGCGCGGCCAGCAGGTCGACGAAGCGCAGCACGTCCGACTTCGGCAGGAAGTGCCGGGCGACGTCGAGCAGCACCCCGCGCCAGCCGAACCGGGGGGCGTCCTCGATGTCGGCGCCGGGCAGCACCCAGCCCTCGCGGCGCAGCGGCGAGCGGCGGTAGGCGTCCGGTCCGAGCAGCTGCCGCAGGGTCTGCGCGCCCCACACCGCACCGGCCGGGCCGCCCGCGGCGAGCAGGACGTGGCCGGGGCGCACCGTGAGCCGGTACGCCTCGGCGGCCAGCGCGTCGTCCTGGACCAGCTCGATTCCCTCACCCGGACGGCCCGGGCCGAGCGGCAGCCCGGTGGCGGCGGACAGGGTGGCCCGCAGCCAGCGCTCGGCGTCGGCCAGCGCGGGGGAGGCGGTCAGCGTGGTGGCGGCGTCGAGCGGGAAGTCCTCGTCCGGGCGCCGGACGGCACTGGAGGGTGCGGGAATGAGGTCCATTCCGACATCCTGCCCACGCCCCGAACGATCGGCATAGACCACCATCGAAAAGCAGTGCTATGCAAAACGGCGTTGTGCGTGACGCCGCGGAGCCCCTCGGACTACTTGTTCTCCCCGTCGCCGTCCTTCGGCTTGCCGATGCCGTCGTAGATCTCCTTGCACATCGGGCAGACCGGGTACTTCTTCGGGTCGCGTCCCGGCACCCACACCTTGCCGCAGAGCGCCACCACGGGGGACCCGGAGAGCGCGCTCTCCATGATCTTGTCCTTCTGGACGTAGTGCGCGAAGCGCTCGTGGTCGCCGTCCCCGTGGGACACCTGGGGGACGGGCTCGACCAGGGTGCCGGTGCCGAGGCCGCGCTCGGGCTCAAGAGTGCTCATGGGTGCCAAGTCTATGGGCGCCTCCGGAAACCCGGCCAGTATCGCGCCGCCGGGCCCCGGCTCAGTTCATCGTCGGGTCCTCCGGATAGGTCGCCAGCAGGGCCAGCGGGCCGCGCTGGCGGCGCAGCACCGAGCGCCACAACCGCTCCGGCTCGGGGCTGGAGACGTCCCCCGGCTCGCAGTCCACCAGGTACCAGGCGCCGCTCTCCAGCTCCGTCTCCAGCTGCCCGGGCGACCAGCCCGCGTACCCGGCGAAGATCCGCAGGCTGCCCAGCTCGCCGGCCATCACCTCGGGCGGCGCCTCCAGGTCCACCAGGCCGATCGCGCCGTGCACCCGGCGCCAGCCGAGCGGCTCGGCGGTGCCCGGCTCCCCCGGCGCCACGGCGAGGCCGAGCGCCGAGTCCAGCGCCACCGGGCCGCCCTGGAACACCACGGCCGGCCGGCCGACGAGTCTGTTCCAGCCGTCCAGCACACTGCCCACCTCGACCGGCGTCGGCCGGTTGAGGACCACGCCGAGCGCCCCCTCGGCGTCGTGGTCGAGGAGCAGCACCACCGCCCGCGCGAAGTTCGGGTCGGTGAGCATGGGCGTCGCGACGATCAGACGGCCGGTGTGGGACCGGCCTCCGTGCGAATGGGCCGCCGTCATGCCCACATGATCCCGCAGAACGGCACCGCTCGGACACCGCAACGCCCGGAAACCCGCCACGCCGGACGAACACCCGTACGGCCGCACCGGCGGGCGCCGACAGGCCCGGAGAGAGCACCATCACGGGAGAGGCTCACGGGAACCAACGGCGCGCCTACTACCATCTACGTCTGGTGGACGCCTCTCTACGGTGCCGACTCGGTTTCGCCGGGGGCCCGAACGCGCCCGTACGACCGGTCCACCACCGGCTCTCTCCCGGAGCCCTCCCCCCGACTCCTCTGGCACCCCGGATTGCGAGAACGATGACCGACGACGTCCTGCTGGTCCACGGCGGAAACCCCCTCGAAGGCGAGATCCGCGTCCGCGGAGCGAAGAACCTGGTCCCCAAGGCCATGGTCGCCGCCCTCCTCGGCCAGGGCCCCAGCAGACTGCGCAACGTCCCGGACATCCGTGACGTCAAGGTGGTCCGCGGCCTGCTTCAGCTGCACGGCGTGACCGTGCGCACCGGTGACGAGGAGGGCGAGCTGATCCTCGACCCCTCGCACGTCGAGAGCGCCAACGTGGCCGACATCGACGCGCACGCCGGCTCCTCGCGGATCCCGATCCTGTTCTGCGGCCCGCTGCTGCACCGCCTCGGCCACGCCTTCATCCCCGGCCTGGGCGGCTGCGACATCGGCGGCCGCCCGGTCGACTTCCACTTCGAGGTGCTGCGCCAGTTCGGCGCCAGCATCGAGAAGCACCCGCAGGGCACCTACCTGGTCGCCGCGCAGCGCCTGCGCGGCACCAAGATCGAGCTGCCCTACCCCTCGGTCGGCGCGACCGAGCAGGTGCTGCTCACGGCCGTCCTGGCCGAGGGCGTGACGGAGCTGCGCAACGCGGCCATCGAGCCGGAGATCGTCGACCTGATCTGCGTGCTGCAGAAGATGGGCGCGATCATCACGCTGGGCACCGACCGGACCATCCTGATCACCGGTGTGGACGAGCTGAACGGCTACAACCACCGCGCGCTGCCGGACCGCCTGGAGACCGCCTCCTGGGCCTGCGCGGCGCTCGCCACCAAGGGCGACATCTACGTCCGCGGCGCCCGCCAGCTGGAGATGATGACCTTCCTCAACACCTTCAGGAAGGTCGGCGGCGCCTTCGAGGTGGACGACGAGGGCATCCGCTTCTGGCACCCGGGCGGCGAGCTCAAGGCGATCGCCCTGGAGACCGACGTGCACCCGGGCTTCCAGACCGACTGGCAGCAGCCGCTGGTGGTCGCCCTGACCCAGGCCACCGGCCTGTCCATCGTCCACGAGACGGTGTACGAGTCGCGGCTGGGCTTCACCGGCGCGCTGAACCAGATGGGCGCGCACATCCAGCTGTACCGCGAGTGCCTGGGCGCCACCCCGTGCCGCTTCGGCGCCCGCAACTTCCTGCACTCCGCGGTCGTCTCGGGCCCGTCCAAGCTGATCGGCTCCGAGCTGGTCATCCCGGACCTGCGCGGCGGCTTCTCGTACCTGATCGCGGCGCTGGCGGCCGAGGGCACCTCGACCGTGCACGGCATCGACCTGATCAACCGCGGCTACGAGAACTTCATGGACAAGCTGCGCGACCTCGGCGCCCACGTCGAGCTGCCCAGCGAGCAGCTGGTCGACGCCTGACGGGCCGGGTCACCGGAACGGCGAGAGGCCGGGCTCCCCAGCGGGGAGCCCGGCCTCTCGGGCGTTCAAGGGGTGGCTCAGGCAGCGCCCTTGGCGGCTTCCTTCAGCTTGGAGCCGGCGCTCACCTTGGCGCTGTAGCCCGCGGCGATCTGGATCGGCTCGCCGGTCTGCGGGTTGCGGGCGGTGCGGGCAGCGCGGTGGGTGCGCTCGAAGGTCAGGAAACCGGGGATGGTGACCTTCTCGTCGCCCTTGGCGACGACCTCGCCGACGATCTCGGCGAAGGCGGCCAGAACGGCGTCGGCGTCCTTGCGGGTCACCTCGGCGCGCTCGGACAGCGCGGCCACCAGCTCACTGCGGTTCATGTGTACTCCTGTGGTCTGTTCGCTTGCGGTGTGCGGGGGCCCATCGGTGCTCCCACCGGGGGGCACCCGGATGGGCCGCAGGTCCGCACACTGTGCTCATGCAGGCAATGCGTGGTCACGGGCCGGATCCGCACCCGGTGCCGTGCGCCGGAGCCGTCGAAGGCCCGCCCGCCTGCCTGGATACGAATCCTGCCCCGACCGGCCCCGAGAAAGCCAATCGGGCCCCGGCCGAGCCACCCCAACATCGCCCGCCCGTTGGAGGTGTGACGCTCCGTCGGCTCCGGCGGACCGGGCGCGGGCGGCGGTCGGGACGACACGCCGGAAGACCAGGGGGACGTTCCGTACTTGTCGGACACGCCTGCCCCGTGCAGAGCTACGGTACGCCCTAGGACTGACAAGCCCAAACACGCCCCTCGCCCTTGTGTCGCAAGGGTTCGGGGCGGGACTGGGCGGGTATGACCGCTATTCGCACATTTGAGCGATCCGTGACGGGTCGCCCGATGCCTCCGTCAGAGCTTGACGACGGGGAAAGCGGCGGTGTCGAGGGTGCCGACGATGCCCGGGGTCGGACGGGCCGGTACGGGGGCCTCCTGGGCACCGGCCAGGGCCGCCTCGCGCACGGCGGCGGCGACGGTCTTGGCCACGTCCTTGTGGAACACGCTCGGGATGATGTAGTTGGCGTTCAGCTCGTCGTCGGCCACGGTGGTGGCCAGCGCCCGGGCGGCGGCGATCATCATCTCGGTGTTGACCGTACGGCTCTGGGCGTCCAGCAGGCCGCGGAAGACACCCGGGAAGACCAACACGTTGTTGATCTGGTTCGGGAAGTCGCTGCGGCCGGTGGCGACCACGGCGGCGGTCTGCCGGGCGATGGCCGGGTCGACCTCCGGGTCCGGGTTGGCCAGCGCGAAGACGACCGCGTCCGGCGCCATGGTGGCCAGGTCATCGCCGTCCAGGACGTTCGGGGCCGAGACGCCGATGAAGACGTCGGCGCCCGCCACGGCCTCCTTGAGGCTGCCGGTGCGGCCCGAGCGGTTGGTGTGCTCGGCGATCCAGCGCAGGCTGTCGTCGAGGTCCCCGCGGCCCAGGTGGACCACGCCGTGGACGTCCGCCACGGTGGCGTGCTCGACGCCGGCGGCCATCAGCAGCTTGAGGATCGCGGTGCCCGCCGCGCCGGCGCCCGACATCACCACGCGGATGTCGGCGATCTCCTTGCCGACCACCTTCAGCGCGTTGGTGAGGGCGGCCAGCACCACGATCGCGGTACCGTGCTGGTCGTCGTGGAAGACCGGGATGTCCAGGGCCTCGCGCAGCCGGGCCTCGATCTCGAAGCAGCGCGGCGCGGAGATGTCCTCCAGGTTGATCCCGGCGAAGCCGGGGGCGATCGCCTTGACGATGGCGACGATCTCGTCGGAGTCCTGGGTGTCCAGGCAGATCGGCCAGGCGTCGATGCCGGCGAAGCGCTTGAACAGGGCGGCCTTGCCCTCCATGACCGGCAGCGCGGCCTCCGGGCCGATGTTGCCCAGGCCCAGCACCGCCGAGCCGTCGGTGACGACGGCCACGCTGTTGCGCTTGATGGTCAGGCGGCGGGCGTCCTCGGGGTTCTCCGCGATCGCCATGCAGACCCGGGCGACGCCCGGGGTGTAGATCATGCTGAGGTCGTCACGGTTGCGGATCGGCAGCTTGGAGGACATCTCGATCTTGCCGCCGAGGTGCATCAGGAAGGTGCGGTCCGAGACCTTGCCGATCGACACGCCGTCGATCGTGCGCAGCTTCTCGACGATCTCCTCGCCGTGCACGACCGAGGAGGCCGCCACCGTGACGTCGATCCGCAGCGCCTCCAGGCCGGAGGCGGTGACGTCGAGACCGGTCACCGATCCGCCGGAGGACTCCACGGCCGTGGTGATCGCACTGACGGCGTTGCCCCTGGCCGGGACCTCCAGCCGTACCGTGATCGAGTTGGAGACACTGGGCACCGTCGCCATCGACGCTTCCTTCTTCCGTCTGTCCCGCAGGCTCAACATCTTGTTGAAGGCATCGCCTGCGCATGCTGGGACTCGATCGTCGCACCTTCCGAGGGGTAGCCAGAAATAACGTTCATTGAGTGTGCGGATCCGACAATCCCACCCGAACGCCGCCGGGCTCCCGCCGCTCACTCCTTGCCTCCTCCGGCCGATGCGTTACATTGGACGGGACACCGGCTCGATCCAAGCCCCCGGGCCCAACCTTCGTCCCTTCGAGGGACCACTTGCCGCGAGGCGAGCATGGCGGGTCGGTGTCATCAACGTCTGAAGGCCCCTCACCAACCGGTGAGGGGCCTTCGTGCTGCGGTCCGTCAGCCGTGCAGCAGCGCGGGCACGCCGGCCGCGTCCGGCAGGTCGTCCGGGCCGGAGAGCACGGTCAGCCGCTGGGTCGCGCGGGTCAGCGCCACGTACAGCACCCGCAGGCCCGCCTCCGACTCGCCGGCGATGCCGGTCGGGTCGGCCACCACGGTCGCGTCGTACTCCAGGCCCTTGGCCTCCAGACTGCCCAGCACCACCACGCGCTCGCCCAGGCCCTCGGCCCAGCCCGCCGCCTCGGTCCTGCGGTCCATCGGCACCACGATCGCCACGGTGCCGTCCACCTCGGTCAGCAGCCGCGACAGCTCGGCCCTGGCGGCCGCGCCGAAGGCCTCCGGCGAGGGGTCGGCGACGGCCGCGAAGCGCGGCTCCATGCCGACGTGGCGCACCGCGCTCGGCGAGGGGGTGCCCGGTGCGGCCAGCGCCAGCACCTTGGCCGCCACCTCGGCGATCTCGGCCGGGTTGCGGTAGTTCACGGTGAGCGTGAAGCGGCGGCGCGGCTTGCCGGCGAGCACCTCGTCCAGCGCGCCCTGGGCCTCCTGCGGGAACGGCCAGGAGGACTGTGCCGGGTCCCCGACGATCGTCCAGGTGGCCATCCGGGCCCGCCGGCCGATCATCCGCCACTGCATCGGGGTGAGGTCCTGCGCCTCGTCCACGATGACGTGCGCGTACTCCTTGCGCTCGACCGGCAGGCTGTCGCGCCGGCGGGCGCTGCGGTCGGCGAAGGTGGTGACCTCCTCCAGGCCGCTCAGCAGGTCCACCGCGTCCACCTCGCGGAACTTCGGGCGGGCCGGCTCGCCGAGCAGCACCTGGAGCTCGTCGATCAGCGCGACGTCGTGCGCGGACAGCGCGCCCTCGCCCGCCGCCGACAGGTGGCGCCAGGAGGCGGCCAGCAGCCTGGCCTCGTCCGGGGTGACGGCCCTGCGGGCGATCCGGTTGGTGTGCCGGTGCTGCCGCAGCGTGCCGAGCACCCGGCGCGGGGTCACGGCCGGCCACCAGGCGTCCAGGAAGTCCAGGAAGGAGGCCTCGTCCGAGACGTACTCGTCGAAGGACTCCTTCTCCTCCTGGCGCTGCTCGCGGGCGTAGTGGTCGGCGGGCTTCGGCAGGTCCCTGGTGGCCTGCTGCCACAGGGCGTCCAGCAGCAGCCGGCGGGCGCGCGGGCGCAGCAGGTTCAGCGGGGTGCCGCCGGAGCCCACCACGTTGCCGCGCACGGCCTTCAGCCGGCCGGCGTCCAGCTTCAGCACCTCGCCGCGGGCGACCACCTTCAGCTCCTGCGGGGCACCCAGCTCCAGCGCCGCCCGGGCGGCCCGGCGCAGCAGCTGCACCATCCGGGCCGAGCCCTTGACCCTGGCCGCCTCGGGGGTGTCGTAGGTGCCCGCCTCGATGCCGTCCACCAGCGAGCCGACGGCCCGGATGGCGACCTGGCCCTCCTCACCGAGCGAGGGCAGCACGCCCTCGGTGTAGGAGACCAGCAGCGGGGTCGGCGAGACCACCAGGATGCCCCCGGCGTAGCGGCGGCGGTCCTGGTAGAGCAGGTAGGCGGCGCGGTGCAGGGCGACCGCGGTCTTGCCGGTGCCGGGGCCGCCGGTGACCAGGGTGGCGCCCGCGGCCGCGGCGCGGATCACCTCGTCCTGCTCCCGCTGGATGGAGGAGACGATGTCGCGCATCGAGTGGCTGCGGGCGCGGCCCAGCGAGGCCATCAGCGCGCCGTCGCCGACCACGGCCAGCTCCTCGCCGTCCAGGGTCGGGGTGAGGTCGGGACGCAGCAGGTCGTCCTCGACGCCGATCACCTTGCGGCCCTTGGAACGGATCACCCGGCGGCGGATCACCCGGCCGGGCTCGACCGGGGTGGCGCGGTAGAACGGCGCGGCGGCGGGCGCGCGCCAGTCGATCACCAGCGGACCGTACTCGGCGTCCAGCACGCCGAGGCGGCCGATGTGCAGGGTCTCGGCGACGGCCGGGTCGGCCCGGTCGAGCGGGGTGTCCGACGGGATGCCGTGCTCCTCGGGGGCGTCCGCCCGTTGGAGGTCGATCCGGCCGAACAGGAAGTCCTCGAACTCGTTGTTCAGGCGTTGGAGGTGGGCGCCGGCCCGGTAGACCTGGGCGTCCCGCTCGGCGAGCGCGCCGGGAGTACCGACCTGGACCCGCTTGGCGGCGTCCTCCAGGATGTACTCGGCCTCGGCGAGCTTCTCCTCCAACCGGTGGTAGACGGTGTCGAGGTGCTGCTGCTCACCGGCGATCTCGCGTGCGCGGACGGTCTCGTGGTCGGTGGCGGGGGTGGTGGGCGTGTTGCTCTGCATGGCCTCGGTGGTAGCGGCGGAATCCGGCTCCGGAAAACGAGCGGACGGATGATCCTACGCCGCGACCCCCCGGCCGCGCTGCTCCGGAGCGGACAAAAGTCGAAGGCCGCCCTCCGCTGAGCGGTGGACGGCCTTCGACATGAACATGGGGTGGTGGAGATGCCGGGAATCGAACCCGGGTCCAGTGGAGTTAATTCAGGGCTTCTCCGAGCGCAGTCCGCTGTGCTTTTCTCGGCCCTGGCGGTCACACGGACAAGCCGCCAACAGGCCCAGCTGCTGTTTGATTTCCCATCCACCCTCGCAGCCCGGGCGGACGGTTGAGTTCCCTAGATTATGCCAGGGTCCGGGTCGGGAACTCCCCGGTCTGACACCCAAGCGCTATCGGTGCTTATTAGGCAGCGAGAGCGAACTGCTGGGAATCGCGCTTAGAGTTGGCGATTATTTTTTTGCGACACGTGGTTTACGAGATCATTGCCGCGTTCCTCGGCTCGCTTCCCCTGTTTCAACATCCCCTGTCGAAACCGATCATCCCCATGTTTTTTTGAGAAACAGCTCGGACGGTGATCGTCCGTGTTGCTTGCGCCATACTACGCGAGGCGACGGGCGAGGGTCCAGCGGATTAACCCTGGCGCCGCCGGGCGGCCGCCACCGCACGGGCCGTCTCGCGGGTGTCCTGCTTCTCCCGCAGCGTCTGGCGCTTGTCGTAGAGCTTCTTGCCGACCGCGAGTGCCAGTTCGAGCTTCACCCGGCCGTCCTTGAAGTACAGCGAGAGCGGGACCAGGGTGTGACCCGCGTCGCGGACCTTGGTCTCGATCTTCTGGATCTCCATCCTGTGCAGCAGCAGCTTGCGCTTGCGCCGGGCCGCGTGGTTGGTCCACGTCCCCTGGGTGTACTCGGGGATGAAGACGTTGTCGATCCACGCCTCGTGGTTCTGGATGTAGGCGTAGCCGTCGACCAGGTTGGCCCTCCCCTCACGCAGCGACTTGACCTCGGTGCCGGTGAGGACGAGGCCGCACTCGTAGGTGTCGAGGATCGTGTACTCGTGTCGCGCCTTCTTGTTCTGCGCGATCAGCTTCTGTCCGGTTTCCTTTGCCATAGCGCGGCCATTCTCGCACTTCGACGCCGGATGGGGCAGCTGCTTTAGCGGCCGGGCTAGGCGAGGGTGCCGAGCCCGGACAGCACCCGCAGGGCCAGCCCGTCGGCCTCCTCGCCGGAACCGGCCGGGACGTCGGGGGTCAGGCCGGTGCCGTCCAGCGAGCGGCCGGCCGGGGTGTGGTAGCGGCCGACGGTCAGCTCCAGCACGGCGCCGTCGGCGAGCCGGCTGGGCTGCTGGACGGTGCCCTTGCCGAAGGTCCGCGAACCCACCACCACGGCGCGGCTGCGGTCCTGGAGGGCGCCGGCCAGCAGTTCGGCGGCGCTCATCGTGCCGCCGTCCACCAGCACCACCAGCGGGGTGCGCTGGTCGCCGCCGGGCGGGGCGGTCAACTCCCTGGTCTCACCGCGCTCCTGGTACGAGCCGACCGTTCCGCCGTCCAGGAAGATCCCGGCGGTGCCGGCCGCCTCGTCCACCAACCCGCCGGAGTTGCCGCGCAGATCGAGCACCACGCCGGCGTGCGGGGCGCGCAGCGCGGCGCGCACCTGGTCGGCCACGCCGCTGGTGAAGCCGCGTACGGTCACCCGCAGCACGCCCTTGCCCAGCTGCTCCGCGGTGACCTGCCGACTGTCCAGCAGCACGCGCCGCAGCCGCAGTTCGCGCACCTCGGCGCCGCCGCGCCGGACGGCCAGGGTGACCTCGGAGCCGGCCCGCCGCTCGTCGCCCTGGCCGCGCAGCCGAGCGACCACCTCGGTCACCGGCAGGCGGTCCGCCTGGTCCTGGCCGATCCGCAGCAGCCGGTCGCCGGGGGCGATCCCGGCCGCGGCGGCCGGGCCGTCCGGCGCGACCTGGGCGACCTCGGTGACGCCGTCCTCACCCCGGCCGACCGAGAGGCCGACGCCCGGGTACCGGCCGTCCAGGCCCTGGCTGAACTCCGCGTACTCCTGGGCGCTGTAGTACGCGCCCCAGCGGTCGCCGCCGGCCGCGAGCAGGTGCTCGGCCTGCTGCTCGGACAGGGCGGCGCCGGCCGGGTCCGCCGGCAGGCCGCCGACGGCCGCCGGGGCGGTGTCGGCGGAGGGGCGGTGCGGCGGACCGCCCGGATCGCCCCAGGCACCGGTGGCCGCGCCGGTCAGCAGCACGGCGCCGAACACCAGGCTGAGAGCGGCCACCTGGCGGGCCCTGCGCGGATTCTGCAGCATGTCACGGGAGTGTAGACACCGGTCCGCGCGGGACGGGCCGCAACGGTGGACCGCGGAACGCCGACGGCCCCGGACGGCGCAGTGCCGTCCGGGGCCGTCGGGGTGTCCCCGAATCAGACCTTGAGGTACTTGCGCAGCGTGAAGAACGCCGCGACGCCGGCCATTCCCATGCCCACCACGATCAGCAGCGGTATCACCGCCAGCACCGAGCCGAGCCCGATGAAGTGGATGAACTGCACCCGGTCGGCCAGCCAGTTCTGGACGAAGAAGTGCCCGCCGACCAGCAGCCCGGAGGCCATCGCGGCGCCGAGCAGCGCCGAGAAGGCCGCCTCGGCGATGAACGGCATCTGGACGTAGAAGTTCGAGGCACCGACCAGGCGCATGATGCCGGTTTCACGCCGTCGGCTGTACGCCGACACCCGGACGGTGTTGACGATCAGCAGCAGGGCGACGAAGAGCATCAGCACCATGATCACGAAGGCCGCCGTCTGGAGGCCGTTGAGCAGGCCGAACAGGTTCTCCAGGATCTTCCGCTGGTCCTCGACCGACTTGACGCCGGGCTTGCCGGCGAAGGCGCTCTGGATCACGTCGTACTTGGTCGGGTCGTTGAGCTTGACCCGCCAGGACTGCGGCATGGCGTCCGGGCCCAGGACGGAGATGAGCGGGTTGTCCGGGTTCATCTCCTTCCAGTGCTTGTACGCCTCGGCCGAACTCTCGTACGTGGACGACTGGACCACCGAGGTCATCTTGTCCAGCTGGTCCTTGATGTCCTGGACCTGCTGGTCGGTGGCCGCGCCCTTGTCGCACTGGGGCGAGTTGCGGGCATCCGCCTTGGTGCAGAAGTAGATGCTCACCTCGACCTTGTCGTACCAGTACCCCTTCATGGAGTTCACCTGGTCGCGGACCAGGAGCGAGGAACCGGCGAGGGCGAGGGAGAGCGCGACGCTGACCACGACCGCGATGGTCATGGTCAGGTTGCGTCGGAGACCCACACCGATCTCCGACAGGACGAACTGGGCACGCATGCGGGAAACAACTCCAGGGTCGGTACTGCTCGTGGTCTGGCGGTCCGGGCCGGCGGCCCCACGGGTCAGCGCTGGTCGGTCAGTGCTGGTATCCGTAGACGCCGCGGGCCTGGTCGCGGACCAGCAGCCCCTTGTCGAGCTCGATGACGCGCTTGCGCATCTGGTCGACGATGGCCTGGTCGTGGGTGGCCATCAGCACCGTGGTGCCGGTGCGGTTGATGCGGTCGAGCAGCTTCATGATGCCGACCGAGTTCTGCGGGTCGAGGTTGCCGGTCGGCTCGTCCGCGATCAGCAGCATCGGACGGTTCACGAAGGCACGGGCGATCGCCACGCGCTGCTGCTCACCACCGGACAGCTCGCCCGGCATGCGGTCCTCCTTGCCGCCCAGGCCGACCAGCTCCAGCACCTCGGGCACCACCTTGTTGATGGCGCTCTTGGGCTTGCCGATCACCTCCAGGGCGAAGGCGACGTTCTGCGCGACCGTCTTGTTCGGCAGCAGGCGGAAGTCCTGGAAGACGGTGCCCAGCTGGCGGCGCATGTGCGGCACCTTCCAGTTGGACAGCTTGCCGAGGTCCTTGCCCAGCACGTGGACCGCGCCCGTGCTGGGCCGCTCCTCGCGCAGGCACAGGCGGAGGAAGGTGGACTTCCCCGAGCCGGACGAGCCGACCAGGAAGACGAACTCACCCTTCTCGATCTCCAGCGAGACGTTGTCCAGGGCGGGACGGTTCTGCTTGGGATAGGTCTTGGAGACGTTGTCGAATCTGATCACGGCTGCATCACGGAGGCCATCCTAGGCGGCGCCAGTCCTCGCTCGATCCGCCCCGGAGGCCCGGTCCGCGGGCGGGCGAAAGGAGGGCAGAGGGCCGCTCCCGGACTGGGACCATACGCGAATCGGCAACCGGCCCGCAGGGACCGCCCGTGACAGCGTCCGGACCATGGGAGAGAATGTCCGTTTATGCCCCGAATATTGCGAGGCATCTCACAGCCCGGGAGCCGGAACCGCCGGAACCTGGCAGAGTGGAGGGAGCGACCGCGCCCGGCCGCTCCCCCGTACAGGGCAGTCCATGGAACCAAAGCCCCGTCCGGTGCGTTGGCAACAGCAGCGAGGAGGAGATCGCATGACCTGCGACCATCTGGTGTGCGCCAACTGCAACGGCCGCGTCAGCGACGGGCGTTGCCCGGTGTGCCGGGCCAACCGGGCCCGGATTCAGGAGCAGCAGGGGCCGTTCGCCGCGCTCTCCCCCGCGGTGCTGCTGGCCCTGCTGGCCGGGCTGCTCGCGGTGGCGCTGATCGCGCGGCAGGCACTGGCCTGAGTTCCCCTGACGTACGAGAAGGCCCCCGACCGCTGCGGTCGGGGGCCTTCGTCATGTCTGCTGTCACCCGGCGTGCTACTCGGCGCTGGTCTCGCGCTGCTTGCGCCGGCGGATGCCGGCCTCGATGCTGTGCCTGATGTTCATCGAGGCCGGAATCCTCACGCCTCGTTCGAGGTTTCCCGCTGCTTGCGCCAGCGGATCCCGGCCTCGATGAAGCCGTCGATGTCGCCGTCCAGCACGGCCTGCGGGTTGCCGGCCTCGTACGCGGTGCGGACGTCCTTGACCATCTGGTACGGGTGCAGGACGTAGGAGCGCATCTGGTTGCCCCAGGAGCTGCCGCTGTCCTTGAGGGCGTCCATCGCCGCCTTCTCCTCCTGGCGGCGCCGCTCCAGCAGCTTGGCCTGGAGGACGTTCATCGCGGACGCCTTGTTCTGGATCTGCGAGCGCTCGTTCTGGCAGGAGACCACGATGCCGGTCGGGAGGTGCGTGATGCGCACCGCCGAGTCGGTGGTGTTGACGCCCTGGCCGCCGGGGCCGGAGGCGCGGTAGACGTCCACCCGCAGCTCGCCCTCGTCGATGTCGACGTGGTCGGACTGCTCGACGACCGGGAGGACCTCGACACCGGCGAAGGAGGTCTGCCGGCGGCCCTGGTTGTCGAACGGCGAGATGCGCACCAGGCGGTGGGTGCCCTGCTCGACCGAGAGGGTGCCGTAGGCGTACGGCGCCTTCACGGTGAAGGTCGCCGACTTGATGCCGGCCTCCTCGGCGTACGACGTGTCGTACACCTCGGTGGGGTACCCGTGCCGCTCGGCCCAGCGCAGGTACATGCGCATGAGCTGCTCGGCGAAGTCGGCGGCGTCCACGCCACCGGCCTCGGCACGGATGTTGATCAGCGCCTCGCGGGAGTCGTACTCGCCGGACAGGAGGGTGCGGACCTCCAGCTCCTCGACCGCCTTCTGGAGGGCGACGAGCTCGGTCTCGGCCTCGACGCGGGTGTCCGCGTCGTTCTCGGCCTCGGCGAGCTCGAACAGCACGCCCAGGTCGTCGATGCGGCTGCGCAGGCCCTCGACCCGGCGCAGTTCGCCCTGGAGGAAGGAGAGCCGGCTGGTCACCTTCTGCGCGTTCGCGACGTCGTCCCACAGGGTGGGGGCGGCTGCCTCCTCCTCCAGGACCGCGATGTCGGCCCGGATCTTGTCCAGGTCGAGGACGGCCTCGATCGACCCCATGGTCGTATCGAGGTTCTTGAGCTCTTCGGAAGGATCGACGGCTGCCACGCCCCCAGGGTAATGGTTCCGGGAGTGGTCATGGCGACACCCCCGGTTCCTCAGGAGTCCCGGCCGCCGTCACGCCCGGGGCCGGGCCCCGGCTTCAGGGCGCCCGCGAGGCCGTGCCCGACACCGCGGGACGGGCCGGGTGCCCCTCGTCGGGGACGGTGGCCGCGAAGGCCGTCCAGGCCGCGGCGGCGCCCGCCAGCAGCAGCACGGTGGCCAGCAGGACGGCCAGCAGCCGGCGGCGGCGCAGCAGGGCCTGGCGGTCCCTGCGGTGGCCGGGGGCGGCGCGCTGGGCGCGGGACTCGACCGCGTACGCGGCCAGCTCGTCGGCGGACGGGCGGCGCAGGCTGGTGTGGGTGTCCCGGGTGGAGTCCGGGGCGGCCCCCGGCACCAGCGGGACGGCCGGGCCGCGGCGACGCTTGTGAGCGCCGGGGGCTGCGTCGATCTCGGCGTAGACGGCCTCGCCCGGGGTCAGCTGCTCCTCGGCCGGGGCGCGGCCCTGGCCGGGCACGGCGAGCACCGGCAGGCCGGCCAGCGAGGGCAGCTGCTCGCGCAGCCTGGCGGCCAGCTCGGCGGCGCGCAGCCGGGAGGCGGGGGCCTTGGCCAGGCACTCGGAGATGATCCGCCACAGCCCGTCCGGGAGGCCGGGGATCGGCGGCACCTGCTCGGTGACGTGCCGGCGCAGCACCGCGCCGGTGTGGCCGCCGCCGAACGGGGTGAAGCCGGCCAGCAGCTCGTACAGCACGGTGGCGAGGGCGTAGATGTCGACGGCGGCGCGCGGCTCCAGGCCCTCGATGATCTCGGGGGCGAGGTAGTCGGGGGTGCCGATGATCCGGGTGGCCCTGGTCCGGCGCGGGGCGTCGACCAGGCGGGCCACGCCGAAGTCGGTGAGCTTGGCGCGCGGGGCGCCGCCCGGTCCCGGGGCGGCGGCGAGGTCGAGCAGGACGTTCTCCGGCTTGACGTCGCGGTGGACGATCCCGGCGGCGTGCGCGGCGGCCAGGCCGTCGGCGACGTCGGCGATGACCGAGGCGGCGGTCTGCGGCGGCAGCGCGCCGTCCCGCTCCAGCCGGGAGCGCAGGTCGGTGCCCTGGACCAGCTCCATCACCAGGGCGAGGTCGCTGCCGTCCACCACCATGTCGCGCACGCCGACCACCCGGGGGTGGTCGAGGCTGGTCAGCGCGGTGCGCTCCTGGACGAAGCGGCCGACCAGCACCTGGTCGGCGGCGAGGTCCTCGCGCAGCAGCTTGACGGCCACCGGGCCGTCGGGCCCCTCACCGAGCCAGACCGTCCCGGCCGAACCCCGGCCGATCACCTGGTGGACGGTGTACCGGCTGCCGATCTTGCGTGCCAATGCTGCTCCGTGGGCGGCGCGGGAGCGCTCCGGGGGTCCGGCGCGCTCGGTGGGGCGGGACAACAGCGACCAACCTACGCGCCCGGAGGCCCCGCGGGGGCCGCCCGAGGGGCCCGGGGCCGGAGTCTCGGCCGAGAAATCCCACAAACTGTCGACAAAGCGTCAATATCGACGTCCGGGGCGGTCCTGAGCCCCGGTCGGCTCCGGCCCGGCCCCGGACGGCGCTACTTGCCGACGACGCTGTTCACCCAGTCGCGCGCCGAATCGAACCAGCCCACGACGTTGTCCCAGTAGTGGGGCAGCGGCGTGAAGTTCCACAGCGCCGCCCCGGCCAGGGCCAGCACCAGCAGCACCATCAGGCAGCCCTTGAAGCAGCCGAGCCCCGGGATGTACATCCGGTTGCGGCTGCGCGGGCGCGGCTCGCGGGCGGGTGCGGGCTCGCGGCGGGCCGGCGCCGGCGGCTCCTCGCGGCGCTGCGGCGGGGCCTCCCGGTGCTGCGGCGCCGGCGGCTCGGCCCTGCGGGCCACCGGGGCGGGCGCGGGCGGCGGCGGGTAGCCGCCCTGCGACTGCGCCTGCCCGTACCCGGCCGGGGCCTGCCGGTAGCCGCCGGCCGACTGCGGACGGCCGCCGCCCCGGGCGCCGGGGTGGCCGCCCTGGCCACTCTGACCGGGGTGGCCGCCCTGGCCGCCCTGGTAGGGCGGCGGGGCCACCGGCGGGCGCTGGGCGTAGCCGGGCGGGGGCGGGGGCTGGCGGTAGCCGCCGGGCGGCTGCTGCTGCCCCGGCCGCCCGCCGGGCGCGCCCTGGCCGCCATGCCCGCCCTGGCCGGCCTGGTAGGGCGGCGGGGCGAGCTGCGGCGGCGGGTAGTCCTCGTAGTCCTCGGGGCCGAAGTAGCCGACCTGGGTCTGCTGGTTGCGGTCCCGCGCCGCGCGCAGCTGGGTCTGCCACGGGTGCGGCTCCTCCTCCTGCGGCGGCCCGGCGGGCAGGGGCGGCGGCGCGGCGACGGGCGGCATCATCCGGGTACGGTCCTCGGCACCCTGCGGGGGCGCGGCCGGCGGCTGGGTGCCCATCACCCGGGTCGCCGCGGCCGGGTCGAACTGCCCCCCGCCCGGGGTCGGCGGCAGCAGCTGGGTGCGGTCCTCGGTGCCCGGGGCCATCGCGCCGGGCACCGCGGGCGGCAGCAGCGGCACGGCGGCGGGCACGACGGTCGGCTGCGGGTCCGGCACCAGCAGGGCGCCGACCGCCAGCGCCTCGTCCACCGCCACCGGGGAGGCGTGCACGCCGACCCCGGCCGCGACCACCCGCAGGGCGCGGGCCAGCGAGGTGGCGCCGGGCCGCTGGGCCGGGTCCTTGCGCAGGCAGCGCTCGATCACCGTCCAGAGCGGCTCGGGCATGGTGCTGGGCCGCTGCGGCTCCTGGGCCAGGTGGGCCTGGAGGAGGGCGAGCGCGCTGTCGCCCTGGAACGGCTGGCGGCCGGTGACCAGCTCGTACAGCATGATCCCGGCGCCGTACACGTCCACCGCGGAGGTCTGCGGGCGGCCCTCGGCGGACTCCGGCGCGACGTAGGCGGGGGTGCCGACGAACTCGTGGGTGCGGGTGACGCCCGGGGAGTCGGCGAGCCGGGCGATGCCGAAGTCGGTCAGCAGCGGGTGCATCTGCTCGGTTCCGTCCACCAGGATGGAGGCGAGCAGCACGTTGGCCGGCTTGAGGTCGCGGTGGACGATCCCGTCCGCGTGGCTGGCCGCGAGCGCGTCCGCGACCTGGGCCATCAGCAGGGCACCCGCGATCGGGCTGAACGGGCCGTGGGCGCGCAGGTAGCGGGCCAGGTCGGGGCCCTCCACCAGGTCCATCACCAGGGCCAGCAGCTCGCCCTCGACGACCAGGTCGCGGACCCGGACGATGTTGGGGTGGGTCAGCCGCAGCAGCAGCGAGCGCTCGCGCAGGAAGCGCATCACCACGTCCGGGTCGGCGGCCAGCTCCTCGCGCAGCACCTTGATCGCCACCCGCTGCCCGGGCGCGCAGCCAGGCACCTGGACGTCCTCGCGCACCACACCGCGCCAGACGGTGCCCGTCGCACCTCGCCCGAGGGTCTCATCCAGCAGATACTTGCTGCCGACTGGCCGCACCTGTCGCACTCCTCGCCGTGCCGCCCGCGCGGGGCGCTCCTCCGCCGGTGCGGTGAGCCTGCCGGGCCCGTGTCTGCGGCCACTCTAACGGTGTCCGTTGGGGTTTTCGGGGTGCCCGGCGGGCCTTCGGAGCAGGGTTGGGGGACATCCCCTAGGGGAGTACCCGGAGCCGGTCCCCCGGCTCGTCCCCGGGCTCGTCCCCGGGCCCATCCGCAGGCCCGTCCGCAGGCCCGGGTCGCGACGGTTGACCTGACCCACCGTCGCCTCCAACATGGCGATGATCGCAAGATCGTCAAATCCGGTACGGTGCGCGGACCGTCCGTGACGGATGGCAGGATGGACACTCGGCACTCGTGTGGCCCACACGGTCGCCGCGACCGCCCGGTGCGTCCGCGACGGCACCGGGCAGCGGTACCAGGCTTCACATCAGCAGAAGGGACCCGCGGGCGAGATGCAGATCCGGCTGACCGTCCTCCGACCGCGCAGCGGCCCGTCCGCCGCCGGCTCCGCCATTCCCTACGTGGACGTGCTGGTCACCGCGCCCGTCGGCACCGCACTCGGCGCCATCGCGGGCGCACTGGCGGGTGCCGTGGGCGTGCGCGGGCCACGGGCCGCCACCCACGTGCACCTGTACGCCGGGGCGCACCGGGTGGACGAACACACCCTGCTCGGCCACCCGCCACTGCTCGACGGCGCCGTCCTCAGCCTGAACGAGCCCGACCCGACCGCCGACGACCCCGACGACGCCCCCGCCGCCGCCGAACTGCGCGTGGTCGGCGGCCCGGACGCCGGCGGCGTGCACCGGCTGCACGGCCGGGAGATCCGGATCGGCCGCTCCGCCGAGGCCGACGTCCCGCTCGACGACCCGGACGTCTCCCGGCTGCACCTCTCCCTGCACCTAGGCGAGGACGGCCGGATCTCCGTACGCGACCTCGGCTCCACCAACGGCACCACCCTGGACGGCCGGCTCGTCCCGCCGGCACCGCCGGAGGCCGCCGTCCCGCTGGAGCCCGGCGCCGTGCTGCGGATCGGCGAGTCCACCCTGCAAGTGGCCGCCCCCGACCCGGCCGAGGCCGTCGGAGCCGTCCGCACCGCCCTGCCGGACGGCCACGGCCACCTCCAGCTCGCCGCACCCGGCCCGGTCAGGCCCGCACCGCCGGTGGCCGAGCCGCCCGCCGCCCCCGAACCGGCGCCCGGCCGCGGCCGCGGCCTGTTCTCCCTGCTGCCCGGCCGCGCCGCCGAGCCGCCCGGCCAGGAGAGCGCCGAGCGCCACCACGCCGCGGTACGGCTGCGCCAGACCGCCGCCCAGCGCGAGCGCTGGCCCGACCTCGCCACCCTGCTGCTGAACGCCGTCGGCCCCGGCCCCCGGCTCTGGGAGCGCGGCCCCGGCCACCCCGACGCGCTCACCCTGCGCCTCGGCACCGCCGACCGCCCCGGCGGCCCCGGCACCACCCCGGGCACCATGCTGCCCGCCGTCCCGGTCACCCTCGACCTCCAGACCGCGGGCAGCCTCGGCCTCAGCGGCCCGCGCGAGCGCCTGGACGCGCTCACCCGCGCCGTCGTCGCCCAGCTCGCCGCGCTGCACCCGCCGACCGGCCTGAGCCTGGTCGTGGTCGACGCCGACCCGGCCCGCGCCGTCGAGGAGCGCGCCGACACCTGGGCCTGGGCCCTGTGGCTGCCCCACCTGCGCCCGGTCGACGGCCAGGACTGCCGGCTGCTGATCGGCCTCGACGACGAACAGGCCACCGCCCGGCTGACCGAGCTCACCGCCCGGCTCAACGGCCCGAGCGGCCTCGGCGGCCACGGCGCCACCGTGGTCGTGGTGGACGGCCGCCCGGCCACCGAGGCCGCCCGGCAGGCGCTCGACCTGCTGCTGCGCCAGGGCCCGGCGGTCGGCATCTTCCCGATCTGCCTCGCCGAGCAGCCCGAGCTGCTCCCCCGGGGCCTCGGCGCCACCGCCCTGATCACCGGCGAGGTCGGCACCCAGCTCTCGCTGGACCGCCCGGTCGCCCGCGGCCGGGAGACCCTGCACGAGGTCTCGCTGGACGCCGTCTCGGACGCCTGGGCAGAACGGCTGGCCCGCGTCCTCGCCCCGCTGCGCGAAGCCGCCCCGGCCACCCGCGGCCCGCTGCCCGACGCCCTGCGGCTGCTCGACCTGCTCCAGCTCGACACCGTCACCCCGGCCAAGCTCTCCGCCCGCTGGGAGGCCCACGCCGGCGGCATCGGCGCCGCCACCGCCCTGCTCGGCACCACCAGGGACGAGCTCTGCACGCTCGACCTGGCCGACCCGGAACTCACCCTCCCCTCCCCCGACCCGGGCGGCCCGCACCTGCTGATCGGCGGGGCCCACGGCTCCGGCAAGACCGAGCTGCTGCGCACCCTGGTCGCCTCGCTCGCCGTCTCCGAACGGCCCGAGCGGCTGACCGTCACGATCGTCGAGGGCCGGGCCACCGAGGAGGGCCTGGACGGCTGTACCGAGCTGCCGCACGTCACCGGCCGGGTGAACGCCGCGACCGACCCGCGCGCCGCGCTGCTCGCGGCCGAGGCGCTGGAGGACGAACTCGCCCTGCGGGAACGGCTGTTCGACGGGCTGGACTTCGCGTCCTGGCACGCCACGCGCATCCTGGACGGGCACGGCCTGGACGGGCGCGGCCTCGACGAGCACCGCCTTGACGAGCACCGCCTCGACGGGCGGGACGCGGGCGCGGAGCGCCCCCAGGTCCCGGTGCCCGCCACCGTCGGCGGCGGCGCCGCCATCACGCCCCGGGTCATCCCGCCGCGCAGCGCGGAGGGCCCCCGCCCGTCCGACGGCCCCGCCGCCACGCCCGTACCCGCCCGGCTGGTCGTCGTCGTCGACGACTACGACGCGCTGCTCTCCCCCACCTCCCCGGCCGGCCGGCCGCTCGCCCGCGCGCTGGCCGCCGTCGCCCGCCGCGGCGGGCCGCTCGGCGTCCACCTCGCCGTCGCCACCGGCCGCCCCGAGGAGAGCGCCGGCACCGAGGTGGACGAGGCCGCGCTGCTCCGGATCGCGCTGCGCACCGACGACCCGGCCGACTCCGACCTGCTGATCCACCTCGGCGACGCGGCCGCCCTGCCCGAGGACACCCCGGGCCGCGGCTACCTGCGGCTGCCGGACGGCGGCGTCAGCGCCTTCCAGACCGCCCGGATCAGCGGCCGCATCCCGCGCACCGCCACCCTGCGCCCCACCGTGGTCGCGATAGACCCGCTCCAGCTCGGCGCCCCGCCGGCCCGCCGCCCGGTCCGCGAACTCGGCAACGGCCCCACCGACCTCGCCCTCCTCGCCAGCGCCCTCCAGCGCGCGGCCGCCCGCTGAGCCCAGCACCACACCCCGTTGCCGCTTCGGCCCCGCCGAGCGGCAACGGCGTCTTCCGGTCCCCTGTGTAGGAGGTCGGCGGGGTCGACTTCCCGTGCTCAGGGGTGGGTTGCGCGGGTGCGGCAGTGGGTGAGGGCGTGGGTGATGCGGCGTTCGGAGGGGAGGGTGGTGGCGAGGAGTTCCCCGGCGGTGACGAGGGTGGTCCAGTAGAGGGTGGGGTTGCCGGTGCGGGGCAGGGGTTGGGCGGCGGCCAGGGAGAGGTAGGCGTCGGTGAGGTTGCCGGTGGTGAACCAGCGCTGAAGCCCGTGCTGATGGCCGGGGCGGATGCCGCCCATCGCGTCCATGGCGACCAGGAAGTGCTCGACGACGGCGAGTTCGGTGTCGGTGAGGGACTTGGGGATGTCGAAGACGCCGAGGGCTTCGAGGAGTTCGCCGGTGTCGCTCTCGGTGTCGGGGCGGGGGTCGGCGAGGAGGGCGTCGTAGCAGTCGGTCAGGCGGCGGGTGGTCTCGGCCTGGGGGATGTCGAGGGCGAGGCAGACGGCGCGCGCGACGCGGAGGGGCTGGTGGCCGAGGCGGGCGATCAGGGCGTAGGTGGCTGCGGGGGTGGCGCCACGGGAAAGCGTGTGGCGGGCGAGGGTTGAGAGGTGCACCGGGAATCGAACTTTCAGACGAGGGTGGCGGAGGAGGCGACGAGAGCCCGGACGAACCTGCCGATGCCGCACGGGCGGAGGTGACTCCCCCATTGTTCGGCGAGTTCGTCAACGGGGCGGAGCACGCGGGGACGGCGGGACGTGAGCATGAGGGAGCACCTTGAAGGGAAGGAAGATGGAGCCAGTCGCACCACCGTCGGCGATTTACTGACGACGAGTAGTCAGTTGTCCACGGGAGTGGCATGTTCAAACGGAATTCGGGGATGACGGTCCGGGCATCCGGTGGAACCACAACGGCTGGTATTACTGGGACATGCAGGAAGAGACCGCACGCTCCGCGATCGACACGTTCATCTCCGCGTTCAACGCCTCGGACGACAGCTATGTGACCGCCCTGCTCCCGCAAGCCCTGACCTCGGACGTGGTCTTCTGGGGGCCGCTGGGCCGCAGCGAAGGGATCGAGGCGGTCGAGCGGTTCGTGCTGGACATCCGGCGCCACCCGGCGGGGACCGGCACGATGGTGCGCTGCTCAGCGGTGGACATGCCTGGCGAATGGGCCCGGTACCAGTGGGTCTTCACCACGCCCGATGGAGGCCCCCGCCTGGTGGGGACGGATGTCGTCCATCTGCGACGGAACCTCATCGACCAGATCATCGTCTTCGCGGGGGAGATCGAGCCGTTCGCCTCCTGAGTCGCCCTTCTGTCGCCGCCCTTCCCCTGGACTTGCCCCGTCGGCGTCCGGGGGCTGTGCTCGCGGTTGGTCAGGCCGCGGTGTCGAGGGGGCGTCCGCCCCGGCGAATGCCCTTTTCGCTGCGGGTGCGGGAGCACGGGGAGCCGGCGGCGCCGACTTCCCACGCAGGGGGTGGGGGCGCACTTGATGCGCGAGGCGGGGCTTCACGCTCGAACGGTTCGCACTCCGCGTAATCGATGTGCTACTTTCCGCATCATCGACAGAACATAGGAGACCCCGGCGGTGGTGGAACACCCCGGGGTCGGGCACCAGGAGCAGCAACTCCCCAT
Organism: Kitasatospora sp. NPDC091335; assembly: GCF_044757205.1. Taxonomy (NCBI): domain Bacteria; kingdom Bacillati; phylum Actinomycetota; class Actinomycetes; order Kitasatosporales; family Streptomycetaceae; genus Kitasatospora; species Kitasatospora sp. NPDC091335. Next base: position 39,899 of record NZ_JBIVUM010000019.1, on the reverse strand, counting down.
GCGGATTCATCGTAGCGCGCATGCGCGTGCGTTCACCGTCCTTCCGAACGGCCTGTTGCAGGACCGCCGGCTCAGTTTCACCGCGCGCGGCCTGCTCGCTGACCTCCTCTCCCGCCCCGACGGGCGCCGCGAGGACGGGCGGCAGATGGCGGACAGCAGCCCGCAGGGGCGCGGCGCCGTCCGACGGGCGCTCAACGAGCTGAGGAACGCCGGGTACTACCGGGTCGACACGGTCCGGATGCCCGACGGGACACTCCGTTCCGAGACCCACGTCTTCGACACCCCGCAGCCCGCACCGGCTGCCCACCCCCCGGACTTCGGCGCAGGGGGCACCGGCCGCCCTGTCACCCCTCCCGTAAAGGACCCGGGGAAAGAAACCACCCTCCCGGATGAACCAGGTGAACCGGGTGAACCGGGTGAACCGGACGCACAGACCAGGTCCGCCGTGGCCGTGCTGTTCCGGGTGATCCGGCCCGAACCCCGCCTGCGCCTCGGCGACGCCGAGGCCCGGACACTGGCACCACTCGTCACAAAGTGGCTGCTACGAGGATGCGGCGAGGCCGAGTTGGCCCACGCCCTGCTCCCCGGACTGCCCCGGCCGATGCACTCCCCCGCCGCGATCCTCCGGGACCGCCTGCAACGCAAACTGCCACCGGAACGGCCGGCCGCGCAGCCCCCACCGGCCCCGTACGCCGAATGCGGCCGCTGCCACGACCCGGTACCCCGCCCCGGCATCTGCCGCGCCTGCGCGGGCCTCGGCACGAGAACCGTCGCCGTCGGCACCGGCGCGACCGCCACCTCCGGCGGCGTCGCCCGGGCCCGCGCGGCCCTGCGCGCACGGCTCGGCCCGCCCGCGGTGGCACTCGACTGCTGACCACCACGGGCGGGCCGCACCGAACCGTCAAGCGGCCAGACCCTCAGGCGGTCAGGCGCACTTGATCTCGCGGTTCACCACGGCCATCCCGGCGACCTTGTCGCCGTCCACGGTGAACTCGTACTGCCAGCCCTGCTGCCCCTCGACCGGCATCACGTACTTGCCGCTCTTGGCGAGCTGGAGGCCCTTGGCGCCGTACGCCTGCTGGAGCGCCTCCACGGTGGAACCCGCGCCGACGCCCTCGGCCGTCTTCGCCTCCGCCGGCGCGGCCAGCTCGCGCAGGCCCGTCGCCGCGAAGGAGACCCGGCCGCTGGCCAGGTACGCCTTGTCCTTGGCCTCCTGGGCGAACCGCAGGTCGACCAGGGCCATCGTCGAGTCGGCGATCGCCTTGGCGGCGTCGGCCGATCCCTTGGCCGCGGCGGCGGAGCCCGCGGCGGCGGCCGCCGCGTCCTTGGCGGAGGCGTTCGGCGGCAGGGTGCCACCCGCCGCGGGCGCCTTGCCCGAGGCCGCGTCGGCCTTGGCGCTCAGGTCCTTGTAGCGGGCCTCGGTGGCCGCCTCGGCGGTCATCCGGGCCTGGTCCGGCGCCGGGCCGCCCTTGTAGACGAAGTCCGTGCAGCCACCGAGCAGCGAGACCGGCGCGCTCTCCAGGGCGCCGGTGGCCAGCCCGGCGTCCTTGGCCATCCCGGGCGTCAACCCCCGGTACCCGGCCGCCGCGAAGGCCTCCGGGCCCTTCGAGGTGGGCGCCGCCGAGGGCGTCGCCACGGGCGCCCCGGCGGTGGCCGGAGCCTTCGCCGCGTCCTTCGTGTCGCTCTTGTCGCTCTTGTCGTCGGACGTACAGGCCGCCGCACCGGCGACCAGCAGTACCACCGAGATGCCCACGCCCACCGCGCGGACCGAGGCCCGGTTCTTCCCCATGTCACAACCCCCACTTGATCGTTCGCGGCTCACCGTACCGAGCGCGCGACCGTGATCCACAACCGGTTTCTCAGGCGCAGTACGTGTTGTGCCTGACCAGCGCGAGGCCGGCGACCCTGCCCTCGGCCATGGTGAACTCGTAGAACCAGTCCGGGCCGCCGTTGCCGCCCTCGGCCGGGAGCTCGTACCCGCCGTCCTCGGCCGGCTGCGGCGGCGTACTGGCCGCCGCGGTCGCACCGGCCCCCTGCCCGGTGCCCTCGCCGCCCTCGCAGGCCGCCGCTCCTGCCGCGACCAGAGCCGTCGTCAGCACGGCCCCCACCACGCGCGCGCCGCGCGCCGTCCCCACGGTCATCCCATCCTCTTCATCGATCGCACACACCAGCGAACGTGCGGGTACGGTCCACCACCGGCTGCCACTCGGGCCGAAGGGGCCCGTGTCCGCGGACACGGGCCCCTTCGCGCGCGCCGGTCAGTGGCCCGGCGGCTGGGCGGCGAGGCCGCGGGTGTAGTGGGCGGCGGCGAGGACCGAGGCCATCAGCTCGGAGTCGAGCACGGAGGCGTCGGCCAGTCGGGTGGCCGCCGCGTGGGAGGCGATGAGCGTCTTGGTGACCCGCAGCGCGGCCTCCGGGCGGCGGGTGACGGGCCTGATCCACTCCTCCACCGCCGCGTCCAGTTCCCGCTCGGGAACGACGCGTTGCAGGATGGCGAGCTCCCCCGCCTCCACCGCGCCGACCGGGCGGCTGGTGAGGATGATCTCGCGGACCCGGGCCGCGCCGACCTCGTGGAGCAGGCGGGGCAGCAGGCCGCCCCAGGCGACGGGCAGGCCCAGGGCCAGCTCGGGCAGCCGGAAGACGGTGTTGTCGGCACCGACCCGCAGGTCGCAGGCGAGCGCCAGGGCGAAGCCGGCGCCGGTCGCCCGGCCCTGGACCCGGGCGACGGTCACGGCGGAGCTGTTGGTGAGGGCGTCGCAGACCCGGCGGGCCCGGTCCCCGTAGCTCCGAATGCCGCCACCGGTCGGGTCCTCGTCCAGGCTCCCGAAGAGTTCGTCGCGGTCGCCGCCGAGGCAGAAGTCCCGGCCGGCCCCGGACAGCACGATCACGCGCACGCCCGGGTCGGGTACGGCCAGGACGACGAGGAGCTCGTCCAGCATGGCCGAGGTGACGGCGTTCCCGGTCGCCGGGCTGTCCAGCTCGATGCGGAGCACGGGGCCCTGGCGCTCGGTACGGACCGCACGGGCCGCCACGGGCGCGGGAACGGGCGCGGCGACGGGCTCCGGGACGGGTCCGGGAACGGGGACGGGCTCGGGGTACGGGTGCGGCAGGTACGACGGCTGCGCCGCGTGCGGCGGGTACTGCGGCGCCTGCGGTATCCGGGGCACCTCGGGCATCTGCGGGGACACGTTCATGCGGCCACTCTCAGGGACGTCACCCGGTGGAAGACCATCCGGGGCGCGTACTCGGGCGGGCTCACCGCCCGCAGGGTCGGGAAGCGCCGCAGCAGCCGGCCGAGCAGGGCCCGCGCCTCCAGCCTGGCCAGGCCCGCGCCGAGGCAGTAGTGGGCGCCGCCGCCGAAGGTGAGGTGGTCGCCGCGGCGGAGCAGGTCGAAGGTGTGCGGGTCCGGGTTGCGGCGCGGATCGCGGTTGGCCGCGCCGTACATCACGTGGACCATGGTGTCCTTGGGGAGGAACACCCCGGCCAGCTCGGTGTCCTCGCCCGCGACACGGCTGTTGACGCGGATCGGCGGGTCGAAGCGCAGCGCCTCGTCGATCGCGGCGTCGATGTGCTCCGGGTGCTCCCGCAGCCACTCCCACCGGCCGGGCGACCGCAGCAACGACCACACCAGCGAGGAGAGCAGCGTCGCCGTGGTCTCCAGCGAGGCGATGGTGACGAACATGGTGAGCTGGTAGACCATCCGGTCGGTGGCCTCGCGGTCGCCCTCCAGCCCGTCCCAGGTACGGATCCAGCCCGCGATCACGTCGTCGCCGTCGTTGTCGCGGCGCTCCCGGACGAGGCGGGTGAAGTACCGGCGCAGCTCCATGGTGGCCTGCTCGGAGACCGCCAGCTGGCTCTTGGTGGGCAGCAGCTCCTGGGCGTGCACCTGGTTGTGGGTCATCGTCAGGATGTGCGGGTAGTCCGCCGGGTCGATGTCCAGCCAGCGGCCGACGGTGCCGATCGGCAGCTGCTCGCTGACCAGGGCCGAGAGGTCCGCCTCGCCGTCCGTCCGTATTCGCTCGGCCAGGCGGTCGAGCAGCCCGGTGACGTCGGCCTCGATCTCCGGCTGCATGTCCCGCAGGGTGGCGTGGTTGAAGAGGTTCCCGAGACTGCGCCGCTGCCGGGTGTGCTCGGGGGCGTTGAGCCGGGAGAGCGTCCGGCTCATCTCCCGGGTGGCGACGGCCTCCCAGCGCTCCGTCCCGGTCTGCCGCTCCTGCCAGGCGAAGTCGGGGACGAGCCAGGTCCTGCCGCGCAGGACCTGGTCGCACGCGTCGTAACCGGTGACCAGGTAGCCGCCCCAGGGAGCCGGGACGAGGTCCCCCAGCGCCCGCAGCTCGTCGTAGACCGGGCTCGGGTCGGCGAGGCCCTCGGCCGACCGGAGCCTGCGCAGGAGCGGTACGGCGGCCCGGCGGTCGACCCCTCCGCCGGGACTCACCTGGTCCGCGGGGCGGGCTTCCAACATGGCGGTCACACGGGGCTCCTAACGCGCGGGCGGGCAGTACGGCGGCGTACTACCCAGCAACAGCGCGCTCAAGCGTCGATCCGTGTTGCCCCCGTCACGTACTGCGCGGCCGTCGCACGCCGTTCACCGCGCGGTGACACGGGCGCTTCCGACGGCCCGACAGCCCGCCGCCCCGGCAGCCTGTCAACGTGTCAGGCGACCGGCCCGAGAGCCCCCGGACCCCGCCGGATCGGGCCCCCGACGCCCTCAGACCCGGAACACGTCCAGGAAGGAGCTCCACCACCCCTTCTTCTGCGGAGCCCGGCCCGCCGCGGGGGCGGCCTGCGGGTACGGCTGCGCCGTCTCGGAGCCGGCCGACGGCCGGTCGGACGACCCGCCCGAACCGGTGTCCGCCCCCGCGACCGGCCGCGTGGTGCGGGCGGCCACCGGGCTGAACCGCACCGGCAGCGAGACCAGACCGCGCTGGAACGGCCCCGGCCGCCACTCCACGCGCTCCGCGGGCACCGCGAGCGTGACGTCCGGGAGCGCGTTGAGCAGGCACTCGATCGCGCTCAGGGCGATCAGCTGGGCCGGGGACTTGGCCGGGCAGGCGTGCGGGCCCGCACCCCAGGCCAGGTGGGCGCCCTTGCTGAGGGTCAGCCGGGCGTCGGTCAGCGCGGGGTCGCTGTTGGCGGCGGCGAAGCTGATCACCACCGGGCTGCCCGCGTCCATCGGGACCCCGCCCACGTTGAGGTCCTGCATCGGGTAGTGCGTGGCGTAGTTGGCGATCGGCGGGTTGTTCCACAGCACCTCGTCGAGGGCTTCCTCGATGCGCAGCCCGGAACCGCCCTCGCCGGACAGCAGCAGGAGCAGCGCGTTGCCGATCAGGTTGCGCTCGGGCTCGACTCCGGCGCCCATCAGCATGACCAGCTGGTCCTTGAGCTCCTCGTCCCGCAGGCCGGCCGGGTGCTGGATGAGCCACGAGGTGATGTCGTCGCCGGGCTGACGGCGCTTCAGCGCCACCAGGTCCATCAGGCAGGAGGTCAGGTCCTCGTTGGCCTGCATCACGTCGAGGCCGTCGAAGAGCGCGGACATGCTGCGGGTCAGCCGGTCACCGATGTCGGCCGGGCAGCCGAACAGCTGGTTGAACAGCAGCAGCGGCAGCAGCTTGGCGTAGTCGTTGAGCAGGTCGGCCCGGCCCAGCGCGCTGAACTGGTCGATCAGGTAGCCGGCGATCCGCTCGACGTGCCGGTTGAGCCGGTTGTCGTTGAGCCGGTCCAGGCTCTCGGTGACGGCCTTGCGCAGCCGCAGGTGCTCGGCGCCGTCCGTGAAGAGGCAGTTGGGCCGGTAGAACATCATCGGCAGGACGGGGCTGTCCAGCGGCACCCGGCCTTCGTTCAGCGCCGCCCAGCGCCGCGAGTCCCGGGCGAACATCCCCGGGTTCTGGAGCACCCGCAGCGCGGCCTCGTGCGAGGTGACCAGGGTGGCGTCCACGCCCGGGGCCAACTCCACCGGCGCGGCGGGACCGTGGGCGCGCAGCTTGTCGTAGACCGCGCCGGGGTCGGCCGAGAACATCTCCCCGTAGAGCGGTGTGCTCACGCCGACGTGCATCGGGCAGCCCGGCGGAGCCGACTGCGGGGCGGGTCGCTGCGGAGAATCCATGGGTCGTTCCTTGGAGGTGGCCCCGGGCGGGTGCGGACCCGGGAGACGTCGGGAGAGGAAGGCGTGGGGGAGGTCAGGAGGCGCGGGCGAGCAGGTGCCGGACGAGCGTCAGCAGCGCGTCGGCCGAGGAGCGCTGGTCCCGCGCGTCGCAGAACACCACCGGGGTGTGCGGCAGCAGGTCCAGCGCCTCGCGCAGCTGGTCCTCGGTGTAGTCGCTCTGCCGGTCGAAGCTGTTGACCGCCACGGCGTACTCCAGGCCGTACTGCTCGATCAGGTCGATCACCGGGAAGGAGTCCGCGAGGCGGGTCGGGTCGGCCAGCAGCAGTGCGCCCAGCGCGCCCCGTGCCATGTCCTCCCAGAGCTGCATGAACCGCTGCTGGCCCGGCGTGCCGAACAGGTACAGCACCAGGTCGTCGCCGAGGGTCAGCCGGCCGAAGTCCAGGGCGACGGTCGTGGTCTTCTTGTCCGGTACGCCGTGGAGGTCGTCGACGCGGATGGACGCCTGCGTCATGCTCTCCTCGGTGCTCAGCGGAGCGATCTCCGACAGGGCCCCGATGAGCGTCGTCTTGCCGACCGCGAAGTGCCCCACGACCAGGATCTTGACAGCGGTCGTCACCGCGCCCGGGACGTAGATGTCCTCAGGCGAACCGGCGTTGAAGTCCATGCAGTACCTTCTCTAGAAGTCTCGGATCCGGGGCCTGGGCCGGCGGCGGGGCCGACCGGCGCAGCAGCCGTCCCTCGCGGATCAGGTCCGTCAGCAGCAGCCTCACGACTCCCACCGGCAGTTCCAGCCGTGCCGCGACCTCGGCCACCGAGAGGTAGCCGCCGGAGCACAGCTCCCAGATCGCCAGGGTCTCCGGGCTCGGCAGGCCGGGGAGGTCCTGCTCGGGCGCGATGGTGACCAGGGTGATCAGAGACAGGTCGTCCGCATCCGGTAATTCGCGCCCACCGGTGATGACGTAGGAGCGGATGAAGCCGCCGGTGACCCGCTGTTCCTCGCCGCCCCCGGTCATGAGCCGCTGAGCGTGCTCTGGCGCGGCGCGGCCGACATCGCCCGTCCGAGTGCGCCCACCTGCTGCTGCATCCGGAAGGACATCGCCTCCATGTCGACGTCGGGGGCGGTGGAAGCCGCCAGGTACGCGCCGCTGCCGGCCGCGATCAGGAAGATCCAGCCGTGGTCGTACTCCAGGAGGGTCTGTCGCCAGACCCCGCCGCCTCCGCCGACGAACGGGGCGACCGCGCGGCTCAGCGACTGCATCGAGCTCATCGCGGCGGCGTTGGTCTCCGCCTCGTCACGGCCGATGTCGCTGGACCGTTCGAGCAGGAGGCCGTCGGCGGAGACGAGGATGGCGTGCCGGGCGCCGGGTACCTGGAGTACGTCGTTGAGCACCCAGGAAAGATCGCGGCTCACTGGATCTCGGTTCCTTCCGTGGTCATGGTGGTGCGCCCGGACAGCGTGCCGCGCTGGAACGCGCCGAGGCGGGACGGCGTGTGGTGGCCGGTACCGCGCACCGGCTCCTCGGCCCGTCCGGGCTCCTGCGGGGTCGGGACGACCGACACGGAGCGCTGGCGGCGGCGCCGCGGCAGCTGTCCGTCGGCGGTCATCTCGGGTGCCGGCATCGCCGCCCCCGCCGCCGTCGGCACGGGGGCCAGGGGCGCCGCCGGCTCCGGCAGCGACACCAGCCGCTGGCCGGGGGCCTGCGCCCAGGCCGCCGCGGGCTGCTCGGGCGGCGCGGGCTGGTAGTCGGCCTGGTACTCGGGCTGGTAGTCGGTGTGCCCGGTGACGACCGGGGCCGTGACCTCGTTGCTGAGCAGCTCGGCCGGCAGCAGCACCACGGCCCGCACACCGCCGTACGGGGAGACCGAGTCGACGGAGACCCGGAAGCCGTAGCGGGCGGCCAGCATGCCGGAGACGGCGAAGCCGAACTTCGGGGGGTTGCCCAGGCTGGTGAGGCTGATCGGCGCGCCCGGGTTCAGGAGGGCCGCCGCGCGGTCCTTCTCCTCCTGGCCCATGCCGAGTCCGGCGTCGTCGACGATCAGGCAGACGCCGGTGGGGACGGCCTGGACGCTGACCTCCACCGGGGTGTCCGGGGCGGAGTAGTTGGTCGCGTTGGCGAGCAGTTCGGACAGCACGACGGCGACCGGCTCGACGACCTTGCTGGCGAGCGCGACACTGACCCGGGAGTGGATCCGCACCCGGTCGAAGTGCCGGATCCGGCCCTGGGCGCTGCGGACCACGTCGTAGACCGAGGCGACGCTCTCCCTGCGGCCCAGCCAGCCGCCGCAGAGCACCGCGATGCCCTGGGCGCGCCGGCCGAACTGGCTGTTCGTGTGGTCGACCGTCATCAGGTCGGCGAGGATCTGCGGGCTGTCGCCGTACTTCCGCTGCACCCTCTCGATGACGACCTGCTGCTCGTCGGCCAGGCCCTGCAGCGTCCGCATCGCCGCCTTGAGGACGGCCTTGGTGTCCTCCTCGGCGTCCCGGCGGACGTCCGTCAGCTCGGACGCGTGCTGGCCCCGCAGGCGGTCGTGCAGCACGGCGAGCTCGTCGCGCTGCCGCTGGGCCAGGGCGCCCGCCTCCTCCAGGGAGGCGTTGCGCCGCCGCAGGGCGAGGTTCGTCCTGCGGGCCTGGACGGCCGCTCCGACGGCTGCGAGCATCACCACGATGAAGACCCAGAAAAAGGGTTCCTGCACAAATGACGTCATGAAACTCTCTTCAGGTGGCATCGCGCGGAGCCGGTCCGGGCCCCAATACGCGAATGGGACTGGCGGCCTGAACCTCCCCGAAAGGCACCTGATGTCACATCACATCGCGGTGCTTATCCGGCACGAGACCTGCGGCGACGCCTATCGCGGAGTCAGCCTACTGCAACTCTTGTCTCGTCAGAACAGCTACCAAAAAGGGCAGTTGGGGCGAAATTCCACGACCTGCCGGGAACTCTGGCGAGAATTGGTGGAGTTCGTGATGCCGCGTTAACCGCAGGGACACATTCCCCCCACGCCCGGGTTCACGCGCAGAGTGATCACGTCGTCACCCTCCGGAATTCGCCGTTCTCCGAAAGCGTCCTCCGCCGCGGGAATCCGCCGCCCACCGGAAGCCCGTCCCCGGAACCGCCCGCCGGCCGGGCCCGGGCACGCGAAAGCGGCGGGCCCGCGTCCGAGGACGCGGGCCCGCCGGGAAGCAGCCGTCCGTCAGCGCATCGAACCGGTGCGCAGCAGGGTGCGGATGACGCGCATCGCGACCGAGAGGCTGGACAGCTCGTACTTGTCCGAACCCCTTATGTCGTCGAGGGTGCTCTTGGCGCGGTTCAGCAGGGTCGAGTTGAGCTCGGCCCAGGCGGCGTACCGCTCCTCCGGGGTGGCACCCTCGGCGCCGCAGGCCAGGATGTCGGCGGTCAGCGCCGCGTGCGCCGCGAAGAGCTCCTCGCGGATCGCGGCCCGGGCCATCGACGACCAGCGGTCGGTGCGGGGCAGCTCGATGATGCGGTCGAGCAGGTGCGAGATCTGGAGCCGGTCGCCCAGGTCGTAGTAGAGGTCGGTGACCTCGGCGACGTCCTTGCCGGAGCGGTCCGCGACCTCGGCGATGTCCAGGGTCGGGAAGACCGAGGAGAGGCCGGCGATCCGGGTGGCCAGTTCCTCGGGCACCCCGGCCGAGGCCAGCTCGTCGTACACCGACTCGAACCAGGTGAGGTCCTCGCCGCGCAGCGGCTTGGGCAGCGAGGCCCAGACCTGGTTGACCCGGTCGTGGAAGAACTCGATGGTGCCGGCGATGTCGAGCGGCTGGCGGCGGTTGTTGAGCATCCACCGGGTGGCGCGCTCGACCAGGCGCCGCGAGTGCAGCCGCATCTTGGTCTGCACCCGGGCCGGGACCTTGTTGTCCAGGTCCTCGATCTCGGCCCAGATCGGCTCCAGGTCGAAGACGGCCCGCGCGGCGGTGTGCGTCCGGGCGATCTCCTCGTAGGTCGCGCCGGTCTCCTCCTTCAGACGGAAGGCGAAGGTGCAGCCACCGCGGTTGATCGTGTCGTTGACGATCAGCGTGGTGATGATCTCGCGGCGCAGCGCGTGGTTGTCGATCGCGTCGGCGAACCTCGACCGCAGCGCGCTCGGGAAGTACTCGTGCAGCGCGGTGCGGAAGAACGGGTCGTCCGGCAGATCGGTGGCCAGCAGCTCCTCGGCCAGGATGATCTTGGTGTACGCGAGCAGGACGGACATCTCGGGCTGCGAGAGGCCGCGGCCGCTCTGCTGGCGCTCACGGATCTGGCGCTCGGCGGGCAGGAACTCCAGCCCGCGGTCGAGCCGGCCGGCCGACTCGAAGCGGCTGATCATCCGGGCGTGGACGTTGACCATGCTGTGCGCCTGGGCGACGGCGTTGGCCAGCACCACGTTCTGCGCGTAGTTGTTGCGCAGCACCAGGTGGCCGACCTCGTCGGTCATCTCGGCCAGCAGGATGTTGCGCTGCTTGACCGTCATGTCGCCCTCGGCGACCACCTGGTTGAGCAGGATCTTGATGTTGACCTCGTGGTCCGAGGTGTCCACACCGGCGGAGTTGTCGATCGCGTCGGTGTCGATCCAGCCGCCGGTGCCCTCGGGGCCGCCGGAGGAGGCGTACTCGATGCGGCCGAGCTGGGTGCAGCCGAGGTTGCCGCCCTCGCCGATGACCCGGGCCCTGATCTGCTCGCCGTTGACGCGGATCGCGTCGTTGGACTTGTCGCCGACCTCGGCGTTGGTCTCGGTGGAGGCCTTGACATAGGTGCCGATGCCGCCGTTCCAGAACAGGTCGACCGGGGCCTGGAGGACCGCCCGCATCAGCTCGGCCGGGGTCAGCTTGCCCGCCTCGACGCCGAGCGCGGCCCGGACCTGCGGGGTCAGCTGGATCGACTTCGCCGACCGGGGGAACACCCCGCCGCCGGCCGAGATCAGCGACTTGTCGTAGTCGGCCCAGGAGCTGCGCGGCAGCTCGAACAGGCGGCGGCGCTCGGCGTACGAGACGGCCGCGTCCGGGTTCGGGTCGAGGAAGATGTGGCGGTGGTCGAAGGCGGCGACCAGCCGGATGTGCTCGCTGAGCAGCATGCCGTTGCCGAAGACGTCGCCGGACATGTCGCCGATGCCGATGACGGTGAAGTCCTCGGACTGGGTGTCGACGCCGAGTTCGCGGAAGTTGCGCTTGACCGACTCCCAGGCGCCGCGGGCCGTGATGCCCATGCCCTTGTGGTCGTAGCCGGCCGAGCCGCCGGAGGCGAACGCGTCGCCCAGCCAGAAGCCGTAGGACTCGGCGACGCCGTTGGCGATGTCGGAGAAGGTCGCGGTGCCCTTGTCGGCGGCGACGACCAGGTAGGTGTCGTCCTCGTCGTGGCGGACCACGTCGGCCGGGTGCACGACCTCGCCGCCGACCAGGTTGTCGGTGATGTCCAGCAGCGCCGAGATGAAGGTCTTGTACGAGGAGACGCCCTCGGCCAGCCAGGCGTCGCGGTCCACCGCCGGGTCCGGCAGCTGCTTGGCGACGAAGCCGCCCTTGGCGCCGACCGGGACGATGACGGTGTTCTTGACCATCTGCGCCTTGACCAGGCCCAGGATCTCGGTGCGGAAGTCCTCGCGCCGGTCGGACCAGCGCAGACCGCCGCGGGCGACCTTGCCGAAGCGCAGGTGCACGCCCTCGACCTGCGGCGAGTAGACCCAGATCTCGAACGCCGGGCGCGGGGCCGGCAGGTCCGGGATGGCCTTCGGGTCGAACTTCATCGACACGTAGGAGTGCCACTCGCCGGAGCCGGCGCGCTGGAAGAAGTTGGTCCGCAGGGTGGCCTTGATGAGGTTCAGGAAGGAGCGCAGGATGCGGTCCTCGTCCAGCGAGACGACCTCGTCGAGGGCGCCGGTCAGCTCCTCCAGGATGCCCTCGGTCAGCTCCAGGGCGCCTGAGCGGTGGCTCGGGCTCAGCCTGGCCTCGAACAGGTTGACCAGCAGGCGGGTGGTGTGGGTGTTGTTGCGGAGCGCGTCCTCCATGTAGTCCTGGGAGAACGTGGAGCCCGCCTGGCGCAGGTACTTGGCGTACGCGCGCAGCATCGTCGCCTGGCGCCAGGTCAGCCCGGCGGTCAGCACCAGCTCGTTGAAGCCGTCGTTCTCGGCCTTGCCGGTCCAGGTGGCCGCGAAGGTCTCCTGGAAGCGCTCGCGGGCCTCGTCGGTGAGCTCGGTGGCCTCGCGCAGCTTCAGGCCGAAGTCGTAGACCCACGCGGTGGTGCCGTCGGAGCGGCGCAGCGCGTACGGGTGCTCGTCCAGCACCTCGACGCCCAGGCGCTGGAGCACCGGCAGGACCTCGGTGAGCGAGATCGGGCCGCCGACCCGGTAGATCTTGAAGCGGCGCTCGTCGTCGCCGGCGCCGACCGGCTGGTACAGGTTCAGGCGGAAGTCGCCCTCGCCGTGCAGCGACTCGATCTGCTTGATGTCGGCGACGGCGGTGCGCGGCGGGAAGTCGGCGCGGTAGCCGTCGGGGAAGGCGTTGGCGTACTTGTGGCCGAGTTCGGCGGCCCTCTCCTCGCCCAGCTCGACGTGCAGCTGGTCGTGGAAGCCGTCCATCCAGAACCGGGCGGCCTCGGCGAGACGGCTCTCGATCCGCTCGATGTCCGCGTCGGTGAGCTGCGGCAGCTCGGTGCCGGGGGCGACCCGGACCATGAAGTGCAGACGGGTCAGCACCGACTCGGTGGCGTACACCGTGTAGTCGATGGTGGCGCCGTTCAGCTCCTCCTTGAGGATGTCGGTGATCAGCAGCCGGATGCGCGTGGTGTAGCGGTCGCGCGGCAGGTAGATGAACGCCGAGAAGTAGCGCCCGTACTCGTCCTGGCGCAGGAACAGCCGCAGCTTGCGGCGCTCCTGGAGGTAGAGCACGCTCGTCGCGATGGAGAGCAGCTCGGAGGCCGGGGTCTGGAAGATCTCGTCCCGCGGGAAGGTCTCCATGATCTGGAGCAGGTCGCGGCCGTCGTGGCTCTCGCTGGAGAAGCCGGAGTCCTCCAGCACCTCCTGGACCTTGCGGCGGACCACCGGGATGCGGGTGACCGACTCGGTGTAGGCGGCGGAGGAGAACAGGCCGAGGAAGCGGCGCTCGCCGATCGGCTCGCCCGCGGCGTTGAACTTCTTCACGCCGACGTAGTCCAGGTAGGACGGGCGGTGCACGGTGGCGCGGCTGTTCGCCTTGGTCAGGACGAGCAGCTTCTTCTCGTGGGCCTTGGCGCGCACCGGCGCGGAGAGCCGGCCGAAGGCCTCGCTGACCGGGTGGTGGGCGTCGTCGTGACCGTGCGGGTCGGAGCGCAGGATGCCGAGGCCGGTCCCGGCGACGGCCCTCAGGACCTCCTCGCCCTCGTGCCCGACCAGGTCGTACTCGCGGTAGCCGAGGAACGTGAAGTGGTCGTCGGCGAGCCAGCGCATCAGTTCCCAGGCCTCGCCGACCTCCTGCTCGGGCAGGCCGGCCGGGGGCTGCTCGGCCAGCTCGTCGGCCAGGCGCAGCGCGCTCTCGCGCATCTTGCCCCAGTCCTCGACGACCTCGCGGACGTCGCCGAGCACGCGGCGCAGGTCGGCCTCGATGGAGCGCAGGTCCTCACGGTCGGTCTCGCGGTCGATCTCGACGTGCATCCACGACTCGACGGTCGCGTCGGCGGGCCAGTCGGTCCCGGCGGCCTGGCTGCGGGAGCAGGCGTCGACGTCCAGGATCTCCAGCAGCTTGCCGGTGATGTCGCGGCGGACGACCAGCTGGGGGTGGATCACGAGGTGGATCGCCCGGTCCTGGCGGGACAGCTCGTTGGTGACGGAGTCGACCAGGAAGGGCATGTCGTCGGTGACGACCTCGACCACGGTGTGGCCGCAGGACCAGCCGTTCTCCTCGACCGAGGGGGTGTACACCCGCACCTCGGCGGTGCCCTGCGGGCGCTTGAGGCCCACCCGGTAGTGGGAGGCGGCGGCGCCGTAGACGTCGACCGGGTCGGACTCGACCAGGTCCTCGGGCGCGGTGTGGAGGTAGTAGTGGTGCAGGTACGCGGTCAGAGCGCCGTTGCTCAGCCCCTCACCCGGCGCCGCTCCCCCCACCTGGCTGTTCTCAGCGGCTACGGCTGCCTTCTTGAGCAGTTCGGCCTTGGCTGCGTCCAGCTTGGTCTGCATGACTTCTTGACTCCTGTCGCGCGCCGTTGCGTGACTCGGTTGGTGTGTGGATGTACACCGCCGGGTCACCGCAATCCTGCCGCACCATCCGACTGAAAGGGGCTCATGGCACGCATGAAACGCCCGCCCAGCGGGTAGGACGTCTCATTCGTCCTGCAAGCCACCCGACGACGCCAGCCAGCCTAACCGGATCAATCGAAGGTGCACAGGGACAGGTAGGCGCAAACCCGCAGGAAGTCGGGTCCGTCCTGGACAGCATGTCCAAACCGGATCCTGGTGTTCACTCTCAGCCCATGTGCGGGTGGCCGTGGTGGATCGGGGGGACGAAGGTCTCCTTGATCGAGCGGGCCGAGGTCCAGCGCAGCAGGTTCTGCGGGGCGCCCGCCTTGTCGTTGGTGCCGGAGGCCCGGCCGCCGCCGAAGGGCTGCTGGCCCACCACGGCGCCGGTCGGCTTGTCGTTGATGTAGAAGTTCCCCGCGGTGAAGCGCAGCTCCTCGACGGCCTGGGCGATGGCGTAACGATCCTGCGCGATCACCGAACCGGTCAGGCCGTACGGGGCGCCGCCGTCGACCCGGCGGAGCACGTCGTCCCAGCGGGAGTCCTCGTAGACGTGGACGGCGAGGATCGGGCCGAAGTACTCGGTCCTGAAGATGTCGCCCCGGTGGTCGGAGGAGACCAGCACGGTCGGGCGGACGAACCAGCCGATCGCGTCGTCGTACTGTCCGCCGGCCGCCAGTTCGATCGTCGGATCGGCCTTCGCCCGGTCGATGGCGTCCCGGTTCCGTTCGAAGGCCCGCCGGTCGATCAGGGCGCCCATGAAGTTCGACAGGTCGGTCACGTCGCCCACCGCGAGGGCGTCCACCTCGGCCAGGAAGTCGTCCTTGATCTTCTGCCAGAGGCTGCGCGGCAGGTAGGCGCGGGAGAGCGCCGAGCACTTCTGGCCCTGGTACTCGAAGGCGCCGCGGATCAGCGCGGTCCGCAGGATGTCCGGGTCGGCCGAGCGGTGGGCCAGCAGGAAGTCCTTGCCGCCGGTCTCCCCGACGATCCTCGGGTACGTGCGGTAGCCGCCGATGTTGGCCCCGATGGTCTGCCACAGGGACTGGAAGGTGGCGGTGGAGCCGGTGAAGTGCAGCCCGGCCAGCGCCGGGTCGGCCAGCGCGACCGGGGAGACCTGGAGGCCGTCGCCGGTCACCAGGTTGATCACCCCGGGCGGCAGGCCCGCCGCCTCCAGCAGCCGCATCAGGTGGTACGCGGCCAGGGTCTGGGCCGGCGCGGGCTTCCAGACCACGGTGTTGCCCATCAGCGCGGGGGCGGTCGGCAGGTTGCCGGCGATCGCGGTGAAGTTGAACGGGGTGACCGCGTAGACGAAACCTTCCAGCGGGCGGTGGTCGGTCCGGTTCCACACGCCGGGCGAGGAGATCGGCTGGTCGGCCAGGATCTGCCGGGCGAAGTGGACGTTGAACCGCCAGAAGTCGATCAGCTCGCAGGCGGAGTCGACCTCGGCCTGCTGGGCGGTCTTGGACTGGCCGAGCATGGTCGCCGCGTTGAGCGTCTCCCGCCAGGGGCCGGACAGCAGGTCCGCGGCGCGCAGGAAGACCGCCGCGCGGTCGTCGAAGGAGAGCGAGCGCCACCGCCGCCCGGCGGCCAGCGCCGCGTCCACCGCCGCCCTGGCGTCCTCCCTGGTGGCGTTGCCGAGCACCCCGAGCTTGGCGGCGTGGTGGTGCGGCTGAACGACCTCGATCCGCTCGCCGCCGCCGAAGCGCTGTTCGCCGCCGATGGTCATCGGCAGCGGGACCTGCTCGGCCGACAGCTCGTCCAGCCGCCGGACCAGCCGGTCCCGTTCCGGGCTGCCGGGCGCGTAGGCCCGCACCGGCTCGTTGACCGGGGTCGGCACCTCGGTGACTGCGTCGATGGGCATGACGGCTCCGTCCTGGCGGCTGGTCGGGTGTGACACCAGCCTGACCAGCCCGGGCGGGATCCGCCCGTTCAGACACGCGGGCGGCGGACGTGGCGCCCGCCACGTCCGCCGGGACGTGCCGTGGCCCCGGGGCGCTCCCCCGGGATCAGCCGGCGATCCGGCCGGCCAGCTCGACCGCCTCGGCCAGGCTGTCCACCACCGGGACGCCGACCGGCTCCAGCTTCTCCCTGGTGTGCGAACCACCGGTGTACAGCACCGCGTGGGCGCCCGCCCCCAACGCCGCGAGGGCGTCGTCCGCGGCGTCGCCGATCAGCACGGTGCGGGCCGGGTCGACCTGCCGGGCGAGCGCGGCCAGGTGCCGGGTCAGGTGCTCCGCCTTCTGCCCGCCGGACGGGCCGCTGCGGCCGTCCACCCGCAGGAAGCTGCCGGTCAGGCCGAAGGTGTCGACCAGCGGGAGCAGCTTGTCGTGCTCGTACATCGACAGCAGCGACTGGCTGTGCCCGGCCGACTGCCAGCCCGCCAGCAGGTCCCGCACGCCCTCGGTCAGGCCGCACCCGGGGCTCAGCTCGCCGTAGCGGACGTGGAAGGCCTCGTCGAGCTCCAGCCACTCCTCCGGGGAGGGCATCCGGCCGAGCAGCCGCTCGTAGAAGCGGGGGATCGGGATCTCGTACTGCTCGCGGTACTGCTGCATGGTCATCGGACCGACGCCGATGGTCGCGAACGCGGCGTTGCTCGCTGCGAGCACCGCCTCCATGTCGTGGAAGAGGGTGCCGTTCCAGTCCCAAACGATGTGAGTGCGCACGGGGTGAAACGGTAACCCGATCGGGCGACCCGCCGGTAGGGCGGAACTCACGCGAGCAGCGAGGAGATCTCCTGGGTCGCGAACCAGAGCAGGTCGTGGTCCTCCGCGCCGTCCACGGTGAACTGGGCGTCCTGGTCGCCCGCGTCGGCCGCGGCCACCGCCGCCACCGCCGCCGCCACGTCCGTGACCACCTCGGTGTCCGCCACGTCGGCGTGCACCGCGGCCGCCTTGGCCAGCCGCACCGGGCCGGCCAGCACCACCCGGCCGAGCGAGGCCTGGTCCTGGTACTCGTCGCCGGGGAAGGGCCGCACCGACGCGTCGGCCACGTCCAGCGCCACCACGACCCGGCGGCGCGGGGCGTCCCCGTCGGCGGCCAGCAGCCGCAGCGAGGACTGCGCGGCCCGGTTCAGCGCCGCGTACTCCAGCTCCTCGATGTCGTCGCTGACGTACCACTCGCGCAGCGCGGGCGTCACGGCGTACGCGGCGGACTGGTCCAGGGCGCCGCCCTCGTGTGCCGCCGCCAGGCCGGTCAGGGTGGTGGGCACGTACACGCGCATCGGTGGCACTCTCCGGTTCGTCCAGCGGGGTTCGTCCAGCGGCACAGATTCTCCAGCGCCCCAAGAATAAGCTCCGCGCGGGCCCCGGTGGCCGGCTCCCGCTCACCGACCGGCGCCCAGGGCCTCCCTGCTGGTGCGCAGGGCGCTCTCCAGGACGGCGCCGCGGCGGGCCGGGTCCATCATGTTGGGACCCATCACCGCGAGGTCCGCCAGGGTCGGCGCGAGCAGCCGCACCCGGACGCCCTCGGCCCGCAGCAGCGCGGCCTCGCGGAGCAGCTGCCGGGTGACGGCGCGGCGGTAGCGGCTCACCAGCTGGGCCAGCACGCCGCGCGGGCGGTCCCTGGCGCGCCACTCGCGCAGCGCGGCCAGGGTGTCGCGGCCGCGGCCGAGCGGGCCTTCCCGGCCCTCCTGGGGGACGCCGGCGTTCCGCGGGTCCAGCCGCAGGGCCATCGGGGCCAGCACGTACACCTCGTCCAGCCCCCGGCCGAGCATCAGGTCGGCGTTGGTGGCGGACCAGCAGCCGCCGTCCACGTAGGCCGAGCCGTCCAGGCGCACCGGCGCGAACCATCCTGGGATCGCGCAGGAGGCCATCACGGCGTCGGGGACCGGCACGGCCGGGGCCTCCGGATCGCCGAAGACCACCCGGTGGCCGCTGCGGTAGTCCACGGCCACCACCCGCAGCGGTGATCCCGGGCCGGGCGGGGCGTCGGCGTCGGGCGGGCCGTCGGCGTCGGGCGAGCAGCCGTCGGGGCCGAGCAGGCCGCGCACCAGCTCGCCGACCGGCGCCAGCGAGCCGCGGCCGTGCGGGGCGATCGCCGAGACCATGGTCAGCAGCGGGTACTCGCGCGGGTGCCGGACGGCGTCGCGCAGCAGGCCGGGCGAGCCGATGCCGGCCCGGGGGCGGGGCGGCAGCGCGCCGCCGACGGCGGCGTCGTAGTCGAAGGGCACCCCGGCCAGCGGGCCCTCGGTGATCGACAGGCCGCGCTGGTGGTCGCGCAGCTGCTCGGGGCGGACGCCGCCGGCCAGCATCGCGGCGAGGATCGCGCCCGCCGAGGTGCCGAGCAGGACGTCGGCCTCCCCCGGCTGGCGCCCGGTGGCCTCCTCGACGGCGCACAGCGCACCGACCGTCCAGGCCGCGCCGAGCATCCCGCCGCCACCCAGCACCAGGCCGCGCCGGGTCGGGCCCGCGGCGGGCGGGGCGGTGCCCGCGGCCGCCGGGGTCGGCCCTGCTGCCACCCGTGTCGTCATACCGGCCGCCCCTCGTCTCGTCCTGGGAGCCCGGCCGTCCGCTCCCGGTCAGGCTCCGATGGTGCGCGCCGGGGCGGTACGGCGCAATGCGGCGGCCGCGCGCCGCCACCCGGTCCGCCCACCCCGGGCGTCCCCTTTCGGAGCGTACGGCCCGCCCCCGTACGTCAACCCGGCGCCGTCGAACGGCCCGGCCGACCCGGCGCCGCACTGGCCGGTTCCCCCGGATAGGTGAAGTCTGCGGCCCGCCACGACCGCCCGGGAAACCCGTTGCCGCCGGGTGCGGGACGCCCCCAGCCTGGACCCGTCCGTACCCGCACCACCCAGCCGAGGAGCCACTGCCGTGACCGCCCAGTGCAGCGCCCACCGCACCGCCCGCCCGCACCGCCGTCCGCACGGCGCCGACGGCTGCGACCCGGCCGGGCGCCGGCCGCGCCACCCGCGCGCCGCCTGCACCGGCGCCCCCGGGACCGCCCCCGCCGGCGGAGCCGACTCAGGAGCGCTGGCCGCCCGCTTCGCCCGCCGGCTGGTCGAGGTGCTCACCGGCGTGCGGCCCTCCGGGCAGCTGATGCGGCACACCAGCCTGGCCGGCTACGGGCAGCTCGCCTCACTGGTCAGGGCCGGGGCGCTGCGCCGCGGCGGCCCCGTGGGCCGGCCGCGGCTCGGCCCGGTGCACGACCGCTCCCCCTCGCCGGACGCGGTCGAGGCCTGCGTCCGGGTCGACCTCGGCCGGCGGCACCACATGGTGGCCTTCCGGCTGGAGCAGCGCGGCCCGGCCGGGCAGTGGCAGTGCACCGCCGTGGAGGCCCGGTGAGCGCCCTGGCACGCGTCCGTCGGTGCGGCACCCGCACCCGGCGGTACACGACGGCGCAGGGCGCCGTCCCGGACCGGGAACGGCGCCCTGCGTGGCGTCCTGACTGGTGTCCGCCGTCCGGCCCGGGCTCGGTGCCCGGGCCGGACCGCACGGCCGGCTCAGCCCTTGCGGCGGCGGCCCTTGGTGGACTTGGCGGCCTTGCGGCGCTCGGCGCGGGTCATCCCGTCGCCCTCGTCCTCCGGCGCGAGGTCCTCGAAGTCGCCCTCGATGACACCGCCGCCGACCTCGTCCGAGGGGGCCGTGTAGTGCAGCCGCTGCGGCTTCGGGGCCTCCAGGCCCTTGGCCTTGATCTCCGGGCGGGCGGCGTCCTTCTCCAGCTTGTCGAGCACCACCTGGGCGTCCTCGACCGGGACCTCCTCGACCTGCTGCTCGACCTGGACCTCCAGGTTGAACAGGTAGCCGACGGACTCCTCCTTGATGCCCTCCATCATCGCGGTGAACATGTCGAAGCCCTCGCGCTGGTACTCGATCAGCGGGTCGCGCTGCGCCATGGCCCGCAGGCCGATGCCCTCCTGGAGGTAGTCCATCTCGTAGAGGTGCTCGCGCCAGCGGCGGTCCAGCACCGACAGCACGACCCGGCGCTCCAGCTCGCGCACGATCTCCGCGCCCAGCTGGTCCTCGCGGGCGCCGTACTCGGCCTGGATGTCCTCCTGGATGGACTTGATCAGGAACTCGGGGGTCAGCCCGGCCTGGCCGCCGGCCTCCTCCTCCAGCTCCTCCAGGTCGAGGGTGAGCGGGTAGAGCTGCTTGAGCGCGGTCCAGAGCTTGTCCAGGTCCCAGTCGTCCTCGAAGCCCTCGCCGGTGGCGGCCCGGACGTACGCCTCGACGGTGTCGTCCATGAAGTGGCCGACCTGCTCCTGGAGGTCCTCGCCCTCCAGCACCCGGCGGCGCTCGCCGTAGATGACCTCGCGCTGGCGGTTGAGCACCTCGTCGTACTTGAGGACGTTCTTGCGGATCTCGAAGTTCTGCTGCTCGACCTGGGTCTGCGCCGAGGCGATGGCGCGGGTGACCATCTTGGACTCGATCGGCACGTCCTCGGGCACGTTGGCCATCGAGAGCACGCGCTCGACCATGCCGGCCTTGAACAGGCGCATCAGGTCGTCGCCCAGCGACAGGTAGAAGCGGGACTCGCCCGGGTCGCCCTGACGGCCGGAGCGGCCGCGCAGCTGGTTGTCGATCCGACGGGACTCGTGCCGCTCGGTGCCGAGGACGTAGAGGCCGCCGGCCTCCTTGACCTCGTCCTGCTCGGCCTTCACCGAGACCTTGGCCTTCTCCAGCGCGGCCGGGAAGGCGGACTCGTACTCGTCCGGGGTGTCCGTCGGGGTCAGCCCGCGCTGCGCCAGCTCGGCGGCGGCCAGGTGGTCGGCGTTGCCGCCCAGCATGATGTCGGTACCGCGGCCGGCCATGTTGGTGGCGACGGTGACGGCGCCCTTGCGGCCGGCCTGCGCGACGATCTGCGCCTCGCGCTCGTGGTGCTTGGCGTTCAGCACCTCGTGCGGGATGCCGCGCTTGCGCAGCTCCTGCGACAGGTACTCGGACTTCGCGACCGACACGGTGCCGACCAGCACCGGCTGGCCCTTCTCGTGCTTCTCGGCGATGTCCTCGACCACGGCGGCGAACTTGGCCGGCTCCGACTTGTAGATCAGGTCGGGCTGGTCGAGGCGCAGCGGCGTCTTGTTGGTCGGGATCGGCACCACGCCGAGCTTGTAGATCTGGTGGAACTCGGCGGCCTCGGTGGTGCCGGTACCGGTCATGCCCGCGAGCTTGTCGTACAGGCGGAAGAAGTTCTGGAGGGTGATGGTGGCCAGGGTCTGGTTCTCGTTCTGGACCTCCACCCCTTCCTTGGCCTCGATCGCCTGGTGCATGCCCTCGTTGTAGCGGCGGCCGGCCAGGATGCGGCCGGTGTGCTCGTCCACGATCATGACTTCGCCGTTCATGACGACGTAGTCCTTGTCGTTCTTGTACAGCTCCTTCGCCTTGATCGCGTTGTTCAGGAAGCCGACCAGCGGGGTGTTCACCGACTCGTAGAGGTTGTCGATGCCCAGGTAGTCCTCGACCCTGCCGACGCCCTCCTCCAGGACGCCGACGGTGCGCTTCTTCTCGTCGACCTCGTAGTCGCGGTCGACCTTCAGGCGCTGCACCAGCTTGGCGAAGTCGGCGTACCACTTGGTCGCCTGGTCGGCCGGGCCGGAGATGATCAGCGGGGTCCTGGCCTCGTCGATCAGGATCGAGTCGACCTCGTCGACGATCGCGAAGTTGTGGCCGCGCTGGACGAGTTCGTCCCTCGACCAGGCCATGTTGTCGCGCAGGTAGTCGAAGCCGAACTCGTTGTTCGTGCCGTACGTGATGTCCATCCCGTACTGCCGCTTGCGCTCGGCGGGCGTCATGCTGCCCAGGATCACGCCGACTTCGAGGCCGAGGAAGCGGTGCACCCGGCCCATCCACTCCGAGTCGCGCTCGGCGAGGTAGTCGTTGACGGTGATCAGGTGGACGCCCTTGCCGGTCAGGGCGTTCAGGTACGCGGGCAGGGTGCCGACGAGGGTCTTGCCCTCACCGGTGCGCATCTCCGCGACGTACCCGTGGTGCAGGGCCGCGCCACCCATCAGCTGGACGTCGTAGTGCCGCTGGCCGAGCACCCGCTTGGCGGCCTCGCGGACGGTGGCGAACGCCTCGGGGAGGATGTCGTCCAGGCTCTCGCCGTCCACCAGCCGCTGCTTGTACTCGTCGGTCAGAGCGCGCAGCTCGGCGTCGGTGAGGTTGACGAAGTCCTCTTCGATGGAGTTGACCTGGGCAGCAATCCGCTGCAGCTTGCGAAGGATCTTGCCCTCGCCGGCGCGCAGGATCTTGTCGAAGACGGACACTTGAGCGGGCTCCTTGCCTGTATTGGCACTGGACGACTGCACGGGGGGTCCACCCCACCGCACGGGCCATCGTATGCGAGGAGTCCAACCCCCCGGGAGGTGCGTCAGCACGGTATTCCCGTGTCACCCGCGCGAGCACATGGCCCGATAGCACCGTCCACCGGGGCAAAACGGTCGGCGAGCCGGAGAGTTGGCCGCCCGCGGCCGCGACCGGCGGGCGGAACGGCGGACCGGCGGGATATTCGGATGCCCGCCCTCCCGCCCGGCGGAATAATCCGTTCATGGAAGAAACCGCCGCGGAACCGGCCACCCTCACCACCGAGCGGCTCGTCCTGCGCGCCCCTCGGGAGTCCGACATCGACGCGGTCTTCGCCGCCTGCCAGGACCCGGAGATCCAGCGCTGGACGGTCGTGCCGTCGCCGTACCGGCGCGAGGACGCGGAGTACTTCGTGCGCGATCTAGCCGTCGAGGGCGGGCGCACCGGAGCGAACCGGATCTGGTGCGTGTTCGAGCGCGGCTCCGGCGCCCTGGTCGGTTCCCAGGCGCTCGTCCTGCGCCCCCACGATCCGGGCTCCGCCGAGATCGGCTGGTGGGCGGTGAAGGAGTTCCGCGGCCGCGGCTACACCACCGAGGCCGCCCGTGCCGTCTCCCGCCACGGCCTGCGCGAGCTCGGCCTGCGCCGCCTGGAGTGGCAGGCCTACGTCGGCAACGAGGGCTCCCGCGCGGTCGCCGAGAAGGCCGGCTACCGCTTCGAGGGCACCCTGCGCTCGTACGCCGAGCAGCGCGGCGTCTTCCACGACGCCTGGATCGCCTCCCTGCTGCCCGCCGACCTCCACTGAGCCCGTCCGCACCGTCGGTGCACCGGGATACGCTCGCCGCCATGACTGCCGCCGTCCCCCGCCCCGCGCCCGTCACCACCCTCGGTGCGGACGAAGCCCGCCGGATCGCCCTGCGCGCCCAGGGCCTGCTGGGAGCGCCCGACCGCAGGGCCGGGGTGCGCGGGGTGCTGCGGCACCTGGGCGCCGTCCAGCTGGACACCATCTCGGTGCTCGCCCGCTCCCACGAGCTGATCCCGTACGCCCGCCTCGGCGCGGTCGGCCGGCCCGCCGTGGAGGCGGCCTACTGGGGCGGCGGCACCAGCTTCGAGTACTGGTCGCACGCGGCCTGCGTCCTGCCGGTCGAGGAGTGGCCGCTGTTCGCCTTCCGGCGCCGCCGCTACCGCGACCGCGGCCACCTCTGGGGCTACCAGGTCACGCCCGAGACCTACCGCGGCGTGCTCGACAAGCTGCGCGCCGAGGGGCCGTTGACCTCCACCGAGCTGGGCGGCGCCAAGAAGACCGCCGAGTGGTGGGACTGGTCCGACACCAAGATCGCGGTCGAACGGGCGCTGGCCTTCGGCGACGTGGTCTGCACCGAACGCCGGAGCTGGAAGCGGGTCTACGCCCTGGCCGAGCAGGCCGTCCCGGACGCCCTGCTCGGGCAGCAGCGGTCGGACGAGGAGTGCGTGCGCACCCTGGCCGCCCAGGCCGGCGCCGCGCTCGGCGTGGCCACCAGGACCGACCTGCTGGACTACCACCGGCTGCGCGCCGAGGAGTTGGACCCGGTGCTCGCCGACTGCGGGCTGGTCCCGGTCGAGGTGGCCGGCTGGGGCCAGGACGGCGCCCCGGCCGCCGCCTGGGCCGACCCGGCCGCCCTCGCCGCACCCCCGCGCGGGCGCCACCGCACCACGCTGCTCTCGCCGTTCGACTCGCTGGTCTGGGACCGCGCCCGCACCGAGCGGATCTTCGGGATGACCCACCGGCTGGAGGCCTACACCCCCAAGCACAAGCGGGTGCACGGCTACTTCGCGATGCCGCTGCTGACCGGCGGCCGGCTGGTCGGCCGGGTCGACCCGGCCCGCGAGGGCCGCACCCTGGTCGCCCGCCAGGTCTCGCTGGAAGGCGGCGGCACCCGGCACGTCGAGGCGCTGGCGACGGCCCTGCGCGAGGCCGCCGACTGGGTCGGCTGCGACGAGGTGCGGGTCGGGACGCTGCACGACGAGCGGCTGCGCCCGACCCTGGAGAAACTGCTGGCGGACCGGTAGGTCCCGGCCGGCTCACCCTATTTCGAGGATCTTCTCCCGCATCGCGTACACCACGGCCTCCATCCTGGAGTGCAGCTGGAGCTTCTCCAGGATGTTGCGCACGTGGTTCTTCACCGTGTTCTCGCTGATGAACAGCTCCTTGGCGATCTCCCGGTTGTTCATCCCGGTCGCCACCAGCTTGAGCACCTCCAACTCCCGGTCGGTGAGCCGGGGTGCGGGCACCAGGTCCCGGTCGTCCGAGCGGCGCTGGATCATCGACTTGAACTCGGTGAGCAGCTTGGACGCCATCGAGGGGCTGATCTGCGACTGCCCGTCGGCGACCGCGCGGATCGCGGTGGCGACCTCGTCGGTGGAGATCTCCTTGAGCAGGTAGCCGGTGGCCCCCGCCTTGATCGCCTCGTAGAGGTCGGCCTCCTCGTCGCTTATCGTCAGCATGATGATCTTGGTGCTGGGCGCCACGTCCTTGATCGCCGTGCAGGCCTCGATCCCGCTGCGGCGCGGCATCCGGACGTCCATGAGGATGATGTCGGGCAGCAGGTCAGCGGCCTTCAGCACCGCCTCGGCGCCGTCCCCGGCCTCGCCGACGACCTTGATGTCCGGCTCCTCCGCGAGGACGATCTCCAGACCCCGCCTGAACAGCGCGTGGTCGTCCACCACCAACACGCGGATCGGCTCACCCCGGCGCGGCTCGTACGCAGGCTCCTCCTCCGCCCCCAACGGCATCCCGGGCCTGCCGGGCCCCAGCCCGAAGTGATCCCCCATCCGCTCCTCCCCCTTCGCGGGTCGTCGTGCGCCAATCATTCCACGCCCCGAACCCGCCACGGTCACGCTCCGATGCCGATTCCCCCGCATCGGGTGACCCCGCCCCGGGACACGGCGCCGTTCGAACCGCCCTGCCCCCGAACGCCGGTGACCCCGGCGGCCGCGGCCGCCGGGGTCACCCCTCCATCGCTGCTCGGACGGTCAGTCCTCGCCGTCGGACCCGCCGATCGCGCCGCCCGCCCCACTGCCCGCCCCGGCCGCGAGGTCGGTCTGGAGGTGGATGACGCCGTAGTTGTAACCGTGCCGGCGGTAGACCACGCTCGGCAGACCGCTGTCCTTCTCCACGAAGAGATAGAAGTCGTGGCCGACCAACTCCATCTCGTAGAGCGCCTGGTCCAGCGCCATGGGGGCGGCCGGGTGCGTCTTCTCCCGGACCACCAGCGGGCCTTCGCCCTCCACTTCCACGGATCCCATCATGGTCTTGCGGACAGCGCCGTTCGTCTCGTTCTCCGGCGCCGTCGTCTCCGGCAGCGAGGCCAGGGACGCGGTCGCCTCGGCGACGCTGATCGGGGTGCGGCCGTTGGCGCCGCCCTTGTGCACCCGGCGCCGGTCCGCGGACTTGCGCAGCTGCGCGTCGAGCTTCGCCGACGCCAGGTCGAGCGCCGCGTACGGGTCCCCGGCGGCGGCTTCGGCCCGGATCACGGGGCCGCGGCTGCGGAGAGTGATCTCCACCCGATCGGAGCGGTCGGCCTGCCGCGGGTTGTGCTCCTTGGACACCTCGACGTCGAGGCTGATGGCCTTGGCGTCGAACTTCTGGACCTTCTCCAGCTTCTCGGCCACGTGCTCGCGGAACCTCTTGGGCACCTCGGTCTTGCGGCCCTTGACGACGATGTCCACGCAGAACTCCGATCCCTCGTGCTGACGCCGATCCGGGTGCTACCGGACCGGACTGAGACCCAGCTGGACCAGCCCGTCCACTGCCGGCCCCCCGCCCCCCGCCGCCAGCGGCGGGAAACGACTGGCCCTCACCTCACTTCCTCCCCACCAGGGACGTTTGAAACCCCCTGGGCCTTATCGAACACCTCACACGGGTTTTTCGCCTCCTCAGGCGATAAGGAGGGTATGACCCGATACTGCGGTCGGGCGGTCAAGCTGGTGCACCCTGTCTACCCTCCCGTGGGTGAAGTATGGGTAAATGCCTGGACAACGCCCCCCATACGGCCGATCCTGTGCTGACTCTCCGTGTCTGCCGCCGCCAGGAGCAGCCGTGCCGACGTCCCCCTCCTCTACCCGCCCGCCGTCCGTCCAAGGACCGCTCGGCCACGCGCTGGCCGGCCTGCTGGACGTCCTGCTGCCCGCCGACTGCGCGGGCTGCGGCAGCGAGCGCACCCAGCTCTGCCCGGCCTGCCGGCACGCGCTGGCCACCGCCAGGCCCGCCCCCACCCTGCTGCCCTGGGCGCACGCCGCCGCGCCGTACGCCGGTCCGGTCCGCCAACTGCTGCTCGCGCACAAGGAGCGGGGCGCGCTGCGGCTGGCCGGGCCGCTCGGCGAGGCCCTCGGCCGGGCGGTGCGCTCCGCCCTGGGGGCACGGGCCGGGGCCGCGCCGCTACTGCTGGTCCCGATGCCCTCGGCGCGCTCCGCGGTCCGCGCCCGCGGACACGATCCGACGCTGCGGCTGGCCGGGGCGGCCGCCCGCTCGCTGCGCCGGGCCGGCCTCGACGTACGGACCGCGCCGCTGCTGCGGCACACCAGACCGGTCGCCGACCAGAGCGGGCTGAACGCCGCCGAGCGGCGCCGCAACCTGCACGGCGCGCTCACCGTGCCGCCGCGCGCCGGGACGGGGCCGGCGGGCGTGACTCGCCTGGCGGGCCTGACCGGCCGTCACCCGGTGCTGGTGGACGACCTGGTGACCACCGGGGCCAGCCTCGCCGAGGCCGCCAGGGCCCTGGCCGACGCCGGGCTGCCCGCCCTGGCCGGAGCCACGGTCGCGGCGACGGCGCACCAGGCCGGCTGACCGCCGGCACCCCGTCAGCCCACCGCGAGGGCGCGGGGAAGACGCCAGGGAGGCACAGGAAGGCCCCGGGGAGCCCCCGGGAGGGCGCGCGGCCCCCACCCGAACGCCCCGTCAGCCCGCCCGGGCCTCAGCCCGCGTAGAAGAAGGACCGTGGCTTGTCGATCAGCGAGGTCTCCCGCCACTGGTTGTTGACCAGGCGGAAGGCCTTGATCTCGCTCGGCTTGCCGTCCGTCTGCTTGACCTCACCCATCGCGAGCACCGACGGCACCTGAGCCAGGCGGTCCTGCCGGGACTCCGAGGCCGCGACGGTCAGCATGCTCTCGGCGCTCTGCAACTGGGTGTCCGTGCTCTGCGAACCGTCGGTGCTGATGAAGTACAGCTGCTGGGTCCGGTCGGCCTCCTTGCCGAGCACGACCAGCTGGTCGCTCTCCGCCCAGGACACCGAGGCGACGTCGGTGAGCGTGGGAGCGGCCCGGCGCAGATCGGTGATCTTCACGGTCGGCGCCTGCGGGGTGCCGCCGTGCAC
The DNA here is from genome assembly GCF_044757205.1 of Kitasatospora sp. NPDC091335. Lineage (NCBI taxonomy): Bacteria > Bacillati > Actinomycetota > Actinomycetes > Kitasatosporales > Streptomycetaceae > Kitasatospora > Kitasatospora sp. NPDC091335. The sequence goes on along the minus strand of NZ_JBIVUM010000019.1, from coordinate 12,015 downwards.
CACCAGCCCGAACATCAGCGAGCGGATCGCCGAGCCCTGGGTCCTGACCACCAGGGCGACCCGGAGGCCGTCCGAGGAGATCTTCAGCGCCTGCACGGTCTGTCCGGTCAGCCCCTCGACCGACACGGTGTACGGCTTGGCGCCGCGCACCATCACCACCCGCGGTGCCTGCTTGTTGTGGTCCACCACCCAGAGGTCGCCGCGGCCGTCCCAGCTGGGCGAGTCGAAGCCGTCCTCCTTGTCGCCGCCCTTGGCCGGCGAGCTGAGCACCGGCTCGCCCATGGCCACCGCGTTGTCCGCCAGCGGCACCGAGTAGACCTGGTGGCCGTCCTCGCTGATCGCGGCGGCCTGGTTGGCGCCGCGGCTGACCGCGAAGACGCCGAGCGGCGGCTTGGTGTTCGACTGCGGCTTGCCGAGGATGCCGCGGACCGGGTCGCCGGGGCGCCCCTCGTCGGTCGCCACCAGGGCGCCGTCGGCACGCTGGTAGTACTGCGTCGGGGCCGCCTGCCCGGCCAGGGAGCCGGGACCGGTGGCCGGGCTGTCGCCGCGGGTGGCGGTGCAGGAACCGCCGGGCCCCTTCAGTTCCAGCTTGTCGAACTGGCCCTTGCCCTGGTCGGCGAGGGTGTAGAAGAGCTGGGTCGCCATCCGGCGGCAGGCCATCGGCTCGCCGAGGTCGGCCGCGCCGAGCTGCACGTGGGCGCCCTTGGAGTCGTCCATGGTCACCCGCTCGACCCTGGTGCCGTCCGGGAACGCCGTCCTGACCACCTGCGAGAGCCACTTCGAGGGTCCGTCGGCCACCGCCTGGGCCGCCGAGGCCAGCGGGTCCACCCGGCGCCGCAGGTAGATCGGGTCGGCGACCAGCACCTCCTGGCCGACGTTCCCCGAGGCCACCGCCGACGGGTCGGGCGCGGTGTAGAAGAACCGCTCGACCTGCCGGAAGCTGTTCCGGAAGTTGGTCTCGTTCATGATCACGCCGGATGGCAGCTTGTCGATCCGCCACTCGCCGTCCTTCCGGACGAAGGTGAAGTCGGAGACGCTGTTGTTCTGCCCGGCGACCAGCCGGTACGAGTGCTTCTCGTCGACGTTGGCGACCAGCTGCCCGCTCACCGGCACCGAGACCGTGGTGTCCGCGTCGGTGACGTCCTGGCCGGCCGGGATGGTCGTGGACGCGAGCACCACGATCCCCAGCTCCGGCTTCCAGTCCGCGGCGGCGCTCTCGGTGAGGTACTTGCGCGCGGTGTCGTACCCCTCGTCGGCGGTCACCGCGTCCAGGAACCCGGTCAGCAGCTCGCGTGGCTTGGCGCCCTTGCCGGGCGCCACCGGGTAGACCCGGGCCTGGAGGTTCTTGTCGGCCGAGCCCTGGGACAGCTCCACCCTGGTGATGCCGCCGGAGTCGGGCATGGCCGCGCAGCCGCTCGCCACCAGGGCGCCGAGCAGCCCGCCGACCACCGCGAGGACCCGCGGCTCAGTCCTGTTGCTCGTCCTTCGCACGCTGCGACCCCTCCGCGTCCGTCGTCCCACCCGTGGCGTCCGGCTCCGCCGTCCGCTGTGCCACCGACAGCCGTCCCGGCGTCGGGTCCACCATGACCTGGGCGCCGGTGGCCCCGTACCCGGCCGCCGCCCGCACGTCCGAGGGGTCCGCGCGCGGGCCCTCGGGCAGCCGGCGCCGGCCCAGCCCCGGGCCGATGTTCAGCACCCCGCCGAGCCCGCTGCCGAGGCCGTTGCCCTCCGGCGTCTCCGCGTGGTCCTCGACGGCGGCCGTCGCCGTCGATCCCGCCGGGCTGATCGCCCGCCGGTACGGCGTGCCCTGCGCGCCCAGGCCCCGGTTGTTGCGGGAGTCCTCCGGCTCCAGCCGGAACGGCGCCCTGGTGATCTCGCCGCCGCGGGTGCGCGGCAGGGTGAGCCGGAAGTGCGATCCACCGCCCGGCTCGCCCCAGGCCTGGAGCCAGCCGCCGTGCAGGTGGGCGTCCTCGACGGCGATGGACAGGCCGAGGCCGGTGCCGCCGGTGGTCCGCACCCGGGACGGGTCGGCCCGCCAGAAGCGGTGGAACACCCGGGACGCCTCGCCCGGCTTGAGACCGATGCCGTAGTCGCGCACGCCGACCGCGACCGCGCCGTCCGCGGAACCCAGCCGGACCACCACCTCGCGGCCCTCGCCGTGCTCCAGGGCGTTGACCACCAGGTTGCGCAGGATGCGCTCGATCCGGCGGGAGTCCACCTCGGCGAGCACCGGCTCGCCGTCGCCGCGGATCACCACGGCGCTGCCCTTGGCCTGGGCCAGCGGGTCCGCGGCCTCCAGCACCCGGGCCACGATCTCGCGCAGGTCGACCGGCTCGGCGTCCAGGATCGCGGCGCCGGCGTCGAAGCGGCTGATCTCCAGCAGGTCGGCGAGCAGCGACTCGAAGCGGTCCAGCTGGCCCTGGAGCAGCTCCGCCGAGCGGGCCGCCATCGGGTCCAGGTCCTCGCGGCTGTCGTAGATCAGGTCGGCGGCCATCCGGACCGTCGTCAGCGGCGTGCGCAGCTCGTGCGAGACGTCGGAGACGAACCGCCGCTGCACCCGGGACAGCTCCTCCAGCTGGCGGATCTGCGCCTGGAGGGCGTTGGCCATCCGGTTGAAGGACTCCCCGAGGCGGGCGATGTCGTCCGTCCCGGTGACCTTCATCCGCTCCTCCAGGTGCCCGTCGGCGAGCCGCTCGGAGATCCCGGCGGCCATCCTGACCGGGGTGACGACCTGGCGCACCACGACCCAGGCGATGCCGCCCATCAGGATCACCACGAACACGCCGGCGGTCGCCAGGGTGCCGGTGACCAGGTTGAGGGTGTCGGTCTCCTGCCCGAAGGAGAACACGTAGAACAGCTGGTACGGCGTCCCGCCCGGGCCGACGAACTGCATGCCGAGGGCCAGCCCCGGCTCCGACTTGACGCTGCTCTCGGGCGAGCGGTGGATCCGGGTCGGCTGGTCGAACATCTGCTGGGTGGGCTCGGAGCGCAGCTTGGCCCGCAGGGAGTCCGGGATGCTGTTCGGCTGGATGTCGCCCGAGTAGCGCGGCGCGAAGCCGGCGGTGTCCGGGACGACGGTGCCGGTGCCGGGGGCCATCGCGATCACCGAGTAGACGGTCTGCCCGCTCCCGGCCAGGTCGTTGACCTGCCGCAGCAGCCAGGTACCGACCTCGTCGACGGCCGGGTCGCCGCCGCCGCGCAGCTTCTGCTCCCCGGCCTCGTCGATCTTCTTCTGCTCGACCTGGAAGCCGATCCTGGCCTGCGCGCGGGCGGCGTCGATCTTGGTGTCGAGCAGGCCGGTGCGCACCTGCGCCACCACGACCACGCCCAGCACCAGGACCACCGCGATGGACGCCAGCAGGGACACCGCGACCACGCGCAGCTGGATCGACCGGCGGTACAGCGTGGCCACCCGGTGCACGGGGCGGCGCAGCTGACGCTTCACCAGCCCGACCGCACCCGCGGGGCCGCGCCGGCGGCGGGTGGTCGAACTCAGCACGTCGCCGCGCACGGCCCCGGCCCCGTCGGTCGCGGAACCCGACGGGGTGTCGTCTGCCCGGTCCGTCACGTCAGCTGGGTCCGGCCTTGTAGCCGACGCCGCGGACGGTCACCACGATCTCGGGGCGCTCCGGGTCCTTCTCGATCTTGGAGCGCAGGCGCTGCACGTGGACGTTGACGAGGCGGGTGTCCGCCGCGTGCCGGTAGCCCCAGACCTGCTCCAGCAGCACCTCGCGGGTGAACACCTGCCAGGGCTTGCGGGCCAGCGCGACCAGCAGGTCGAACTCCAGCGGGGTCAGCGGGATGCCCCGGCCGTCCCGCTTGACCGAGTGGCCCGCCACGTCGATCACCAGGTCGCCGATGGTCAGCTGCTCGGGAGTGGGCTCCTCGGCGCGGCGCAGCCTGGCGCGCACCCGGGCCACCAGCTCCTTGGGCTTGAACGGCTTGGTGACGTAGTCGTCGGCACCCGATTCCAGGCCCACCACGACGTCGACCGTGTCGGTCTTCGCGGTCAGCATCACGATCGGGATGCCGGACTCCGCCCGGATCTGCCGACAGACGTCGATACCGTCCCTGCCGGGCAGCATCAGGTCCAGCAGGACCAGGTCTGGCTTGGTCTCCCTGAACGCGGCTAGCGCCCTGTCTCCATCCGCGACGAAAAACGGCTCAAAACCCTCACCACGCAGCACGATACCGAGCATCTCGGCCAGTGCGGAGTCGTCATCAACGACGAGGACGCGTCCCTTCATGCGTCCATCTTCTCATTACCGGATTGTGACCTGCCGCACAGCAGTGCCAATGCTCCAGAACGGCCAACTCCCCTGCCGGTGCATTCCGGCCATACCGGGCGAATAACCCTGCCGGGGCGGCTCGGAACGCCTCGCGGACCACCACCCGGCCCGCCCCGGAGGGCCGTTGCCGATCGGCAACCCGATCACCGTGGGGCCGGTTTCCGGCCCCATGGCACGATGGGCGCTGCGCGCGGGCGGAGACCGCCCGCAGTCGCGCCCCTGACGCCCTCCGAGGAGCAGTGATGACCGACACCCCGGGCTGGGCCTCGCCCAGCTCGTCCGAGCCGCCCCGCGACGGCGCCCGGCCCCCGGCCGACGCGCCCGCCGCCGTGCCCGGGCCGTCGGCACCACCGCAGGCCACCCCCGGCTGGACCGGCCCGGCCGGCGCCCCCCGGCAGGAACAGCACGGTGGGCAGCAGTGGGGGCAGCAGCAGCCCGGCGGCCGACGCCCGTACGGCTGGGGCGCCCCGCTGAGCCCCAAGCCGGGCGTCATCCCGCTGCGCCCGCTGACCGTCGGCGAACTGCTGGACGGCGCCGTCACCACCGTCCGCCGGCACTGGCGCACCGTGCTCGCGTTCTCGCTCGGCCTCGCCGTCGTCTCCCAGGCCGGCACCGTCCTGGTCAACCTGCTGGTCAAGGGCAGGACCGGCGCGGCCACCCCGACCCTGCGGATGCTGGCCGGGCTGCCGCTCGACCTGCTGCTCACCGTGTTCGCCACCGCGCTGCTCACCATCGTGGTCAGCCGCGCCGTCCTCGGCCGGCCCGTGACCGCCGGGGAGGCCTGGCGCGACGCCCGTCCCCGGCTGCTGCAACTGCTCGGGCTGACCGTGTTCACCCTCTTGCTGGGCCCCGGGGTGATCCTGCTCGGCCTGCTCCCGCTGATCGGCTACTCCGCCGCCGGCGCGGACTCCGACGCGATCGCCGGCCTGCTGACCCTGGTCGCCCTGCTGACCGCGCCCGTCGCCATCTGGCTGTGGGTGCGCTTCAGCCTCGCCGCCCCCGCCCTGATGCTGGAGAAGCAGGGCGTGCTGACGGCGCTGTCGCGCTCGCGGCGCCTGGTCCGCGGCGCCTGGTGGCGGGTCCTCGGCATCACCGTCCTGGCCCAGATCCTGGCGTTCATCACCGCGATGATCGTCATCGTCCCGTTCCAGTTCCTCGGCCTGGCCCTCGGCTTCGAGAGCCTCGACGGCCAGGGCCTGCCCACCACCGCCGACCAGGGCACCGCCATGGTGATCCTGCTGGCGGTCGCCGGGATCATCGCCGGCACCTTCACCACCCCGTTCATCGCCACCGTCGGCGTGCTGGTCTACATCGACCAGCGGATCCGCCGCGAGGCCCTGGACATCGAGCTCGCCCGCGCCGCCGGTCTGCCCGACTACGGCGGCACCGGCCGGAACGGGCCGGGCGACCCGACCACGGCGAGGCGCTGAACCGGATGCCCAGCTGGGGGGACAGGCTCCTCGTCGCGGGCGGCGCCCCGGTCACCGTCCCGCGTGACCCGGCGCGCGACGCCGCCCGCGACGAGCTTCTCGACGCGGAGTACCACAAGCACGACCCGTCCGTGCTGCAACGGATCACGGACTGGTTCTACGACCACATCGCCGACGCGCTCGACAGCATCTCCGGCGAGGGCACCAGCGGCACCACCGGACTGATCCTCTTCCTGATCGTCGCGGTGCTGATCGGCGCCGCGCTCTGGTGGCGCCTCGGCGCACCCCGCCGCACTGCCCGCACCGTCCAGGACGTGTACGGCGCCGAAGGCCCGCGCAGCGCCGCCCGGTACCGGGCGGACGCCGCCGGGCACGCCGCCGCCGGACGCTGGACCGAGGCCGTCCGCGAGCAGATGCGCGCGCTGGTCCGCGGCCTGGAGGAGCGCACCCTGCTCGACACCCGCCCCGGCCGCACCGCCGACGAGGCCGCCGCCGAGGCCGGCCGGGCACTGCCCGAGCACGCCGCCGCCCTGGCCGCCGCCGCCCGGACCTTCGACGACATCGCGTACGGCGAACACACCGCCGACCAGGACGCGTACCGGCTGCTGCACGAGCTCGACCGGACGCTGGAACGCACCCGCCCGGTCCTCACGCCCGACCAGGCCGCCGTCCCCGCCCCGACCCCGGGAGGAGCGGCATGACCGGCACCGTCCCCACACCCGCCCCGGTGCCGCCCGTCGAAGCGCCCGCCGCCGCCCCGACCAGCCTCGCGCCCACCGCGCGCACCCTGTGGCGCCGGGCCCGCTGGTACCTGGCCGTCCTCGCCGCCCTGCTGATCGGCGCCGCCGCCGTGTCCGCGCTCGGCCAGGACCGCCGCTACCCGCCACTGGACCCGCGCTCGTACGACCGCGACGGCACCCACGCCGTCATCGCGCTGCTCGAACGCCAGGGCCTCAAGGCCGGGTTCACCACCGACCCGGCGCTCTCCCCGGGCGGTCAGGACACCCTCGTCCTGCCCGAGCCCGACCTGCTCAGCCCCGCCCAGCTGCACGGCATCGCCGCCGCCCGGCACCGGCGACTGGTGCTGGTCGCCCCGGGACCGGCCGCGCTCACCGTGCTCGCCCCCGGTATCCGGCTCTCCGACGACGCGGGCGGGCCGCCGTACGCCGCCGTCCGCTCCACCCCCGCGGAATGCTCCCTCCCCGAGGCCGTCCAGGCCGGCAGCGCCCAGCAGGGCGGCATGCTCTACACCAGCGGCAGCCGCGGCGAGGGCTGCTACCCCCGCGGCCACGGCTACCCGCTGGTCCACCTCCCGGCCGGCGACGGCGACCGGGACGTCATCGTGCTCGGCAGCGGCACCTTCCTGCACAACGGCCGGCTGACCGAGGACGGCGACGCCTCCCTCGCCCTCGGCCTGCTCGGCTCGCAGCCCCGCCTCACCTGGCACCTGCCCGACTACTCCGTCCCGCTCCCCGAGAGCTCCCGCACCAAGACCTTCGAGGACTACCTCCCGGACGGCTGGCGCTGGGCCGGCTACCAGCTCGCCGTCGCCGCCGTGCTCGCCGCCCTGTGGCGCGGGCGCCGGCTCGGCCCGGTGGTCAGCGAGAACCTGCCCGTGGTGGTCCGCGCCGCCGAGACCACCGAGGGCCGCGCCCGCCTCTACCGGCGGGCCAGGGCCCGCGGCCGCGCCGCCGAGGCCCTGCGCGGCGCCGCCGCCCACCGTCTCGCCCCCGCCCTGGGCGTCCCGCTCCAGGCGGGCGCGCCCGACCCCGAGGCGCTCTGCGCCGCCGTGGCCGGCCGGCTGCCCGAACGGCCCGCCGGGGACGTCCGGGCCCTGCTGTACGGCCCGCCCCCGACCGACGACGCCGCGCTGCTGCGGATCGCCGACGACCTCGACGCCCTCGAAAGGCAGGTACGGAACCCGTGACCGACCAGGCAACCGCCCAGCTCCGCTCCGTCCCCGGCACGGCACCCGCCACCCCCGCCACCGATCCGCACATCGACCCGCGCGGCGCGCTGACCGCCCTGCGCGCCGAGATCGGCAAGGCCGTCGTCGGCCAGGACGCCGCCGTGACCGGCCTGGTCGTCGCCCTGCTCTGCGGCGGCCACGTGCTGCTGGAGGGCGTCCCCGGCGTCGCCAAGACCCTGCTGGTGCGCACCCTGTCCACCGCGCTCAGCCTGGGGACCAAGCGCATCCAGTTCACCCCCGACCTGATGCCCGGCGACGTCACCGGCTCGCTCGTCTACGACGCCCGCACCGCCGAGTTCTCCTTCCAGCCCGGCCCGGTCTTCACCAACCTGCTGCTCGCCGACGAGATCAACCGCACCCCGCCGAAGACCCAGGCCGCCCTGCTGGAGGCCATGGAGGAGCACCAGGTCACGGTGGACGGCGAGCCGCGCGCGCTGCCCGTCCCGTTCCTGGTCGCCGCGACCCAGAACCCGGTCGAGTACGAGGGCACCTACCCGCTGCCCGAGGCCCAGCTGGACCGCTTCCTGCTCAAGCTGGTCCTGCCGCTGCCCGACCGCGACCAGGAGTTCCAGGTGCTCTCCCGGCACGCCGCGGGCTTCGACCCGCGGGACCTCGGCGCGGCCGGCGTCCGCCCGGTCGCCGGCCCCGAGCACCTGGCCGCCGCCCGCGAGCAGATCGCCAGGCTGACCGTCTCCCCCGAGGTCCTCGCCTACATCGTCGACCTCTGCCGGGCCACCCGGCAGTCCCCGTCGCTGTCCATCGGCGTCTCCCCGCGCGGCGCCACCGCCCTGCTCGCCGCCTCCCGCGCCTGGGCCTGGCTCGCCGGCCGCGACTACGTCACCCCGGACGACGTCAAGGCGCTCGCCCTGCCCACGCTGCGGCACCGGGTCGCCCTGCGCGCCGAGGCGGAGATGGAGGGAGTCACCGCCGACTCCGTCATCCAGGCCGTCCTCGCCCAGACGCCCGCGCCCCGCTGAGTCCGGCTCTCGCCGCAGCTCTCGCCGCACCGCTGACCGCACCGCACCACTGACCGCACCCGATCCGGCTCTCCGGCTCACGGCCCTCCCGCTCACGGGCTTCCGGGCTTCCGGCATCCGGGTTTCCGAAGGAGCGCACCGCATGGCCCTCACCGGGCGAACCGCCCTGCTCGCCGCACTCGGCGCGCTCGTCGTGGGTCTGCTGCTGCCGTCCTGGACCGGGATCGGCCTGGTCACCGGTGCGGTGCTGGTCGCCGTCGCGGTCGACCTGGTGCTCGCCGCCCCCGTCCGCGGCCTGCGGTTCGGGAGGGCCGGCGACACCACCGTCCGGCTCGGCGAGCCCGCCACGGTCGAACTGACCGTCACCAACCCCTCCGGCCGCCCGCTCCGCGGCCTGGTCCGCGACGCCTGGGCCCCCTCCGCCTGGCGCCCCGGCACCGCCGAGGCCGCCTCCCGGCACCCCCTGGACCTCCCCGGCGGCGAACGGCGCCGGGTCACCACCGTGCTCACCCCCACCCGCCGCGGCGACCACCACGCCCACCGGGTGACGGTCCGCTCGCTCGGCCCGCTCGGCCTGGCCGGCCGCCAGGGCTCGCACCTCGTCCCCTGGACGGTCCGCGCGCTGCCCCCGTTCACCAGTCGCAAGCACCTGCCCTCCCGGCTCGCCCGGCTGCGCGAACTCGACGGCCGCACCTCCGTGCTGACCCGCGGCCAGGGCACCGAGTTCGACTCCCTGCGCGAGTACCTGCCCGGCGACGACGTCCGCTCCATCGACTGGCGCGCCAGCGCCCGCCGGAACACGGTCGCCGTCCGCACCTGGCGCCCCGAGCGCGACCGGCACATCCTCGTCGTCCTCGACACCGGCCGCACCTCGGCCGGCCGGGTCGGCGACGCACCCCGCCTGGACGCCGCCCTCGACGCCGCGCTGCTGCTCACCGCCCTCGCCACCCGGGCCGGCGACCGGGTCGACCTGCTCGCCCACGACACCCGCAAGCGCGTCGCGGTGGCCGGCGGTTCGGCCCACGAGGTGCTGCCCGCCTTCACCAACGCCATGGCCGGCCTGGAACCCGCGCTGCACGAGACCGACATGCGCTCGCTCGTCTCCACCGCCCTCAGGATGGCGCCGCACCGCTCGCTGATCGTGCTGCTCACCGGCCTGGACGCGGCACCCGTCGAGGACGGCCTGCGCCCGCTGCTGCCCATGCTCACCAAGCGGCACGAGGTCGTCCTCGCCTCGGTCGCCGACCCCCAGCTGGACGTCCTCGCCGCCGGGCGGGGCACCCTGGAGGCGGTCTACGGCTCGGCGGCAGCCGAGCAGACCCGCGCCGACCGCCGGGCCACCGCGGAGCGCCTCACCCGCCACGGCGCCACCGTCCTGGACGCTCCGCCCGCCCGGATCGCCCCGGCGCTGGCCGACACCTACCTGGCACTGAAGGCCGCCGGGCGGCTCTGAGCCCCCGGCACACTTCCGCGCCAGGCGCTTCAGCCCGTCCGACGGTCCTTCAGCACCGCATTGAGCCGCGCCGCCTGACGGGTCAGATAGTCGCGCTCGGCGAGGTTGGGCGCCTCGTGCGCCGCCACCGCGTACAGCCGGGCCGCCGTCACCACGTCCTCGTCGCGCTCGTGCAGGTACGCCGCCACCGCGGTACGCCTGGGCAGCGAGTCGTCCAGCTCCGCGAGCGCCGCCAGCCCGGCCCGCGGACCGTCCGCCTCGCCGACGGCCACCGCGCGGTTGAGCCGCACCACCGGGCTCCCGGTCAGCCGGACCAGCTCGTCGTACCACTCGACGATCTGCACCCAGTCCGTCTCCTCGGCGGTGAGCGCGTCGGCGTGCAGCGCCGCGACCGCCGCCTGGGCCTGGAACTCGCCCAGCCGGTCCCGGGCCAGCGCCCGCTGGAGCACCGTGATGCCCTCCGCGATCAGCCCGGTGTCCCACTGGGCCCGGTCCTGCTCGGCGAGCGGCACCAGACCGCCGTCGGGCGCGGTCCGGCTCGCCCGCCGGGCGTGGTGCAGCAGCATCAGCGCCAGCAGCCCCGCCACCTCGGGATGGTCGACCACGGCCGCGAGCTGCCGGGTGAGCCGGATGGCCTCGGCCGCGAGGTCGACATCGCCGGAGTAGCCCTCGTTGAAGACCAGGTAGAGGACCCGGAGCACGGTGGCGACGTCCCCGGGCTGATCGAACCGGACGCCCGCGACGGTGCGCTTGGCCCTGCTGATCCGCTGCGCCATGGTCGCCTCGGGCACCAGATAGGCCCGGGCGATCTGGCGGGTGGTCAGCCCGCCCACGGCGCGCAGGGTCAGCGCGACCGCCGAGGAGGGCGTCAACGACGGGTGGGCGCACAGGAAGTAGAGCTGGAGCGTGTCGTCCGCGTCGGCCGCGGGCCCCGGTTCCGGCTCCAGGTCGACCAGGTCCTCCCGGCGTCGACGGGCGGTGTCCGACCTGGTGGCGTCCAGGAACTTCCGCCAGGCCACGGTGACCAGCCAGCCCTTGGGATCGCGGGGCCGTTCGGCCGGCCAGACCCGGACCGCCTCGACCAGCGCCTCCTGCACGGCGTCCTCGGCCGCCGCGAAGCCTGCTCCGCGGCGGACGAGGATGCCGATGACGCTCGGCGTGAGGCTCCTCAGCAGGGCCTCGTTCATCCGAACTCACCTGTCCCGTAAGTCACTTGGAACTCCACTGGCCCCTGTCCCCGGGATCACTCCGTGATGGTGGGCGGGGCCGCCAGGAACGGCCGCAGCTCCAGCCACTCGTGGATCGGTCTCCCACCGGCGCCCGGGGCGGCGGAGAGCTCACCGGCCAGTTCGAGGGCGCGCTCGTAGCTGTCCACGTCGATCACCATCCAGCCGGCGATCAGGTCCTTGGTCTCGGCGAACGGCCCGTCGGTGACCGGCGGCCGGCCCTCCCCGTCGTACCGGACCCACGTGCCCTCGGGCGCGAGCGCCTGGCCGTCGACGAACTCGCCGGTCTGCTCCAGCCGGGCCGCGAAGTCCTGCATGTACTTGATGTGGGCCGCGACCTCCTCCGGCGTCCACTGGTCCATGGGGGTGCAGTCGACCGCGGCCGGGGCGCCCCGGTAGTGCTTCAGCAGCAGGTACTTGGCCATCGTCTTCTCCTTGGAGCCGGTGCCACCCATTGTGGCCGCGTTCACCCCGGGGACGGTGCCGGGCACGGGTTCTCGACACAGCCGGCCAAGATTTTTTCCGGTGTGCCCGCGGCCGCCGGCCCCACTGCCCCCTGTCCTGGCTCACCGACGACCCGGAAACGCGAAGAACCCCCATCCGGGATTCCCGGATGGGGGTTCTTCAGAAGAATTGTTCGGCGGCGTCCTACTCTCCCACAGGGTCCCCCC